>NC_015391.1:1286764-1961029 GCF_000195575.1 Carnobacterium sp. 17-4 | reverse complement strand
AGTTGATGTACTGGAAGGAACGATTAAAGCAGACAATGAAGCTACAATTTCAGCATTACGTGATACAACTGCTTTTGATAGTCTAACTACTGAACAACAAGCTGAATTGCTGGATGCAGTAGAGACAGCAACTGAACAAAAAAATACAGAACTAACTACTGTTAAAAATCAACTAGGTATTACAAGTGAAGATATAACTAATACAGCAATAGCTACAAATGAAACGGGTACTTCGTTAACCGATTTGCAGACAGAATTAGCTGCCGTTAGTGGGCTTACGGACCAATTAACTGAACTAAAAACGCAAGTAGATACATTGGCTCAAAGTTCAAACAAGCTATTGCCACCAACCAATCAAGCAATGAATGAGCTGATTACAGGTTTAACTGGTATTCAATCAGCCTTGGAACGACAAGGGACCAACTCAGATAAAGGAATCATTCAAGGGATGACTGAATTGAATCAAGGTTTAGCAGCCATTCAGAGTGGTTTGTCAGGAGAAAATGGTCTAGTAGACGGAGTAACAAACTATACAAATGGAGTGAACTCCTTACAAACTGGAGCAGATGAACTAAATGCAAATTCAACAGCATTAAATACGGGATCTGAACAATTAAACAGCGGTATAGGACAATTATCCTCTCAATTACCAAACCTTATTGCGGGAATCGATCAGTTGAGCAGTGGGGCAAATCAATTAGCCCAGGGAACGTCTCTTTTGAACGAAAATTCGGCTAGTTTAACTAATGGTGCAACAAGCTTAGCAGATGGCTCGACACAGCTTAGAGATGGTTCACAAGCACTGAGCAGTGGGTCTCAAACATTAGGCAACGGAATCAACTCGCTAAAAGATGGAACTAGTCAATTATCAACTAGTTTATTGGAAGGTTCCACAAAAGTTAATGAAGTAGATGCAACGGATAAAACAATGGATATGTTTGCAAATCCAATTGAATTAAAACAAAAAAAATATAGTGAAGTACCAAATTATGGTGCTGCATTAGCGCCTTATATTATGTCAATGGCACTGTATATTGGAGCAGTTGTCTTTACTACAATCTATCCTGTACGTAAGAGGGCACTTGAAGGTAGATCCGGTTTTGAGTGGTGGCTAAGCAAAGTTTCTGTAGCTATACTTATAGCAACCTTGATGGCTGTATTGGAATGTGGCATCTTACTAATGATCGGATTAGATGTTTTATTTATAGGGAAATTCTTCTTATTAGCTGTACTAACTTCCTTAGCATTTATGTCTATTGTATTAACTTTAGTAGTAGCACTAGATAATGTTGGGCGCTTTTTAGCAATGGTATTACTCGTCTTGCAATTAGGTGGCTCTGGTGGAACGTTCCCTATTCCATTGACGAATGGGTTCTTCCAGTCTATTCACTTATTATTGCCAATGACATACTCCGTTTATGGATTTAGGCAAGCAATCAGCAACGGTCTAGGAAATGACATTTATTGGCATGCTAACTTTGTGATGATTGGGATTATTCTTCTTTTCAATGGTTTATTGATTGTAACGATGCATATCTCACAAAAAAAGAGTCAAAAGAATGAAGAAAATAAATTAGATGAAACAATTAAAGCTTAAAATAAAAAAGATCTGCCACACGAGAATTTACTCGTAGGGCAGATCTTTTTTTTAAACTAAAACTTTTTCTAAAAAGTTCTTTGTTCGTTCATGTTGAGGATGGTTAAAGAGTTGTTCAGGTTTGCCTTCTTCAACAATGTATCCGCCATCCATGAAAATCACGCGATCGGCAACTTCTTTAGCGAAGCCCATTTCATGTGTTACGACTAACATAGTCATGCCTTGTTCAGCCAGCTTTTGCATGACTTCTAACACATCGCCAACCATTTCTGGATCAAGAGCACTTGTAGGTTCATCGAACAACATAATATCTGGATTCATTGCTAAAGCACGTGCAATAGCAACACGTTGCTTCTGTCCACCAGATAATGATTTAGGGTAATCATTCGCTTTTTCAGAAAGACCAACTGTTTCCAATAATTCTAGTGCACGTTTTTTAATAGCGTCAGTAGAATCCTTTTTGAGTTCTTTAGGTGCTAATGTAATATTTTCTATAACGGTTAGATGAGGGAATAAATTAAACTGTTGAAAAACCATTCCAATATTTTCCCGTACTTTATTGATGTCTTGTTTTGGATCAGTGAGATCAAAGTCATCAATAATCACTTTACCACCCGTAATTTCTTCCAAAGCATTCAGACAGCGGAGAAACGTACTTTTACCAGATCCAGAAGGTCCGATGATACAAACAACTTCTCCTTCTTGAACTTCAACATTCAAGTCCTTTAAAACTTCTAAGCTTCCAAAATTTTTCTTTAGATGTTCTACTTTTACTTTAGTCATTTGATGTTCTCCTTTCAATATAGTTTGAAAACTTCGTTAGGATCGTGATGATGATAATATACATCAGTCCAACAATCAACCACATATCTCCAGAAGAGTAGGTACGGGCAATAATGATTTTTCCGGTTTGAGTCAATTCAACGATACCGATAACGGATAGAATTGAGGTATCTTTAAGGGTAATGACAAATTGATTAATAAAAGATGGTATCATTATTTTAACAGCTTGTGGCAATACAACTTTGCGCATAGACGTATTGTAAGTAAGTCCTAAACTTCTTGAAGCTTCAAGTTGACCTGTATCTACTGCTTGGATACCACCACGAACCAATTCAGCAATATAGGCAGTTGTATTTAGGCTCAACGTGATTACACCAGCAATATAAGCAGGTATTTGAATACTCAAAAATTGAGGAATAGAGAAGTAGATGAAAAACGCTAATACGATTAAAGGTATACCACGTAGGATATCTACGTAAATTGTTGCTATCCAGTTCAATACTTTGTTAGGCGAAGCGTTAAATAATCCTAAGATAACACCAAAAATGGTAGCAATTGCAAAAGAGATAATGGTTAATAATAATGTTCTACCTAATCCTTTTAGTAATTCGCCGCCATTTTGTTGAATCAAACCAAAGAATCCAAGGTTTGCAGAATCATTTTTGGTAGATGTATCACCTAGGTAAGTATCCATTATTTCATCATAAGTTCCATTAGCACGAATATTAATTAGACCATTATTGAACATTTCCAATAACTCAGCATTTTGTCCCTTATTTACGGCAAAGCCATAATTGTCTCCAGGTTCAGGATCCATTGTTAGTTTTAGACCTAGTCCAGATTGAATAGCATAAGCCATTACAGGGTAATCTTCAAAAGCAGCATCTGAATTTCCTGTTAAGACATCTTCATACATATTTGCAGAATCTTCAAAAGTATTTAATTCAAAACCGAATTCATCTTGAATAGACTCAGCAAAAGCAGCACCAGTTGTCCCAACTTTAACAGCTACTGTTTTCCCTTCTAGATCCTCATAAGAAGTTATTTCATCATTTGATTCAGAAACGGCCATAACAACGCCGCTCTCAAAGTATGGATCAGAAAAATCAAAAGATTCTTGACGTTCAGGTGTAATGCTCATTCCAGCAATCATACCGTCTATTTGATTTGATTCTAAAGCTTGCAGTGCAGCACTAAATCCCAAAGGTCGTAATTCATAATTAAATCCTTGATCTTTGGCAATAGCATCTAACAAATCCACATCAATTCCTTTGTATTCCCCATCCACATCTTTGTATTCAAAGGGAGCAAAGGTAACATCCGTTCCAATAATATAAGTTTTGTTTGTTTCTTGGGCAGAAGCTGTACCAGGCAATAGTATAGTGAAAATGACTGTCAGTAGTAAAGCTGTCATAAGTGTAAAAAGTGATCGTTTTCGTAAATTCATAAATAAACCTCCTTGTCTAAGTTATTATTCTAATTTATGTTTAACTCGATTGCAACAATAATGTAATATTCTTGTGTGATATGTTCTGACATGCATGTGTTCTTTTGCATAGATTAAATAGTTGAATGGGTATCTCTAATTCGCTATGATAGAAATGGGAATTACTCTAAAGAAAGTAGGTAGGAAAATGATTCGAAAAGCTGAACTTTCAGATATAGATCAATTAGTAGAATGGGTATGGATTATTTTAGAAGACATGGAGCTGCCATTGCTAAAAGAAATAGATTCTATTAGCTTAAAAAATATGATGAAAAAAGCTATGGAAAATAAAAATTATCGTTATAGTTACAGTCGTGCATTTATCTGTGTCCGCGATGGAAAAAGAGCGGGAGTATGTTTTGGTTACAAAGGCGAGTTGGAAGCTGTAATTGATGAACCATTAAATGAAAAATTAAAAGAATACGGGATAGTGGAACCACTATTTAAAGATGCTGAAACAATTAAGGGAGAGTGGTACTTAGATTCTCTAGTGACGGATGAGAACTTTAGAGGGCAAGGGGTGGCAACAGAATTGATAGAGGCATTGCCTACTATTGCAATGGCAGAAAATGAACAGGTTATTGGATTGAATTGCGATCAACAAAATAAAAAGGCACAACAACTTTACCTTAAAATAGGCTTTAAAAAGTCTTGGGAATGTACTTTAGGTAATCATTTGTACGATCATATGCAATGGAATGTGAATTGAAAAAAGCATTGATCTGTAAAAATTAAATCAGATCAATGCTTTTTTCGTAAGTTAAAAAGATTGGAGAGCTCGACTAACTTTTCTTGGAGATGGTTTAGGCAAACGTGTTAGAGTGAGATTATCAACAATCAAAGCAATACACAAACAAATGGGGGCATGCTGGGCTTCTGGGACAGATAACCTATAATAGTCTCCAAAGGATGTATAAGCTTTATCCAATTCCATAATAAGTTGATCCTCGCAGCGTACAAAATAATGATGATTATAAAAGTCTCCAGTTACAACCCAATTTAATGGAGTAACTTTAAAATAAACCATCTTTAAAGTACGATGTTTCGCTATCGAGCCTATTTTTTTATTTTGCACATAAATATCAAATTTAGGAAATAAGGAGAGTACGGTTTGTTTGAATTCTACAAGCAAAGTTCCGTCCATAGCATATAAAGATATACTGTCGCCGACTCTGCCCCACTTACCTGAAATCAGATACACGTCTATGCCTTGTTCATTTTTTACGAGGATTTTTTCTTGTTTTGAAACGTATTCTTGTTTCATATACAAAAGTACCATATTGAACGCTCCTCTAATGATAAATTAAGCGGATGAATATTTGTATTAATTATACCAAAAAAAATCGCGAAACGGAATAAAAAAGAACCCACCGTTTTTCACGGCGGGTTCTTTTTTATTCCGCTGACTTAATGACTTGACTTAGTTCGTGCAGAGCTTTAACAACGTCATCAAGTTTGGTTTCCATGCGCTGGAGTAGAAAAAAGGCGATAAAGATAGGAAAACCAACATTACCGACCATTTCTATTACAGCAGAAAACCATTGTGTACTTGCATCCATATTAGACTCTCCCTTCATTCAGTAGGTGGGCGAAGTGAATATAAGCCTACTACTAATGACGAAAAAAGAAAGCAAACCGTTACGTTTCAATTACATCAATGAATATCTAAGGAAATCATCTTTATTCTACGTTTTCCATGATACTTGGAGCTTTAGCTGATTCCAAGTTGTTGTTTAAAGCCAATGTAATAGCATGTGCTACTCCATCGCTGTTATTACTGGTTGTGCGGTATTTTGCATATGTTTTAACTTCTTCCTCAGCATTTTCCATAGCAAAACTATAGCCAGCTACTTTTAACATGGAAACATCATTAAAGTTATCGCCAAGAGTCATGATATTTTCAAGTGGGATATTTAATTTTTTTGCAGCATCTTCAAGAGCGATCCCTTTTTGTGCGTTAATGTTATTGATTTCAATATTATTAACAAAAGAAGCTGTAACAGCAAGGGTTCCAGATTTTTCAAGGTCCTCAGTAAGTGGACCAAGGACCTTACGACCCTCATCACTAAAGGCAATGACTTTTAAAATTTCAATGGAATCATCATGTACAAGTTGTTCGTAATCCTCAACATAATTGATGTTCATAATTTCTAAACGGGCAGCTGCTAAAACAACAGCCATTTTGTAAGTCGTATCCGGGTTAGTTTCATATAACAAAGAAGCTACAGACTCAATACGCTTAGCTTTATTATCTGAATAAATTCCATTTGATGTCGTCATCTCACAATACAGATTTCTTTTCTTTATTTCAGAAACGATTTCATGAACAGTTTTCTTATCAATTCCAATATTTTGGATTACTTTACCTTCTTCGTTATATACTTGAGCTCCATTTAAAGTGATGAATGAACAGTTAATGCCCACTTCTTCAAGCAAAGGATGAGCTTCAGTAAAGCCGCGTCCTGTTGCAACCATAAAATGGATCCCTTGTTTCATAGCCGCTTTAATAGCATTGGCATTTGTTTCAGAAACTTTCATTTTTTCATTTAATAATGTTCCA
The DNA here is from genome assembly GCF_000195575.1 of Carnobacterium sp. 17-4. Taxonomy (NCBI): domain Bacteria; kingdom Bacillati; phylum Bacillota; class Bacilli; order Lactobacillales; family Carnobacteriaceae; genus Carnobacterium; species Carnobacterium sp. 17-4. The sequence continues at coordinate 1,954,603 of NC_015391.1, read as the reverse complement.
TCCATATCAGATACAATAAGCTCTATCATGTTTGGTTCCTCCCAAGATTCATTTGTCTTAATAAGTCTACCATTAATAGAGAGAAAATAAACGCATAATGCCCTTTTCTTCTTAAATTTATCAAAAAGAAACATGAAATTAATAAACAAAAAATAATGAACAGATGAAGAGTAGAGTTGTGTGAAGAGACTAATTCTTGTAGGATAGAAGTAAATTGAAAAAGAAACTTTAAACGTGACAAAGGAGGGACCATATTGACTGTACCCGTAAATAATAGTTGGCTGCCAATTCTACAAGAACAAACAAACACCCCATCTTACCATTTACTGAAAGAATTTCTTGTACAAGAATACCAAGAAACAATCGTTTATCCAGAGATGCATCACATTTGGCAAGCTTTTGAATGGACACCTTATAATGAAGTGAAAGTGGTTATTTTAGGACAAGATCCTTATCACGGACCAAAACAAGCTCATGGGTTAAGCTTTTCTGTGTTGCCAACCGTGAAAATTCCTCCCTCATTAGTTAATATCTATAAAGAGTTACAAAGTGATTTAGGAATCTCACCTGTAGATCATGGTTATTTAGAATCATGGGCTAAACAAGGTGTGCTATTACTAAATACCGTATTAACGGTGCGTAAAGGACAAGCTCATTCACATAAAGGAAAAGGATGGGAAACACTAACCGATGCTGTTATAAAGAAATTAAGTGACCGTAATCAGCCAATGGTATTTATTCTATGGGGCAACCCTTCGATAAAAAAGAGAGCATTGATTGATGAATCAAAACACGTTGTGTTGACCTCAGTTCATCCAAGTCCTTTATCCGCTTACCGTGGTTTTTTCGGATCGAAGCCATTTTCTAAAGCAAATGATGCATTGATCAAATTCGGTGAAGAGCCGATAAACTGGCAGTTGCCTGAATCTGTTCAATAAGGAATACTTATAGGTTTTGGGCTCAAAAGACTGTCATTTTCATGAAAATAAGAGTATGATAGGAATGTATATATAATCACAAATAGTGGAGGTTGTTAGTGTGGAACTAATTGAAAGTTTATCAGGAAAAATTAAAGGAAAAAAAGTACGTATTGTATTTCCGGAAGGATCTGAACCTCGTATTCTTGGTGCTGTAGTTCGTTTAGCATCTGAAGATTTAATTCAACCCGTATTAATTGGAAATCCTGAAGTTGTAAAAGAAGCTGCAAAAAATCGTGGTTTTAATGTAGAAAATATTGAAATTGTTGATCCAGCTAATTATGATAAATTAGATGAAATGGTTGCTTCTTTCGTAGAACGCCGTAAAGGAAAAGTTACTGAAGAAAAGGCTATTCAATTATTAAAAGATGAAAATTACTTTGGTACAATGTTAACATACATGGGACTAGTTGATGGTTTAGTAAGTGGAGCAATCCACTCAACTGGGGACACTGTTCGCCCTGCATTACAAATTATAAAAACTAAACCAGGCGTTAGCCGTACAAGTGGCGCATTTATCATGATGCGTGGCCGTGGACAGGAAAAATACTTGTTCTCAGATTGTGCAATCAACGTAAATCCAAATGCTCAAGAATTAGCTGAGATCGCTGTTGAAAGTGCTAAAACAGCAGAAATGTTTGGGATTGAACCAAAAGTTGCAATGCTAAGCTTTTCAACAAAAGGATCAGCTGTTGCTGAAGAAGCAACTAAAGTAGCTGAAGCTACTAAGATTGCTCAAGAACTTGCTCCACAATACGACATTGATGGCGAAATGCAATTTGATGCTGCGTTTGTAGCTTCTGTTGCTGAACAAAAAGCTCCAGATTCAAAAGTTGCTGGACAAGCAAGTGTATTTGTTTTCCCAGAACTACAATCAGGAAACATTGGCTACAAAATTGCACAACGTTTTGGTAATTTCGAAGCTATTGGACCAATTTTACAAGGGTTAAATAAACCAATTTCAGATTTATCCCGTGGTTGTAACGAAGAAGACGTCTATAAATTAGCAATCATTACTGCTAACCAAACTTTAATGGGTTAATAAAAACTAGAAGCTGACTCAATTGAGTCAGCTTTTTTTGTTTTATCATTTTTAGTGTTCTTTTTTGATAAAGAGAGAATAGTTGCTCAATTGGATGCTTTCTCATTATAATTAAATAAGAAGAATCAGTAGCATAAGGAGGAAATTATATGAAAATCGGAATTATCGGTGCAACAGGTAAATCAGGTTCAAAAATTTCAGCAGAGGCCTTGATTAGAGGACATGAAGTCATTCCTTTGGTTCGAAATGCTTCGAAGCTAATAGACAGTAAAGATAGCCGTTATATTGAAAAAGATTTATATGACTTAGATTTTGATGATATCAAAGAGTTAGATGTAGTGGTTGATGCATTTAATGCCCCACTAGGGAAAGAAGAATTGCATCAAACAAGTTTAGCTCATATTGTATCCTTAATCCAAGGACATGATGCGCCACGTTTAATCGTTGTCGGTGGAGCAGGTAGTTTATATATCGATGATACAAATACAACTCGTTTGATGGACACTGAAACTTTTCCTGAGGAAGCAAAAGCTACAGCACTTAATATGGCAAAGGCTTTTGAACTTTTAAACCAAACAGAAGATATCAACTGGACCTACCTAAGCCCATCTGCTTTTTTTAATCCTGATGGTGAAAGAACTGGAAATTATCAATTGGGTCAAGACATACTATTAACGAATAGTGAAGGCGAAAGTGAAGTAAGCTACGCTGACTTTGCTCTGGCACTCGTTGATGAGATTGAAAATCAACAATTTATTAATCAACGGATAACGGTATGTAGTGAATAAATTAACTAAATAAAAAATCAATTAAACAGGTAGCTGTTTAATTGATTTTTTATTTAGCTTTTTTTACATACTTGAATTACAATAAAAGGTAAGTAGAAACGGATAGAGGAGAATAACATGAAACAACTAAAAGCACGTAATGAAGAAGAAACGAAAGCAGTAGCTGCTGATTTAGCAAAATTCCTTGAACCAGGAGATGTCATTCTTTTAGAAGGAAATTTGGGAGCAGGTAAAACAACATTTACAAAAGGTTTAGCCGAAGGTCTTGGAATAAGCAAAGTGATTAAAAGCCCAACTTATACGATTATTAGAGAATATTTGGAGGGGAGACTTCCTTTATATCATATGGATGTTTATCGACTAGAAGAAACTGGTGGAATGGATTTAGGGTTAGAGGAATATTTTGAAGGAGACGGTGTTTCGATTATTGAATGGGCAACATTTATTCCAGAAGATTTACCCCAAGAATACTTGCAAATCAAACTTGTTCCTACTGGAGAAGACTTGATGGAACGCGAGTTGACTTTTGAACCTGTTGGAAAAAGGTACGAAGAATTGCTTCATTCATTTGAAGAAGGTCAGAGTGATAGCAAATGAATGATGCGATAAACATTCGAGAAGCTATCCCTAGCGATGCTGAGAAAGTATTGAAACACTTGCACAGAATTGCGAGTGAGACAGGATTTATGACAATGGGAGCTGAGGGGCCAAGTAAAAGTATAGAAGCAGAAAATAAAGAAATTGAAGCCATTCTAGAATCTGATGTAACAGTTTTATTAGTCGCTTTAGATAAAGAAGAAATCGTAGGAATTGCTGAAATTCATGGAAATGATAAACCTAAATTAAACCATATTGGAGACATCAGTATTTCAATTGCAAAAGAGTATTGGGGTTTGCGATTAGGCACCACGATGATGGAAAAATTGGTTGAATGGGCAAAGAGTCCATCAAGTAATTTAAAACGATTAGAACTAACCGTTCAAGCTCGTAATGAACGAGCACGTCGTCTCTATGAAAAAATGGGTTTTGAACTAGAAGCTATCATGCCAAGAGGGGTTAAAGATAATGGCGTTTATTTAGATGTTTGTCTGATGAGTATGATGGTTGGAGAAATTTAAAAAAGAGGCTGGGACAAAATCCAAGCCTCTTTAATATATACGAATATTTATTCTAAAACGTGCTCCAAAAAGCAGACCCGACGTCCACTTCACGAATAATGCTCGATGGTCGATGACCATACTGCGCGTATTCGTTCCAGTGATTCGGGTCTAAACGCTTTTTATACCACTCTCTTTTTTTAGATCAATACTTTCTCTAAAAAGTTTTTTGTCCGTTCATGTTGAGGATTGCCAAAAACGTCTTCTGGAGTTCCCTCTTCAACGATGTATCCACCATCCATGAAAATTACGCGGTCGGCTACTTCTTTAGCGAAGCCCATTTCATGAGTCACCACCAACATGGTCATACCTTGTTCAGCCAGCTTTTGCATGACTTCCAACACATCACCAACCATTTCCGGATCAAGAGCACTTGTTGGTTCATCAAACAACATAAGGTCTGGATTCATTGCTAATGCACGTGCAATAGCGACACGTTGCTTTTGTCCGCCAGATAATGATTTAGGGTAATCGTTCGCTTTCTCAGAAAGCCCCACCGTTTCCAACAGTTCCAATGCGTGTTTTTTAATATCTTCTGAGGAATCTTTTTTTAGTTCTTTAGGTGCTAATGTAATGTTTTCTAAAACCGTTAGATGAGGGAACAAATTAAATTGTTGAAAAACCATTCCAACATTTTCGCGTACTTTGTTGATGTCTTGCTTTGGATCAGTAAGATCGAAGTCATCGATAATGACTTTGCCGCCTGTAATTTCTTCCAAAGCATTCAGACAGCGTAAAAAAGTACTTTTACCAGAACCTGAAGGACCAATGATACAAACCACTTCTCCTTCTTGGACTTCAACGTTCAAGTCTTTTAAAACTTCTAAACTTCCAAAGTTTTTCTTTAAATGTTCCACTTTTACTTTAGTCATTTGACATTTTCCTTTCCAATACATTTGATAACTTGGTTAAAATAGTAATTAAAATAATATACATAATTCCAATAATCAACCACATATTTCCAGAAGAATAGGTACGTGCAATAATAATTTTTCCTGTTTGAGTTAATTCGACGATACCGATAACGGATAGAATTGAGGTGTCTTTAAGGGTAATGACAAATTGATTAATAAAAGATGGAATCATTATTTTGATTGCTTGTGGTAAGATAATTTTGCGCATAGAAGTTTGATAAGGTAAACCGAGACTTCTTGCGGCTTCTAACTGCCCTACAGCTACAGCTTGAATACCTCCACGAACCAATTCAGAGATATAAGCCGTCGTGTTAAGGCTTAAAGTAATTATACCTGCCACGTAAGCTGATAATTGGATATTTAAAAATTGAGGAATCGAGAAGTAAACGAAAAAGGCTAGAACAATCAATGGAATACCTCGCATAATCGTTACATAAATAGAAGAAATGCCAATCAAAAGTTTATTTGAAGTAGCACTAAATAATCCTAAAATAACTCCGGCAACTAATGCAATAGCAAAAGAGATAAGAGTCAATAATAATGTACGTCCAAGACCGGTCAATAATTCTTTGTAATTGTTTTGAATCAAGGCCAAGAAACCATTACTGCTTCCAGTAGCTTCTGAATCTTCGCCAGTATACTTAGTTGTGATTTCTTCATGAATCCCATTTTCTTTGATATTTGCTAATCCAGCATTAAATTTTTCTAGCAGTTCAGGATTTTGACCTTTATTAACGGCAAAACCATAGACATCGCCTGCTTCTGGATCAAGAGGGAATTGTAGTTGAAGACCTTGTTGAACAGCATAAGCCATAACAGGATAATCATCGAAGACTGCATCTGAATGGCCAGCAACTACATCTTCGTACATCGTAGCCGAGTCTTCAAATTGGTTAACGTCAATGTTAAACTCTTTTTTTAATTCCGCCACAAATGCTGCTCCGGTTGTTCCTACTTTAACAGCGACCGTTTTCCCATCTAAATCTTCATATGAGGTTATATCCTCATTATCTTTTGCTACAGCCATAACAGTACCAGCTTCAAAGTATGGGTCAGAAAAATCAAATGACTCTTTACGCTCATCTGTGATGCTCATAGTAGCAATCATTCCGTCAACTTGGTTACTTTCTAAAGCTTGTAAACCTGCGCTAAAAGCTAATGGTCGCAATTCATACGAGAATCCTTGATCTTGCGCAATAGCATCTAAAATTTCTACGTCAATACCGACATAATCCCCATCTGCATTTTTAAATTCAAATGGAGCATAGGTGACATCAGTGGTAATCATGTATGGATCACTTTCTGTTCCTTTTTCTGCTGAAACTGAAAGGGGTGTTGCTAAATTTATGAATAAACCTAACATAAGTATAAAGACAGCTCCTAGAAACTGTTTTTGTTTTTTAATCATGTAAACTCCTCCAAAGTATTTTTGCTATCATTTCAAAATATAGCTAATATATTAAAAATACGGGAATCGTTTGAGCAATTCAACTAATAGCACTTAATAGAATGCAAAAAAAACGACTTATTTAAAAAAATAAGTCGTTTTTTTTGTTGTAATAAAATGTTTAGAAAAATTAACTCTAATTGAAATTAGACATGTTTAACCAGTTTTTTTAAAGGATCTGTTCCAAAATGATCTTCTAAATACAGAAGAATAGCTGCACAAGCATTGCTGTCTTCAAGTGCATTATGATGGTTGTCTAACCGGATTCCTAAATGGTCACAAACGGTGTTCAATTTATGATTAGGAATTTCGGTAATTAATTTCCGACTCGATTGGACCGTACAAAGTGTTTGAAAGTGAGGTTGTTGCAATTGATAATAATCAAGACAACCTTGTAAAACACCACGATCAAATGGAAGATTGTGAGCAACAATCAGTTTGTTTTCTTTGAAGAAAGGTTTTATCTTTTCCCAAACTTCTGGAAAAGAAGGGGCAGTTTGAACATCATCTTCGGTAATGCCGTGAATTTGAACATTACGCCAAAAAAATTCAGTTTCAGGTTTAATTAAAGAGTAATAATGATCAACGATTTGACTATTTTTTACAACCGTCAGTGCGATTGAACAAGCGCTGTGGCGTTGATGGCTAGCTGTTTCGAAATCCAATGCAACAAAGTTCATGTTTTTTTCCTCCTCGAACAAGTATTCGGTTAATAGTATAAAGGATTTAAATGAAATTTGCTAGTGATAAATTTTAACAAAAAAGAAGAAAACCTTTTGTCTGCTGATTTATCAGCAGACAAAAGATTTTCTATTTCTTTATTCAGTTGTTTGTCTTAAGCTTCTTTTTTATGAGGGAGAAATTTAGCTAATTCCATTAGAATAACGGCAGCTAAAGCTAATCCTGCAGCAATTCCCCATTGTTCCCAACCAAAATTATCTGGAATATTAAAGATTGAACGAACACCTGGAAGAACTGTCACGCCATATAAAACAGAACAGAACAGAACTGCGTAAATAGCGTACATATTAGAGAAGAAACCTGCTCCAATAGAGGTTTGAGTATTTGAACGTGCAGGGAAAGTTTGTAAAGTACGAGCCAAGATAAGTGTAGTAAAGGCCATAGCAATACTCATTTCATTTGAATAACCTAATCCAATATATTGTGAGATAACTACTGCGATACCAATAAGCACACCACGATAAAGAACAGATCTTAAAGTATCACCTGCGAAGATGCCTTCGTTTGGATCTCTTGGTTTACGTTCCATAACATTTGGTTCGCCTTTTTCCATTCCTAAGGCAATAGCAGGAATAGAGTCATTAACTAAGTTGATGAACAATAACTGTAAGGCAGTGAATGGGTTAACCCAGTTCATTAGTAACGCAACAATGATTGCGATAATGGCACCAAGGTTACCAGCAAATAGGTAAGCAACAGCTTTTTTGATGTTATCAAATACATTACGACCAACTTCAACGGCACTAATGATTGAAACAAAGTTATCATCCGTCAATACCATTGCAGCTGCATCTTTAGCTACGTCTGTTCCGCTACCCATTGCGATTCCGATATCTGCTTGTTTCAGTGCAGGTGCATCGTTTACACCATCACCAGTCATAGCAGAGATCTTATCTTTATTTTGCCAAGCGCGAACGATTCTGATTTTGTTTTCTGGAGAAACACGAGCATAAACTGAAATTTTTTCTAGTTTAGCATTTAATTCGTCTTCACTTAAAGCGTCTAATTCTTGACCAGTCAAAGCAATGTCGTCTGGTTCTGAAATTCCGATATCACGAGCAATTGCACGTGCAGTTGTTTTGTGGTCACCAGTAATCATAACTGTTTTAATACCAGCTTTTTTAGCTTGTTCTACAGCGCCATAAACAGCTTCACGAGGTGGATCGATCATAGCAACTAAACCAACTAAAATCAAATCATTTTCGTCTTCAAAAGTAATGTTTTCTCCTTCTGAAACAGGTTTATAAGCAAAAGCCAATACGCGCAAAGCACGATCTGAAAAGACTTCATTTTGGTCAGCTAAAGATTTCAGGTTGTCCTCTGTTAAAGGAACAACTTTTCCGTCAATCAATATTTTTGAACTGCGGTTAAAGACTACATCTGGGCCACCTTTTGTTAACATAAGGTTTTCGCCGTCAATGACATGAACAGTAGACATTAGCTTACGATCTGAATCAAAAGGCAACTCAGCTAATCTAGGGTAAGCATTACGTAATTCATGGTAAGGTTTGTTCACTTTATTACTGAAAGCGATCATAGCAACTTCAGTTGGGTCACCAAGTTCTTGGCCTTGGTCATTGATGTTTGAATCATTTGCTAACACAGCAATTTGCATTAAACGAGCTTCATCAGTAGTCCATGTATCAGGAGTAGAATTGAAGTCTCCCGTTTGACCATTTGGTAAAAAGTAATCAACAATCGTCATTTTATTTTGTGTTAATGTACCTGTTTTATCTGTACAAATAACACTTGTTGAACCTAATGTTTCAACAGCTGGAAGCTTACGAATGATCGCATGTTTCTTAGCCATCTTGTTTGTTCCAGTAGAAAGAACGATAGTAACGATAGATTGTAATGCTTCAGGGATAGCAGCAACGGCTACCGCAACTGCGAACATAAATGCATTCAACAATTCAGTATTTACATCTGTTGCTCCGCCAAAGAAGATACGAGCGGCTTGGATAGCAAAGATAAGAATAGAAAGAATAAGGATACCAAATCCTAGTTTTTTACTAAAGTCGTCTAATTTTCTTTGCAATGGTGTTTGCTTAGCCACTGCGTTATCAATTAAGCTAGCAACTTGACCGATTTCAGTATTGTTACCTGTACCTGTAACAACCACAAGACCACGACCATACGTAACTAAAGTTCCGCTATGAACCATGTTTGAACGATCTCCAACAGGGACTTCTTTTTCAACAACATCGATATTTTTGTCTGCTGGAACAGATTCACCAGTTAGCATTCCTTCATTAATCTGAAGTGATCCTGCTTCTAGTAAACGTCCATCAGCTGGAACATAATCCCCAGCATCTAAGATAACAATATCTCCTACAACAAGTTCTTTTGCTGGAATAGTTACTTTAACGCCATTACGGATTACTTTCGATTCAGGAGCAGAGAGACTGGACAACGCATCAAGGGAACTTTCAGCTTTTTTAGTTTGAATAACACTGATAACAGAGTTGATCATTAGAACAGCAAAAATAATTAATGATTCAACTACTGAACCTAAAGCCATTTGGATAACGGCTACTATTAATAGCACAATAACCATTGCGTCTTTAAAAGTTGCTAAAAATAATTTGAGAACGGAATCTTTAGCTTTTTGCTTTAATTCATTTAAGCCATCGCGTTCCTGACGTGTTTTGACTTCTGCATCCTGCAAGCCTTTTGGTGAAGTCTGTAATTCTTTTAATATTGTTTCTTGGTCTTTTTGATAATTTTCCAAGTGATACACCCTTTCGTAAAAAAAATTAGCCAGTTTACTGACAGACAATCAAAAATATGATGAAATGTCTGTAGAAACGGTTGTTGACATGAAATAAAAAATAATACCATTATAATATCATTATAGTACAGTTGCCAAAAATAGTAGCATATTCACTATCATCAAACAAGGTTTATGTTGATTGGCAATGATCTTGTAAAAATAATCGAATCATTAGCTAAGCTTGTTTTTGTACGCTCAATATCCTCCTTTAATTGATGGTCAGTAAAATCGATAAAAAAAAGAGACTTATGCAGGATTGTCCTTATAGAGAACAATGTGCATAAGTCTCACTATTTAAGACAACACCAGAAGATCGTTGCAAATCTACTTGTTGGTGACGTTGCCACAGCTGTTGCTGCCAGTTACTCCCTTATGAAAAACTATCGATTTCATCTTAATTAGTATATAATTTTAAAAAAAAATTTGCAACAAAAAAATTCTTTTAATGAATAGAATTTATTTTAGCTAAAAATTATTTATATTGTTTCTTTTAGAATTAATTCTACGGGACAATGATCTGAACCAACTATATCATCTAAAATCCGCGCTTCTTGTAAATGATCTTGTAAGCGAGTAGAGACACAGAAATAATCAATTCGCCAGCCAGCATTCGTTTTACGGGCATTAAATCGATAATTCCACCACGTATATGCCCCTTCTAAATCAGGGTAGAAGTAGCGGAAAGTATCAATAAACCCAGCATCTAATAAAGCAGAGAATTTCATGCGTTCTTCTTTGCTAAAACCCGCACTTAATTGATTCGTTTTCCAGTTTTTTAAATCGATGTTCTCGTGAGCAACATTTAGATCACCGCAGAGAATGACTGGTTTTTCGGAATCCAATTTTTTTAAGTACAGTTGAAAGTCATCTTCCCATTGCATACGGTAGTCTAAACGTTTTAGTTCGCTTTTAGAATTAGGGGTATAACAAGTTACTACATAGTAATTAGGGTAGCTTAAAGTGATCACTCGTCCTTCTTGATCGTGTTCGGGTTTGCCAATGCCATAAGACACATCTAATGGTTTATGTTTAGTAAAGATAGCAGTTCCAGAATACCCTTTTTTTTCTGCATAATTCCAATAATCATAGTAACCCGGAAAATCCAGCTCAATTTGACCTTCTTGAAGTTTTGTTTCCTGTAGACAAAAGAAATCGGCATCTAATTCTTCAAAAATTTCAACAAACCCTTTTTTTACAATGGCTCTTAAACCATTGACATTCCATGAGATAAATTTCATCAATAAATTCCTCCTAAGGTAATATCTTATCTTTATTGTACAAAAGTAAAAAGATTAGTAAACTGTAGAGCATTTTAAAAGAGTAAATTCATTTGAAATATGATAGGATATGAGATGAAAATGAAAATTAGAAAAGAGGGAACGAATAATGAAAATAGGAATTATTGGTTTAGGAAATATTTCTCAAAAAGCTTATCTACCCGTAATGATGGCGTTAGATAATGAAATAGAATGGCACTTGTTCACACGTGATCAAGAAAAATTAGCTAAACTTGGTAAAAAATACCGGATATCAAATTTATATTCTTCTATAGATGAGTTACTAAGCAGCGGCATTGAAGCTGTATTTATACATACGGCCACCCATACTCATGAAGCTCTTATCAGAGAATGCATTGAAAAAGGCATCCATGTTTATGTAGACAAGCCGATTAGCGAAAATGTTGAAGAAGTAAAAGCGCTAATGGAGCTGGCAAAGGAAAAAGATATTTTATTGATTACAGGATTTAATCGTCGTTTTGCTCCTATGATTCAAAAAGTGAAAGAAGTTCCAAATAAGAATATGATTTTGATTCAAAAAACCAAACCTGAAAGCTCAGGTAGCGTAAAGTATGCTATTTATGATTTGTTCATCCATGTGGTTGATACTGCATTGTTTTTATTGGATGAGCCGATTACCCAAACGCACTTCACTGTAAAAGAAGAAGCCGGTAATTTAGTATCATGTGTTTTACATCTTACAACAGAACATACAGAGTGTATTGCGACAATGAATTACATTTCGGGAGCTAATGCTGAATCTGTAGAAATTCAGTCACCAACTGGAACTCATCGAGTAGTTAACTTAACGGATTATGAAATTGAAACCGCTAAACAAAAACAAGTGATTTCTTTTGGAGATTGGGATGAGACATTAGAAAAAAGAGGTTTTGCTCCATTAATTCGACTAGCAATAGACGGCTTCCAAAATAAAAAAAATCCTGTTAGCATGGATTCTTCTTTAGAAAGCCACCGTATCTGTCAACTGATTGTAGAAAGTTATGAACAAAGAGTGCACTAACAAAATGGACTCTAAAATCTTTTTTTCTTATAAGCAGAATAATGCTTTACTTTTGTATATATAAGAATATAATACATTTTTGTATGAGAAAAAAGAAAGAGGAGAATAGAATGTTTTCTAAAAAGCTTAGGAGTATCCCTCCTGCTGCTAAAATAGCAATCAGTTTTGCATTTGTAATATTTATAGGATCTCTTTTATTAACGTTGCCTATAAGCAATCTTGAAAGTTCAGAAACTACTTACTTTGATAATTTATTTACCACAGTATCGATGGTATGTGTAACAGGTCTCTTTATTTTGCCCGTTGCAACTTCGTATACCGTTTTTGGTCAAATTATATGTATCTTGCTTATGCAAATAGGTGGATTAGGTTTAATGACGATACTTGCAACCTTAATTACAAGAATGGGAAAGAAGATGCGGTATTCAAATACGATTGCGGTTAAAGAAGCACTCAACCGTGAGGAGTTAGGTGACTTTAAGACCTACTTAGGATCTATTCTTAAATACACATTTATAATCGAAGGAATTGGAATGTTGCTGTTAGCGATTAGATTCGTTCCCGACTTGGGTTTAGCGAGAGGGCTTTTTGTCTCACTATTTTTAGCAGTTTCTGGCTTTTGTAATGCAGGATTTGATAATTTAGGGGCTATTAGTCTTCTAGAATATGTTCATGATCCATTAGTGAACTTAGTGATAACCTCATTGATTATTCTAGGTGGTATTGGTTTCTCTGTATGGTTTGATGTTACTCAAAATATTCAATCTGTTATAAAGAATAAATGTAGAAGTGGATGGAAACGTACATATCGGATGTTGAAAATCCATACTCGTTTAGCCATTAACATGACTATAGCTTTGATTATCGTTGGAACACTTGTATTCCTGGTTGTTGAATGGAATAATCCAAATTCTATTGGTAATTTTACATTTGGAGAAAAAGTGTTAGCTTCTTTTTTCCAAACGGTCACGATGAGAACAGCAGGATTCGCTACATTGGATTATGAACTCGTTGAACCTTTTTCTTTGTTGTTTTTTGTGGGCACTATGTTTATTGGAGGTTCGCCAGGAGGAGCTGCTGGTGGAATCAAGACAACCACATTTGCATTAGTAGCCTTATTGATTATTAGTGAAATTAAAGGACAAAAACATGTCAATTATGCTCACCACACAATCCCGATTGAGGTTATTCGTCGCGCGATTGTTATTGTCGCAACGTTTGCTTTGTTTTTAATGGCAGGTGTAAGTATCTTAATGCTAGTAGAAGATCAGCCTTTCTTATACTTGTTATTTGAAGCTGTATCTGCTTTAGCAACAGTGGGTGTTAGTGTGAATTTAACACCAGAACTATCACAAATTAGTCATATCGTATTAATGATCTTGATGTTTGTCGGTAGAATCGGTCCGATAACTATTCTTTTAAGTTTAAGTCGGAAAAGTAAACTTACCAAAGATCAACAATATGCAAAAACATCAATTTTAATTGGTTAGGAGGAAAAAATATGGCTATAAAAACGATTGGTGTATTGGGACTCGGAATATTTGGGTCATCAATCGCTAAAGAATTAAATGAATTTGATTGCGATGTTATTGCAATAGACTTAGATATAGATAATGTTGAACGCGTAGAACCATATGTAGATCAAGCTTTGCAAGGAAATATTACAGATTTGAATTTTTTGAAAAGTATTGGTTTTGAAAATTGTGATGTAGCAGTTGTAGCAACAGGTACAAGCTTAGAAGCAAGTGTTTTAGCAGTTATGAATTGTAAAAAATTAGGTATCTCTTCTATTATTGCAAAAGCGAAAAATAAATCGTTTATGGAAGTACTTTATGAAATCGGAGCAACAAAAGTTATCCGTCCTGAAAAAGAAGCTGGAACTCGTGTAGCAAAAAATATCTTAAGAAGACACATTACGGATATTGTTGATTTAGATGAGGATTACGCAGTTATTGAATTTAAACCGCCAATTCGTTGGATTGGAAAAACTTTTGATGAACTAGACTTACGACAAAAATATGAAATTAATATTATCGGAGTTAGAAAAACAGCTCAAAAACGGATGGATGTCTCTTTTAGCCCAGACTATCGTATCGAAGAGGGAACTGTTCTTGTAGGAATAGCAGAATCAGAAGTATTTGAACGCTACGATTATCTAAACAAATTGAAGTAACCTGAGTTTTTAAATAGGATTGAGACACTTGTCTCAGTCCTATTTTTTTAGACGAATAATAGGTTGATAAATGATAGGGGGGTTACAAAATTTCTTCTGGAATGAACGGATTTGCTTGTGTAGAGTCATGGCATCGACTGAAGCTTATCATCTTCAGTCTTTCAAGCCTCAAAAAGAACGTAATCGCTAAAGAATTAACGCTCTTTAATTCGCATTGAATCCTTTACATGGCTACAAGCAATCCCTATTCCTCCAAATATTTTAAGTAAGTGATTGAATGAATTTACCAATACTAAAAACTATAGAAATGAAACATGTATTAATCTAGCTGCTTTGTATCAAACTCCATTTTTTAAAAACGAAAGTTATATTAAAAAATTACTAAATCTTTAGTTTAAAGCGAATCCAAGCTACAAAAAAGAAAGATTGCATGTTAAACTGGGGGTAATGATGGAACTTTTTTGAAATAAGATGTTTGTTAAATCCATTAAAAAGTAGAGCAATAGGCTCCACTCATACGAAAGGGTACTAAATATTATGTTAATCGAAGAATTTAAGAAAGACTTCCCAAATTTAATTATAAAAGAAAATGAGCCATTGTCACTTTACACCTACACTAAAACCGGTGGACCAGCAGATATTTTAGTTTTTCCAAAAACGACAGAAGAAGTTAAGGATGTTGTTAATTGGGTAAAAAAAGAAACATTACCCTTAACAGTTCTTGGTAATGCAAGCAATTTAATTGTTAAGGATGGCGGAATTCGCGGCGTTGTCATGATATTAACAGAAATGAAGCAGATAAAAATTGAAAAGAAAAAAATCATTGTTCAAAGCGGAGCCCGTTTAATTGATACCTCCTATGCAGCTTATGAAGCTGAGTTAACCGGATTAGAATTTGCATGTGGTATTCCTGGTAGCATTGGTGGAGCAGTTTATATGAATGCAGGAGCCTATGATGGCGAAGTGAGTGAAGTCATTGAATCCGTCACAGTATTGACGCGTGAAGGAGAATTAAAGACATTTAAGAATCAAGATTTGGAATTTAGTTACCGTCATAGTCGTATCCAAGAGATACAAGATATTGTCTTAGAAGTTGTTTTTCAATTAAAAAAAGGGCATTCAACTGATATAAAAGTTAGAATGGAAGAATTAACCTTTTTAAGAGAATCCAAACAACCTTTGGAGTATCCGTCATGTGGCAGTGTTTTTAAACGCCCGACCGGTTATTTTACTGGGAAATTGATTCAAGAAGCTGGCTTGCAAGGTAAAATATGGGGTGGAGCACAGATTTCAATGAAACATGCAGGCTTTATTGTGAACATCAATCAAGCAACTGCTACGGATTACATTGAATTGATAGGGCACATCCAACAAGTTATTTTTGAAAAAAATAAGATTCAACTTGTACCAGAAGTTCGAATTATTGGCGAAGAATTGTTAATAGTAAATACTTTCGAAACAAAAAATATTTTATAATAAAGGATCATCAAAAAAATCGTAACCCGTTTAAACGGATTACGATTTTTTTATTGCATTTTATCTGAAAAAACTTATAATATAGAAGGTTACGGTAAACATTAATGTTACTGACAGTAAACATTAGTGAGTTGTAGTTTACTCTTGGTAAACAAGCGAACTCAAAGGAGAGTTTTTATGGAAATTGGGAATCGAATTAAAAATTTAAGAATTCAAAAAAATCTAACACAAGAAGAGCTAGCAGAGCGCACTAATTTAAGTAAAGGATACATTTCTCAAGTTGAAAGAGATCTAAGTGTGCCTTCGATGGAAGTTTTTTTTGATATTTTAGAAGTTTTGGGATGCAGTCCAAAAGATTTTTTCGACGAAAAACAGGAAGAACAACGTGTGGTTTATACAAATGATGAGATGACCGTCTATGAAGATGATGAAAAAGGGTATGAGATAAAGTGGCTTGTTCCTGAATCGAATGAAAATGAAATGGAACCTGTTTTTCTTAAATTTGCTGAAAAAGGTCAATTTAAAGAATTTAGTCCTTCATTATCTGAGACATTTGGCTATGTATTAGAAGGCGAAATCTGTATTGAGATTGGATTAAAGAGGTATTTTGCTAAAAAAGGCGAATCTATTTATTTTCATGCTACTCAAAACCATCAACTGATTAATCAATTCAACGGTGAGAGTTTATTAGTGTTAGTAGTTACAGATTCTTATCTTTAGTAAATCCGTCCACTAAAGGTTTTTGGGAGAAAGCTGGTAAGAAAGTGAAAATCCATTATAAAGGAGAAAAATAAATGACAAATAGTGCAATTATTACATTTGAGAATGTAAAAAAACAATACGATGATGATGAACCCGTTTTAAAAAATATCAATTTTGAAATTGAACAGGGAAAATTTTATACATTGCTAGGACCATCTGGATGTGGAAAAACAACCATTTTAAATTTAATTGCTGGTTTTACGGAGACATCAGAAGGTACGATTACATTGGATGGAAAAAAAGTAAATGATGTTCCTGCTAATAAGCGTAAAGTAAATACAGTTTTTCAAGACTATGCTTTATTTCCACATATGAATGTTTTTGAAAATGTAGCTTTTGGCTTAAGAATCAAAAAATTAGATAAAAAAGTTATCAAAGATAAAGTAGAAGATGTGTTAAAAATGGTTCAGTTATCGGGATATGAAGACCGTGCAATCAGTGAAATGTCAGGTGGACAACGTCAACGTGTAGCCATTGCACGTGCCTTAGTAAATGAACCAGAAGTATTGTTATTAGATGAGCCTTTATCTGCACTTGATTTAAAATTGAGAACAGAAATGCAATATGAATTGCGTGAATTGCAACAACGTTTGGGCATCACATTTGTGTTTGTTACTCATGATCAAGAAGAAGCGTTAGCGATGAGCGATGAAATTTTTGTTATGAAAAATGGCGAAATTATTCAAAGTGGTACACCAGTAGATATTTACGATGAACCGATCAATCGTTATGTTGCAGATTTTATCGGAGAGAGCAATATTGTTAAAGGAACAATGGTCCAAGACTATGAGGTTTCTTTTGTCGGACATACATTTGAATGTGTAGATGCAGGGATGAAACCGAATGAAAAAGTTGAAATTGTTTTACGTCCAGAAGATCTAGCGTTAACAACGGTAGAAAAAGGAAAGTTAACGGTTAAAGTGGATACTCAATTGTTCCGCGGTGTGCATTATGAAATCATTGGTTATGACCGCGAAAACAACGAATGGATGGTACATTCGACTAAAAAAGCAGTCGTAGGAAATGAAGTAGGTTTGTATTTTGAACCAGAAGATATCCACGTCATGCGATTTAATGAAACAGAACAAGACTTTGATGCTCGTCTTGAAAGCTACGAAGAAGAATAGGAGGAGAATAATGACGAAAAAATCTAATGTGTTTTATTTTATACCATACACTTTTTGGTTGCTCTTATTTGTTGTTGCTCCTTTACTTTTAATTGTGTATCAATCATTTTTTACTGTTGATGGGCAATTTACATTAGGAAATTATCAAACGTATTTTCAATCAGGTACATATCTTAGAATGACTTTGAACTCATTTTGGTATGCATTTCTCATTACATTATTTACTTTGCTAATAAGTTACCCAACTGCGTATTTTTTGAGTAAAACAAAGCACAAACAATTGTGGCTGTTATTGATTATTCTACCAACTTGGATCAACTTGTTATTAAAAGCCTATGCGTTTATCGGCATCTTTAGTGCAAATGGGACAGTTAACGATTTCCTCTCTTTTGTCGGAATAGGAAGACAGCAAATATTATTTACTGATTTTAGTTTCCTAGTCGTTGCAACATATATCGAAATTCCATTTATGATTTTGCCTATATTCAATGCACTTGAAGAAATGAATCCTTCTTTTATTCGAGCAAGCCGTGATTTAGGCGCAAATAGTTTTGAAACGTTTAGAAGAGTAGTGTTTCCTTTAACTCTAAATGGTGTTAAAAGTGGCGTTCAAGCGGTCTTTATTCCCTCTTTATCCCTCTTCATGTTGACACGTTTAATCGGAGGAAACAGGGTTATTACTTTAGGGACAGCCATTGAGCAACATTTTTTAGTTACTCAAAACTGGGGTATGGGTTCAACGATTGGCGTTGTATTGATTATTGCAATGATCCTCATCATGCTCTTTACGGGAGAAAAGAAAAAGAAAGGGGCAGTTCGTAAATGAAAAAAAAGCGATTTAAATGGTCCAATCTCTACTTGGTTTTTGTCTTTATCGTTTTATATGCACCAATTGCCTTCTTAATCTTTTACTCGTTTAACGATGGCGGAACAATGAATAGTTTTACAGGTTTTACATTAGATAATTATGTCGCAGTATTTGCAGATACACGATTGATCGGTATCGTTTTAGACACACTCCTCATCGCATTGCTGTCTTCATTATTAGCAACAACTATTGGAACATTTGGAGCAATTGGAATTTACTTTTTGAAAAAAAGAAAAACAAGAAATGCTGTACTAAGCTTCAATAATATTTTGCTGGTTTCTCCTGACGTAATCATTGGGGCAAGTTTTTTGATTTTATTTACCTTTATCGGATTTCGTCTAGGGTTTACATCAGTATTATTGTCCCATGTTGCTTTTAGTATTCCGATTGTCGTGTTAATGGTGTTGCCAAAGTTACAAGAAATGAATGACACGATGATTAAAGCCGCACGCGATTTAGGCGCAAATACTTGGCAAGTACTGACAAAAGTAATTCTTCCTAGTATTACTCCGGGTATTTTAGCAGGTTATTTTATGGCATTTACTTACTCGCTAGATGATTTTGCGGTAACCTTCTTTGTTACAGGAAATGGGTTTACAACGTTAGCTGTTGAGATTTACTCAAGAGCTAGACAGGGAGTGAGTTTGGAAATAAATGCTTTAAGTGCTCTAATGTTTGTCTTTGCATTGATTCTAGTTGTTGGTTATTACTTTATCCAACAACACAATTTGACAAAAAAACAAAAGAACAAAAAACGACAACATGCTGAGGCGGTGGGCATGCGATGAAAAAATTACTATTCATGGTTTTAGCCATCCTAGTAGTTTGTGGAGGCTTGTACCTAGGTGCAGATCAACTAGAAAAGGCACAAGGAATTACAGGAGAAAATAGTTTGAATTTGTATAACTGGGGAGACTATATCGATCCAGAATTGATCACTAAATTTGAAGAGGAAACGGGTTATAGAGTAACCTATGAAACCTTCGATTCTAACGAAGCAATGTATACAAAAATAGAACAAGGTGGAACGAATTATGATTTAGCCGTTCCTAGTGAATACATGATTGAGAGAATGATCGATGAAAATTTATTGATTGAATTAGATCAGTCAAAAATTAAAGGACTCAATAATATTGATGCTCAATTTTTGGATCAACCCTTTGATCCAGATAATCAATACTCTATTCCTTATTTTTGGGGAACATTAGGAATCATCTACAATGATAAATTTGTGGATGAAGATGCCATTCAACATTGGGATGACTTATGGAATTCATCTTTAAAAAATAAAGTCATGTTGATTGATGGAGCGCGTGAAATTATCGGTTTAGCATTAGATAGTGAAGGACATTCTCTAAATTCAAAAGATGATGAACAACTAGCTGCTGCAGCTAAAAAATTAGATAGTTTGACGCCTAACGTAAAAGCTATTGTTGCGGACGAAATCAAAATGTATATGATTCAAGAAGAAGCTTCAGTAGCCGTTACTTTTTCTGGTGAGGCATCTGAAATGTTATGGGAAAACGAAAATCTCCATTACGTCATTCCAAGCGAAGGCTCAAATTTATGGTTTGACAATTTTGTCATTCCAAAGACAGCTAAAAACTTTGATGCAGCGTATGCATTTATCAACTTCATGTTAGAACCAGAAAATGCAGCGCAAAATGCCGAGTACGTAGGCTACTCAACGCCTAATAAAACAGCATTAGAACTCTTACCATCTGAAATAACAGAAGATGAACAATTTTACCCAAATGAAGAAACTATGAAAAACCTAGAAGTTTACGAAGACTTAGGTTCCGAATACATCGGCATCTACAATGACTACTTCCTAGAATTCAAAATGCACAGAAAATAAAAGGATGCGGAGTGTCTCGATTATCCTCGATAAGAAAACAGGAAAAATTCGTAGGGGGTTTTCCCCCGAAGAAGTTTTATCTTTTTCTCGAGAGGGTGAGACACGCAGCTCAACTAAAAGGATGCTGAACTTCCCGTTTAGACACACAGCAATTTTCAAGAACTGAAAGCAAGAGCATCCCGCGCATTGCGTCAATTCTTGAAAATAGCCCAGTGTCTGGGAAGTGAAGCTCAACTAAAGAATTAGTATACGGTTTAGAAAAAACCACAAAACCCACTGAAGGTGCAAACTCTTCAGTGGTTTTTGCTGTTTAGTGGACAAATAAAGCATGATTTCTCCAATTTGAATCTAAAATTAACTGTTTCATTAAATAATAATAAACGTCCTTTTTTATGTATTATTTTTAGCTGTTAATACTCTATAGAGTAGGCGTTATGCTATACTAATAATGAATAAAAGTACGTATCAGGAGGGTCAAAAGGATGAATTTAAAGCAATTAGTTGGAGAAAAGGCAGCAGAATATGTAACAGATGGTATGGTTGTTGGATTAGGAACTGGGTCAACGGCTTATTATATGGTTGAAGCTCTTGGAAAGCGCGTTAAAGAAGGACTATCGATTACTGGAGTAACGACTTCAACTCGTACAAAAGAACAAGCCGAACAGTTAGGTATTCCACTAAAAACAATTGATGAAGTTGAAAAAGTAGATGTAACGATTGATGGTGCTGACGAGATTGATGCTCATTATCAAGGGGTAAAAGGTGGAGGTGGAGCTCTTCTATTCGAAAAAATCGTTGCAGATTATTCAAAAAAAGTGATATGGATTGTTGATGAGAGTAAAATGGTTGAAACGTTGGGTGCATTTCCTTTACCAATCGAAGTATTGCCTTATGGCAGTCAGCAATTGATGCGTATATTTGATGAAAAAGGATTCCTGCCGTCGATGAGAAAAAGTGAGACTGGCGAAAACTATTTAACAGATGGCGGACATTATATCATTGATTTACATATGGCTAAGATAGAAGATCCTCAGTCATTAGCTTTATGGTTAGACGGGTTAACAGGCGTTATGGAACATGGGTTGTTTCTTGATCGTGTCAATACCATCATTGTAGGTCGTGAATCCGGGTTAGAAATTATTGAGGCACGCTAAAATAAAGGAACAATCCTTAAGAGAACTATGGCTAAAAGATTGGCGAACGATGAGGGTATTGTTAGAATGTGTAAGTAGTGAAAACGTTTTTTTGGAGATTGTGGTAAGATAAATGAATCAATTTAAATAAAGGGGTATCAGCTAAATGAGAATGGTCGATTTGATTACAAAAAAACAACATGGAAATACTTTAACAACTGAAGAGATCAATACCATGATCGAAGAATATACAGAAGGTAAAATTCCAGAGTACCAAATGAGTGCAATGTTGATGGCAATTTACTTTAAAGATATGGATGATCGCGAAAAAAGTGATCTAACGATGAGTATTGTTCATTCTGGCGAAGAAATTGATCTGTCAGCCATTAAAGGTGTGAAGGTAGACAAACATTCAACAGGTGGAGTAGGCGATACGACAACGCTTGTTTTAGCGCCTCTAGTAGCAAGCTTAGGCATTCCAATGGCTAAGATGAGTGGACGCGGTCTTGGTCACACAGGTGGGACAATTGATAAATTAGAAGCCATTCCAGGATTTAACGTAGAATTGACTCAAGAAAAATTTATTGAGTTAGTAAATGAAAATAAAGTAGCTGTAATTGGGCAATCTGGTAACTTAACACCAGCAGATAAAAAACTGTACGCTCTAAGAGATGTAACAAGCACAGTTGAATCTATTCCATTGATTGCAAGTTCGATTATGAGTAAAAAAATAGCAGCTGGAGCAGATGCTATCGTATTAGATGTGAAAACAGGTGCAGGAGCCTTCATGAAGACAACAGATGATGCTAGATTGTTAGCTCACGCTATGGTTCAAATCGGAAACCGCGTTGGACGTAATACGATGGCCGTTATTTCTGATATGAGTCAACCACTAGGTTTTGCAATTGGTAATGCTTTAGAAGTTAAAGAAGCAATCGACGCTTTAAACGGCAAAGGTCCTGCTGATTTAATGGACTTGTGCTTAACATTAGGAAGCCAAATGGTTCATTTAGCTGGCATAGGAAAAGATTTAGATGAAGCAAGAGCTTTATTAGAAGAGTCCATTAGAAATGGGAAAGCACTTGAAAAATTTAAAACATTTATTGCTTCTCAAGGCGGAGACACGAGCGTTATTGATAATCCAGAGTTATTGCCAAAATCAGATTACCAAATTGATGTTTTAGCAAATAGAGACGGATTCGTTTCAGAAATTATAGCAGATGAGTTGGGAATTGCGGCTATGATGCTAGGTGCTGGACGAGCTACCAAAGAAAGCGAAATTGATTTAGCAGTAGGTATTGTCTTGCATAAAAAAGTAGGCGATGCTGTTAAAAAAGGTGAAGCATTGTTGACGATTCATACAAATCAAGAAGAAGTTCCAGAAGTAGAACAAAAAATCTGGGAAGGTATCACAATAGCTGATTCAGCTACACCAATTCCCTTAATTCATGAAGTTATCTTAAGTTAATAGATGAAATTAAAAAGAGTGTTGAGATTTCTCAACACTCTTTTTGTCATTTTTTATGAGGGTCCGAAAATAAATAGTAAAGAACATAAAGGATAATACCAAAAATACCAACGATTAAGATGACACCCATTAAAGCGTGTAAGATAGCCCAAAAGCCTCCACTATAAACAGCATTTTTAAGTGCTGGTACAAAAAAGTACACTAAAAAATAACCAATACTTACAAAGAAAGATCCAATGACTATTCTTTTTAACATGTATACTGACTCCTTTCATATGTAATTCATTAGGTTTACATTATCAAAAGTGGGAAAGAGTTACAATCTAATTAAATAAAACCAACTTTTTCGTAGTGTCAATTAACTAGAAATTCTACTAAAAAAACGTAACAATGTGATATACTAGCTGTTACACGTTCGTTAGGAGGGATTGGAAAATGAAAAAACAAGATTGGATGGATGGATTAAAAGTGATTTATCCAGTCATGATCAGTTATGTGCCTTTGGGATTAGCTGGTGGTATGGTTTTATATGACGCGGGATTCAATGCAGTAACTATTTTAGCAATGAGTTTACTCGTTTTTGGAGGAGCAGCTCAATTTATGGCGGCTTCAATGGTAAGTATGGGAGCTTCGATTCCAGCAATTATTACAATGACATTCTTTTTAAATCTGCGACATTTATTGATGAGCTCCAGTATGTCTGGTTTTATCAAAAAACCGTCTCTACCATTCACTCTTTTTTTCAGTCACACTCTAGCGGATGAGTCATTTGCTATTAATTACAATCAATTTAAAAATCATGAATGGACTGCAAATAAAGCTTTATCGATTAATGTCTTAAATTACCTTACATGGTCTTTCAGCACGTTTATTGGTGCGCTTGTCGGTAGTGCTTGGGTTATTGATACGACAATCATAAACTATGTCTTAATCGCTATGTTTATCAGTTTACTGGTCAGTCAATTTGTGTCTAAACTGTACGTTTTTGTGGGTTTAACAGCCGGAGTATTAGCTGTTGTTTTTACGATTCTTTTACAACATACGATTGCACTAGTGATTGCGGCAATCTTAGCCTCTTTTATCGGCTATTTTGTTGATGAATACTTAATGAACAAAAAAGTAAGAATAGGAAATGAGGGGATAGATTATGACTAGTCAGCAACTGCAGCTGATCCTAGGTATGGCGATTGTCACCTATATCCCACGATTATTGCCTATGCTTGTTTTGAGCAATCGTTCCGTACCGGATAAAATTTCAAAATGGATGTCCTTTATTCCTGTATCCATATTTGCAGCTTTAATATTTTCGGATATTTTCTTTTGGGAAGGTCAATTTAATGTTGACCCAATAAATAATATAAAACTGATCCCTTCTGTTATTGTCTTTTTTGTGGCCTATAAAACAAAAAATCTTTTATGGTCTATGGTATTAGGAATCAGTGCAATTACTTTAATGGTGTATGTATTTTGAAAACGTAAGAATAAATGTTCAAATGAAGTGCAAAATCCGACAATTATTTTGCTGAAAAAGTATACTTAAGGGACTAAGGCCGTTATTGGAGAGGAAGAGCGAAAATGATTTATAAATGTGATGAAAGTAAACGTGAAGATGTATTGAACTTTCTCTATGAGGACCCGAGCGTAAATTTATTTGCTATTGGCGATATTGAAACATATGGAGTTGAGCATTTTGATGTAGATGTATGGGCTTATGTCAACAATAAGGATGACATTATTGGTGTCTTAGTGCGTTACAAGGAAAATCTTATGCCGATCCATGGGAAAGATTTTGAAGGATTTGATACTTTCTTACCTTTGATCCAAAGTTTGAGCCCTATGTATATCTCTGGTAGTGAGGAAGTCATTGCTCAATATGAAGAAGATTTTACGGATTATGAAAAAGAAGAAACCTGTTTGGCTGAGTGTAAAGAGTTGGAAATGGAAAGTCCGCTTCTTCAACAAGTCATTCCCTTAGACAAAGAAGATATTCAATCCTATATTGATTCTCTAAAAGAAACGGGTATGAAGCATGAACAAACAATTGAAGAAATTACAAATGACTTAGATTTAAACATGAATGGGATCCAAGTGATCAAAGATGAGAACGGTAAGATTATTTCATCTGGTAGAATTGCAATTGAAACAAAGCTTTCAGGCATGATACTAGCTGTTGGTACGATTGAAAGTTACCGTAAACAGGGGTACGCAACAGCTGTAGTGTCTGCTTTAGTGAATTATTGTAACATGAAGAATAAAACGGCTTGTTTATTTTATTCCGATCCGGATGTCGGACGATTGTATCAACACTTAGGCTTTAAGGATACACAAAAGTGGATCATGCTAAAAAATAAAGAAGCGTAAGAAAAATCATACAAATAAGGTCAGCCATTGAATTCAATGGCTGACCTTATTTGTATTGTTAGTAGAATCAATAGTGTTGTGAAGAGCGATTGGCAAAGATTGAAGCATCGATCTTGCGAAGTTCACACCAATCTTTTACTTCTCCAAGCAAGATAATATCAGCTTGACTTAGATCTTTGATTGATTTTTTCCCAAGAAGAGTCATAATCGATGCGATTTGATTCTTCCAGGTATTTACTTCTAGAATAGTAGCTTCTACACCATCTCTTAATGCCATATGCAAGAAGAGACCTGAAATGCCAACACCTTTCGCTCCCAGAGATAAGGCTTTAACGATGTCTAAGGGATTGCGTATGCCACCTGAGGCCAACAGTTCTATTTCATTGATAAAAGGCTGAGCTTCTACTAAAGAAATAACGGTTGATTGTCCCCAGTCTTCTAAATAATCAAACTTCTCAGTAGTCCGGCGATAGTTTTCAATTTGGGCAAAGTTTGTTCCACCTTGTCCACTAATATCAATAGTTTTTACACCAATTGAAGTCAATTGCTGGATAGTTTCTCGGCTCATTCCGAACCCGACTTCTTTAACGATGACAGGTACAGCTAAATGGTGAACAATGTTTTCTAATTCTGTTAACCAATTGGAAAAATCACGATCGCCTTCTGGCATAACAATTTCTTGAGGTGAGTTTACATGAATCTGAAGAGCATTAGCTTGAATTAAGTCCACAGCTTTCTTAGCATTTTCAAGTGTTTGACCTGTACCTAAGTTAGCAAAAACCATCCCATTTGGATTAACTTCTCTGACAATGGTGTAGCTGTCTTCAACAGAAGGATCTTTAAGAGCAGCACTAATTGAACCTGTTGCCATAGCGATTCCAGTTTCTCGAGCAATCAAAGCTAATTTTTCATTTACCTTTTTTGTCCAGGTGCTTCCACCGGTCATTGCATTAATGTAAAAAGGGGACGTCATTTCTAGACCTGCAAATGAAGTAGAGATAGATGCATCAGCTACGCTCATTTCAGGAAAAGAATGGTGAACAAAACGGAAAGAGTCAAAATCTGACTTGCGGGTCTCTTTAGCAAATTTTTCGGCTAATGAAACATGTTCATTTTTTCGGTTATTCGTAGGTTTCATAGTGTGATCCTCCAAAAGTTTTTATCCATAAGAAAAGGGGCATTACTGATCCGATTTTTTGAATACGTGTAATGGAAGATTTATAATTCCTTCTTTTTCCCAATTTGTAATCAGTGACAATAAGCCTTCTTTTCGATTGAAAATAACAATTCCACAATCGCCGCCGCCAGCACCTGATGATTTAGCAGCTCCTTTAAACTCTTCTGCCATCGCGCATAATTTGGTTAGAGCAGGTGTTTCGATCGTAACGGATGTATCTTGGCTCATCTGAAGCAGAAGTTGACGGTTTTTTCTTATTTGACGCTGAATCTCGGTTACATTTCTCTCTTGAAAAGCATGTATCATCGCGTTAACACAGTGTTTGCTTTCTTTTAAAAAGGTATCATATGCAATTGCATCTTGGCTACGTTTGTTGGTTACTTCATCCACTAAGTGAGAAGTAGAAGCCGGCGAACCAGTCCATCCAATAACTAAACGTAAGTCTTTTGGAGGAGTTAGTGGCGTAAACGATAAATGAGGCCATTTCATTTCGATCAATTCTTTTACTGTGCTGTGTTCTTTTTGTTCCAATACCCATTCAGGATCAAAAGTTGTAAAGGCTAACCATCCACCATAAACGCTGGCAGCAACATCCCCACATGAACCGTTACTTTTAACGGACAAATGAGCTAAAGCTGCTAATTTAAAGATGACGTTTTTGCTGTCTTCAATGCCGTAAAAACGACACAATGCTTGAACGGTAGCAACGGTAACAGCTGCACTCGAACCTAAACCGTATTTTTTACCTTGTGAGCTGTCTAACTCACTATCCACGGTTAAGTGATAAAAAGATAATTCTTTTCCTTGTTCCTTTGCGTATTCTTCGGTCAAACGGATAGCAGCTAAAATATAGTGAAAAGGGTTCTCACGTTTATCAAGTACTAAACGATCATTTTCACGTTTCCATAAAATAGGAAGATTTCCATATTGAAAAGAGGTGATGCTTCCTACGCGTTCCGATTGTTCAAGTGATACGGTAATAAATTGGTCTACAGCTACTAAGATAGCTGGATGACCTGGTTCAACAACGGCGTATTCTCCCGCGATATATAACTTACCAGGTGCAGAAGCTTCAATCATACTGTAATTCCTCCTAAGTAATGAATACTGTTTTTTTAATCTGTTTAGAGTGTAACTTCTTTTAAGTCACTTCCAGGACCAGAGATAATCAATTGTTCTTCATTAAAATAATTTAAAAAAGCTGTTTTTATTTTTTGGCTATCAGATAAACGGCAAAGCACTTTAACATTTGGGCCAGCATCCATTGTGAAGTAACAAGGAATACCTTGCTTACGTAATTGTCTTACGAGTTGCATAGCGACAACACTATCCGGTTCCCAATAAGAAATTGGCGGGTTGGCTCCTAGCATAGTTCCATGCATTTTCATGCCATTGCTTTCTGTGATCTCGCCAACTAGTTCAAAGTCTTGATCACGGATAGCTTTCTTGATATTCACAAGATCAACCGCAGTACTTTCGACCCATCCTGAATAAAAAGGAGACGTTGCAACGGTTTGTTTCATACCTTCACGACTAGAGAGTTCTTTTTGATTTTTATTTACTACCACAACGAGCATACCAATATCCCAAGCAGCATCGTCAATCTTGACAGCATAAGAATCTAACGAAGTGGTTCCTTTTTGCCATTCAACAAAACCACCATAAATACTGCGAGTTGCCGAACCAGAACCTTGTCTTGCAAAAATAGAAAGTTCTTGAGGAGAAAGGTTTAAGCCGGTTGCTAAATTAGCAGCTCCAGCTAAAGCAGCCATTCCAGAAGCAGAAGAAGCCAGACCGGCAGCTGTAGGAACATAATTGGTACTTTTAATGATTGCAGGAGTTTTTACATCAGCTGTTTCTCTAAACAAATTTAAAAAGCGGCTAACTTTCAGAGTAGCAGCTTCATCTTGAAGAGTATCATTTAAGTAAAATGTATCTTTTCCAATAGATTCATCAAAAGACACAGAAGTTTCAGTATAAAAAGCATCTAAAGTGAGAGAAAGACTACTGCTCGTAGGTAAAATAAGAGCATCATCGCGCTTTCCCCAGTATTTAATTAAGGCAATATTTGTATAGGCACGTACTTTTCTTGCATTGCTCAATTTATTCATCTCCTAATTGGTGCGTCCATGTATTTACAGCACCAGCATCTACTAAAGCATTTGAAATACGTGCAGCTGTATCTTTATCGGCTGCTAAAGCAATCATACAGCCTCCACGTCCGCCACCCGTAAGTTTTGCACCTAATGCTTCGTTAGTTCTTGCGGTACTCACTAAATGGTTCAATCGTTCGTTGCTTACACCTAAAGATGAAAGTGTTTCGTGAGCGTCATTCATGACTAACCCTAATGTTACAGGATTAGCGGATTCAATTGCAAATTTTGCTTGTCGTGCCAAGTCACCTAAGTGATGGATGGCATCCATTGTCGTTTCTGTATTCTCTTTATTTAATTGTGCAATACTAGCAACAGCATCTCTAGTCTGGCCTTTTAAACCTGTATCAGCCACGATTAAGTAGGCAGATAGAGACAAATTAAAAGGCACGAAAGGTTTTCCTTTTATATAATAAAGTGGATGTCTACCGCTCGTCATTGCAGCATCTAAGCCGCTCGGATTACCATGAGCAATTGTTTCTGAGATATTGGCTAAAGTTAAGAGTTTTTCATCTGTGAGAGGGACTGAAAAATAATTAAATACTGCACGAACTGTTGCGATGGCAACTGCAGCACTTGATCCCATTCCTCTCTCAACTGGAATTGTGCTTTCAATGGTCAATTTAAAATTCGTTAATTCTTGTTTCAATTCATTAACTGTTGATTCGACAACAGCTATCAGATTTTCTAAATGTTGAGGAGCTGAAGCTAAGTCTCCTTGATAATAGACACAGTCTAATTGGACAAGCCCTTCAATAGGCGTAATCGTCGCGTGGATGTGTGTTGCAGGAAAAGGAATGGCAATGGCCGGTTCTCCATAAACAACAGAGTGTTCACCCATTAGAATGATTTTCCCATTAGCTTTTCCTAGTGCTGGTTGATTCAGATTCAACATGTTGTAACTCCTTTATTTCGTAATATAGTAATCGAACTCAAATTAGGAACTACTAAATTTGAGCAAGTTTTTCGACTAACCATGGAGCAGCATATAGTGTCATAAACTGTATACCATAGTTCATACCCATTTTATTTAAGGTTCCACTTGCAATTCCAATTAAGAGAACGCCAAAGATGTTTATTAAACCAGCATCCATATAAGCTAACAATAAGATAAAGGATATGAAAAGACCTAAAATTGCTTCATGTGGAATTTTTAATAAAACGAATTGCGAAATTTTTCCAGCATATCGATTGATCACGATATAACTGATAAGTGCAGCAAGAATTGAACCAATTAAAATAGCAATGGTGAATTCGGTTGTACTCAATATGTGATGCAAGTTATGATCAACGGTAAAAACGGGAG
The DNA here is from genome assembly GCF_000195575.1 of Carnobacterium sp. 17-4. NCBI lineage: Bacteria > Bacillati > Bacillota > Bacilli > Lactobacillales > Carnobacteriaceae > Carnobacterium > Carnobacterium sp. 17-4. The sequence continues at coordinate 1,924,604 of NC_015391.1, read as the reverse complement.
GAGCATTAAATAAGGGACTTCCTGGCCCAATAGCAGTTGGAGATAAAGGAATACCTAAAGCTATCAAGGGAATAATAATACCTGAAAGATACGTTGATTGTGCTAAAGCACTCATTGTAATAATTGCAGTAGAAGCTTTTTCGACAGGATCCTGTTTTTTATTTGCAACTAATTCTCCAAATAAAATAATCAACCCAACTGGACTTAAGACAAAAAGAAAGTTTGAAAAAAGTGCAGATAGGGAAGCAGGTTTTAACTCACTTTTGGATAATACTTTGAAAGGATTTATTGTTTGATGAGCAGAAGTACTTTTAGGTAACGTAATTTTTTTATATTCATCGGTCAACATCTTCTCACGATTCACCTTATTTAACAGCGAAAGAAGTGAAATAATCAACGGTCCTATTGTAATGCCTAAAAAGAAAGATGTTGTAATATTTGTGTCTTTTGGCACAACACCAATTCCCCAATACAAATAGCGCAACCCTTGGAAAAGCATTGCCAAAGGAAGAATGCTTACTAACGATAAAATTTTGTTTTTTCCTATTAAAGAAAGGAAAATAGCACCAATAACAAATAAAAGTGAAGAATAAGGTTGAATGATTTCTGCAAAAGGTGTTAATAGATCAGCTAACACTAAAGCAATTGGGACAGATATTAACGTTCCAATCAAAGCTCCAGAAGCCATCTTTTTGATCGTAATCTCGGACATGCCTCGATTTTTTAAGTATAACGCATGTTCAATCATAGGGCTAGAAAGAACTCCTCCAGGGAGCCCAACCAAAGCTGTTGGCATTGAATTGGTTAAATTTAATGTCACGATTGCTGCGATAAAAAAAGTTAATACAATAATGGGTTGTACCCCAGATAAAATAATAGCTAACGTAACCGGCATTAATACAGATGTTTCATCAGTACCAGGGATGAAACCTATAAAAGTATATAAAACAATTGCTGCAAGAGCAGCTATGACCATTTGAACCAACAATAATATTTCCATAATTTTTGTTCTCTCCAATACTTGTTCTTAACTGTTCTCTTGTTTGTCTTCTATCGTAACGATTCTTTTTGGTTTAATAAAGAGAGTTGAAAGGACAAATCCAACTACTGCACCTGCTAGACCAAAAAAAAGTTGTTTCGTTTTGTCATCGCTTGGAGCCAAAAAATAAGCACCCATAGTAGACCCACTAGATAACAGGATGGAAATGATTAAGTCTCTTAATTCAACAACGTCTCCCCAAATTTCAAATTTTTCTTGTTTCCCTTTTTTCATTGCGATCTCCCTTAACTGTATCCTATTAGTAGGATGGATTGTAGTCGTATAATGCTATACCAAAATATATAGTACACTATATATAAGATAAATGGCTAGTTAAGTTTCTTTTAAGATGAATAGTTTATAGAGATATAGGAGAATAAAAACTATAAAACGAGCTATAATTTTGGTACAATAGTCCGGAAGTCTAGGAACTCGGGGGATCTATAATTATATGAAAGAGTCTGCTACATTTCATATCATTGAGCGTGAAGAATGGAAAAAATTAAACATTGATAGTATTGCTCCGTTATCGTCCAATGAATTAGAAGAATTAAAAGGGTTGAATGACCAAATTTCGATTAAAGACGTGGAAGAGATTTACATACCGATTGTTCACGTATTAGATGTGTATTTGAAAAATTATGAACAGCTACAAGCAAAAAAAAATAAATTTTTAAAGAGAGATACACTTCAAAAACCCTACATCATTGGAATTGCTGGAAGTGTAGCCGTTGGGAAAAGCACAACAGCTCGTTTACTCCAAATGATGCTTTCAAGAGTATACAAAGACAAATCTGTGGAAATGATTACCACTGACGGATTCTTATATCCTAATAAAATACTGTCAGAAAAAGGAATCATGAACCGCAAAGGATTTCCTGAAAGCTACAATATGCAGCAACTGATTTCATTCTTAGGAGATGTGAAAAACGGCAAATCATCCGTGGTCTCACCCGTTTACTCTCATGAATCGTATGATATCGTGGAAGGTGAAGAACACGTCTTAGAACAGCCAGATATACTCATTGTTGAAGGAATCAATGTCTTACAACTTCCGGCAAATCAACAAATTTATATTAGTGATTTTTTTGACTTTTCAATTTTTGTAGATGCTGAAGCGGATTTAATAGAGAAATGGTACTTAGAACGTTTTGGCCTATTATTAGATACGGCATTAAAAAAACCAGGGAACTATTATTATTCTTACGCCCAAGGCGACCGAGAAGAAGCGTTTGAAATGGCTCGTGGAGTATGGAAGACTGTGAACTTGAAAAATTTGAAAGAATACATTTCGCCTACTAAAAATAGAGCAGAATTGATTATTCATAAAACGGATCATCATTATATCGATCAGCTTTTATTAAAAAAGTATTAAAATAGAAAAGGGATACATCTACTGTGGTGTTGACCAATGTGAAAATAGTCGGTAGAATGAAAAAATACAATAAAAAATTAGATTTGAAAATAATAATTTGGGGTGGACTGTGTGGTAATGGTTACAGATTTAACAAATGTTGAAAAAATGATAGTACTAGATTTTGGAAGTCAATACAATCAATTGATTACACGTCGTATTCGTGAATTAGGTGTTTATTCTGAATTATTGTCTCATAAAGTGACTGCTGAAGAATTAAAAGGGATGAATGCTAAAGGGATCATTTTTTCTGGTGGTCCAATGAGTGTTTATGATGAAGGTTCTTTTTCTGTTGACCCTGAGATTTTCAATATGGGAATTCCTATCTTAGGAATTTGTTACGGAATGCAATTAATGACAACTGCTTTAGGCGGAAGAGTTGAAGGCAGCGAAAATAGAGAGTACGGTAAAGCAAGCATCAACATCAATGATCAACATGCTCCTTTATTTAACTCATTAGCAGAGACTGAAACAGTTTGGATGAGCCATGGAGATTTAGTTACTCAAGTTCCAGAGGGTTTTATTGTTTCAGCTACTAGTCCTCATTGTCCAATTGCTTCAATGTTTAACCCACAAAAGAATTTCCATGCAGTTCAATTTCATCCTGAAGTACGTCATTCAGAACACGGAAATGAAATGTTGAAAAACTTTACTTTTGATGTATGTGGCTGCGAAGGAAACTGGAGTATTGCTGATTTCATCGATTCTGAAATTGCAATCATTCGCGAAACAGTCGGTGACAAAAAAGTATTGCTTGGATTATCAGGCGGAGTAGACTCAAGTGTCGTTGGCGTATTGTTACAAAAAGCAATCGGCGACCAATTGACGTGTATCTTTGTGGATCACGGTCTATTGCGTAAAGGTGAAAGCGAACAAGTAATGGAAAGTTTAGTCGGTAAATTCGGCTTGAATATCATTCGTGTAGATGCGAAAGAACGTTTCATGGCTAAATTAGCTGGTGTGAGTGATCCAGAAACAAAACGTAAAATCATCGGAAATGAATTTGTTTATCTCTTTGATGATGAAGCAACAAAACTTGAAGGTGTTGATTTCTTAGCTCAAGGAACGCTTTACACTGACGTGATTGAAAGTGGAACAGATACTGCTCAAACAATTAAATCACATCACAATGTAGGCGGACTTCCTGACGACATGCAATTCAAATTAATCGAACCTTTGAATACCTTATTTAAAGATGAAGTTCGTGAATTAGGAATTCAATTGGGGATGCCTGAAAGCCTAATATGGCGTCAACCATTCCCCGGTCCTGGTCTAGGAATCCGTGTAATTGGTGAAATAACAGAAGAAAAACTAGAAATCGTTCGCGATAGTGACTTTATTTTAAGAGAAGAAATCGCTGCTGCCGGTCTTGACCGTGACATCTGGCAATATTTCACAGTTCTTCCTGGATTCCGCAGTGTCGGAGTAATGGGAGACGGACGTACGTATGACTACACAATTGGAATTCGTGCCGTAACTTCAATTGATGGTATGACAAGTGACTTTGCCCGCATCCCATGGGATATCTTGCAAAAAATCTCTGTCCGTATCGTAAATGAAGTGAAACACGTTAACCGTATCGTGTATGACATTACGAGCAAGCCACCAGCAACAATTGAGTGGGAATAAAAAAACTTAGAGCCCTTTAAGGGTTCTAAGTTTTTTTTCATTCCTAATAAATAAAAGCAGAACTGTTAATAAGGCAAATCTAGTTTTGCATCTATGTTAAAATTATTCCAATATACTATGTTTTGATTTAAGAGTATTTTTAGAGTGTAGTTTGCAATATCAGTAGGAAAACTAATTTCAAATTCAGGTACACATAGCCATGTACTGTTATCATATGTATAAGTTATGCTTGTAGCATTATCTATTAGAGCTACCTGAATGTGATAATTAGTAACTTGTTCCCCTCGATTTGTCTTAATAATGAATTTATTAGACATACCTATCACTTCTTCAATAAATGTCCAACGTCCAAAAAAAACAATCTTTTTACTATCAATTTGTATCAATTCATTATATTTCTTTTTGCTATCAGCACTTAGCATATACATTAGAGTTTCTTTTTCAGCAATACTTCTTACCATAATTTTTTTTAGAGTATTTAGAGACATTTCATTTGGAACAACTATTTCGGCCTGCCTATGTGATATAATTTCATTTCTTTGAGCACCTGAAAAAGATCGATCATGATATATTTTACTAAATGGAAAATTAGCCAGTTCAAGAGGTGTATTACATAAGTGATATTCTGAACTATGCGCTAAACTATGTTTACAAAAAAAAGAATTTTCAGATGTTAAGACTTGTTTTAGATCAAATAATAAAAATACAGGAAATGGGCAGTGTGCATTTAAAGTTGTTGTTGTTCTTAAATTTCTCAATCCTTCATTATGATATTGTGTAGGAGTTTTAGGTCTAAAGTAAAGTCTTACATAGTCTTTCACTAGAATATTAGTTTGGTTGATAACGTCTTGACTTGCATTATCATTTTGCATTAATTTTAACTCTTTAGATTTTGAACGAGAATATACTTTTCCAGTATTTAGGATTGAGATTATATTATCAATGTGACTGAAATGGTAACAGTATCTTGTCCAACTTTTTCTTATCATAGGATGTAATCCGGTAAATATATTTCCTTCGTATAGCTGGTCAGCAATGTAATCAAAAGTTAACGGGACTTCATTTGTCATATTAAACTACCTCCATCTGAAAAATTATCAGAAATAGGTAAGTTACTATTTCTAACTGTTAATCCATAAGTTTCGCTTCCGTTATTATTCAAAAGAAAAATATTTTCTAGGTAATCTAATAAATTTAATAATTTAAAAACTATTTGAGTATCATTATTATATGAAAATTCGACAGGAAGATCATAATCAAAAAGATACCCGTAATCTCTTAATTTTATCCATATGTCTAATAAATTATCTTCAGTAATTTTTATGGAATATCCATCATTTTTTAATTCAATATATTTTTCTAAACCATCATTCTCATAAAAAGTTTCATAATGTTCTGCGTCCTCAAATTCATTGTAAACATTAATATTCCAATGACCATCAAAATCTAATTTGTTATTATTATTTTTGACTTTAATAACTAAATCATCCCATAATTGTTTTATACTTAAATTTCTAGGACTATTATGCAACCATTGTAATGTTTGTTCAACATTCATATGCTCAACGTTATTATTTTTTGAATCATATATATGAATGAAAATATCTATAGGCAATGGTTTTAAGTACTTTTCCATTAAAGGTTTAACTTCTTTTTCCCAGTTTAAACCACCATTTCCGCAACCTAGTTGTGGAAATGAAATTGACGTGATTCCTTTTTCATCATAAGTCTCAACAAACTTTTTCAACCCATCTTCTATATAATTTATTTTAGAAGGTTGTCTCCAATGTTGCTTAGTAGGAAAATTAAGAATCCATTTATTTTGGGATTTATATAGCCACAATTTTCCAGTCTGTAATAACCCATTTTCACAGAATTCTCTATATTGATAATACATATCAGGGTATACGTCTTTAAAGCGTTTAGCTATACCTTTTCCCATAACTCCAACAGTGTTTACAGTATTTACGAGTACTTGAGCCTGACTTTGAAATATATCTTGTTTAACATATAATAGCAAATTTATCCCCCCTTTACTGCACTTAATTTAGTATAGATATAATAATATCGTAGAATGAAAGATAAAATATAAAAATAGTTAATAATTGAATTTTCAATAACTAGATAAATCACTTTTTAAAATTTATATATACGTATAGATAATAGACAAACAAGCATACTTATGATACCATAATTCGTTTTTGCATACTATGGTAACAAAGAGTATTATTAAGTTATATTATAGTATTGTAGATATATCTTTAATCAATAATTTTTTTTGCAATTACAATATATTTCTGTTATTAGATTTTATTTATATCTATATTTTATTTTTTCAGTTAAAAACTACACAATATTCTCCTTTTACTGAATTTACGTTACATATTCCTAATTATACTGACTCTCAAATTTTAAATATATGTAGACCTTAATAAAAATACATTTTAAACTTAGTATAGAAGTGAAAATATTTCTATAGTTATAAACTATCTCTATTCAATAAATTATTTTCTGCCTTTTGATGATATACTATAATTCTTATACAAAGTAAAGTGAGGTTAGGTCATGAATGAAGGGGAACTTGAGAAAAATAGACATGATCTTTTGAACGTATTGATACAAAAAGTTTCAAATTTTTCAGGAATAGAGGGTATCTTTCTTGGAGGATCAATAGCTACAAAAAATGAAGATCCTTTTTCTGATATCGATTTGAGAATTTTGCTTAGTGATTCATACTTGAACAAAGAATTCATTCAATTCTTTATTGATGATCTTAGTGAAATAATGTTTATTGAAACAAGAACAATTTCTTATGCAGTCATTCATTTTAACAACTTTATTAAGTTAGATATTTTTGTGTATAATAAATTAGATTTAATGCCTAGTGTCTGGTTGCAAAACATACTTATTATCTTTGATAAAGAAGGATTTTTAAACGAATTAAAAAATAAAGCTAAAGAATTAGTCTATCACATTACACAAAACGAATTTGATGAATTAATATCAAAGTATTTTGCCTTTTTTCATGAATTATATCGTCGAAAAGAACGTAAGGAGACCAATTACTGTGAATCATGTACAGTGATATTAAAGAATATTCTAATTGCTTTTTGGTATGTTGAACTAGGATATCAACCTAATTCATTGGGCGATTGGAGTAAGTATGAGGGAAATAGATCTAAATTAACAAAATTTCAATTAAAATATTTAGATAAATACACTCCAGTTTTAATTGAAGGGATTGAGAGTTTTATGAAATCTATTAATAATGAAACTTTGAAATCTATTGAACAGATCTCAAAGCACTATCATTTATCTTTTAATAAAAAACAGTTCATTATGATAACTTCAAAAGTTCTTTAAGGGGAAGGCTATAAGTATAATTTTTTACAAAATAATCTCTAAGAAACTAGTATTTCTTAGAGAATAATATTAGTGTATCTAAGATGGTATCAATAGAAGCAACTTAAGTACATTGATACTCATTCAAAGTGACGTAATTATTGTACAAAATACAAATCCTTGCTACAATGTACCTAACAAATCGAAAGGTTGTGCTTAAATGTACACTATCTAAAACAAATCGTAATTGAAGAAGAAATTTGTTTCTGCCAATAGGGTAGGTTTCTTTGCAACGGTTTTTTTAGATAAATCATTTAAACAACTTTTTGAATCGGCAATAGAGTTGCCATCTATAGGCATACTAGGATTCTCTCTGTTTAATTGAAATTGACCGACCGTCTGCAGAAACTTGCTGGCGGTCGTTTTTATTTATTAGATAGGAGGAATCAGTATGTTACAAGTGAGAAATTTGACCTTGCACCACTTAATGGATTTAAAAGAAATCATCAAGGACTTGAGTTTTACAGTCAATCCTGGAGAAAAGGTAGCCATTATTGGGGAAGAAGGAAATGGCAAGTCAACATTATTAAAATGGATTCTTGAAGATAAAAGTATCGAATCGTATATTCAAGCAGAAGGGGAATTGATCAACCAGTTCAGTCGCACCGTTTATTTGCCACAATCCTTACCGCAAGAATATATGGAGTATAGTGTTGATCAGTACTTTTTCAGCCAAGCTGATGCTATGGACATCGACTACCAAATGCTCTATCAATTAGTGGGGCAACTTGGATTTGATGCGAATCGGTTAACAAGTTCGCAAACAGTAGGCAGTTTATCTGGTGGCGAAAAAATCAAAGTTCAGCTACTAAAAGCACTCTCAACAGATCCTGATTTGCTATTGCTTGATGAGCCTTCTAACGACTTGGATCTTGATACAGTCAAATGGTTAGAGCACTTTATAAAATCTACACCACTAACGATTATTTTTATCTCGCATGACGAATCTCTGCTTTCAGCGACAGCGACCAAAGTCATTCAGATCGAGCTATTAAGGCATAAGACAGTACCCGTCTCGACTGTGTCCAAGTTATCGTATAAAGAATACATTGAACAAAAAGAAGCACGCTATGAACACCAATCTCAAGTTGCCAACAAGCAGCGGGAAGAACATTATAAGCAAATGGAGAAATACCGACAAGTTGAAAGCAGTGTGCACCATGCACAAGGAGCTATTTCAAGACAAGATCCGTCTGGAGCAAGGTTATTAAAAAAGAAAATGCATGCAGTAAAATCAATGGGCAAAAGGTTTGAACGTGAAAAGGAAGATTTTGAAGATATTCCACTAAAAGCAGATGCCATTTTAGTGAAATTCTCAAATACCAAACCCCTTCCTGCAAATAAAACGATTCTCCATTTGGAAGATAAGAGTGTGAAGGTAGGAGATAAAGTTTTAGCACACTCACTGAATCTGCTAGTGAAGTCTCCACAAAAAATAGGAATCATCGGGCAAAATGGAGTAGGTAAAAGCACACTGCTGAAGCAATTATGGGCAGAATTAAGTCAGCGTACAGATATTGTAGCTGGATATATGCCGCAGAATTATGCCGAGTATTTACGGATGGATGAAACGCCGGTTGAATTTCTGAGTGAAACTGGAGACAGTGAAGAACGCACTCAAGTGATGACTTACCTAGGAAGCATGCGTTTTACAACAGATGAAATGCATCATCCAATCCAATCATTATCCGGTGGACAACAAGCCAAATTGTTACTACTGAAAATTGATTTATCAGGACAGAATGTGTTGCTCTTAGATGAGCCGACACGAAATTTTTCGCCGCTTTCCCAGCCAGAACTTAGAAAATTATTTAAAAATTTTGAAGGATCGATTATTACTATCTCCCATGATCGGATGTTTTTAAAAGAAGTCTGCGACCATGTCTATGAAATGAAAAATGATGGATTTGTTAGGATTGAGATGGAGTAGTTTTTTATGATTTGAAAGAAGTCATATGAATTGATTCGTTTTGCTAGATTGATAATAGCAGACAAAAAAAGTCCTAAGAATATTGATTTAACAATATTCTTAGGACTTTTTTTCTTAGCTTACAAATGTTGTATTACGTGCTTTCCAATCTTCTAGTTTGATGGTTACCCAGAAACCATATATACCAAGCGTTATAATCGTAAGTAAAAGCCATTTGATCCAGTGGCTAAACAAACTAAAAGCCGAACCATTAAATCTCATCCGTTTACCTTCAATAACAGTATTATTTATTTTCCAACCATAAACCATACATAAAGCCCAGGGGTAACAAATCCCAAAAGTTATTGCTGTTATAATCGTACCCAAAATGCTCCATCCTATTAGACTTAAAAGACTACCATCAAAAAATGAGTTTCTACCTTTATGTACTTCCAATTTTAAATTCCTCCTTAAACTATGTATAAATAGCTTATCACATAAAATGAAGGTATTGACGTTTCCAGAAAATAAATTTTATTTATTTGGATGTTCAATTGATCCGTTTGATAAATTAAATGGAAAATTCTTGAGTAATTATTTTTTGATAGTGCTCATTGGGATAGTGGCAAGTTCTTTGGGTGATTCTTTTATCAGTAGGAAAATCAAATCATCTATCGAAAAAAAAGAAATCATTAAAAAAGCTCTCGATCCGCAATCTAAAAAAGATTGTGAGTCTAGAGCTTTTTTTGTTTAAATTAGACGATGGTTTGTTTCATTGCGGCTGCAAGTTTGATACTGACGCCATAATGGTCAGAAATAATTTGATTATTTTTGCCATTAAAAAAGACTTTTGAGGAATCAACTTCAAAGGGGTGATTCGTAAAAATGAAATCGATTCTTAATTTTTCATTATTTTCAGCCCAACCGTCAATATTTTTTTCGACGGTGTACCCTTTATCTCGTTTCTCTGCTAAGTGGAAGGTATCAAACCAGTCTCTTGTTACTAAGTCATAACCTTCGTTAGTCATTTGTGCGGGATTATTGAAATCACCCATTAAGTAAATAGGTTCGGCTAACATTTTGAAAACAGTTGAGCACACTGCCCATTGCTCTTTAAAAGAATCGTCTTTATCATCCCACCAACCTAAATGGAGGTTGAAGTACCAGCTATCTTCAATTAGAACACCTAATACAGGACGCGTTTTGTAATTATCAAACGCTCTGCTTTTAGAAGCATAAAAGGTTTTGATTTCCTTGATTGGATGAAGGCTCAAAAATGCTAAACCTTCATCATAAATATCATAGCCAACGTGAGCTGGCTGCCAAGTCCAAGTATACCGTAGCCCAGCTTGTTCCAATTTTTGCTGTACAAGGAAAGCAAAATTGTTTCGCTTGATTTGGACAGTGGGATCAGCGGCTTGATAAGCAAACTGATCTGATAGATCAAGAACTGCTTCATCGATGGGTTGGTTTATTTCTTGGAAAGCAATCACGTCAAATTGATGGGACAGAATGGTTTTGACCAGCGTATCCAATTTATCATAGGGCTGTTCTTCTAACCAGCTGTGAGTATTTAACGTTAATAATTTCAATTATTATTCTCCTAAAGCATCCAGAATATCTGATTTCAAGACGTCTGCTTTTGGACCATAGACAGCTTGGATACCGTTATTTTTTTTGATTAATCCTAAAGCACCTAGTTTTTTCCAGGCAGGCTCATCGCCGACGATTGCGGGATCTTTTACTGTAATCCGTAAACGAGTCATACAAGCATCAACTTCAGAAATATTCGCTGGACCTCCTAAAAGAGCGATGATGTTTTGAACTTGTGCGCTTGCTGCTGGAACAGCTTCTCCTGTTGAAACAGCAACAGAATCAGTGTCTTCAATAGAAGCTTCATCAATATAGTTGCCTAAACGACCTGGCGTTGCAATGTTGAAACGACCAATCAAGTAATAAGAAACAAAATAGGCAAGTCCAAAGAAAACGATGCTGCTAAGGACAAAGTTAATGACATCCCACATCAGACCAGCATTTACGGACATTGGAATCCGAGTTAGAAATTCTAAGTTTCCAAACGAATGAACGCGTAATGGAATAATATCAGCTAAAGCAAATGAAAATCCTTGAAGCACTGCATAAATAATATACAAGAAAGGTGCTGCAAACATAAACATAAATTCAAGCGGTTCGGTAACCCCTGTTAAGAAGACCGCAATAGCTGCTGTTAAAAAGATAGATTTATATTTTTTGCGTTTATCGACATCTGTTCGACGATACATAGCTAAAGCTACACCCAATAAGGTTCCTGTAGCTCCGATCATTTGACCAACTTTGAAACGAGCAGGAGTGATAGATGTTAATAAATCATTGTAAGCTGCCGTATCGCCGCTATTTTTCAAGTTCACTAAATCGCTTACCCAAGCTAACCACAATGGGTCTTGACCAAACACTTGAGCGCCTACATTTGCACCCGTTAAGATCGTATAAGTTCCACCAAGAGCTGTGTAGTTTACTGGGATGGTCAGCATATGATGCAATCCAAAAGGCAGTAAGAGACGCTCTAATGTTCCATAAACGAATGGCGCTAAAATAGGAGCCGTGTCTCCAGATGTTGCGAGCCATTGACCAAAGTTGTTGATTCCTGTTTGAATAATTGGCCAAAAAATTGCTAAGCCGATAGAAACGACCACAGACCACAAGATGACTACGAAAGGAACAAAACGTTTTCCATTAAAGAAGGAAAGAGCTTCTGGTAATTTCCGGTAGTTATAATATTTGTTGAAAACGATCGCTCCAACAAAACCTGAAATGATCCCAATGAAAACACCCATGTTTAACGCAGGGGCACCTAGGACAGATGTGAAGTATCCGTTGACTAAAATTTCTGAACCAAATAAAGTTTTGGTTGTAGCGCCTTCAGTAACCAACATGTCTGCTGATACACCGAAAATAGCACCGGTAGTAACATTCATTAAAATAAAGGCTAATAATGCGGCAAAGGCTCCACCAGCTCGTTCTTTAGCCCAAGACCCCCCGATAGCAGCGGCAAAAAGAATATGTAAATTTCCAATGACACCCCAACCTAAGCTTTCCATCACATTTCCTGTGACGGCTAGTAATTGCACATCGCCTCCAAACATGACGATCATTTTTCCGATACTAATCATTAAACCTGCAGCAGGCATAACAGCAATAACGACCATTAAAGCTTTTCCAAGTTTTTGCCAAAAATCAAATGAAAACATTTTTTTCATTTTTTGTTCATCTCCTCAAATAGTATAATCAATGCAAACGATTGCTTTGATATTGCTTTGATTATACCTACTAAAAATTTAACTTGCAAGCGATTTCTTGAAAAGTGAACGAAATTGAGATGTTGTTACCGGTAACAGAATATCTCATTAAAACGACATTCTATAAAGTTTTATCTATAGTACATTGTTGATAAATAGATATAGGATTTACTTTTAAATGAAATTGACAACGCAATCGTTTGCGTTTATGATTGCGGTGTAGCATTAAAAAGTTAGCTGTACACTTTAAGGTACATAAATAAATTAGTTTTAGGAGGAAGAAAATGGAAAATAAACGATTATTTGAATTAGATGAATGGAAAATCTCAACACAAATATTGGATAAGAAACAAAGACGACTGCAAGAAAGCTTGACCAGTATTGGAAATGGTTATATGGGAATGCGAGGGAATTTTGAAGAACGCTATTCAGGTGATCACCATCAAGGCAGCTACTTAGCGGGTGTATGGTATCCGGATAAAACACGTGTTGGCTGGTGGAAAAATGGTTATCCTGATTACTTTGGTAAAGTCATTAATTCGATGAACTTTATCCAATTGGATTTGTTTATAGATGGAGAGCCAGTAGATTTATATAGCGATACTATTCATGAATTTGAAATGGAGCTGGATATGCGGACTGGGATTTTATCACGCCGTTATATCGTTGAGAAGAACAAGAAGCAAGTACAGGTTGAAGTCGAACGATTTGTCAGTCTGGCCCAAAAAGAATTGTGTGCGATTCGAATGAATGTTACCAGTTTGAATGAAGCCGTTGAAATACGTTTTTTTCCAGGGCTAGACGGTAATGTGACAAATGAAGATTCGAACTACGAAGAAAAATTCTGGCTTCCAGTGATGGCAGCGAAAAATACATTGATTGTTGAAACAAAACCAAATGATTTTGGAATCGAACAGTTTACAGTAGCTGCAACGATGTTAAACCGCACTGTTGGCATTGAGAAAATCTGTGATACCGTATCAGATATGTGCGTCAATGAGGAGTTTGCTGGAAAACTAGCAGCAGGCGAACAAGCATCTATTGAAAAATTGGTTATTTTAACAACTTCGCGAGATAGTTCAAAGGAAGAAGTAGGAACACGTAGCCAAGCATTAAGTACAAACTTAACGTCTTTCTCTTTTGCAGAATTGAGAAACCAGCACGCTGAATTATGGGAAGAACGTTGGGCAAAAGCGGATGTGGTTATTGGAGGAGATAGCGCAGCACAACAAGGTATCCGTTACAATTTATTCCAACTATTCTCAACTTATTATGGTGAAGATGAGCGTTTAAATATTGGACCAAAAGGCTTTACGGGTGAAAAGTATGGTGGAGCAACATACTGGGATACAGAAGCGTACGCCGTTCCATTGTACTTAGCTTTGACTGATCAACGAGTGTCTAAAAATTTATTGACTTACCGACACAATCAATTGCCACAAGCTGAACACAATGCGCGCCAACAAGGGTTAAAAGGTGCACTTTATCCAATGGTAACGTTCACTGGGGTTGAATGTCACAATGAGTGGGAAATTACATTTGAGGAAATTCACCGCAATGGGGCGATGGCTTATGCTATTTACAATTATACGAATTATACCGGTGATGAAAGTTACTTGGTGGATAAAGGGCTAGATGTTTTGGTTGGAATAAGCCGTTTCTGGGCAGACCGTATCCACTATAATCAAGGAAAAGACCAATATATGATGCATGGTGTCACAGGGCCGAATGAGTATGAAAATAATGTCAATAACAATTGGTACACAAATACGATGGCGGTTTGGACATTAAACTATACATTGGCTGCTTTAGAAAAAGCACCAAACAAAAAAGATGCATTAAATCTAACGGAAGCTGAATTAAATGAATGGAAAGCCATTATTGAAAAAATGTACTATCCGTATGACTCTGAAAAAGGCGTATTCATCCAACACGATACCTTTATGGATAAGGAATTGCGTCCAGTTACGGATTTAGCTCCAAGTGAGTTGCCATTGAGTCAAAATTGGTCTTGGGACAAAATTTTACGGTCACCTTTTATCAAACAAGCCGATGTCCTACAAGGTATTTACTTCTTTAAAGAAGAGTTTTCTGAAGAAGAAAAACAACGGAATTTTGATTTCTATGAACCGATGACAGTTCATGAATCCAGTCTTTCACCAAGTATCCATGCGATTTTGGCGGCAGATTTACACCGAATGGATAAAGCGGTTGAATTGTACGGCCGAACAGCTCGATTGGATCTAGATAACTACAACAACGATACGGAAGATGGCCTGCATATTACATCGATGACCGGCAGCTGGTTAACGATTGTAGAAGGCTTTGCTGGTATGCGGACAGCAAATGAAACATTAGCTTTTGCGCCACTATTACCGACAAACTGGACTCATTATGAATTCCATATCAATTATCGAGGACGCTTATTGAAAATTACCGTAACTCAAACCGCTACAACGATTGAATTAGTGACCGGTGAACCGCTAGAAATGAAAGTCTACGAAGAGGTTATTTTATTAACCAATCAATACACTTGCGCAACAAATACTGCAACAGCAGTAATGAACTAGGAAGGTGGGGGAAAAATGAAAGCTGTATTATTTGATTTAGACGGTATCTTGACAGACACAGCCTATTACCATTATCAAGCATGGAAGAAGTTAGGTGCAGAATTAGGAATTGAAATAGATGAAGCATTCAACGAACAATTGAAAGGCATTAGCCGTACAGATTCTTTAGCTTTGATCTTAGCTAAAGGCGGCTTGGAAAACCAGTTTACAGCTGCGGAAAAAGAAGCTTTGGCAACTAAAAAAAATGAAGTCTACAAAAAAATGATCGAGCAAATGTCTGCTGACGATATCTTGCCTGGGATCAAAAGCTTATTGGTTGATCTAAAAGCAAAAGGTATTTTACTGGGACTGGCTTCAGCAAGCCAAAATGGACCAATCATTTTAGAAAAATTAGGTTTGAAAGAATTTTTTGATACAATCGTAGATCCAGCCAAATTATCGGCTGGAAAGCCCCATCCAGAAATTTTTGAAAATGGAGCTAAGCAATTGAATGTGTCCGTTCAAGAGTGTATCGGAATTGAAGATGCAGCAGCAGGAGTTCAATCCATTAATAGTGCTGGAATGGCAGCCGTAGCTGTTGGGGATGAAACAACATTGAAGGCGGCTGCCAAAGTCGTTCCCTCAACCAATGAGTTGACCATAGATTTGTTGACTGCTGTTTGGGCTGAGTCTGTTGAAGTTCACTAAACAACATTTCGGGTGGATAGCCGATCAAGAGATAACAGAATACCGGCTAACTACTACAAAAGGGGCTACTTTTAGGTGTTTAAATTACGGAGCGATCGTAACTGGTATTGAAGTGCCTGATCAAAACGGGAACTGTGAAAATGTTGTGTTGGGTTTTGATAGTCTTGAGGAGTACGTTAAGGATTCACCTTACTTTGGCGCGTTAGTTGGACGAGTAGCCGGACGAATTAAAAATGGCGCATGGGCAACACATAAATTAACGCAAAATGAAGGACCACACCATATCCATGGGGGACAGGTCAATTTCAGTCAAACTGTATGGGACGCTGAAGTAAATGAAGCTGCTGATTTTATTGATATTAGTTTTACCCATACGAGTCCAGCTGGAGACAATGGGTATCCAGGAAATTTAACAGTAAAAGTCATTTATCAATGGACTGAAAAGGCTGTTTGGAGTATGGAAATTCAAGCAGAAACCGATGCAACAACATTGTTTAATCCGACAAATCATACGTATTTCAACTTGAGCGGATCAGTTAAACGAACCATTTTAAACCATAAACTACAAATTGCTAGCGCTGTTTATGCTGAAGTTGGAGCTGATAAATGTCCAACGGGAAGACTATGCCCAGTTGATGGAACACCATATGATTTTCGAACGCCTATTTTCATGAGCGAAGCATTGGCAAAACAGCCTACTGGTTATGATACACCCTTTAAACTAACTACTGGAAACGTGTTGCTTAGTGAACCAGAAAGTGGTCGGCAAGTAGCGATTCATACGACTCGAGAAGCAGTCGTCGTTTTTTCGACAACAGGAATGGATGAAGAATATGTAGTGATGGGCAAAAAAATGTGCAGTCACCTAGGAATTGCTCTAGAAACTCAAGAGCTGCCAGATGCTGTTCATCATCCCCATTTTCAATCAATCATTCTAAAACCAGGAGAGCAGTACTTTTCACAAACAACCTATCATTTTTCTGCTTGACAGTCTTGCTAATCGCTAATTTCTAACTTATGATAAGAGAAAGACACAAAAACAATACAGGTTGAGGGAGTGAGCAGATGGCGATTACGATTAAAGATGTTGCAAAAAAAGCAGGTGTGGCAACCTCAACCGTTTCTCGAACGATTCAAGATCACTCCAGTATCAGCGAAAAAACGAAGAAAAAAGTTCGTTTGATAATGAAAGAACTTGGGTATCAACCTAATTTAGCAGCACGAGGCTTGGTGAACCAAAACACCCGGACGATTGGAGTTGTTTTGCCTGTATCGGACGGGAAGGTCTTTCAAAATCCTTTCTTCTTAGAAATGATTCGCGGCATCAGCAAGACCTGTAATGAGAAAAAGTACATGGTTGCGATTGCTTCAGGGACAACGGAAGAAGAATTGATGGAAAGTATTCGAATGATGGCAAAAGGCGGTCGAGCAGATGGTTTTATTGTCTTGTATTCTAAAAAAGAAGATCAAGTGATCGATTATTTGCATCAAGAGAAATTAAATTATGCCATTATTGGGAAACCCTATCAGCATGAAAATGAAATTTTGTATGTCGATAACGATAATCAATTAGCCGGAAAAGATGCAACAAATTATGTGATTGGATTAAATCATCAAAAGATTGCCTATATCTGCAACGATGTGGATGAAATGGTTACAGCTGAACGTCTATCGGGCTATCAACAGGCCCTATCAGCAGCAAGTATAGCCATTGAACCAACTTATATTATAGCAGAAGACTTTAATGGGACAGAGTATAAACAGCGATTGGCGGCATTATTTCTTGCTGAGGAACGTCCTACAGCAGTAGTCGCAAGTGATGATATAGTAGCCATGAGTCTGAGCAACTTGTTGAAAGATATTGGGTTGTCTGTGCCATATGATGTTTCAATTATTAGTTTCAATAATTCTATTTTTGCTGAAATGATCCAACCAGCATTAACTTCAATTGACGTCCACATCGACTACTTGAGCAGTCAGGTAGTGGAGAAATTGGTTGAATTTATTGAAGGCCGACAAACGATAGCCATGAAAGTTATCTTGCCGCATAAAATCATTGAACGAGATTCGTGTAAAAGTAGAACAGAATAGAACTAAAATTATCGGCAAAAAAGGACATTCTTCTCGAGAAGAATGTCCTTTTTTATTAAATGGAATTGGTTATTACTAAAGGACAGATAGAAATGAAACTGTCTTAAAGTTTTTTCTCGTAGCCTTCCATCGGAGCAAATTGATCTGAATACTCGTCGTTCACTGTAGCTGAATCTGTTGTAAAGTGCATGACAGAACTGAACGATTCGACTAGATACACTTGCATGACAGAAGGGATAGCTAATTCATCCATATCAAGTGGGCTAAGTTCTTTACGAATGCTGCTTTCATCATTGGAAGCAACTTTTTGTACCCATTGAGGTTCGCGAATCAATTCTCTTCCTACTGCAACCAGATTAGCCCCGTTAGCTAAAACGTCATCTGCGTCTTCAGGATTTTCTACTGAACCGACTCCGATTAAAGGGACGCTATTTTCTGTTACTTTAGCAAATTGGTTTAAGATTGGAGTAACATCATTTTTATCATTTAACGATGTACGTTTATAACTTGCAACTGATAAATGAAGATAATCTATTTTTTCTTTAATAGCATTTGCAAAATAAAGTGAATCAGCTAAACGAATTCCAGGAGTTTCAATTTCCTCTGGAGACATTCTGTAGCCTAAAATGAATGGAGTTTTTGCGTAACGTTTAATCACATCTGAAGCGTGATCAATGACTGCTAAAGGAAAAGTAAGTCTCTTATCTCTCGATCCGCCCCATTTATCGGTTCTTCTATTTGAATGTTCTGAGTAGAATTGTTGTAGAAGGTAAGTGTTAGCACCATGCAACTCAACGCCGTCAAAACCAGCAGCTATTGCTCTGCGGATGGCTTCTCCAAAATCAACAATAATTTGTTCAATTTCTTCGTTCGTCAATTCTTTTGGCAATTCAGAATCTGTTGGGTAAGGAGCAGCAATGGCACTTGCGCTTACAGGCTGATCGCCTTTTAAGATTCTTGAATAAGTTTTTCTACCAACATGAAAAATTTGCAGAACAGCTTTTGTGCCTTTTTGTTTAATAGCTGTAGCTAATTTTTCAAGACCTGGAATCATAGAGTCATCTGCAACGGACAATTCACCTTCAAAACCTTTACCATTATCACTCACATATGCGACTCCAGTAATGATCATTCCAGGGCCTCCAGCTCGTGCAGCATAGTAATTGATTTCATCTGTAGAGACCATACCATTATGAAAGCTTGTCATTGTTGTCATAGGTGCCATTACGACCTTGTTCTTCAATTGTTGTCCGTTTTTAAATTCAAAACCATCTAAAAAATTATATTTATTCATTCGTATTCCTCCAACTAGTTATTTGGGAAATGAATTCTTCCCATCAAATCTTATATATGTTAGTATACGTATTACAAATAGATAATATAAGTACGCACTTTAAAGTGCTATAGGTACCTAAAAGTGCCTAAAAGAGAGATAGGGGAAATTAGAATGGAAAAAATATATAATCTTGGTGTGGAAGCAACGCTCGAGGTGATTGGTGGAAAGTGGAAACCCATCATCTTATGCCAATTGGGTCATGGAGCATTACGAACAGGAGAAATGAGAAGAAGAATCCCTGCCATTACTCAAAAAATGTTGACACAACAATTAAGAGAACTTGAAGGTGATGGTATTATTGCTAGAGAAGTGTTTAATCAAGTGCCCCCTAAAGTGATTTATTCTTTAACAACAGAAGGAAAGTCATTAAGAGAAGTTTTGATTGCCATGTCTGTTTGGGGCGAAGACCGAATAAGTAAAGATCAAAAAAACGGTAAAAATGTCCAGATACTTAGTCCGGATTATACCGGATTTGTGGAAATGTAAGACCTATTCATAAAATTGTAATAATTAAAGAAGCAACCAAACTATTGAACGATGTTTGGTTGCTTCTTTTAAGTCAGTAGGAGAGATAATCAACTGTTAAATAAGGACTTCCGTTTTTAAATTTTCTTCCAATGCTAAGGACTGATTATATTCTTCAGCAAACATAGTGATATTAAAATCGGCAGTTGGATCAATTTCTTCTACTAATATTTCCAATGTAGCTATATCGGTCCTAAAAAATTCTTTTCTGAAATTCACTTTGTTTACTCTTTGGTTTGAAAGTCTCTTGTGCAATTCATTTTCTAAACCTACTGCATTATCGCTAAATATAAGAGCATGCACATCAAATCTGAAAGGAACAGAGGCGCTTCCAAGTTCATCTACGCGTTGTTGAGGCTCCATTCTTCTTGTCATTCCTATTTTAAAAGTATTATCTCCAAAAGAACCCATATTTGAAATTATATATACATAACCAGCCTTACCAAGAGCTAAACTAGCTATTTCTTCTTTTTTGTTTTCGATATTGTCTAGTTGTCCCTCTAATTCAAGTAAACGTTCATTTAATTGTTTTATTTTTATTTCGTCAGTTTCAAATAGAAGTATTTCTCTATTTCGTTCAATCTCTGTTTTAAATTTATTTTCTTCTTGTTCTAATTTTTTTCGTTCTGCCTCAAGAATTTTTCTTTCTTCAGCTTCTTGTTTCATTTGTTCTTTAATAGCTTTTTGTTCCTCTTTTTCTCTTTGTCTGTAAATATAATAACGGTACTCAATATCAACTAGCTCTAAATACAACGGTTCAATCTCAGAAATAAACTTTGTGATAGTTGGAAGTATCGCTTTATTTCCTTCAGCAGCAATAACTAGATACTTAGTCATTATGTCTTTAACGAACTGTTTTGTATCATCTAACTTTTCATATGAAAGCTTATATAAAAGTATTTGCATCTCAGATTGAAGACCAATAATCATTAGATTATAAATGGTTTTATTAGCCTTAGTTGTGTATCTTTTTTCATATGTCACTAATAGATTGTCTATTTCTTTCTTTGTAGCATTAGAAAGTTTTTTCAGTTCTTTAGAATTATCAGAATGTAAATGAAGTCGTATTATGGTACCAACAAGACTTTCATCATCCAATTCAGATTCTAGTTCATTTATAACTGAATTAACACCATCCATGTTAATAGTATGAGGAAATCTTTCTTCGAAATTTTTTAATCCCACCAACTGTGACTTAAACTTTCGAGCTTGATTCATATATCGAGTTATTTCTTTTTGTAATTTAGTATTTTCAATATGTAATACTTCGTTTTCACTCATACGCTGATCAATTGTTATTAATAATGATGATAATTCTTCATTGGCTTTATTTATTATATCTTTTGCTTCAATATCAGCTTCATTGATTATAACTTCTCTTTTTTTATGATTTTCTGCTTCGACCACACTTCTGAAATCTTGTATAAGTTTTTCTTTATTACTTAATAATTCTTGTTTTCCATTGATTTCTTCCTGAAGAGAGTTTTTTCGATAAACTAAATTTTCTATTTCTAATTCTTTAATACCAATATTCTTTTTGAGATGTGCATATTCTTTAAAGCGTTGAAAAAACCCCATTATTATTTATCCTCTTTTCTATATGTTTGAAGAGTTAGTCATTTTAAATGACTAACTCTTCTTTAGTATATAATAAAACAGATGTATTTATAATAAATAAAAGAGAAAATGAAGATAAATATGGTTATTAACCACAATAAAACTTTATCGAATATAATTTATTGTTTTAGCCAAACCAGATAGATTGTTCTCTAATAGCACTCTCTTTTGAGTCAGAAGCGTGAACAGTGTTTTCAGATAAACTAAGACCGTAAAGGGCACGAATAGTATTATCAGGGGATGTTTCAGGATCTGTGGTCCCATTCAATGCCCGGACTCGACTAATGGCATTTTCGCCTTCCAATACGAGAGCAACTATTGGACTTCTTGTAAGGTAAGTAACCAAGCGGTTAAAAAATGGTTTTCCATTATGTTCTGCATAATGTTTTTCTGCTAAATTTGTAGAGGCTTGGATGAATTTCATATCTAAAATTTTCAAATCATTTCTTTCATATTCTACTAAAATTCTTCCAATTAGGTTTCGTTCTACTGCATCTGGCTTGATCAATACGAGTGTCTTTTCTGTCATTTTTAAACATCCCCCTAGAAGTGTCTTTATTATGAGTTTAACATGTCCTGTTTCTTTAGTGTAGGAGAGTGTTCTTTAATGAGTAAATAAAGCGAGCGCTTGTAAAATAGGTAGCATAATCTAGCATTATGTGGTTAAAAATAGTGATAATTAGCTTATGATGATATAATTAATTCAATGTAGCGAAGCCATTTTTTAGGTACATTGAATTTAAAAAGGGTGTAATAGGTGTGTCCAATAGCCTGTTAAATAAAAACGATGGAGGAAATAATATGGGATTAATGTTGTCAGAAAAAGAGATATTAGCTAACTTAGAAGCTAACGGGTTATTGAGTTCAATGACAGAAAGCACAGCTGTGTGGGCGCAAATTATGCCTTCTACAGGATCTTTAGTGTTGTTTGGAGCATATGCACAGTTGGCAAAAGGATCTTATTTTATTTTATGTATGGAACAAGATAAAGTTATTTTGTTGCCCGTTCATAAAGTAACTGGGAAAATAAATGCAAAAAAGGAACCAATCATCATGCCTTTTGAAGAGTTAGACTCGGTCGAAGTGGGTAAAAATGCTTTATTACACAAGGTAACATTTACAGCAGGCGAACGAGTTATGCCTTTAAAAATAAATAAATTTGCTGCTGGAACGAAATGGCACAAAAACAATTTAGAAAAAGCATTAGCAGAAATAGAAAAATGCCAAACACTTGTGGTTCAACAGACTACATAGGACTAAAATGAAAAATCCATCCTTTCTTTAGCGAAGGGATGGATTTTTTTTTAGTCTAAATAATACTTTTTAGTAACAATTAATTCTTCATTTAGTTCGTAAACAAGCGGTTGGCCAGTCGGGATTTCAACAGCCATGATTTCATCGTCTGATATTTCTTCTAAGTATTTGATCAAAGCCCGGATGGAATTTCCATGAGCAGCAATCAATACGGTTTTATTGTCTAAGATAGCTGGAGCGATATGATCTTCCCAAAAAGGAATAACACGTTCCAGTGTGACCTTTAAACTTTCACCCATCGGGATAGTTCGCTTTTGAAGGTTAGCATAACGGCGATCGTTTAATGCAGAGTTTGGATCATCTGGCTTCAATAATGGTGGTAAAGTATCATATGAACGGCGCCAAATGAGAACTTGTTCTGAACCAAATTTTTCAGCTGTTGCTTGTTTGTTTAATCCTTGCAAAGCCCCATAATGACGTTCATTTAACCGCCATGATTTTGTTTCTGGAACCCATAATTGGTCCGATTCTTCTAAGACAATATGGCAAGTCTTAATGGCTCTTTTCAAAACAGATGTAAAAGCAAAATCAAAGTTGATGCCAGCATTTTTAATCTTTTGCCCAGCTTTGCGTGCTTCTTCATACCCTTGCTCGCTTAAATCAGCATCCATCCAGCCTGTAAATTGGTTTAATAAATTCCATTCGCTTAATCCATGTCGCACAAAAATAAGTTTCAATTTAAACACCGCCTTCTTCTATAATAGAATGTAAACTTCCTCTTTAGTTTACTCTTGTTTCCTATAAAAGCTAATCATATGATAACCGCTCATATTGCATAATGATAAAATTTTTCCCCTTTGTAAATAATGGAGGCGGGCAGTCGAGTCTTGAAAATAGACGCTCTTTTTTTAATGAGCTATAATTATTTTGAGTATGTAAAAGGTTTAGAGCAGTTAATTCAAATGGAGGGGTTAGATGTACACTGATTTAAAAGGGAAAGTAGCTGTCGTTACAGGTGGTTCAAAAGGAATTGGAAATGCAATTGCTAGACGGTTGTCAGAAGAAAAAATGAAAGTTATCATCAATTATCACAGCGATAAAGAAGGAGCCGAAGAAACGGTAGAAGAGCTCAAAAAAGTTGGCGGAGAAGCTGTGGCTATTGAAGCTGACGTCAGTAGTGAAGAAGGTGTAAAAGCCTTATTGGATGCAGCTATTTCTAATTTTGGTGATTTAGATCTGTGGGTTAATAATGCAGGTATGGAAAATAAAGTTTCCACCCATCAATTAACTTTAGAAGACTGGGAAAAAGTGATTAATGTTAATTTGACAGGGGTTTTTCTTGGCTCTAAAGCAGCCTTAAATCATTTCTTAGAAAACGATAAAAAAGGAAACATTATTAACTTGTCTTCTGTACATGAACGTATTCCTTGGCCAACATTCGCGCATTATTCTGCTAGTAAAGGTGGAGTAAAATTGTTCAACGAGACCATTGCACTAGAATATGCGCATAAAGGGATTCGCGTGAACAGCATTGCTCCAGGAGCGATCAATACACCGATCAATGCTGATAAATTTGAAAATGAAGAAGAAAAAGAAAAAACGTTAACTATGATTCCGATGAACTACATTGGAAAACCGGAAGAAGTTGCAGCAGCTGCAGCTTGGTTAGCTTCTAACGAATCAAGTTATGTAACAGGTACCACGCTGTTTGTTGACGGAGGGATGACATTGTATCCATCTTTTGAAAAAGGTGAAGGTTAAAAAATCAGAAAATGGATAAATGTTTAAAAGAGTCTTGAATGATGCAGTTTTTAACCCAGTAAATAGCCGTTTACTGGATTAGGAATAGCAGATGTTCAAGTCTTTTTTTTTATATCTTTTTTATATCCTTTCTGTTATTCTATAAAATGAATACCTTTACATTTCGGGATCAACCATGATTCTGTTAAAAAACACAGAATTAAAAGGGGAATATAATGAGAGTATTGAATGGCATTATTTCATTAACTAGTTCATTTTTTATGTTTATATTACTTTATACATTACGTTTAGGTGATTATTCAACCTATCATTCATCGTGGTATTTTTTTCCTTTCCTGCTACTGGGTATTTCGATTCGCTGTTTTTTTTAAACAGTATGTAGATGGGGAAAAATAACATTGAATTTTTTTGAAGCGTTAGGTTAAAAAATATAGGTTATTAAAAGCTTTAGAATAAAGCATTCTAAGGCTTTTTTTATGTGGATAATTAATGAATTTAAAAGAAATTTCTCATTTAAGGGGTGCAAAATTAGACGTCTATTTTAGTGTAAGATATACTAGTTAAGAAACGAACAGTTACAACTATAGGTTCGATGTACGACAATGAAAGGTTAGATTGAATGAAAACTATTACAAT
This sequence comes from Carnobacterium sp. 17-4, assembly GCF_000195575.1. Taxonomy (NCBI): domain Bacteria; kingdom Bacillati; phylum Bacillota; class Bacilli; order Lactobacillales; family Carnobacteriaceae; genus Carnobacterium; species Carnobacterium sp. 17-4. The sequence goes on along the minus strand of NC_015391.1, from coordinate 1,899,438 downwards.
ATTAATTCCTGCTTATAATGAAGAGGCAGTAATTGACAAAATGTATAAAAAATTAGATAGCGTCTGCGGAGGTTTATCTCAGTATGCATTTGAATTTTTATTTGTGAATGACGGCAGTACAGATAGAACGCTTGAGCAGATAAAAGCTTTTAAGGAAAAGGATTCACGTGTACAATACGTAGACTTATCCCGTAATTTTGGGAAAGAAACAGCTATGTTGGCAGGTTTTGATTATGCTAAAGGAGATGCCTTGATCATTATTGATGCCGATCTTCAACAACCTCCAGAAACATTTGCTGAAATGATCCATTGGTGGGAAGAAGGCTACGATGATGTGTATGCTGTGCGTAAAGAACGCGAAGGTGAAACGTGGTTAAAAAAATGGACTTCTGATATGTATTACCGTGTACTACAAAATGTTGCTAAAGTAAAAGTTTACCCTCAAGCAGGTGATTTTAGATTATTAGACAAAAAATGTGTAGCTGCATTGACTCAATTGAGAGAGCATGAACGTTATACAAAAGGGATGTATGGCTGGATAGGATTTAAAAAGAAAGAAATATCTTATATAGCAGAAGCTAGAGCAGCTGGAGAAACAAAATGGAAGTTGTCAGCTTTGATGAATCTGGCTTTAAATGGCATAACATCTTACAGTACAATGCCTTTAAGAATTTGGTCCATTATTGGATTCATTATTTCGATGTTTGCTTTTGTCTATTTGACGATTGAAATTATTCGAACGATGTTATTTGGAACGAGTGTTGCTGGTTACCCTTCTTTAATTGCTGGTATCTTATTTTTAGGTGGTATTCAGCTGATTTCACTTGGAATTATTGGGGAATACTTAGGTCGAGTTTTTGTCGAAACGAAGGAACGGCCGGTATACTTTATTCAAGAATATTCAGAAAAAGAAATGAAGAAAGAGATGGATGTAAGTGATGACAAAGATAAAGAGTCTCGTTAGTAGGTACGAAGAATTAATTGGTTATTTGATCTTTGGAGGATTAACAACGGTAGTAAATATCGTTGTTTTCTATTTATTTGATTCGGTTTTTGAAGTGCATTATTTATTTGCAAATGCAATTGCCATTGTTGTATCTATATTATTTGCTTTTTTTACCAATAAAAAATATGTCTTTAAATCTTCCACACCCACATTCCAATTATGGTTAAAAGAATTTAGCTTGTTTGTTTCTTTCCGTTTACTATCAGCTGTTTTTGATATGGGAAGTATGTGGTTGTTGGTTGACGGTCTGAATTTGAATGCTAATGTTGCAAAAATCATTACACAATTTATTGTTGTGGTATTGAACTATGCATTCAGTAAATTTTTTATCTTTAAGCAAGGAGAGTGATCCAGTTGATGAAAGACCTTGGCGAGAATTTATTTGAAGAAAAAAAAATCACTAAGCTGACATTTGCTCTCTTTACAGGTTTGTTTCTTTTTATGATTACAGCGATTTATAGCTATTTTATAGTGTTGCAAAAATCATTTATCTGGGAAGGTGATGGATTTTCGCAGCATTATTTAATCTTTAAGGATTATTTATCCCTGATAAAGACATACTTAGCAGACCCTTCAGCAGGTCTGCAATTTTGGGATTGGACAAATGGCATGGGTGCAGATGTATTAAGTGCTTATGGGTATTATGTAGTAGGTGACCCGTTTGTTTACCTGGGATTGTTATTTCCTGCAAGCATGACGGAGTTTGCCTATCATGTGCTAGTTTTGCTGCGTGTGTATGCCATAGGGATTGCTTTTTTATTTTATTGTCGAAGAATGCAACTAGCTAGTTCAGGTGCTTTAGTCGGTACATTGATGTACACCTTTACTTTTTATGTGGTATTAAATGTTACACGGCATCCTTTTTTCTTGATGCCGATGCTCTTTTTTCCGTTACTATGTATCGGAATAGAAAAGATTTTGCACAATGAATCAAATACATTATTCATTGTAGTTATTTTTCTAAGTGCATGTAGCAATTTTTATTTCTTTTATATGTTGAGTGTACTGATTTTTATTTATGCAGTTATCCGCTATTTTAATCTGTATGGTACAAAAAACAACAAATTACTATCAGCTTATGTTTGGAAAGCTGTCTATTCTTATTTAATAGGGCTATTACTGTCGAGTATTTTATTCGTCCCGATTGTAGGAGGATTCTTACAATCATCGAGAGAGCCGGGAAATTTTGCCAGTGGGCTGCTTGTGTACCCTGTTAAGTATTATTGGTCATTACTATTAAATCTATTTATTTCTGAACGTTACTTGTGGACGGTATTTGGCTACTCATCATTTGTGTTATTGATGGTGCCGATGCTTTGGATGCAACGCAAGAAGTTTAGTTTTATTTCAGCCACTTTAGGATTATTCGCAGTGATGTTGACACTGCCGGCATTTGGTTCCATTATGAATGGTTTCGCAGGCCCCTACAACCGTTGGACATTTGCTATTCCATTGTTTGTTTCATTAGGAGCTGCAATACTCTACAATAGTCGGTTCAACTTAAAGAAAAAAGAGGTTTTAGCTATGGGCTGTATGATCCTGCTTTATGGAGGAATAGTGTTTGTAGTTATTCAAGTAATCGGTTTTAGAGCAGCCTATATCACTCCTTTGATCTTTGCAAGTGTGATGTGGCTATTATTAGTGTTAGCAAATAAACAGCAAAATAAAAAAGTCTTAACAAAACGTTCTAAAGGATTTTATTCCGCTGCATTATTGCTGCTCATCATGGCGAATTTAAGCTACAATGCAATGGATTATTATTACTCATGGGGACAAAATACGATTGAGCTATCAGTAGATTATGGAACAATTGATGACGAATATTTAACAACGTTTGATCGATTAGAGCAACAACTTCCACAAGATACAGATATCTCTCGCATTGGAGTAACTAGCAAAAACAATCATATAAAGAATCAATTCATTATTTTAGAAGAAATGGGACTGAATTCTTATCTGTCGGTTTCAAATGGTTTTATCTCAAATTTTGCCCGCCAATTAGGATCAGGCCAATTTCAGCTTATCCAACCTTTACGAAATGGATTTGACGATCGACAAATTGCAAATAATTTTTTAGGAGTTCGATATATTTTAACAGAAAAAGAAAATGAAGCTTATCTTCCATATGGGTACGAAGTGGTGGAAAACCTCTCTGATAAAAGTTCAGATTTTATTGTAGCTGAAACAAAAAATTATTTTCCTTTTGCGTCTGCCAACTCGACATATCTAACTTATGAACTGTTTGAAAAAATGAATCCAATCGAGAAAGAGCAGTTCTTATCTTACGGAGTTGTGATTGACTCAGAAGAGGTAGAGACATCGGATTTGACATTGTTTGATCAGCCATTAAAGGTTGAAAGTGAAGGGTATCAATTGGTTTCGGAGAATAAAAGTAAAGCTAGCATTGAAGAAGATGGAATAACGATAAAAGAAGATAATGGAAAAGTAGAACTGCTGCTGGATGATCCAACAGTTTTGCAACAGGCTGAAGTGTATGTTTATTTAGAAGGATTGGATTTTACACCTAGTGTAAGTGATCCCCTAACAGGCACTCCTACTGCTTTTAGTACTCGGGTAACACTAGGGGAACGAAAAAAGACGATTCGTCAATCTGATGTATTGAGCTTTAGTTCTTACTTTAAACGGACGAATATGTTGTTCAACATGGGTTATCACGATGAAAATAACAAAGAAGAGACAATTTCTCTTCAATTTTCTAAAGCAGGAAACTATGCATTAGAAGATATTACCGTATTCATTGTTCCTTTAGATAAAGATTATCCAGGCAGGGTGACGGAGAAGAGAGATAATCAATTAAATATTAAAACGTTCACCAACAAAATGGTCAAAGGATCAATTACTATGACTGAACCATCGGTATTAGCTACTAGGATTCCGTTTACTCAAGGTTGGAAAGCAGAAGTCAACGGGAAGAAAGTTGAAACGATTCTTGTTAATGAAGGCTTTATTGGACTTCCATTGGAGTCAGGAACTTCAGAAGTAACGTTTACGTATCAACCACCATTTTTAATTCTGGGAGCTTTTCTTTCTTTAGCAGGAATCATCTTATTGGCATTAAACCATGTTTTTTGGAATAAACACTAAGAGCTAATAGAACAAAAAAAGAACAAAAGTGAGTATTTTTCACTTTTGTTCTTTTTAGTTTTCTCTTAACGTATGAATACGACGAATGTATTCAAAATCTGAGAGGTCTTCTACTACAGAAGCAATCGACTTGGTATCTGGTAAACTAAGTGTGTAGAGGTTAATGTAACTGTTTTTTTCAATACTATTAGTGTCCACACTGTAATCTAATCCGAGAACATTAATTCGCATACTAGCAAAATAACGAGTAAGAAATTCTTTTGTCTCTTCACGGTTCACATAATAAATTTCAATTCTCTTTGAACTTTGAACACGGAAGAGCTTTTTGATCACACGTAAAACAAGTAAAATAACTAAACAACCCATTAGAGCTAAAAAATAGCTTCCCATACCAACGGCTATACCTAAACCAGCGATCGTCCAAATAGAGGCAGCTGTTGTCAGTCCAGTAACACTTTTTTTAGTCACAATAATTGTACCGGCACCTAAGAATCCGATTCCGCTGATGATTTGAGCTGGCATTCGAGTCATATCTGTATTTAACACTTGAGCCAGCTCCGGTTGACTTAATCCCATCTCGACTGTGCTGTACGTAACTTGCAGTTGGACTAATGTAATAATACAGGCTCCAGCACATACCAAAATATGAGTTCGTAAACCAGCATCATGGCCTTTGATTTCCCGCTCATAGCCAATCACGCTTCCCAATGCAACAGCTAAGATCAAGCGGAGAAAGATTTCGCTGTATTCTAATTCAAACATTTAAACACCTGCTTTCTAGAGAAACTATGCAAAATGAAAGTGCTTCAATTGAACTCTTTTCTTTAGTATAAAGCAGCCAAAAAGATTCACAAATGATTTAACTTTAACAAGGCTATAATTTTTAGTATTAGTAAAGTAATCAAGCCCCATTAACTAAAAATACTTTAGACTAAAGTATCGTTACACCATATATCATCAGTCTCACTAGCCCAGCTGCCAACATAACAAAGATTGGTCCGATTTTTGTTTTCCGCAGTAAAATTAAGCCGATACCAAACAAAATCAAGGAGATCCAATCTAAATCAACCCATTCAACTGGAAGGGTTTCGCTGTTAAATAAAGCTGTCAATAGAATAGACAATCCAGCAGAAGCAATCAAAGCAACAACAGCTGGACGCAAGCCTTTAATAACTCCTTGGACTAAAGACAAGCCTTTGTATTTATAATATAGTACTGCTAAAAGCAGAACGATAATAACCGAAGGCGTGATACATCCTAACGTAGCTATCAATGAACCGGGGATTCCAGCTACTTTTGTCCCTACAAAAGTAGAAGCATTTAAAGCGATCGGACCAGGTGTCATTTGAGAAATCGTTAATATATCAATATATTCAGTACTAGACAACCAATTGTTTTGTTCGACTACTTGTTCTTGAATCAAAGGCAAGGCTGCATAACCGCCTCCAAAGCTTAAAGCTCCAACTTGGAAAAAGCTCCAAAATAATTGCAAATAAATCATTTATTTAGTCCTCCTTTAGTTAAATGTGACTCTCTATAGGTTGTATAAGCACCTATTGCACCACAAATAAATAAAATAACGACAATATTAATTGATGTAAAGGCAGCAGCTAAGAAAGCAAGGGTCATCACAAGGATGGGGAGGATCTTTTTATTTTTCGTAATTCCTTTGACCATGTCAATAACGACATTTACAATAACAGCAGCGACTCCAGCTTGCATACCAAACAATAGAGCATTTACAATAGCATTATCACGGAAAGCTAAATAAAAATAAGAAACAATCGTAATGATTACAAGTGGAGGTAAAGAAGTTCCCAATACTGATAAGAGAGCTCCTCGAATACCAGCCATGCGGTAACCAATGATAATCGAAGCGTTAACCGCGATTGGCCCTGGAGAAGATTGGGCAATAGCTACTAAATCAAGCATTTCTTCTTCCGTGATCCATTCTAACTCTTTTACAAAACGCTTTTGCATAAGCGGAACAATCACATATCCTCCACCAAAGGTAAAAGCACTCAATGTGAAGGTAGATAAAAACAATGTCCAATAAAATGATGCATCTTTTTTCATGAAATTCTCCTTTGTATTATAAAATCAATTCATTAATTTAAGTATACATTAAATCAAAGTAAAAAAAAAAATGTGTGATATGATATACAGTAATTATTTAATACATAGTAGATTTTTTTAAACTACTTTGATTGCAACTCAAGTTCATTTAATTCATAATTTAATGTAGATGCTAAGTTATTTGAAGAAAGAACGTTTGAAAGCAGCATAAGGTAGATAAAAATAGGCAACAGCTAAACTATAAAATAAGCATTAAGGTATAGGAGATATATTATGAATTTATTATTTACACTTAATGAAAACTATTTAGACCCACTCTTTACAGCTCTACACTCAATCTTTCGCTCAAATGATAAAGAAAAAATGACGATTTATTTAATGCATCAAAATATACCAAAAAATAGAATAAGTGAAGTAGATCAATTTGTAAAAGGGAATGGACATACATTCTTTCCAGTAGATTGTAAAAAACTTTTCTTAGAAGAAGTAGTTGTTAATCGCTACTATTCGATTGAAATGTATTATCGCTTACTTGCTCCATTTGTACTGCCGATAGAATTAGAGCGAATTTTATATCTTGATCCTGATATTATAAATTTACGTTCTTTTTCAAGCTTTTATAAGCAAGATTTTGAAGGGAAGTTATTTGTAGCGACAACACATGATTATGCTACAAAATGGATACAACCAATCAATAACATCCGCCTAGGGACTCTGTCATCTGAAGATTACTTCAACACGGGAGTTATTTTGATGAATCTCACTTTAATACGGAGCACTCGCAATCTTGAGGAAATAACTACAGCAATCAAGATTAATAAAAATTGGTTAGTTCTTCCTGATCAAGATATTTTCAACCATTTATATTGGAATGAGGTTAAAGAAGCTGATTGGCGAATTTATAACTTAGATGCGCGTTTTTATTCTCAATTAAAACGCGTTTTTCCACGTAAGTTTTCGATTGAGTGGGTAGAGGAAAAAGTCGTATTCATTCATTATTGTGGCAAACACAAACCTTGGATAGAAAGAGAAAGTTACCGACATGAACTAGGCGGTTACTATCATTATTTTGAGGATATCTTAAAACAAGAAAATGAGTTAAACTTAATGATAGAAGATAATGAATAAGAGATAGTTATTTTGAAAAGACTATAGTAAATTGAAAACAAAAAAGAAAGTAGGAATAATTAATGGTTAAAAAGTATGATTATATTGCAATTGGTGGAGGAAGCGGCGGTATTGCGTCAGCTAATCGTGCTGGAATGCATGGAGCGAAAGTGGCTTTGATTGAAGGTAACGCTATTGGTGGAACTTGTGTCAATGTAGGATGTGTTCCTAAAAAAGTTATGTGGCATGGCGCTCAAATAATGGAAGACATGGAACTATATGGAGAAGACTACGGTATTACAATTAAGGATCGTCAACTAAATTTCGGAAAATTAGTTAAAAATAGAGAGGGATACATCTCTCGATTGCATACTATTTATCAAAAGAACTTAAATAATAATAAAGTGGATTTGATCAACGGTTATGCAAAATTTGTCGATGCACATACTGTTGAAGTGAATGGGGAACATTACACAGCAGACCATTTCTTAATTGCTACTGGTGGTCGTCCAGCTTGGCCAGAAATTCCAGGAGCAGAATACGGGATGACCTCAGATGGGTTCTTTGAACTAACGGAACTACCTAAACGGGTAGCGGTTGTAGGAGCTGGGTATATTGCTGTTGAATTAGCAGGTGTTTTACATGGGTTAGGTTCGGATACGCATTTATTTGTTAGAAAGCATGCGCCGTTACGTAATTTTGATTCGATCATTATCGAAGGACTTGTTGAAACAATGGCTAGAGAAGGAGCAGCTTTACATATTCATGCTGTTCCTAAAGAAGTGAAAAAAAATGAAGATGGTTCTTTAACCATTCATTTTGAGGACGGTTCTTCACATACAACAGATGCTGTCATTTGGGCAATTGGACGTAAACCAAATACAAAAGATTTGAATCTCGCGGTAACGAATGTTGAATTAAACGATGGTGGGTATATTAAAGTAGATAAGTACCAAAATACAACGGCTAAAAATATTTACGCTATTGGAGACGTAGTCGGTCGTATAGAATTGACTCCAGTTGCTATTGCCGCAGGACGCCGGTTATCTGAGCGCTTATTCAATAATAAACCAAACGAGTTTTTGGATTATACGAATATCCCAACCGTTATCTTCAGCCACCCGGCAATCGGAACAATTGGAATGTCTGAAGAAGAAGCAAAGGAAACCTATGGCGAAGCAGATATTAAAGTGTATACATCTATTTTTACTTCTATGCACAGTTCTATAACAGCTAACAGACAAAAAACTTATATGAAATTAGTGTGCCAAGGTGAAAATGAAAAAGTAGTTGGTTTGCATGGGCTTGGAAGAGGCTTGGATGAAATGATTCAAGGATTTGCAGTAGCTATAAAAATGGGAGCTACAAAAGCGGATTTTGACAATACAGTAGCTATTCATCCAACTGGATCGGAAGAGTTTGTTACAATGAGGTAATCAGGATAAATTGAATACAGCAAAATAAGGTTGAGCAGAGATGCCTCAACCTTATTTGCTTATGCCACAGAGTTTTTTGTAGTTTTAATACCAAGAACCATCGGCGGTGTAGTGAAAAATTTTACCGTTTGTGAATGTGATAGACACAAAGTTTTGTTTAGAATTAACTTTGATCTCAGTGATGTTATCCATAGTATATTCTGGAGGGTTATGCAAGATATCCATGTGATGAGCATATACTAAACTGAGAGTTTCCATTTGTTCTTCATCTAAGTCGAAATAGCCTTTGATTTCATTAATTTTTGAGGCCATAACAAACCCTCCTATTGTTTATTACTAATTATACTATTAACTGTAAAAAAAATAAAAAGAACAGCTTGGAAATAATAGAAAGAGCACCAAAACAAATGAAACCACATCTGTTTTGGCGCTCTTTTGAATGACAAATTTACACTACTCGTAAGTCCATTCACCAGTGCTATTGTAATGAACAAGTTCGCCATTAACAAAGTGAACGTCTACGGTTTGGAGACCGTTGTTCCATGAAACTTCTTTAATATTTTCTAAATCATATTTAACAGGATCATCCAATGTATCCATGTGTTGGGCATAAACATTTGCTAACCAACTGATTTGATTTGAATCTAACTCGCTATAACCTTTGACTTGTGTGAAATCCATAATAAATTCCCCCTTGTTAGTTATAAAACTATTGTAACGCATTATAGGGGAAATAAAAAAGAGAACGCTTTATTTGAGGGTTTGAAATTAGGTGAGTTAGACAGTGGACTAACGCTAAAAATAAGAAAGCGGTTAAGAATTAGAAACAAATAAGAGGAAATGGAGCTTGATTTTTTAAATATTTCTTAATATAACTGAATTTTACGGGTAAAACACGAACGATTATCTAATTAATTTGATTGAATATTTATTATATGGTTGTTTTATAGTGAATCATCTTCTATAATTAAAATGCAATGTTTAGAACCGAATATAATTAAGCGATATGGGCTTTAAGTTTCTACCGGACACCGTAAATGTTCAGACTATTGGTTCTAAATAAACTCATTTAGGTTTATTTAGAGAGTCATTAGACACATTGGAAAAACTGCAATTATTTATAGTTATTTTTTTGTCCTTATATTTTACGATGCAGTTAGGTAGAAAACTAAAAACTCAGTAGGTTTAACTATTCAGGTTCACTTGTAATACAAATAAAGTGGGGAAATAGTAAAATGGAAAAGTTTTTTAAATTGAAAGAAAATGGCACTAAAGTAAGCACTGAAATCACGGCAGGTCTAACAACTTTCTTTGCAATGTCTTATATTATTTTTGTTAACCCAGCAATTTTATCTTTAACGGGTATGCCTACACAAGCTGTTTTCTTATCTACTATAATAGCTGCTGCTATTGGTACGTTAGTGATGGGATTATTTGCAAATGTACCTTATGCACAAGCTCCTGGAATGGGATTAAACGCATTCTTTACGTACACAGTTGTTTTTGCACTAGGTTTTTCATGGCAAGAAGCTCTAGCAATGGTGTTTATTTGTGGGATAGTAAATATCTTAATTACGGTAACAAAAGTACGTAAATTGATTATTCATTCAATTCCAGAAAGTCTGCAACATGCAATCAGTGCTGGAATCGGTGTTTTTGTTGCTTATATCGGAATTAAGAATGCAGGATTTCTTCAGTTTACTTCTGAACCTGGAAATATACAAACGGTTAATAATGCTCCTTTTGATGCAGCAGCTTCTTCTTACCCAGATGGCATTTCAAATGTTGTAACAGGTGGAGGAATTGTTCCTGCACTAGTTAATTTTACAAGTCCAGGATCATTACTAGCATTGATCGGTTTGATCATTACTGTGATTCTATTAGTTAAAAATGTTAAAGGTGCTATTTTGATAGGAATCATCCTTACAACAATTATTGGAATTCCAATGGGAGTTGTTGATTTATCTGTCGTATCTAATCCGGCTAATTCACTAGGAAATGCTTTCTCAGAATTAGGAACAACTTTTGGTGCAGCATTTGGTAATGAAGGAATGATTTCATTATTTACAGATGTAGCACGTTTACCTTTAGTTATTATGACGGTTTTTGCTTTCAGTTTATCGGATATATTTGATACTATCGGAACCTTTATTGGCACGGGTCGTAAAACAGGAATATTTAGTGCTGAAGACGAACTAGCATTAGACAGTAGTACTGGATTTAAAACAAAAATGGACAAAGCCTTATTTGCAGATGCAATTGCAACTTCTGCAGGAGCTATTTTTGGGACTTCAAATACAACAACTTATGTTGAAAGTGCTGCTGGTATTGGTGCTGGTGGAAGAACTGGTTTAACAAGTGTTGTGGTAGCTGTATTATTCTTATTAACAAGTTTATTCTCACCGCTAGTAGCACTGGTACCTACTCAAGCAACCTCTGCTTCTTTAATATTAGTAGGTGTAATGATGATGTCATCATTCTTAGAAATCAATTGGGAAAACTTGGAAGAAGCTATACCCGCATTTTTTGCTTCAATATTTATGGGATTATCTTATAGTATTTCATATGGTATTGCTGCTGGGTTCATTTTCTATGTTATTGTTAAAGTTGCTAAAGGAAAAACAAAAGACATTCATCCAGTATTATGGATCTCAACTGGACTGTTTGTTCTTAATTTCATAATTATGGCCTTTATCTAAAAAGAGAGAAAATATAAATAGCTTAACCTAAAAACGAGCACACAAACCTTAAATCACCTTAATAGATACAGGAGAGAAACTGTTATTGTTAAGGTGATTTTTTTGTGGATTTTAAAGATACTACTCAAGTTGGATTGCATCAACTTGTTCTTTTTGTACAATAGAAGAAATGAATGAGAAAAGAGGAATAAAAATGAATGATTTAAAAGAAATTTTATCTCAATCAGTAAAAGGGATCAAAGGGTATTTTAAAGCAGCATTGAAATTGTCTGCATTGACCTTTATCCTATTATGTATTGGGTTTGTTATCATTGGAATTGATCATTGGGGATTAAAAGCTTTAGGTATTGCTATTGTAGATATGGTTCCAATTTTAGGAAGTGGAATCATCATGATTCCGTGGGCATTGGTTTATTTCTTTATGGGAAATACCACAATGGCTTGGCAACTTGGCTTACTGTATATTGTTATCAACGTAATCCGCCAAGTTGCTGAACCGTTTGTTACAGGTAGAGAAATTGGTGTCAGACCTCTTTACACCTTTATTTCGACTATAGCTTGTATATTGCTATTTGGTCCATTTGGAGCTATATTAGGAGCGCTCATAGCCATAGTAATAAAAGCAGTTTACGAAGTGAAAATGGTCCGGAAAAGTTATCCAAGTAAATAGAAAAATAGAGAAGAGGCTGGGATAAAAATCCCAGCCTCTTCTCTATATACGAATGTTTATTCTAAAACGTGCTCCAAAAAGCAGACCCGACGTCCACTTCACGAATAATACTCGATGGTCGATGACCACACTGCGCGTATTCGTTCCAGTGCTTCGGGTCTAGACGCTTTTTATCCCACTCTTTTTTATTCATCTTTTGTAAAGTAACCGAGTAGTTTAAAACCGTTATCTTGTGGCTGGTAGCCAATATCAACACGAGCTTGATCAATATCTAGACGTGGGAAAGTGTTGTTTGAAATACCATTAACCAGTAAGAAAGGTTCTTTCAGTGTTGCAGTCAAACAGCAGTCTACAAGATGGCACATATCTTTGCCTGATAAGTAATTTGACATGGCATCTGGTGTAGCTAATGCAGGCAAGTCATCGCCCTTAAAATCTCCAATCCGAAGACCAACCGATTCTAGTCCGGTTGTAAAAGCGTAATGGCTGGCTAAACCTTCTAGGTAGACTTTAGATACCCCATACAAATCAGCAGGGCGGACGGGATCATTTGTAGCAACTTGTACATTTTGCGGATAAGCATCAACAGCATGGATAGAACTAGCAAAAATAATCCGTTTGATTGATTCACTTTTGGAAGCTTCTAAGTAAAGATTATGTGGGATTTTATAGTTTAAATCTAAAAGACTATCATAAAATTCTGCATCAGGGCTAGGATCTCCGGCTAATTGAATGACGTAATCTACTCCATTTAATAAGCCATTCCAGTTATCTAAAACCGATAAATCTAACTCTTTTTTAATGGTACCTTCGATAATTTCTTTATCTGACTCAGAAAAATCGATATCCACTAATATTAACTTATGTTTCTTTTTAAGATGAGCTGTTAAGACTTCTCCAATATTTCCAGTTGCTCCAGTAATTAATATGTTAGCCATAGTATGATCTCCTTAGAAAAATAAGTTAAGTTAAAAAGAGCACCACGTTAGCAGTACTCTTTAGGGGGAAACAAATTTTAATGTTACTTGTTGTTCTTATCATCTAAGTCGCTTTTTACTTTGCCGACCTTTTTGTGAAATTCGCCTTTGGTTTTTTGAGCTTTACCTTCAGCTTGTTTGCTATGGTCATTTGTAGCATCACCATAAGAATCTTTGGCTTCACCAACAACCTTATCTTTAATACCTTTAAGTTTATCCTTCATTCCGTTATCTTTTTCCATGTGTAATTCCTCCTATGAAACTAGATTTTTTGACACTGATACTAATATCTAACTAAAGTTTTAGATGTAAGCTTAAAACTTTTGGAGCTGAGATAATAAATATCCTTTACATAAAGAAGCATAACTTCTTGTAAATTAAAAATCAACTAATACGCTTTCAGATCAGTTTGGAAAATAAGGAATTTAAGTTTTTATAAGATATGTGCTAAAATAAAATTATAATAAATGGCCTAGTCATATAAAAGGGAGTCGTCTCATGAAAGTATTGGCAATAGACACTTCTAATCAAGCAATGAGTATTGCAGTGTTAGATGGAGAAAGAATTATAGGAGAGATTACGACAAATATTAAACGGAATCATAGTGAGCGTTTGATGCCTGCTATTGATGAGTTAATGAATGATGTTCAATGGAAACCTAGTGAATTAGATCGAATAGTAGTTGCTAAAGGTCCTGGTTCTTACACGGGTTTACGAATTGGTGTAACGATTGCTAAAACATTAGCGTGGACTTTGGGTGTTGAATTAGTTGGCATTTCTAGTTTGAAAACATTAGCTGGAAATTGTGAATCCTCAACACACTATCTTGTTCCTCTATTTGATGCACGTCGTAAAAATATTTATACCGGCTTATACCAATGGCAAAACGGAAATTTGGTTCAAGTTGAACCCGATACGCATATTTCAGCAGAATTATGGGCTGAGCATTTAAGTAGAAGAGAAGGCACGTTTGAATTAATTGGAGAAGACCGTTCTTTATATAAAGATATATTTGAACAGCATTTAACGAACCGGGTGTTTGAAGCGCCATTAAAAGATCATCTGCCAAAAGCTGGTGTTTTAGGTTTATTAGGGATAAAGGAAGAACCTGTAGATGCACACATGTTCATACCTGACTATTTGAAACTAGCAGAAGCGGAGGAAAATTGGCGTAAAGAGCATCCAGATCAACTGGAGGAAGCTTATGTTGAAAAAATTTAAGCAATGGTTTATTAATGAGGAATTTATGGTGCTTACTAATCAAATGGGTTCCAAAAAAAAGTTGGCGAAACGAGCACAACTTGAAAATAAGACCTTTCTGTTGGTTGACGGTTCTCTTTTGCAAGCTTCGATTGGATCAGAAGCTGATATTTACGATATTTTAAAAATAGAAACACTTTGTTACAATGGGAAAACACCGTGGAATAAAAAAGCATTAGAACATGAAATCAAAACAAATACTCGCTCTATTTACTTAATTGTTCGAAAATCTAAGCAAGCAATTGGCTTCATTGGGGCTTGGTTAGTAGACGAAGAAGCTCATGTAACAAATGTAGCTGTCATTCCAGGTCATCAAAAACAAGGAATTGCTACATTTTTGATTTCGGAATTGCAAACAATTTCCCAACACGAAGGCATGAAAAGAATGAGTTTAGAGGTTCGTGTTTCAAATGAAAATGCACAACGTTTGTACAGCAAACTTGGTTTTGAAAAAGGGAAGATAAAAAAAGCATACTATACCGGTGACCGAGAAGATGCACTGGAAATGAGTAAGCCGTTATGAGGAACTAAACAATGGATAATTATTTAAATGAAAAGACAGTTTTTTTATTTAATCAAAATGGGAATTTAACAGCATATGAATTATTTCAACTGGCTGAAGGTAGTTATCCTAATGGGAGCCCTTGGCCTGTTGAAGCGTATAAAAGTGAATTAGCAGGATTTCATAACAAATACGGAATAGCTTTTCAAAAAGGAGAGAAAGTTGGATTTATAGGGTATACTCAACTTTTTGATGAGGCAGAAATTACCACATTTGGAATTCTAAAGCCTTTTAAAAATCAAGGGATCGGCCAATCCTTTTTAAGCGCGTTTATCAAACAGTTGAAAACTGAAGAAATCAAAACAGTCTTTTTAGAAGTTCGAGAGCAGAATAAAGCTGCGATTGCTGTATATGAAAGAGCTGGTTTTGAAACAATTGCGCTGCGCAAAAATTATTACCATGACCCAGTTGATCATGCCTTGATCATGCAGCTGAAAATTTAAAAACAGAGACATAGGTTGAATAGATTCTAGTACAGAAAGAGTGAAAGCATGACTATAAAGAGAAATCTAATTTTAGCAATTGAATCAAGTTGCGATGAAACTAGTGTGGCAGTGGTTGAAGATGGGACGATTGTTCATTCAAATATTGTTGCTTCACAAATTAAAAGCCACATGCGTTTCGGTGGAGTAGTGCCTGAAATAGCCAGTCGACATCATGTTGAACAGATTACCCAATGCATTGAGGAAGCGATGACTGAAGCTGACGTTAGTTATGAGGACCTATCGGCAGTAGCTGTTACACAAGGACCGGGATTAGTTGGAGCACTTTTGATTGGGGTTAACGCTGCAAAGGCCGTGGCTTTTGCGCACCAATTACCGTTGATTGCTGTCAACCATATGGCAGGCCACATTTATGCCAATCGTTTGATTAAACCGCTTGTTTTTCCGCTCTTAGCATTAGTTGTTAGTGGGGGACATACTGAACTGGTTTATATGAAGGAAGATGGAGACTACACAATTATTGGCGAAACAAGAGATGATGCAGCAGGAGAAGCCTATGATAAAATCGGTCGAGTATTAGGATTATCTTATCCTGGTGGGAAAAAAATAGACGAGATGGCTCATCTTGGAGAAGACACTTATCATTTCCCAAGAGCTATGTTGAAAGAAGATAACTATGATTTTAGTTTTAGTGGATTAAAAAGTTCCTTTATCAATACTGTTCATAATGCCAATCAAAAAGGAGAACCACTTAATGACATAAATTTAGCTGCTAGTTTTCAAGCAAGTGTGATTGAAGTCTTAGTTTCAAAAACGCTAAGAGCTGCTAAAGAATTTAATATAAAGCAATTACTTTTAGCAGGAGGAGTAGCTGCAAATAAAGGGTTGCGTGATACGCTTACGAAAGTTGTGGCTGAAGAATTGCCGGATGTAGAATTGATCATTCCACCATTGTCGCTGTGCGGAGATAATGCAGCTATGATCGGAGCGGCAGCTTCAATTCAGTATCAAAAAGATCAATTTTCGGATTATGCGTTGAATGCTAAACCAGGATTAACATTTAACTAATAATGAGAACAAAAGATTTGGTTCAGTTTTCTAAACCAAAAAAAGGATGAGACAAAAGTCTCATCCTTTTTTTATTTTACTGTAATTCTTCTAATTGTAAGCTTTTTTCTTCCCATTCACTCACTAAACTATCTAGTTTTTCTTGAGCAATAGTAATTTCGGTGTTCAGTTCTTGTACACGTAAATGATCTCCAAATACTTCTGGATCAATTAATTGTGTTTCGCAGTTTGTAATAATCGTTTCAAGTTCATCCATTTCTGCTTCAATTGTTTCAATACGACGTGTCAACTGGCGAAGTATTTTTTGTTCTGCTTTGTTGATTTCACGATTTCCTTTGACTGTTGGAACAGATTCAACCTTGGACGTCTCAGCGGTCTTCGCTTCAGCCAGCAAACGCAACTCCTCTTGCTCAGCCTTTTTTGCAAGGTAATAGTCATAATCACCTAAATAAAGGGTGCTGCCATTTTCAGATAGTTCGATGATTGTAGTCGCAATTCGGTTGATAAAATAGCGGTCATGAGAAACGAATAATAAGGTTCCATCAAAATCAATTAACGCATTTTCTAAAACCTCTTTACTATCGATATCCAAATGGTTTGTTGGTTCATCTAACATTAGAAAATTATTTTTGTTCATTGCCAGCTTAGCTAAAGCCAGACGTGCTTTTTCTCCTCCACTTAGTGAAGAGACAGTTTTTTCTACATCAGCACCAGAAAATAAAAAACTGCCTAAAATGGAGCGAATATCTTTTTCAGAAGTAGTCGGATGTTCATCCCAAAGTTCAGCCAATACAGATTTCGTTGAATTCAAATCGGATTGTTCTTGGTCATAATAACCCAATAATACATTTGTTCCTAAGTGCTTTTCGCCTTGAATCAAAGGAAGTTGTCCAATTAATGATTTTAATAAAGTTGATTTCCCAATACCGTTGGGCCCCACTAAAGCAATAGAATCGTATTTTCGTACATCTAATTCGATAGGGCTGGATAAAATAGTATCATCATAGCCAATGGCACCATTAGCCAAGGTTAAGACAACATTTCCACTTTCTTTTTCTGATTTAAAAGAGAAACGAGCAGACTTTTCATCTCCTTGAGGTTTATCTATCCGGTCCATTTTTTCTAGTTGCTTACGCCGACTTTGTGCACGCTTAGTTGTTGAAGCACGAACTAAATTGCGACTGACAAAATCTTCAAGTTTTGCTATTTCACCTTGTTGTTTTTCAAATTCTTTCCATTCTTGTTCAAGTTGAGCAGCCTTTAAGTCCAAATATTTCGAATAATTTCCTTTGTAATGAGAGATTTTTTGGCGACTAATTTCATAAACTTCATTTACTACTTTATCTAGAAAGTAACGGTCATGAGAGACAATCAGTAGTGCTCCAGTATAAGACTGTAAATAACTTTCTAACCAACTTAACGTTTCGATGTCCAAATGGTTTGTCGGTTCATCAAGAATCAGTAGGTCTTTCTTTTCTAATAATAATTTGGCTAAAGCTAATCGAGTTTTTTGTCCACCAGAAAGCTGGCTGATGTGTTTGTTATAGTCGTCTTCGTAAAAACGAAATCCGTGCAAGACAGAACGAATCTCAGCTTGATAACTAAATCCATTTTCTTCACGAAAGCGATTTTGAATGTGATCATAGCGGTCTAAAGTTGACTTGTAGAGTTCTTCATTAGAAAGTAATGCAGGATCTCCGAGTTGTTGTTCAATTGTACGCATATCTTTTTCTAGTTGAATGACCGGTTCAAAGACTGTTAACATTTCATCCCAAATGCTTTTTTCAGAAGATAAACCAGTATTTTGAGCTAAATAGCCAATGGTCACTTGTTTTCCTTTGACAATCTTTCCGGCATCAGGCTGCTCGATATCTGCAATCATTTTTAGAAGTGTTGATTTTCCTGTACCATTTCTACCCACCAATGCAATGCGTGAGTTATCTTGAATCTCTAAATAAATATTTTCAAACAACACATCTGCTCCAAAATAACGAGCAACATGTTGCGCTTGTAATAGAATCATAGTTTTGGTCCTCATTTCATCATTCTCAATAATAGTTTAGCACATATCGAGGTCAAGGGAAATTACAATCCAATAAATGCTAACTTTTTAGAAGCGGCTTCACAATCTTTCTTGTGAATTTTGATAAGATGATAAATAGAGCGAAAAATGCTTATTATTATTTTTTGAAATTAGTGGTAGTATTAAAACTAAAAAATGATATAATAAGAACGTTCACTAAAAAAAGATTGTGAAGAAAAAGATATAGCGATTTGCTTGTGAAAAGAAACAACAAATCAATCAAGAAAGTAGACTAATGACTGATGGAGGAAAAAGAATGGTAGAGAAGAAAATACCCAATGCAACGGCTAGGCGATTGCCGATATATTATCGCTATTTGCGATTCTTACATGATTCCGGAAAAGTACGTGTTTCTTCAACAGAATTGAGCGACGCTATTAAAGTGGATAGTGCAACAATTCGAAGAGACTTCTCTTATTTTGGTGCTTTAGGAAAAAGAGGATACGGATACGATGTTGAAGATTTAATGAATTTCTTTAGCAAAACACTTAAACAAGACCGATTAACCAATGTTGCCTTAATCGGAGTAGGGAATTTAGGACATGCTTTATTGAATTACAACTTTCATCAAAGCAACAACATGCGAATAAGTGCAGCTTTTGATATAAATGAAGAAATTGTTGGCACTATTTTAAGTGGTGTTCCTATTTATCATATGAATGATATGGTTGAACAATTGAAAATTCAACAGATAGAAATTGTGATCATCACTATTCCATCAGATGTAGCACAAGCAACTGTAGATAGTTTAGTTGAAGCAAATGTAAGAGGAATTTTGAATTTTACTCCTATTAGAATATCTGTACCAGACAATGTGAGAGTTCAAAACGTTGATTTGACAAATGAACTGCAAACATTGATTTATTTCTTAGATCATTACAAACCAGAAAATGAGTAAAAAAAGAGCCCAAACCGTTTATGGTTTGGGTCCTTTTTTTATTTTAAAGTATACTTCAAGTATTTTTGAAGCTCTAACGAAATAACTTGTAGAAAAAACGACATAAAGGACAGAAAAAAATGTCCAACCGGCATCCTGTACAGAACTGATCGCAAACCAGATGAATACTCCTGACATCAAGTAAGTAAAAACAATTTGCATTATAAAATTACGTTTATTTATCAAGTGAAAATTCCTTTCTAACACTTAGCACATACTTATAATAAATTTACTAATATAACTACTGTGTTCATAATAATATGGGTGATAATGGGAGTGGCAATATTTTTAGTTTTACTATATAGAAAACAAAAGACAAAAGCCATAGCAGAGTACAATAAAATATGTCCATCAAAATGCATGAAAGCAAAGATAAGAGAACTGATCACCGCAGCACCTATTCCACCAGTGAGATCATATAAAAAACCAAAAATAACTTTTCTGAAGACAAATTCTTCCATAATTGGTCCCATAATAGAGACAACAATTATGTAAATTGGATAATTATCAACGAACACTAGTATATTTTGAGTATTAACAGAATCTATTGGAATTCCTAATAGTAAAATTTCAATTAAATTTGCGATGTATTGAGCGAGTAGCACCAGAGGGATTCCGGCAATACCCCAATAGATAACACTCTTTCTAGGTAATGATGGGCTTAATGTCAAAGAATTTCGTATGGTAGATTTTCGATTAAGTAAGAGCATAACTGCTGCGCCTAAAGTAAAACTAAAAATCGTCCCATAAACGGAAGCTTCAGTCTGTAAATTTTTTGGAGCTAGGGAAATAATGATGACCGGTAAAAATTGAGCAATTAAATAAAATAAAATAATTAAAATCGATGTGTGACTCGTAAGTTTCTTCATATAATTAAAACCTTCTTTTTTTTCGAGATAGTGTACACTCGTTTATATACAGTTTAGTAGATAGCGACCATAGTATCTAATAGAAAAAAATTCTAATAAAGAAGCCGACTCTAATCTATGTAAACTGAAAATAACTTCGCTTTTCAGTATAACATAAAAGGTGTAAAAAGGGGTATAGCAATAGATGGCACCGAATCCTTTTCAATATAACGATTCCTACTTAAAAAGGAATAGAAATCAAGATGAAAATTCTTGCAATCTTTTTTATATTTGTTATTATAAAGAAGTAGTTTAGCACTTGATATGTTTGAGTGCTAAAAATGAAGAAATAATTTAGATGGAGGGATTTACGTGTTAAAACCATTAGGAGATCGTGTCATCATTGAAGTTGCTAAAGAAGAAGAAAAAACAATCAGTGGTATTGTTTTACCGGGTTCAGCTCAAGAAAAACCTCAAACAGGTTCTGTAATAGCTGTTGGGGAAGGTCGCGTTTTAGAAAACGGATCGACATTAGCTTTGTCAGTTAAAGTAGGCGACACCGTATTATTTGAAAAATACGCTGGAACAGAAGTGAAGTACGACGGAAAAGAATATTTAGTGGTCAAAGAGCACGATATCGTTGCAGTCATAGATTAATCAGATAAATAAAAACAAATGAACAAACTAAATGGATGAGGTGAAGGAAAAAATGGCAAAAGATATTAAATTTTCTGAAGATGCACGTGCATCAATGCTACGCGGAGTAGATATTTTAGCAGATATTGTTAAAGTAACATTAGGACCCAAAGGAAGAAATGTTGTTTTAGAAAAATCTTACGGCTCACCACTTATTACAAACGATGGAGTTACAATCGCAAAAGAAATTGAATTAGAAGATCATTTTGAGAATATGGGAGCACAACTTGTTTCAGAAGTTGCTTCTAAAACAAATGATATTGCTGGAGATGGTACTACAACAGCAACTGTTTTAACTCAAGCTATCGTTCGCGAAGGATTGAAAAATGTAACAGCTGGAGCTAATCCAGTTGGGATTCGCCGCGGAATCGAAATGGCAACAAGAGTTGCTGTAGAAGAATTGCTTGCTATTTCTAAAAAAGTAGACTCAAAAGAATCAATTGCACAAATTGCTGCTATTTCTTCAGGAAGCAATGAAACAGGAGAATTGGTTGCAGAAGCAATGGAACGCGTTGGAACAGATGGCGTTATTACAATTGAAGAATCTAAAGGAATCGAAACAGAATTAGGTGTAGTTGAAGGAATGCAATTTGATCGTGGTTACCTTTCTCAATACATGGTAACAGATAACGATAAAATGGAAGCAAACTTAGAAAACCCTTATATTTTGATTACCGATAAAAAAATCTCAAATATTCAAGAAGTTCTTCCTTTATTGGAACAAATTTTACAACAAGGACGTCCATTGTTGATCATTGCTGATGATGTTGATGGAGAAGCTCTTCCAACATTAGTATTGAATAAATTACGTGGAACATTTAATGTTGTAGCAGTTAAAGCTCCAGGATTTGGTGATCGTCGTAAAGCTATGCTTGAAGATATTGCTATCTTAACTGGCGGAACAGTTATTACTGAAGATTTAGGTCTTGAATTGAAAGATACTGAAATCAGTCAATTAGGACATGCAAGTAAAGTAGTTGTGACGAAAGATGCTACTACAATCGTTGAAGGAGCTGGCTCAAAAGAGTCTATTGAACACCGTGTAGCCTTGCTTAAAGCTCAAGCAGCAGAAACAACTTCTGAATTTGATAAAGAAAAATTACAAGAACGTCTAGCTAAACTTTCTGGCGGAGTTGCAGTTATCAAAGTTGGAGCTGCTACTGAAACAGAATTGAAAGAACGTAAATTACGTATTGAAGATGCTTTAAATGCAGCTCGTGCAGCTGTTGAAGAAGGAATCGTTTCTGGTGGTGGAACAGCTTTAATCAATGTTCAACGTAAAGTATCAGAAATTGAAGCAACAGGCGATGAAGCAACAGGTGTGAAAATTGTGATTCGTGCTCTTGAAGAACCTGTTCGTCAAATCGTGACAAATGCCGGTCTTGAAGGATCTGTAATTGTTGAAAAACTAAAAAGCGTAGACTTAGGCGTAGGATACAACGCAGCTACTGATGAATGGGTAGACATGATTGATGCTGGGATCATTGACCCAACTAAAGTAACTCGTTCGGCTTTGCAAAATGCAGCTAGTGTTGCAGCATTATTGTTAACAACTGAAGCAGTTGTTGCAAACCAACCAAAACCTGACGCTCCAATGGGCGGAATGGGAATGGATCCTGGAATGGGCGGCATGATGTAAGCTCATTATCTTGAGACTTAAACAGAAATTAAATTACACAAAAAAAGAGTTCTGACAAATGTCAGAACTCTTTTTATATGCAGATGGTGACTCCATTAAACTATTTTAAAAATATATCGTTATTCGAATTCTAGATCATTCATCATTTCATCTAAGTTTTCCAAAGCTTCATTCTTTTCAAAAAATTCAATCCAAGCTTGATAAGGGTCAGAAGACTTAGTGTTAATCGTTGTTTTGAATTTATCATAGATACTTCTAACGATATCTGTCCACATTCTATTAACTGCTCGTTCTAATTTTGCTTCATTCCATCTTTTTGCGGGTGCTCTTCTGCCATTACGTCTAATTTGATCATCCATAGCTTTTTCAAAAAATATACTTTTACTTCCCAAATTAGCGTCTAGATACGCTTCGAACTCTTTAAAATCCAATTATATCACCTTTCTAAAACTCGTTTTTTAAACCTTCATACCTAGTTCTGATTATCTATCTATCAGAGAATTTAATAGCGGCCTCTGTCGCTAAAATTAATTTCTTCAATCCTTTGCAACTTTCTCAACTGGGATAGTAGGTACCTTTAATCATACCATAAAGCATAAAGCAATAGAAAGCTACCGGGAAATAAAAGCGTCTGATAGACAGAATAATTAAAGGAGTATTACTCCAGACTGAATATCTATGAGAAACTATTCTATTCAGTCTGGAGTAAAGAGCTTATCAACTTCGGTGTTCAGTATTTTAGATAATGAAAAGGCCAATTGTAGAGTAGGGTCATATTTATTGTTTTCGATAGCATTGACAGTTTGGCGGGTTACATTACAGGCTTTTGCTAAGTCAGCTTGTGTCAGCCCTTTATCTTTACGTAATTGTTCAATTTTATTTTGCATTAGTCTCCGCCTGCTTTTCTCTTGTTGATAAATAAGCAGATTCCTAAGACACTCATCATTGCAGAGACTACACTAATAGAAGGATTAGAAGCTGCTATTCCAAAATGAAGTAGGTTCCAAAGACTAGTTAGTTGATTTACATTAGCAGCAGTTACAATAAGTTGTAGGATGTAATAGCTGAGATAAAAAATGAGCAGTATACTAAAAGCATGAGCTGTGCTGCGTAGAACAATAAATTTTTGGCGTTCATCTTTTGACTTGAAGTAGGCATAGTAAACGGCGTAAGCACCATAAATGGATGAGACCCATAGGACTAAAGTTAAAAGTACAAAAGAGATAAAATAACCAAATTGACCGATATTCATAATAATTCCTCCTTAAATGATATGTCAAATACTTTTTACATTTTATAGTTCAAACTATAAATAATTTTTTTTGTAATGTCAAAAGTTTTTGACTTTTAATCATCAAAGAATATCTTACGATTACATAAGTGTATGTTTACTTGATGATTTAGTATGTTTAACTACGCTACTATTTTGCCGTTTTAATCAAAGGAGTATAAAAGTAATAGAATAAGGTAAAAAAATAAGCCGGAAATTAATCCGACTTAAAAGTTATTTTCAACAAATAATTGTTCTTCCTCCGTGGTTAACAATCGTTTTGCTTTCCCGATTGAACCGTCTTGTGCACGCCATATCTTATTATGTACTTCAACTGCGTTTGAAAAGTCGCCATCTTTCCATGTAGTCAAGACTTCACGGTAATAGTCTTCGTCGTCATATTCATTTTCATCTAATAAAGATAGCATCATAGTAATATTTTCTTCGTTTGCTTCTAGTGCGCCCCATTTGTCATTAGCATATACTTTTTGGTGCGTCATATCATGAATTCTCTGCATGAATCCCGCTTCATTGTTTTTATATGGTTCGTCGTCAACAATTGCCAATGGTTGTGGTTCTGCTTCGGATTCTTTCGTTAGGTGACGCGCTGATTCCTCTACTAAGTTCTCTCTTGCGTTTTCAATCATTGGAAAGGATACAAACACCATTCCGCCTATCGCAAGTGCTACGACTATGCCGATTATAATTTTTTTCAAATCAATATCCTCCTTGTATGTTATGTATACCAATTAGATTTTGGTTCGGTCTATTCATCATAAAACAAAAATAGAAAAGGCGCAATCCTCTCAATAACACACTTTATTATTACTCTACTAAATAACTTCAAATGCAAAAGACGATAATATCGCAAAACGTGAGTAAGTATTCATTATTGGTAAGTGGAAAGAAAGAGGAATAAAAAAATATGTTTAGCCAGGATATTGGCGGGATCTTTTACAAAAAAGAGATTTCAACAAACCTTTACAATTGATTAATGCATTGATATAATAGTCTTTGTGATCATAAGCGGTCGTGGCGGAATGGTAGACGCGCCAGCTTGAGGGGCTGGTCAGGGTAACCCTGGTGGAAGTTCGACTCTTCTCGGCCGCATTGATATATCAAGGTTTATAAGGCCTCTAAGAAGTGTGTAACTTCTTGAATGCCTATTTTTTTGGAAAAGTTCCGATAAAGTTCCGACTTAGAATTTTTTTATCTATTTGGGTGTTAATTGAAACAGTTTGTTCCATTTTGAAAATATTTTGGTGTTTTGTTTTAGTAGTTTTCATTATTTTTTATTACCCTTTTGATAGCCGGGTGGGGCTTACAAAAAGAGCATGGTTTCAACATCTCTTTTATGCTAATATAAAAGTAAGAAAAAAAGGCCTTTAGTAGGGTCCATAACTGTTGCACCACTCAAACTTTGGTCGGGGAGAGTGGTGCTTTTTTTATTTTGTTATTGTAAGTTAATCAATTCAGTTTCGGTACTCCAGAAACCAGTTGCTACTTGTAATTGTTTTGATGAAGATTCGATTACAGCATCCGATACGTCGAATACAACCTTACCATCCATTGTCAAATCAGGATTAATTGATTCTAAAAAGAAAGAGTTGGTTTCATTGGCGTAAATACCAGCTGTAGCATCAGACTCATATGTTTTACCGTCATTTAAAAGTGTGAAAAAGTCATCACTAACAGTTAAAGCTTCAGAACCATTATTTGTAACAGAGATATCGATAATTAAGTAAGTTCCTTTTGAATTCTCACCAAATTCTCCACCAACATTAGTTGCCGTTTGTATATCTTTAACTACATACGTAACATCTCCAACACTTACTTCTTCTCCGACTGCATAAGCTTCAACGGCTGGTGCGGCTTCTTCTTCAGCTGGAGCAGATTCTTCTGTAGTAGCTTCAGTTGTTTCTACTTTTTTCTCGCTAGGTACTGCAGCAGCATTGCTCTCAGCGACTTCGTCTTCGCCACCCATACTACCAAAAGCACCTATAAGGATAACTACAACTGCCCAAAACCAAACTTTTTTGTAAAAAGGTTTCTTGATTTTACCTTTAACCTCGTTACCATTTTCGTCAAACAATCTTTTTTTCGCCATTTTTTATTCCTCCAATGTATATATATTTTTTATTATCCCTAATGATTGGCAACCAATAGGGGTAACTTAATTATATCTTTAATATTTAATAACGCTATGCTTTTTTTCTATATTACTAAATGCTGTATGTATTGAATAATGGATTATTTACGACAACTAAAAAATAGATTGATAATTTATATTTCTATGAGTAAATTATAAAGCTGATTAAACCAATTAAATATAGGTATTAAAATTAATTGAGAGTATTTAAAATCTACAAAATCAGCTTAAGGGATGTTGGGAGTATCTTTCGGGGAAGTTCGACTCTTCTCGGCCGCATTAAATAAAATACGTTATTACATATCGAGAAAGAAGCAACATTAAGAAGATATTCTTCTCAATGTTGCTTCTTTCTCGATACCATTTTAGTTCATTGAAAATGCAAATTCAGCAATTTGTAGGACCATAGGCATACTGATGATGGAAAGCAAAGTAGATAAAACCACTAAGCGCGCGCCATATTCATAATCTCCACCATAAAGTTGAGAGAATAAAGCCGTGTTTACAGCGATAGGAGCAGAAGTTGCAATGGCTAGTACAAAAAAGACTAAATAGTTATCTAAAGGCAATAGCCATAACACAAAGATACTGATAAGTGGAGACAGAATCAAAGATAAGAAAGTAGTCCAATAAGCTCGTGGATGAGTAAATACATCCATTAATTTAGACTGCGCCACATAACTGCCTAATAAAATCATAGCTAATGGCGTATTTAAATCTGCAATAGTAAAAAGAGAATCACTTAAAATAGTTGGCAGTTGTATTTGCAGTAAATAAAAAATCAATCCAGTAAGTGAGCCTAATGTTGCCGGGTTTAATAAAGCGTGCTTAGGAGTGATTAAAGAGTTATCTCCTGAAATAATATAAATGCCGTAAGTTCGTTGTAAAATATTTGTCACAGCACTATAAGCAGACACAAAAAAAACTCCTTCATAACCAAGAACGGCCAGAACTAGTGGAATCCCAATAAATCCTGCATTTG
This sequence comes from Carnobacterium sp. 17-4, assembly GCF_000195575.1. Classification (NCBI taxonomy): domain Bacteria; kingdom Bacillati; phylum Bacillota; class Bacilli; order Lactobacillales; family Carnobacteriaceae; genus Carnobacterium; species Carnobacterium sp. 17-4. The sequence goes on along the minus strand of NC_015391.1, from coordinate 1,872,425 downwards.
TAAAGGTTGTCGCATAGCGGTCTGTTCGAGACGCTTTACGTAGAAAAAAATAATTTACTAAAATACGCATTGCCATTAATAAGATTGTAATGGCGATTGTTGCTAAAAACCATTTAAATTGAGTAGAATCATATGATTGCTGAAAAGACATAAATAAAAGTACAGGTGTAATGAAATTTGCTAGCATGTTAGCAATTTGTTTTGTACCAGAGACATTTAGGACATTTTTTTTTACAAGTATGTACCCAAAAAAAATAAGAACAAACATACTGCCTAATTGTTGTAAAATAATGTTACTGATAGTCAATTGAGCATATCCCTCCTTATAAAAAGTAAACTATATGAAGTATACCGTAAATCATTCTGTTACGGCAAAAAAATGTTTCAACCTAAAGCACAGTAAGCTCGTGACAAATGAGTTATTTAGTGCTAATTTAGAATAGCCAAGAAAGTACAGCTGAGTATGGGGAAGAGCTGGATACTTTATTAGGGAATTAGAATAGAGGAGCAAAAGTATGAGATCGATTAAAGTTGAAAAATCTTCAGATCTTGAAGAGGTTCGTATTGAATTAGCAACTGCTGAAGATGTGGATGAAATTGTTGCAATTTGTACACAAGGGTATGCTTGTAACGCTGAAGCTGTAAGAGACAAACAAAAAGTACAAGAAAAAGTTGAAGAATACTATAATCCTAAAAGAATCCTGAATGAAATTGAAGAAGTATCGGCTAAATGGAGTGGATGGATCGTTGCTCGATTAGACGGAAAGGTAATTGGCGTTATCGGCGGCGGAATCGTTGATTCTAAAGTGGGGAAAGTTTTTGTTTTGTACATCGATGTTGATCATTTGAGAAAAGGTATCGGAACGCGTTTAGTAAATCATTTAACACAAATGCAGCAATTATTAGGAAACAATACTCAATTGGTTAGTTTTCTTAAGTCTGATAAAGAGAGTATTCAGTTTTATGAAGCACTTGGATTTCGTTATCTTCAAGATATTGAGGATAATAAGAACGTAGAATTTACTAGTATTGAAATGATTCGCGATATTTAAAAATTAATGGGAGGAGTGCTGTATGAATATTAAGAGCATTCATCATGTGGCAATCATTGCATCTGACTACAAAAAATCAAAACAGTTTTATACTGAAATTTTAGGTTTAGAAATCATACGAGAAAATTACCGTTCAGAGCGGGATTCGTACAAATTAGATTTAAAGTTAGGGAATAGTGAAATTGAACTGTTTTCCTTTCCTTATCCAACAAAGCGGCCAACTCAACCAGAAGCCGCAGGTTTAAGACATTTATGTTTTTATGTAGACGATTTTGACGAAGCCATTCAATCTTTGAATGAAAAAGGTGTTGAAACAGAGCCCGTTCGCATAGATGAGTACACGGGTGGAAGATTTACATTTTTTAAAGATCCGGATAATTTGCCATTGGAATTACATGAATGACTTATTTTTTGAACTCTTTATAAAAATGTATTAAGATAAGGAAGTACGAATGATCGTAATGAGAGGATGAAAATAAATGGCAAAAAAAATGTTGCACACTTGTGTGCGTGTGAAAGATTTAGAAAAATCAATGGACTTTTATACAACTGTATTAGGGTTTAAAGAAGTGAAGAGATTAGATTTTTCAGAACTTAAATTTACATTAGTTTATCTAGCTTTGGATGGAGATGACTATGAATTGGAATTGACGTATAATTATGATCAAGAAGAAGCTTATACCCTTGGAAATGGATATGGTCACATTGCAATTGCTGTGGATGATTTAGCCGCAACACAAAAAGAGTATAAAGCTAGTGGTTATGAAGTTACTGATTTAAAAGCTCTCCCAGATAATGCAGCAAATTTCTTTTTTATTACAGATCCAGATGGTTATAAAATCGAAGTTATTCAAAACTAGAATCAAACAATTTACTTTTAACTAAATTAAGGATAAAAAAAACGATTTCTAGACAATAAAGTCTAAAAATCGTTTTTTATGTTACTTAGATTCCTTAAAACCAAAGCGTTCAATTAATCGTTCCAGATTTTCTTTATGCCAAGGACAATCGGCAACTTCTTTAGGAACTTTGTATTTTTTTATGCGATCATCGGTAGCAGTAGCGTCGTTGTACTGAATTAGTAGGTTATAGAAATTGGATTGCTTTTTGAAATAAATAGATTTAACTTCTGTTAAAGGAACTTGGGCATAATCGCCTTCAATAGGAGTCATAGAATCTTTTTCAATTGGCAATATAACGAATTCTTTTTCAGCAAAATTCAGGTAAATTTTTTCAGTTTCATTCTTACCTAACAATGTAGCATACCATTTTCGATTCCGAGTTTTTCTTTCAACCAAAATGGTATCACCTGTTTTTGCATCTAAGCCGTGACGTTGTAGATAATTTATAATGACTTCTTCTTTCATAAAAAGGCCTCCTTAAATTAAAGTCTTGCCTAGGAATGAGAAAAACTCTTCTAGTGAATCAACCCTATTATAGAACAGCTTTTTTGTTAGTACCAATGATATGCATGGTGAGCGTCAAGAGAAAGGTCTGAGGAAGTCACAAAGGTGATAAAATCGCTTTTGTTCTAGTGCAGTAAAGAAAATTAAACTTTTTTGATACTTCCATGAATAAATAGTTGAAAACAACTTGTGTTTAGTGAATAAACATGGTAAAGTACATACATGCGATGAGTTGACCTCCAATCAGGTGACTTCGGTCATTTCGCTGCGGCGACAAGTGATTGGAACTTTAGACAGGGCACAACCGTACTTCGGTACAACTGCAAGATGCAGGTGTTTGGACCCCTCTGTTTTGTGGAATTCACGGGACCTATTTATGCAAATGAATACTGTCGGAAAAAACACTGATTTTATCAGTGTTTTTTTTTTATGTAAAAATAGATAAAATTTAAAATTCTTTACTTAAAAATAACACGGATCCTCTTTCTCAAAAAGTATGGTTGTGGGATAATAGATTAATCAAGGGGGAAGAATGAATGAAGAAACAACGTCTGTACATGATTTCTTTAGATGCTTTTGGTGCAAAAGATTTAGAATATGCCCAAACGCTTCCAACATTTAAGTATTTATTGGATCGAAGTGCAAGAGTAGAAAAAGTAGAAACGGTTTATCCATCTTTAACCTATATGGCTCATACGTCAATTATCACAGGGGTGTACCCTAATAAACATGGCATTACAAATAATACATATATACAACCAAAAAGAAAATCACCAGATTGGCACTGGTATGCCAAAGATATCAAAGTTCCAACTTTATTTGATGTTGCTCATGAAGCAGGATATACGATTGCTTCTTTTTTATGGCCGGTTACTGGTCGGAACAAAGCCATAAAGTTTAATTTAACTGAAATTTTCGCCAATCGTCCTTGGCAGTCACAAGCACTTATCTCTTTGTGGTCGTCTTCACCAAAATTTGTTTTAGATTTAGAGCGTAAGTTTGGAAAGACTCGTAAAGGTATTCAGCAACCAGAATTAGATCATTTTTTAACAGCTGGAATTGTAGACACGATTCACTCTAAAAACCCTGATTTAATGGCGATACATCTAGTTGACTTAGATAGTACAAGACATCATTTTGGTGTAAATTCCCAAGAAGCAAAAGCTGCTATTAGACGCATGGATGATCATTTGAATCAAATCGTTACCGCTATGAAAGAAAAAGGAATCTTTGAAGAAACAGTTTTAGCAGTATTTGGAGACCACTACCAACTAGACACACACACAGTGGTTAGACTAAATCAACTATTCAAAGAACAAGGCTGGCTAAAAGAAACTAAAGATGGACTGATCCAAGAATGGGATGTTTTAGCTAAGGGTGCTGATGGTTCTTGTTATATTTATACAAAATCAGAAGTAGATTTAGCTGAAGTACGCCAAATATTAACGCAACATTTGGACCAAATCGAAACGATTTATACTCAAGAAGAAGCCACTCGTTTAGGAGCAGATGAGACTTGCAGCTTTTTAATTGAAGCAAAAAAAGGGTATTACTTTATCAATGACAGCAATGGCCCTTTTATAGAAGAAATCAAAGCTGATAAATCAACACCTTTTCATAAAGGCACTCATGGGTATAGTCCTAAAAAAGAAAACTATGAAACAACATTATTTATTTCTGGACCAGGTATAAATGCTGAGGCACGAATACCAGTAGCTCATTTGATCGATGAAGGCCCAACTTTTTTACATGCAATGGGATTGGAATTTCCACAGGCTGTTGATGGAAAGGTTTTAGGGGAATTATTTAATTAATTAGTGAGGTGAGAGCAGTGGAAATAGGAAAAGAACGGTTTAAATACACAAAAATAGAAAAAAGTTGGATTTTACAAGATTGGGCTAACTCAGCCTATTCGATTATGATTACTACAGCTGTTTTTCCGTTGTTCTTCAAAGCAGTTTCTGAAGGAGCAGGTGTGAGTGCGGTAAATTCAACTGCTTATTTAGGGTATGCTAATGCAATTGGAACCTTAGTCGTTTCGCTGTTAGCTCCTATATTAGGTGCAATTGCTGATTATAAAGGTTACCGAAATCCAATGTTTTCTTTAGCTACAGGATTGGGCATTATTGCGACATTTAGTTTTGCGTTTATTCCAGATGAAAACTGGTTGTTATTATTGATTATTTACTCAGTATCTTCGATTGGTTTTGGTGCTGCCAACATTTTTTACGATGCATCTTTAATTGATTCTACAACATTAAATCGAATGGATCGTGTTTCTAGTGCAGGATATGGGTGGGGTTATATTGGTAGTTCCATTCCATTTGTTATTTTTATTTTCTTTCAATTAACCCAAATTCTTCCTATTTCACAAACTGCTCTTATTAAAGGTGGATTTGCAGCAACGGCTCTTTGGTGGTTGATATTTACCATTCCTTATTGGAAAAATGTCGAACAAACAACGTATATAAATAAACAACCACATGTTGTTAAAAATAGTTTTTTAAGATTGTGGGAAACACTTAGGAATATACGTCAGTATCGCAATGTCTTTTTATTTTTAATTGCCTATTTTTTCTATATTGATGGAGTAGGAACTATTTTTCAAATGGCAACCGCTATCGGATCAGACGTCGGACTAATGGCCAATGATTTGATCGTGGTGATGATGATCTGTCAATTTGTAGCATTCCCATTTTCTATTTTATATGGAGTATTAGCGGGTAGATTTGGCAATAAAAAAATGATTTATGTAGGAATAGCTACCTATACGTTTATTTGTATCTTTGCGTTATCGTTAGATTCTTTATTAACGTTTATTATATTAGCGGTTCTTGTAGGAACTGCTCAAGGTGGGGTTCAATCGCTTAGTCGTTCTTTATTTGGCCAGTTGATCCCTAAAGAAAATGCAAATGAATTCTTTGGTTTTTATAATATTTTCGGTAAATTTGCAGCAGTTGTCGGACCACTTTTAGTTGGAATCATCTCTCAAATAACGGGGAATTCTTTAAATGGGGTATTTGCATTGATCATTCTCTTTATTATTGGAGGATCCGTTCTTTATTTTGTGGAAGAACCTGTTCGTGAAATAAATTAAATAAGAGTAGCTAATGTTATTTTTGAAACAATCATAATCGATACAAATGATTTTAGACAGTCACTTTAGCTGTTTAAAATCATTTTTTATATTGCACTTCTATTATGGTTAAAGTATGATGAGAAAATATAAGATGAGTGCGTAAAAGCGGAAAGTAGGAATTCATTTGAATAGTATTGATATGCATTGTGATGTTCTTTATAAGATGCAAGTGAACCAAGGTAACTTAGATTTTAAAGATTCAAATCAATTAGAAGTAAATCTTAAACGTTTGAAAGAAGGAAAGGTTAAAGTTCAGGCTTTTGCTATTTTTATTGAACCAAGTTTGCCATCTGATCAGCAATTTGCAGCGGTTTTAGAACAAATTTCATTCTATCAAAATGACGTAATTGCTAAACATCCTGAAATAAAACAAATAAAAAAATGGTCGGATATTCATGAGTTGAAAGAAAATGAAATAGGATCATTTCTCACTCTTGAGGGTGTGTCTTCTATTGGTAATGATTTGGATAAGTTAGAGTATTTATTGGATGCTGGAATACTATCAGTAGGATTGACTTGGAATCCAGCTAATCTAGCAGCTGATGGAGTTGGAGAGCCAAGAGGTGGTGGATTAACAACATTTGGTTTTGAAATCGTCAAACGCTTGAATGAGCGGAAAGTCTTTACTGATGTTTCTCATCTAAGCGTTCAAGGATTTTGGGACGTTATGAAACATGCAAATTACCCCATTGCTACTCATTCTAATGTTTTATCTTTATGTAGTCATGTGCGGAATTTAAATGAGGATCAGATCAAAGCAATGGTTGAACGTGATGCAATGATTCATGTCATTTTTAATCCAACATTTACTATTGAAGACGGAGAAAATAATCCAGTAACAATAGCAGATTTGATTCCTCATGTTGAACGGTTAGTGGAACTAGGCGCCGTTAACAATATCGGTTTCGGTTCAGATTTTGACGGCATTAGTACGTACATTGAAGGGTTGTCGCATGCTGGAGAAACCCAAAATTTTATACAAGCATTACTTGAAAGGTTTACCGAAGAAGAAGTTCAGGGGTTTGCTTCTAAAAACTTCTTGAACCACTTACCAAAATAAAAAAGTTCAACAGCAAGAAAAATAGCTGTTGAACTTTTTTGATAGATATATGATCAAACTAAATTAATAAATTAGTCGATAATATATGCATCTTTATAGCTATATCTAGCGCCTACTGAATTGATGTTTACATTTTTAATTTTTGGATTTCGCAACATGGCTTCACCCTTTTGGTACAAGGGAATAAGTGCCGCATCGTCTAAAGCAATTTGATGAGCTTTCAACATGTCAGCCCATCTTAAACTAGGCTCATTCGCATGAATTCCTTTGGCGTCATCAATTAATTGATCTACTTTTTCATTTGAATAGCCTCCATTGTTATAAGAAGACGTACTATATAAAACATCTAACATGATCATTGGATCTGAAACATATCCGCTCCAACCAGATGAAATTAAATCAAAATCACCTGCTGCAGCTTTAGCTAGTCGAGCGCTGAAGGGAACATTTAAGAGGGTAATGTTTACACCTTCTAAATTATTCTGTATTTCTCCTTGAAGGTATTCCATAACACGCTTACTTGTTTCATCATCATCCCCAAGTAGTTCCAATTCAATCGTATCTACTCCGAGTTCAGCTTTAGCTTCTTCTACTAACTTTTGGGCTTCAGGCAGATCATAAGTATAAAAATCTCCGGCTTCTTCAGCAAATTCAGTACCTGATTCAGGATTTTTAACAAAATGATCTGGAACCAATCCATTGATTGGTAAAGAACCATTATTTAGGACGACTGAAGTCAATTCTTCACGGTTAATAGCAAGTGCTAGTGCTTTTCTGAAGGTTTCATTTTTTAAATAGGGGTTGTCCGTTTGATTGACTTCTAAGTAGTTGGTTCTTGAAAAGTACTCAACTGTGTAACTAGGATTTTTTTGAAATTGTTTAGCGTACTCACCAGACAATAACGCATTATCAACATCACCTTTTTCAAATAAGTTTACTCCAGTGGACACATCTTTGATTACTTGATTCGTGATTTTAGTTAAGTGAACATTTTCTGCATCCCAATAAGCTGGATTTTTTTCATAATTCCAACTTTCATCCAATCCATTATCCCATTCAGATAACAAGAAAGGACCATTTGTTAGAGTGGTCTCGCTGCTGGTGCCGTATTGATTACCAGCATTTCTAACAAATGCTTCATTTTGTGGGAAAAACGAAACAAATGACATAAGAGAAGGGAAATAAGCAATAGGTGTTTCAAGTGTGACTTCTAAAGTTGTATCATCTAATGCTTTAACTCCAAGTTCTTCAAGCGGCAGTTGTTCAGCCATGATGTCAGAAGCATTCTTTATATCTTCAAATAAGTACGCATAAGCTGCACCAGAAGTGGGGTCAACATTTCTACGCCACGAAAACACAAAGTCATGTGCAGTAACGGGTTCGCCATTTGACCATTTAGCATCGTTTCTTAGATGAAAGGTATAGGTTAATCCATCTTCTGAAATATCTTCACTTTCAGCTAAGGCAGGGATAGGCTTATTATTTTCATCTAACCGATAGAGTCCTTCGATAAATTGATTAACGCCAGCAAAAGTAATATTTTCAGCAACCAAAACAGTGTCTGTTGTCGCTAATTCACTTTCGACAGTTAAGTGCATGACTTGTTCAGCATCAAGTATAGCCTCTGCTGATTCTTTCTTTTCACCAAGTTTTTCGTTTGATCCGCAAGCACTTAAAAAAATTAATAAGGTAAAAAATATCAAGTGGGATGTTTGTTTCTTTGTATTCATAATTATTTCCTCCAAAATTTTCTTAAACAGTTTATTTCTCAACTTATCAATTTTAGTACTAGAATAAAAAACGTGCAAGTTCTCATTATTCAATAGGCATTTTTTAATGACATAGGTTACTGATTCATTTTTTTTGAAAGGTGATTCGGAATTTTGTATACTATCTATTATACAAACATGAAAAAAGCGAGGATAAGCCAACATGCCAAAAATAGAACGGAAAAAACATGACGTTATTCCTGACAAAGAAGAAGATATTGAAATCAAAACTGGACGTTTTCGCTTGTATTTTCAAAATCGATACACACTGATATCATTAACAAATGATATCTTAACAGGTATCTTTTATATGATTGGAAGTTTAGCGACACTAACACCTATTCCAGATGTTTATGGAACCTATCTTTATCTCATCGGTGGATTTTTTCTAACTGCGCGACCAATTCTAAAAATTTTCCATAATGTCTTTATTTACGACGATGAAAAACTAGCTCAAAAAGAAGAGCAAGAAGCAAAAGAAAAAGAAGCAAAAGAAAATGACCCAGAAGAAGAGCAAGAATACAATGAAGAGTATTACGGTAGAGATAATGATCAAGAATATGAAGATAAAGAGCAACAACTTGATGAAAAGTAAATAAATAAAAGGTTGAGCACTGATGTGAAATTTAAAAGTGCTCAATCTTTTTTTTGTTATTAACATTGATAGAAAGGTATTTTTCGTTTTATGGAAATATTTTCTTTTAAATTACATTGACGAAAATGTTTTCATAGTATAAACTAACAATAAATCAAAAAGAGAAGAGGAGAATAAGAAAATGAAAACGTTTTTTGAGAAAGCTCAGCAATTTGGAAAATCCTTTATGCTGCCAATCGCAATTTTACCTGCTGCAGGATTACTTTTAGGAATCGGAGGATCATTATCTAATCCCAATACAGTTAGTGCTTATCCTGTTTTAGATGTAGCTTGGTTACAAGCGATCTTTACAATTATGAGTAGCGCTGGGAATATTGTTTTTAGTAATTTACCCGTTATATTTGCGGTAGGGGTAGCAATAGGGTTAGCAAGATCAGACAAAGGAACAGCAGCATTAGCAGCATTGATTGGCTACTTGGTCATGCACTCAACAATAAATGCTATTTTGACTATTACTGGATCATTAGCTTTAGATAATCTTGCCGCTGTTGGTCAAGGAAGCACATTAGGTATTCAAACACTTGAAACAGGAGTATTTGGTGGGATTATTGTTGGGATCTTAGCAAGTTATTTACACAATCGCTTTAATAAAATTGAATTGCCAACCTATCTTGGATTCTTTGGTGGTTCGCGTTTTGTTCCAATCATTACGTCATTTTCAGCAATTATTTTAGGCGCTATTATGTACTTTGTATGGCCTGTATTCCAAGGGTTGATTACAAATGTAGGAGATGTGGTTAATGCTACTGGTTATTTAGGAACATTCCTATACGGATTTATCTTACGAATGCTTGGACCTGTTGGATTGCATCATATTTTTTATCTTCCTTTTTGGCAAACAGCTGTTGGAGGAACAATGGAAATTGGTGGAGAACTTGTTCAAGGAACACAAAATATTTTCTTTGCACAATTAGCTGATCCAGCAACACAAGAATTCTTTAGCGGAACAGCACGCTTTATGTCAGGACGTTTTATCACAATGATGTTTGGTCTAGTTGGTGCAGCATTTGCCATCTATAGAACAGCAAAACCAGAAAATAAAAAAGTAGTTGGAGGGTTGATGTTGTCAGCTGCTTTAACATCCTTTTTAACAGGAATCACAGAACCGCTTGAATTCTCATTTTTATTTATAGCACCTGCATTATATGTTGTGCATGCCGTGTTCGACGGTCTTGCATTTATGTTAGCGCATATCTTTGAAATTACAATTGGACAAACTTTCTCAGGTGGATTTATTGACTTTATCTTATTCGGAGTCTTGCAAGGAAATGAACGAACAAACTGGATTATGGTTGTAGTTATTGGGGTAGTTTGGTTCTTCTTATATTACTTTACATTTACATTCCTAATTAAGAAATTCAACTTCCAAACACCTGGTAGAACAGATAAAATAGAAGTTGCTGGCAATAAAACTAAAGTAGAAGGTCGTGCACTAGATATTATTAATGGTCTTGGTGGCGAAGAAAACTTAGTGAATGTTGACAACTGTGCAACAAGATTACGTGTTACAGTTAAGGACGAGACTTTAGTTAATGAAGAATTATTAAAAGAAACTGGAAGCCAAGGATTGATCAAAAGAGGAAATGGAATTCAGGTCGTTTATGGTCCACAAGTGTCGGTTATAAAAAATGAAATTGAAGAAATGTTAGGAGACGAATAAAATGAATATGTTAGATAAAGTAAAATCGGAATTAATTGTTTCTTGCCAAGCGTTGGATAATGAACCTTTGCATAGCTCATATATTATGGGAAGAATGGCAGTTGCTGCTGAAGAAGGCGGAGCAAAAGGAATTCGTTCAAATTCAAAAGAAGATATTATTGAAATTAAGAAAAATACTGAGTTGCCAGTTATCGGAATTGTAAAAAGAGATTATGATGATTCAGAAGTTTTTATCACGGCAACGATGAAAGAAATCGATGAATTGGCTGAATCTAAATGCGATATGATAGCTTTAGATGCTACAAGTCGTGTTAGACCAAATGGCGAAACACTTGAGTCATTTGTTCAAGCTATCCATGCAAAATACCCTTCAATTTTATTAATGGCTGATACAGCAACTATTGATGAAGCGATTGAAGCAGAACGATTAGGCTTTGATTGTGTCTCTACTACTTTAATGGGGTATACTAAGGAATCACAAGGTGACAATATTGCGGATAATGATTTTGAACGCTTAAAGATCATTTTAGAATCCGTGAAAGTTCCTGTCATTGCTGAAGGCCACATAGATACACCTGAGAAAGCTAAGAGATGTAAAGAGCTTGGTGTTCATTCTATCGTTGTAGGGAGCGCAATCACTCGTCCTCAATTGATTACGGCTGAGTTTGTTGGAAAAATGAAAGAAGTAAAGTAGAAGTATAAATTAAAAAGTTAGCAAGTTAGTGGGATTAATGCCACTAACTTGCTAACTTTTTTGATTTTAGTTGAACTACCAGCATCTTTTTAATGTGAGTCTAAAGCAGATAACGTTTTTTTGCGGTTATTTTTATAAGATTTATTTTCTAACAAGACATAGCACAATACATCTAAAATAAAATGAATCGGCAATTGGCTATTAATAAATTGATCATCTGGAATAGATGTTCGACCCGAAGCAAATAATACTTGATCGGCAATATTTGTTAAAGGAGTGTGATTTTGATTGGTAATGACAAAAACGGTAGCATGTTCTTTTTTTGCTATCGTACAGGCATCAATGACAGCTTGTGTTTGTCCATAATTCGAAATAGCTATCATCAAATCATATTTTTTTAACAATACGGCATCCATTAACATCATATGCGGATCGGTTACTACATCAACGATCAATCCCATTCTAACTAACCGATACTTTAATTCCATAGCACTCAATCCAGAATTACCCACTCCACAAATTAAAATTTTATTGGAAAGATGAATCGCTTCCACAAAATCAGTAATTTGTTGCGTTTCAATCAGTTGAGATGCAGAGTTGATCAATTGTGTGTAATAGCTGGCAATTTTAACAGGTACTTGTAAGGGCGCTGGGTGTTCACCTAATTCTTGAGTTACAAATGTTTTAAATTCACTAAAATTTCGATAGTGTAATTTTGAACAAAAACGAGAAATAGTAGCATTGGAGGTCTCTGTTAAACGCGAAAGATCTTTAATATTCCAAGACTCCACATCATTTTTGTGTTCCAGTATAAATGCAGCTACTTGTTTCTCTTTTTTTGATAGTAGTGGATAATTTTGATTGATTCGATTAGAAAGATCAAGATTGTTTGCCATAAGTAAAATAACCTGCCTCTAAGTCTTTTTTTTAAGGATACCATTTATAACGGATGTTTACAAAAGGCAATTCGCTGTTCTTCTTTTAGATACAATTGAAACGAACAGTATATAATAATTTAAGCACGATTATTCACTACTTGAAGCTGGTCTAACCAATTAATGGCAGCTTGGTAGACACGTTTTCCAGCAGGATTAGTGGTATCTGCGTCAAAATCGTGTGGCAATCCTAGCACGGGATGAAACTGTACTTTAGGAATGATCTGAGAGAGTTGCTGAGAAACACTATAGGGCACATCTTGATCAGCAGAACTAGCCGTTAGAAAAACAGGCGGCAATTTTTTTAACTCTACTTCATTTAGACTGTAGTCGTTTAATAAAGACCTATCAGATAATAGCAATGATAACCAAGAACCCATCTGCCTAGCTCTAAGGTATATGGGAAAACGGTCTTGAATAGAGGCATTTGCTTGGCGTGTCGTTTTTATCAAATGAGATATACTACTGTTGGTTACTTTAGGAAATTGATTGTAATAAGAACTAGGATTAGTAAAGCTAGTTTCTATTAGCGAAGAATAACCATAAAAACTTATGATACCTTTTGGAGAAATAGGAAGTAATTGTTTAGCAAGCACAAAACTAAGATAGGCACCAGCAGATCTTCCGAATAAAACGTAATCTGAAGATTGTGATTTTAAAGTATTTTTGGCATGTGTACTGAACCAGTCGATTCCTTCTATGATAGACTCTACTATAACAGGTAAAGGTTCTTCGGGAGCGAGTGGGTAATCAATGGTTAAGATGGAATAACCTGCACTTAAAAACATTTCTCGATAAAGAATGGGAAGATCGTCTCTTTCTCCATAAATAAGAGCACCACCATGTAAATAAAGCAATGTACAGTGTTTGTCATATTCAGGAATAGCTGGGAAGAAAGTCATTTGTAAAGGTGAATCATTATCTTTGGTATAAGTATAAATAGTAGACATTAGCGTCATCCTTTCATAAGTAGGTAAAGTTCAGTATGTTAATAGTACAGAAAATAATTAACATTACAAACTGTTTAACTTGCACAAAAAGACTATTCAAATTGTCAATTATGATAGTGTTATAGATTTTAGAAACGCTTACAATGAATATATGATAAGAAATCAAGGAGGTAGAAATGATGGATATTAAAACTCTATTAAAAGAAAATATTGATTTATTTACAAGTATTGGGAATGACCCTACAGGTGGCATGACTCGCTTGTTGTATTCAGATTCTTGGTTAGAAGCACAAAATCAATTGAAAGCCACCTTAGAAGAAAGTGGAATGACGACTCATTTTGATGAGATTGGCAACTTATTTGGACGCTTAGAAGGTTCAACGTATCCAGAAGAAACGATTTTGTCAGGTTCACATATTGATACAGTTGTGAATGGCGGTAACTTGGATGGACAATATGGAATCATTGCTGCCTACCTAGCTGTACACTATTTAAAAGAAACTTACGGTCAACCTTTACGTTCACTAGAAGTAATCTCAATGGCTGAAGAAGAAGGCAGTCGCTTTCCGATGGCATTTTGGGGCAGTAAAAATTTTGTTAATGAAGCTAACAAAGAAGCTGCCAATGAAATGGCTGATTTTAAAGGGGTAAAGTTTGTTGATGCTATGAAAGCATGCGGATTTGATTTCAAACCTGAAACAGCCACAAAAAGAACGGATGTTAAAGCATTCCTTGAAATACACATTGAACAAGGAAATGTATTAGAGAACAAGAAACTTCAAATTGGTGTGGTAAACAATATTGCAGGACAGAGACGATATACAGTTACTTTAAAAGGGGAAGCAAATCATGCTGGTACCACTCCAATGGGTTACCGAAAAGATGCAGTGTATGCATTTAGTAAAATTTGTTCAGAAGCGATTGGTAAAGCAGAAGAAGTTGGAGATCCTTTGGTACTAACATTTGGAAAAGTTGAACCTAAACCAAATACGGTCAATGTTGTGCCAGGTGAAGTATTGTTTACAATCGATTGCCGTCATACAGATAAAGAAGAGCTAAAGAACTTTACTGAATCCCTAGAAAAACGAATGCAGGAAATCGCTGAAGAAATGGGAATGACAATCGATATTGATCTATGGATGGATGAAGCTCCAGTTCCAATGGATGAATCAATTGTTTCAGTTATTGAAGAAGCCGTTAAAAGTGAAAACATCGATTACTTAATCATGCATAGTGGTGCAGGTCATGATTCACAAATCATTGCGCCACACTATCCTACAGCCATGATATTTGTTCCAAGTATCAAAGGGATTAGCCATAATCCAGCTGAAGAAACTAAGTTAGAAGATTTAGTTGCAGGAGTCAAAACTTTGGCAGGAGCTTTGTATAAGTTAGCTTACAAATAAAAAGAATGGGTGATAAAAATGGGATACAAAAACAATGTACAAGGGTATAGAGACGGGTTGCTTGAGTCACGTTCCGTTATTAAGAGACAAAACTATGCGCTGATTCCACATGATGGATTAGTAAAAAATGTTGTGCCAGGATTTGAAAATTGTGATCTAACGATACTTGCTTCACCAAAACTTGGAGCAAATTTTGTTGATTACATTATTACCTTGCACGAAAATGGTGGAAATACACAAGGATTTGGCGAAGATGGTGTAGAAACGTTTGTTTATGTTATTGAAGGAGCCTTAAAAGTAGGCGATGGTACTCAAGAACAAACCCTTACAGCTGGTGGGTATGCTTATGTACCAGCGGATTTGAAAATGTATCTTGAAAATGCACAAACGCAAGATACAGAGATTTTCTTATACAAAAAACGGTATGAACCACTAGAAGGTTATGCTGCGCATACCTTATTCAATAATGTTGAACACCTTGAAGCGACAAACTATGAAGACATGGAAGATGTTCTCATATGGGATTTATTGCCCAAAGATTTAGGTTTTGATATGAACTTCCATGTTTTATCCTTTAAACCAGGCGCCAGCCATGGTTACGTCGAGACACATGTGCAAGAGCATGGTGCTTATATATTATCTGGTCAAGGAATGTACAACCTAGATAATGAATGGATGCCAGTAGAGAAAGGCGATTATATTTTCATGGGCGCTTATAATCCACAAGCTGCCTATGCTGTTGGTCGTAATGAATCATTGAGTTACGTTTACTCTAAAGATTGTAATCGCGATCCAAAAATTTAAAGGGAGGGTGAATGAATATGAAAGAAAATACAGTAATTGTACCCTCTTCGGATCTGCATCAATTAATCAAAGACAAACTTGAAAAAGCAGGATTATACACTGAACAAGCACAAGAAGTAGCCAATCACTTAGTATTTGCTGATTCTTGCGGAATCCATTCACATGGAGCCGTTCGTGTAGATTATTATGCAGAACAAATCGCTAAAGGTGGCGTTACATTGGATCCGCAAACAGATTTTGAAGTAACAGGACCAAGTACAGCTATTTTCCATGGGGATAACGGAGTAGGTCAATATATAGCAAATAACGCATTAGCAGAAGCGATTCCTTTAGCTAAAGAATCAGGGGTTGCTGTAGTAGGAATATCAAAAATGAGTCATAGTGGTGCACTATCTTACTATGTCAAAAAAGCAGCTGAGCAAGATTTGATTGGCATTTCAATGTGTCAATCGGACCCAATGGTTGTGGCATTTGGAGGAACAGAGAATTATTATGGGACCAATCCAATTGCATTTGCAGCTCCCCGAAAAACGGGTGCTCCCGTAGTCTTTGATATGGCGACAACCGTTCAAGCCTGGGGAAAGATCCTAGATGCACGATCAAAAAATTTAAAAATCCCTAATACTTGGGCAGTAGACAAAGATGGCAAACCGACAACGGATCCTCATGCTGTAAATGGTTTGTTGCCGATTGCTGGACCAAAAGGATACGGCTTGATGATGATGGTTGATGTCTTGTCTGGAATTCTTTTAGGACTGCCGTTTGGAAAACACGTTACTTCTATGTATGACAAAATTTCTGAAGGACGTGATTTGGGACAATTATTTATATTGATTGATCCAAAACGCTTTACGGATCTCGATTTATTTAAAGAAAAAATGGATCAAGTTGTTTCAGAATTGCATGAGACGAAACCAGCTGATGGTTTTGAACAAGTCTATTATCCAGGGGAACTCAGTCAATTAAATTACGAAAAGTACCAAAAAGAAGGTATTCCGATTGAAAAAAGTATTTATGATTACTTAACAAGCGAAACTGTTCATTTTGATCAGTATGGCGGGAAAAGTGCATTTGCTGACTAAATAATGATGAAATGAGAAAGAGGGGCCACACTATGTTAACGACGATTATAAAAAACAATAGTTACCAAGATTCGATTGTCCTAATGCTATTAACGAACAAAATCAATACAGTTGAAGGCGTAAATAATGTGTCAATTATGATGGGAACACCTGCTAATAAAGACATCTTTAAAACAGGAGGTCTGTATACACCAGAATTAGAAAAAGCATCAGCTAATGATATGGCTGTCGTTCTAGATGTGAAAGACGAATCTGTTGTTCCAAACGTCATGGAAGAGATCGATGTGTTTTTAGAAGAACAATCAAAAGGGATGGATAATAGTGACGCTCAAGAGTCTGTTCGAACATGGGATAAAGCCATCAGTTTATCTAAAGATGCGCCAGTTGCCTTAATCTCTATACCAGGGACACATGCGCCTTTAGAGATTGAAAAAGCTTTGGATGAAGGCAAACATGTATTTTGTTTCAGTGACAACGTTTCGATTGAAGATGAAAAGCGCTTAAAGCTAAAAGCACATGAAAAAGGACTCTTATTAATGGGACCAGATTGTGGCACAGGTATCATCAATGGCATTCCATTAGCCTTTACAAACGTTGTTCGAAAAGGCGCTATTGGAATTGTAGGAGCTTCCGGAACAGGAATCCAAGAAGTTTCCACGATCATTCATAAACTGGGTGGCGGTGTAACGAATGCGATTGGAACAGGAGGACGTGATTTAAAAGAAGAAATTGGCGGAATTACATTGATGGATGGCATTGTAACACTTGAAAATGACCCGGATACTGATGTCATTGTCGTGATCTCAAAACCACCTGCTCCAGCTGTTCGTGAAAAAGTGTTAGCGCTATTACGTAAAATTACTAAGCCAGCTGTAACAATTTTCTTAGGTGAAAAGCCGACTTATCACGAAGAAAACCTTTACCATGCGTATACATTAGAAGAAACAGCTAGAATTGCAGTTCAACTATTAAACAACGAAGCTGTATCCGTTGAGGAACAAGCTATAGAACTTCCTGAAGTAGCTTTTTCATCTGATCAAAAATATATTAAAGGATATTACTCAGGTGGAACACTAGCCAATGAAGCTGCGATGCTGATAAAAGAAGGACTAGAATTAACCGGTAGTGCTGATAAAAAAGAAGGCTTTATTTTAAAAGATGCGGGATATGAAATCATTGATTTAGGTGATGACATCTACACGCAAGGAAAGCCACATCCAATGATTGATCCAGATAAACGAATTGAAATGATTGAGCAAGCAGCAGATGATTCTGAAACTGCCATCATTTTATTGGATATCGTATTAGGATATGGAGCGCATATCGATATGGCTACTGAATTAGCTCCAGCGATTAAGAAAGCACAAGATAAAGCTAAAGAAACTAACAAACAGCTAGTCTTTATTGGAGCAATCGTAGGAACGGATGAAGATCCTCAGGATATTAAAAAACAAAAAACGATTCTTGAAGAAGCTGGCGTTATAGTTGCTGACAGCAACAACCAAGCTGTTCGTATGGCATTAAAATTAGTTTCTATCTCATTAGATGAGGTTGAAAAGACTATTCAAACGGTTGAAGCACCAGCTTTTGAAGAAGAATTGATCCCATCTGAACAAATGATGGATATGTTAAGAACAAAAACCTTCTTAAATATTGGTTTACGCAGCTTTTCTGACGCTATTCGTGAAATGGGAGGTACTTCTATCCAATTCGATTGGCGTCCAGCAGCAGGTGGGAATGTTACATTACAAAAAGCGCTATATTTCTTGAAAAATTACACGAATGAGAACAACTAAGGGAGGAAATGAATAATGAATTATCAAACAATCGATGAAGCTAACCAGGCTGTTATTTCTAAAATTGT
Organism: Carnobacterium sp. 17-4; assembly: GCF_000195575.1. Classification (NCBI taxonomy): domain Bacteria; kingdom Bacillati; phylum Bacillota; class Bacilli; order Lactobacillales; family Carnobacteriaceae; genus Carnobacterium; species Carnobacterium sp. 17-4. The sequence continues at coordinate 1,853,949 of NC_015391.1, read as the reverse complement.
AGCTGGATCGCCTTTCTTATTAGATGTGGTTCCAGCAAATACCGTTATTAAAGAATTTAATGAAGGAAAAGTATTACTTCATGCAGGTCCTCCTATTACTTATGATAAGATGGTTGATCCTATTCAAGGTGCATGTATTGGTGCAGTATTGTTTGAAGGATGGGCAGAGAATGAAACAGATGCTCGTAAGTTACTTGAATCTGGCGAAGTGACATTAATGCCATGTCACCATGTAAACGCAGTAGGACCTATGGGAGGCATTACTTCAGGAAACATGGCTGTCTTAGTTGTTGAAAATCGGACGGATGGCAACGTTGCTTATTGCACAATGAATGAAGGAATAGGAGCTGTTTTACGTTTTGGTGCTTATTCTGACGAAGTAGTCACTCGTCTGCATTGGATGCGTAATGTACTTTGTCCAGTATTAAGTAAAGCATTAAAGACAAAAGAAAGTGGTTTGAATATTAATGTAATGATTGCTAAATCCATTGCAATGGGGGATGAATTTCACCAACGCAATATTGCAGCATCATTAGTATTTTTAAAAGAAATGGCACCTAGTATTGTCGCTTTAGAGATTGATCAAAAAGAAAAAGAAGAAGTCATCAAATTCTTAGCAGACACCGACCAATTCTTCTTAAATATTATGATGGCTGCAGCTAAAGCTGTAATGGATGGGGCACGTATGATCCAAGAAGGAACGGTTGTAACCGCAATGTGCCGGAACGGATACGAATTTGGTATTCGGATTGCCGGAATGGGAGACGAATGGTTTACAGGTCCTGTAAATACGCCACAAGGTTTGTACTTTTCAGGCTTCACCGAAGAAGATGCTGCACCAGACATGGGAGACAGCGCAATTACTGAAACGTTTGGGGTTGGAGGAATGGCGATGATCGCTGCTCCAGCAGTAACACGCTTTGTGGGTTCAGGCGGTTTCCAAGATGCCTTAAATACCAGCAATGAAATGAAAGAGATCTGTATTGATCAAAATCCTAACTTTACTGTTCCAACATGGGATTTCCAAGGGATTTGTTTAGGAATTGATGCGGCTAAAGTTGTTGAAACGGGAATCACTCCAGTTATCAACACCGGAATCGCTAATAAAAAAGCTGGTTTAGGTCAAATTGGAGCAGGAACAGTTCACCCACCAATAGACTGTTTTGAAAAAGCAGTCTTAGCCTATGCTAAAAAACTTGGTTTTAATGAGTAAAATGTAAAAAATGCGTGAACACAGGAGGGGCCACGATGTTTGAAAAAGCTATTTTGTTTGACGAGGCATTAAGAGAAACATTATTTTCAACTAGTGAGTGGTCTGTCCAAAGTGTTTTCGACAAAAGCATTAATCTGCAAAATAAGAAAAAGAACGAATTGATTTTAGTTTGTGGCTTAGATTATCCAAAACTGCCACATGCCATTTATGTTGAAAAAGAGTGTTTACAATCGTTAATCAAAACCACAATGAAAAATGAAAGAGTAAAAATTGCTGGTGGGTGGGTCAGAATAGGCAATACTCAACTGAGTTTGCACAATTCTGATCACTACTCTTCAGTTTTTGAAAGTGAGAGTAAATTAAATTCAGCTAGTGTTGAAAAATTATTCCATTATCTGCATCAAATGACTGATTTAAATGGGTTCACTTTTTCCTTAAGCGAATTAGGGTATGTAAAGGACTTTAATAGTAGATGGGAATTGGATGCATTAAAAAAAATAGTATGTGGAAATGAAAGAGAACAGACGAGTGGTCTTGATTATTTGTTAGGCAGAGGAAAAGGACTCACCCCTTCTGGAGATGATATGCTGATCGGTTGCTTAGCAGCAGATCTCTTTTATAAAAGGTTGGATTCTTTTTTTGAAGAAACGTTAAATCTAAAGCTAATTGGAGAACCGGTTCGTACCACTACTGTAAGCATTCATTATTTAAATTGTGCGCTTCAGAAAAAATGGAATGAACCGATTCATCATTTAATTCAAGTCTTATCAAAAGATTCAACTGAAAATGAAATCGAGGAAGTCATTCAAAGTATTATTAGAATTGGTCATACTTCTGGATTGGATATGTTAACAGGATTTGTAGCAACCATAATTTTATTTGATAAAAATTAAGGAGGAATATAATGGCTAAACGTGTAGTGATCGCTTTGGGAGGAAATGCAATATTACGACCAAACCAAGAAGCGCTTTATGAAAACCAGTTAGAAAATGTGAAAACAAGTGCAGAATTGATTGCAGAAATTGATAAATTGGATTATGAAATCGTCTTGACTCATGGAAATGGTCCACAAGTTGGGAATATTCTTCGTCAAAATGAAGAAGCAAAAGACGTTGTGCCTCCATTTCCTTTAGATGTATGTACAGCAGAATCTCAAGGGTTTATAGGGTATATGATGGAGCAATCTCTAAAAAATGTATGGATCCAAAAAGGTCTAACCAGCAATATCGTTAATTTATTAACGCAAACAGAAGTTTCACCTGATGATGAAGCTTTTCAAAATCCAAACAAACCAATTGGTGTATTTTATTCTGTTGAAGAAGCCGAAAAAATGAAGAATGAAAAAGGTTGGACAATGATGGAAGATGCTGGTCGTGGATACAGAAGAGTCGTACCGTCGCCACAACCCTTAAAAGTACATGGTGTAGAGTCCATCCTTGCACTCTTAAAGCAAAATACAGTCGTTATTGCCGCTGGCGGAGGCGGAATCCCAGTAGTACTAGGTGAAGACAATCAGCTTAGAGGAATTGAGGCCGTTATTGATAAAGACCGCACAGGCAAAAAGTTAGCAGAACAAGTTGACGCCGATGTTTTTATGATGCTAACGGATGTACCAAACGTGTACATTAATTATGGGAAATCAAATCAAGAACGACTAGATGAAATTACTCTCGAAGAAGCTCAAAAACATTTAGCAGATGGTCAATTTGCTGCTGGGAGCATGGGTCCAAAAATGGAAGCAGCCATTGATTTTGCTAAAAAAGGGAAAACAAGTATTATTTGTTCACTTGAACAAGCTGCTGATGCTGTAAAAGGAAATGCCGGAACACGTATTGTGGGAATTAGTTAAAGAAAATTAAGACTAATTTGTTATAGAAAAAGAGGTGGAGACAAAAGTCTTCACCTCTTTATTTCTTAATGTCTAGTAATCCGTATCTTTCTGTGACAAAGAAAGAGCTAAACGTAAGCTCAAGCTAGTAGTTGGATCAGCAATAGGAGTACCAAGTATTGTTTCGCAATGATCGATGCGGTATTTGACCGTATTGCGATGGATGAATAATTTTTTAGCCGTTTTAGCAATTTCACATTGGAAATCAAGATAAGCTTGCAATGTTTTTCGCAACTCGATAAGCGAATCTTCTTTTGGATAAGCTAAATCCTTTAAAATCGTTTGACAAAAGTAGTGAACTTCTTCTGATTCTACACGTTCAAATAAATTGATCATTCCTCTGTGGTGGTAGTAATAAAAAGTAGGTTGATGATCCATGCTAGAAGATTCTTCATAAGCTAATTTTGCTTCGATATAAGAATTTCCAATCTTATCTACACTTTCATGTGCATTTCCAAATGAAAAAGCTAATTGTATTGGCAGTGCTTCACTGAGGTCATTTAGTGTGTCCTCCAGAATACTCTCTACATCTTCTTGTTTCTTTTGAAAGAGAATGGCTAGATGAGTCGTATTTTTTAATCGGAAAACAACGGTATCTCTAACAGCAGCAGGTAAGGTTTCATCTAACCATTGAGCAGCAAGATTTACCATCTCTTCTTGATAGGTAAAAGGAGTGCTACTACCAACTTTATTTATACAATTAACATAAACTACTTGATAGTAGTTAGAGCGATGCATACCAAATTTGCTTCCCAACTCAATCCAATCTTTTTGTTTAGGTTGAGTTGATTGTTGAGTTTCGACCAGCTCAGCAAAATAATCACTTTTTAGTATTTTTAAGGATTCGTCTACCTTTTCATTTTTAAAGATAATGAACGAGAGTACCAAACAAGCTTGATCAATAGCAAATTCAGATATAGGATAAGGAATTTGTTCAGGCCGTAAAATTAACAAGTAAAAAGGGAAATGGTTATTTGACTGAACAGGATAAACGGAAATTTGTGCTTCAATATCGTCTGTATCTTTAATTAAGAATGCATCTGTCTCGTTTGCTTTCCATTGTTGTTTTCGCTGAATAATTTGATTGACAAAATATTCAGCAGGTTTACTTGAATGACTGAAATGTTTTGAATGAGCAACAACTTTTCGAAATGGATCAAGCAAAATGACAGGGGTTTTAACTAATTTACCAAATTCTGCAATGAAACGAGCATAGCTTGCATCATTCATTAAAAGAGTGGAAAACCGCTTTTGAATATCTAAAGCATATGAAAGTTGCTCAGTTTTTGTATTCCATATATAATTTAATAATTGATGCAATAGAGAACCCAAAGGAACAGTGTTTGGGATTTGGATAATCGGAAAGCTGAGTTCATTTGCATAGTCTAAAACAGATTGATCGATTTTATCTATAAAGCGACCCACTTTAATACCTAAACCAGCAGAATTTGCTCGTTTAAGAGAGTCAATTAAAGGAATAAGCTGAGTCTGATTATCTTTATAAATCATGGCTGTTGTAAGAATAAACGCGTTCTCAGGGATGTAAAATGCAACATCAGGCGTTTCGGTAATTTCTATGCTATCAACCTTATGTTCAAGATGGTTGATAGACGTTAACGATTTTAAAGTTGAAAAGCGGGGAACATCTAATAAATCTTTCATGATAATCACAAAATCACCTCTTGTCTTTAGTTTAAAGGAAAGAAGCGTTTACAGCAATTGTTTGTGCATTGAAAACAACTTACTTGGAAAATTAGTTGAATTGCCCAATGAAGTTTTGTTCTAGTTTGGTATTATAGTCTAGAGATAATATAAAATAATGGGAGGCAGTTATATGTATAATGAATTGAATACACCTATTCGCACAATAATGACCCCAGGACCTGTGGAAGTACACCCGCGAGTAAGACAAGCGATGAGTACACCGATTCTAGGACAATTTGATCCAGTATTTTTGAAAATTATGAATGAAGTTAGAGAAATGATCAAGGTACCTTTTGGAACAAAAAATAAACAAGCTTTTGCTATCGATGGAACTTCCAGATCAGGTTTGGAAGCAGCTTTAATTGGGCTGATTGAACCTGGTGATAAAGTGTTAATACCCGCTTACGGTCGTTTTGCCTATTTATTAGGTGAAATTTGTGAACGTGCAAAAGCAGATATTGTATATATAGAAAAAGAATGGGACAGTGCGTTTGAGCAAGTTGAGATTATTGAAGCTATTGCTAAGCATCAACCAAAAATTGTTGCCATGGTTCATGGTGAAACGGCTAATGGACAAATACAAGCTCTAGACCAAATTGGTGCCTATTGTCAAAAAGAAGGTATTTTCCTCGTAGTTGATACAGTTGCGACTTATGGTGGAGTTCCTGTAAAAGTAGATGAATGGGGAATTGATATTGCGATTGCCGGAACACAAAAATGTGTCGGTGTACCTGCTGGCCTTTCATTGATCACTTATAATGATCGTGTGGAGAAAGTATTGACTGCTCGTTATCAAAAAGAATTAGGATTAAGTAAAGACTTTCGTAATGAAAGACATATCAGCAGTAATTACCTTGATTTGAGCCAATTGCAACGCTATTGGGACGGAAATCGGATCAATCATCATACTGAAGCGACAAGCATGATTTACGCTTTGCATGAAGGATTACGTATGATGTTACAAGAAGGCATTGAAAATGGCTATGAAAGACATCAATTAAATGATAAAGCTATTCAAGCTGGAATAAAAGCTATGGGGTTAAAATTATACGGTGACCTTGAAAGTAAAATGGCAACTGTGACTCCAATTATTATACCTAATGGGATAGATGGTGAGGCTGTGAAAAATACATTGTTAGAATTATTCGGTGTAGAAATTGCCTCTTCTTTTGGACCGTTGAATGGTAAGATATGGCGATTCGGAAATATGGGATTCAGCAGTCGCAGGGAAAATGTTCTACATGTATTAGGTGCATTTGAAGCAACACTCTTACACTATGGAGCTGATATTCAAACTGGAAAAGCTGTACAAGCTGCATTAGAAGTTTATCTTTCAGAAAAATAACTAATAAAAAACAACTATAAGATTTGTTTATAGTTGTTTTTTTATTAGTTTCTTAAATGACCTTTTTTTGTGTAGTTAGCACAAGTAAATCCATCTCTTTGTGAAAAATGCCAATGATTAGAAAAGTAATAACGCTTACAATTGAGTTATCAAACAAGTTAGAAGGGAGATAAATAGTTTTTATAGCACTTATTGATTATATATAATAGAAATTAAATTTTTGTTAGAAAGAAATGGAGGAGGATTTACAATGGAAAAAACGGAGACTACCGCTAAAAGTGGAATGGAATACTGGAAGAAAATAATTATTTTACTATGTGCTGGGTGGGTAGCTATTTGGATCTATCGTGCAGCTTTAACGCCTTTATACCCACAGATAAATCAATCCTTAGGTGGAAATATTTCAGATACAGCGTTAGGATCTATCTCAAGTTTTTATTTTATGGGATATGTTTCAATGCAGATTCCAGCAGGTTTTTTAGTAGATAAAATAGGGAAGAAAAAAGTTTTGATTCCAGGATTCATTTTATTTGCGATAGCAGCATTCCTTGTTGCACAAGCATCAAGTTTAACAATGATTTATGTGGGTAGTTTGTTAGCTGGTGTTGGTACAGGTTCATTCTACGGAGCTGCATATTCTTTGACTGCACAAAATATTCCTGCAAACAAAAAAAGTTTTTCAACAGCTATTGTCAATAGTGGTTCAGCGGTAGGGTCTGGTTTAGGAATGATTTTATCCAGTTACTTAGTTGTTCAGTTAAAAATGCCTTGGCAGACTATGATGTATCTTTCTATTGTACTAATAGTATTTATGATTATAGCTTTTGCTTCTGTGATTAGAAGCAGCAAATTAGAAAAAGAGTATTTAGTTGAAGCAACTGTTCAAGAAAAAGTAAAAATTCCAAAAGAAAAAGTCTCATTAAAAACTTTGTTAGCTCCACGTATGCTGTTCTCATATATCTTATATTTTGCAACTTGTTATGCTTACTACATGACGGTTACTTGGTTACCGAATTTTCTAGCAACTGAACGTGGTTTTGAAGGAGCAGCAATTGGATTTTCTTCTTCATTAGTTGCATTTGCTTCAATTCCAGGAGCATTAATGTTTAGTAAATTAGCAGACAAATATATGACACATAAAGTTAAATTTATTGTAATACTTGAGTTACTAGCAGCAGGAATGTTATTGTTGACAGTACAAGCTACAAATTCAACCTTTTTATTAATTTCATTAATTATGTATGGTTTTTTAGGGAAATTAGCAGTAGAACCAATAATTATCTCATGGCTTGGTGAAAATGCTCCATCTGTAGGGATTGGAACAACTCTTGGAGTCTTTAACTTCTTTGGAATGATGTCATCTGTAGTTGCTCCAGCTTTGACCGGTTTGATCTCGGATAATACTGGTTCAAAAGTATTAGGGTTTTATATTTCAGTAGGCTTACTAGTTATTGGAGCGTTATTATTCTTAATGGCCAATTTATCAAAAAAGCAAAGTACAATTAAACAATAACTTATTCTTTTAAAAATTCTAAAGGTGTTAGTGATTTCCGCACTAACACCTTTAGTTTTATAGTATTATTTTTGGTAACGCTAACAAAAGGAATTGCATCCTACTGGATAATATAAGAGGTGATTAATTATGGCAATAGTAAAAAAAATTAACATGACAAATCAAATTATGATAGCAATGGTATTAGGTATAGGTGTTGGACTTGCAGTAGGGCCATCTATTGAACCGATAAAAATTTTTGGAGATATTTTTCTTAATTTAATCCAAATGTCTGTTGTAGTATTGGTTATGGGAGCTGTAATAGAAGCAGTCGGAGATTTAAATGCCAAAGGACTAGGGAAACTAGGATTGAAAATGGCGATTTGGTTTATGGCTTCTACTTTTTTAGCAGCTGCACTTGGTATTATTTTAGGATATCTTATACAACCTGGAACTGGAGTAGAAGCTCAACTTAGTGGCACAGTAGTAGAAACCAGTAATAGCAGTTTAAGTGAAATCATTTTAGGCTTTTTTCCTACAAATATCATTGAGTCTATGGCTAATGCAAATATGATTCAAGTAATCGTGTTTGCAGTTTTATTTGGACTTTCAATTAGTATTGTTTCTACGAAAATGGATGTCTCGATTTTAAAGACAGGTATCAAACAGTTTAATGTTATTATTTTACAAATTGTTAAAATGATCATGGTAATTGCACCTTTAGGAATATTTTCTTTGCTTGCATGGGTAACGGGAACAATTGGAATAGCTGTAATCATTCCTTTAATTAAATTTTTAGCGGCGATGGCTATAGGCACGATTGTATTTCTAATTTTATGGATCATTATAACTGCAGCATATGTTAAAGTTAATCCTTTAACATTAGGGAAAAAATTATCGAATATGACTCTTGTTGCATTTACGACGACTTCTTCAGCAATCGCCTTGCCTACAAAAATGGAAGATCAAGAAACGAAATTGGGTATTAGTAAAAGAATTTCTAGACTGGTAGGTCCACTTGGAATGGCTTTAAATAGTAATGGACTAGCTCTTTATTTATCTTTAGCCGCTATTACTTTAGCTCAGTTTTATGAAGTGCACTTTACATTGACGGATATGCTACAAATAGTAGTTCTTTCAACTCTAGCTTGTCTTGGAACTGTCGTTGTACCAGGTGGTGGACTTGTTGCGTTAGCCATAGTTATACCATCGCTAGGTTTACCTACTGAAAGCATTGCTTTATTGGCAGGGATCGATTGGTTCTCTGGAATGTTCCGTACAGTACTGAATGTTGATGCAGATGCCACAATTGCAATGATTCTTGCTTATGACGAAAATGAATTAGATTATTCCATATTTAATGAAGAAAAAGTAAAAGAACTGTAAGACTGGTTTCTTATTAATGGATGTTAGTGGATAAAATCACTGACATCTATTTTTATTTATAAATAAAACTCTTGCAGAAGCAACTAACCTCTTTATCAAAAGCTCATTGAAAGATTTTGTAAGACAGATAAATTAAGTCGTTCATGATACACTTAAATTAGAATGGTGACTAAATGTGAGTTAAATAAGTCAACACACTACGTTGATTTAATAAAGAACAGCTATTAGGAGGAATTGATTTATGAGATATGATTTGATTATAAAAAATGGTTTAGTTATTTTAGATGAAGGTGAAGTGAAAATTAATGTGGCGGTAAAAGATGGGAAAATAAGTGCGATAGGTACTGATTTAGGAGAAGCTGTAGAAGTAATTGATGCTAAGGGACTTGTTGTAAGTCCAGGTATGTTAGATGCTCACGTTCATATCACAGACCCAGGTGGTAGTTACCGTGATGATTGGGAAGGATATTTAACTGGAACAAAAGCAAGCGCTAAAGGTGGCGTAACTTCTTTTATGGAGATGCCTTTAAATCAACTTCCAGCAACTGTAGATCAAAAATCATTACAAATAAAATTAGATGCCGGCGTTGATCGATTAACAGTTGACGTTGCTTCATTTGGTGGTTTGGTGCCGTTTAACTTAGAAAATGGGATTCAAGAATTACACGATGGTGGAGTTGCAGCTTATAAATGTTTTATGGCAACTTGTGGAGACCGTTCAATTGAAGGAGATTTCATGAATTCAGATGATTACACGCTTTATGAAGGAATGAGACAAATTGCTAGAACAGGTAAAGTATTAGCAATCCATGCAGAAAATGCCACAATTACAGATAGATTAGGTGAAATTGCCTATCAAAATGGTGAAACAACCTTAAAGGCTTATGCTAAAACTCGTCCAGTCTTTGCTGAAGTTGAAGCTATCAGACGTGCCATTTTTTTTGCTAAAGAAACAGGCTGTCGTATCCACATTTGTCATATTGCTTGTCCAGAAGGTGTGGAGGAAGTAACACGTGCACGTAAAGAGGGCATAGATGTGACGTGTGAAACGTGTACACATTATTTATATTTTGATGTAGACGAGCTAGATGCTATTGGACCAATTGCGAAATGTTCACCGCCAATCCGTGATGAAGAAAACCAAAAAGGTATGTGGGAAAAATTAGTAGCAGGAGAGATTGATTTTGTTACATCAGACCATTCTCCATGTACACCAGATTTAAAAGATACAGAAAATGCTTTTGAAGCTTGGGGCGGTATTGCAGGAGTTCAAAATAATGTGGATATTTTATATGATGAAGCGGTTCAAAAGCGTGGGATGTCATTGAAACAATTTGCTAATATCATTGCTGCCAATCCTGCAGATCGTTATGACTTAAATACAAAGGGACGAATTGCCATAGGTAAAGATGCAGACTTTGTTTTCATCAAACCAAACGCTCCTTATACTTTAAAAACAGAAGATTTAGAGTACAAAAATAAAATCAGTCCATATGTTGGTCGTGAAATTGGGGCTCAAGTAGCACGTACCATTTTAAGAGGTCAAACAGTATATAGTCTTGAGGAAGGGGTTGTCGATGCTAGACCTGGCAAATTTATATTTGTTAAACAATAAGGAGTAATAAATAGAAATCTGTTATTGTCCTTCTTTAACAGGATTGATTTCAGATGCAATAGAATCAAAGTATATGTCTTTTATCTTTCAGTAAAAATTTTAGTAGGCTAATCAATTTTTACTTTTCATCTAGAATGTTATACTAAATTTATATTAGGAAAACGAATACAACTAAGGTTAGAAAGGAACGGTGTTATTTTGAAAAAGTATGATGCGATTATTATTGGATTTGGACAAGGTGCTCGTACCTTGGCAACTAAGTTAACAACGAATGAATGGAAAGTAGCATTGATTGAGAAAAATGAATTGATGTATGGTGGTTCTTGTGTAAACATCGGTTGTATCCCTACAAAAATTTTAGAACACGATGCCAGAGAACAAAAAGATTATACTACGGCATTAAAACGGAAAAATGAAGTGACCCAAAGAAATCGAAACACAGAGTTTACAAGCATGCAAAAAAATGAACGGGTTGATTTATACACCGGAACAGGTTCATTTAAATCGAATCATGTCATAACTGTCGATTTAGGCGATAAAAAGGAAGAACTTGAAGCAGAATATATTTTCATTGATACTGGTTCAGAAAGCAATTATCCGCCTATTGAAGGGCTAAAAGAGACCAAGAAAATCTATAATAGCACAGAGCTCCAATCATTACCGGAAGTACCTAAAAACTTAGGTATTATTGGTGCAGGGAATATCGGTTTGGAATTTGCTTCTATCTATGAAATGTTTGGGTCGAAAGTAACTCTTTTCGAAACGGGCGAACAATTTATGCCAAAAGAAGAACGCGAAGTAGCAGAAGCTGTCCAAAAAGTTATGACAGATAAATCGATTGATATACAACTAAACGCAAGAGTAAATAAACTCTCAAACGAAAACGAACAAGTTAAGATCGAAACAGAGGAAAATGAATCCTTTTTATTTGATGCTGTTCTAATTGCGACAGGGCGAAAACCTAATACGGCTTATTTAAATCTAGATGATACAGATATTGTAATTGATGAAAAAGGCGGAATCGAAGTCAACGACTATTTAGAAACCGCTGTAGAGAATGTTTTTGCTTTAGGAGACGTTAGAGGAGGCTACCAATTTACGTACATCACCATTAATGATGCGAAACTCATTGCTGATTATGTATTAGGCAAAGGTAACCGGAAACGCTCTGAGCGCCAACATGTTCCTTATTCCATTTTTATGGAACCCTCATTTGCTCGAGTTGGTTTAACTGAAACAGAAGCAACAGAGCAAGGGTATCAAGTCATTACTAACACTGCTCCAGTTAGCGGAACAACTCGCTCAGATGTTATTAATGATACTAGAGGATTGTATAAAGCTGTTATCAATAAAGAAACAGACGAGATTTTAGGAGTCACCCTTTTCGGTGATCAAGCGCATGAATTGGTCAATCAAGTTAAGATGGCAATGGATAACCATATTCCGTACACCTATTTGAGAGATCAGGTTATTACTCATCCTGTTATGTCTGAGATTTTTAATACTTTATTTGATCTATAAAGATAAAAAATTTCTTTTCACTTTAAATAGTGAAGAGATTTTTTTATCTATAAAATCCGCTAAATTTCTCTTGGATAATTAACTATGTACAAATGAATAATCTGTCCAAGAAACAGAAAAAGTGGGTAAGTTCTGCGAATTTCCGCATAAACTTATCCACTAAGAGAAATGACAAACCAAATACTTTTATAGTTTGTTTCATGGTCATTAGTAATTAACTGGTAATTGGTCGTGTAATTTTGATAATTCAAGTTTTCTAATTTCCCTAGGCAAAAAGCAACGGATGTCTTCTTCGTTATAACCGACGAGTAACCGTTTATTATCGACAAGAATAGGACGACGCATAATACCCGGATGTTGCTGAATGAGTTTCAACACTCTTCCTAAAGGCATTTCTTCTATGTTGATATTCAATTCTCTGAAAGCTTGAGAACGTTGCGAGATGATTTCATTTGTTCCATTTTCCGTTAGTTGCAAAATAGCTCTCAATTCCTCATCCGTTATTTTTTCAGTGAATACATTCTTTTCAGTAAATGGAATGTCATGTTCTTCTAACCATGATCGGGCTTTGCGACAAGAGGTACAACTAGCAGACGAATATAACGTAATCATGTGTAACCCTCCTTCTCAATTTCATTGAATAGTAGTATACTGTATCAATAAACGCAAACGTTTTCAATCAAAAGCTTAAGTGAAATGCTCTTAAAAAGCAATCATTTTGCCTACAGTGAAATAGATGAATAATTCATTATTTTTAACAAAGTGGATTAGGGTCTATGAAAGAGTTTGTTAAAATGGTAAATTTAATTTATTAGGTCTATTAAAAGTGATCGACAACAGAATTGAGTGCAGCATAATATGATAGAATGAGGGAGATAAAATGGGAAAAGAATTGAAAAGAACGCCTTTATTCAATTATTATAAAGAGAATGATATTAAATTAATAGATTTTGGAGGTTGGGCTTTACCTATTCAGTTTTCCAGTATAACAGATGAACATAAAAGCGTACGTGAAAAAGCTGGTTTATTTGATGTCTCACATATGGGGGAGATCCTCGTAAAAGGAACAGGATCCGAAGGGTTTCTTAATCATTTATTAACGAATGATGTTTCAAAACTCACAGTTGGTCAAGCACAATACAACGCCATAGTATATGAGAATGGTGGTACAATTGATGATTTAATTATTTTTAAATTAGATAAACTAGGATACTTAGTAACTCCTAATGCTTCGAACACAGAAAAAGTTTTTCAATGGATGAAAAAAGAAATAGTCGAAGATGTTATTTTGGAAAATAGGTCTGAGGATATTGGATTGATTGCACTTCAAGGGCCATATGCTGAGCGGATTTTGCAAAAACTAGCAGATGATGATTTAAGTAAACTTAAACCGTTCCATTTTTTTCAGCATGTTGCTTTAAAAGATATTACGTCGGTACTGATTTCTCGCACAGGGTATACTGGAGAAGATGGTTTTGAACTGTATTTAGAAACGGATGAAACTGAGAAATTATGGCATCTCATATTAGAAGCCGGTATGGAAGAAGGTTTAAAAACTTGCGGATTGGGTGCTCGTGACACTTTGCGTTTAGAAGCGAGTTTATCTTTATATGGAAATGAACTATCAGATGAGATTTCCCCTCTTCAAGGAGGAATTGGATTTGCTGTTAAGACTAAAAAAGAAGCTGATTTTATTGGTAAGGCGGCTTTAACAGCTCAACTAAAAAATGGAGTGGACAAAAAAATAAAAGGTCTTGAACTCATTGGAAAAGGCATTGCACGACATGGATACAAAGTGTTTGATGAGGGTGGTTCAGAAATAGGGGTAATCACTTCAGGAACAAAATCTCCAACACTTAGCAATAGTATTGCATTAGCTTTATTGTCTACAAGTGGCAATGAAGTTGGGACAAAAGTGAAGATTGAGATCCGTAATAAATTGGTGGATGCTGTAATCGTGCAACTACCGTTTTATAAAAGAGAAATCGATTAAAAAAGAATGAAGGATAAGGAGTGTTTTAATCATGAAAGAAAATAGATTATACAGCAAGGAACATGAATGGATTTTACCATTAGGGGAAGATGCAGTACGTGTAGGGATTACAGATTATGCTGTTAAACAACTTGGAGATGTTGTTTATGTAGAAGTACCAGAAGTGGATGCGGAAGTTTCAATTGGTAGTGAAATGGGCACGGTAGAATCCATCAAATCAGCTTCAGAGATTTTTGCGCCAGTCACAGGAATTATTCTAGCAGTTAACGAAGAATTAGAAGATGCTCCAGAATTAGTGAATGCTTCTCCTTTTGAAGAAGGTTGGTTTGCTGAAATCCAATTAGAAAACCCAGTTGAATTAGAGGGGTTATTAAGCGAAGAAAATTACCAAGCCTATGTTGCAGAACTGGTAATTGAAGAGGAGGCATAAGCGATTGAATGAATTTAGATACCTGCCTGATACTGAGCAAGATCAAAAAGATATGTTAGATTTTTTAGAAATTAAGTCTGTTAAAAAATTGTTTTCAGATATTCCGACACACATCACCTTAAACGAAAATTTAGCCATTCCATCTGCTCTTCATGAATCGGGGCTAACAAAAAAGATGAGGAAGTTAGCAGCTAAAAATGCTACTGCACATGAGTACAGCCTCTTTTTAGGAGCAGGAACATATGACCATTACATTCCAAGTGTAGTAGACCATGTGATTTCACGTTCTGAGTTTTATACGGCCTATACGCCTTATCAAGCAGAAGCTAGCCAAGGAGAACTTCAAGCGTTATTTGAATTTCAATCAATGGTGTGCGAATTGACCGGTATGGATGCAGCAAATTCTTCTTTGTATGATGGATTTACTTCACTGGGAGAAGCTGCAACGTTAGCTATTGGAGCTACAAAGCGTTCTAAAATTCTTATCTCTAGAGCTGTTCACCCTCAAGGGAGAGAAATTTTGCAAACTGTTGCAAAGGGTCAAGAATATCAAGTTGAAGAAATTAGTTTACTTAATGACAGCACTAATTTGTCTTTATTAGCAGAACAACTAGATCATGAAACAGCAGCAGTTGTTGTTCAATATCCTAATTTTTTTGGTTCAGTTGAGGATTTGGCGGCAATTAAAGAACTGGCAGCAGCAAAAAAAGCTTTACTTATTGTTATGGCAAATCCTTTAGCTCTAGCCTTACTAGAATCACCTGGCAAGTTAGGAGCGGATATTGTTGTGGGAGACATGCAACCCATGGGATTAGCCATGAACTTTGGCGGACCACATTGCGGTTATTTTGCAGTTAAGAAGAAATATATGCGTAAAATCCCCGGACGTATCGTTGGTCAAACTACGGATACTGATGGGAAGCGTGGTTTTGTTTTAACTCTTCAAGCACGTGAACAACATATTCGGCGTGAAAAAGCGACTTCCTATATGAGTTCAAATCAAGCATTAAATGCTTTAGCGTCATCTGTTTTTATGTCTGCTTTAGGTAAAGAAGGCTTACAAAAGATGGCTCAACTCAATGTTGAAAAAGCAGCTTACATGGCGAAACAATTGGAGAGTAAAGGTTTCTCAATAAAGAATAAAGCAGCCTTTTTCAATGAATTTATTATTCAGCTGAATAAACCAGTCGGAGCAACCAATCGGGAATTACTTGAAAAAGGCTTTATTGGTGGATATGATCTGGGGCCTGATTATGGCTGGGAGAATGAAGTCTTAATAGCCGTTACGGAGCAACGTACAAAAGAGGAAATCGATCAGTTTATTGAAGCACTGGAGGGGATGACTAAATGACGGAATACAATGAATTGATTTTTGAAATAAGTCACCCCGGACGTACTGCTTCTAGCCTTCCCGAAAGTGATGTTCCTTCAATTGATTTGATGGATAAGTTTCCGGAACACTTGATTCGCCAAGAGCCAGCCGAATTGCCAGAAGTATCAGAACCTCAATTGATGAGGCATTACACTTCTTTATCAACGAAAAACTTTGGTGTGGATAATGGCTTTTACCCACTGGGTTCATGTACGATGAAATACAATCCAAAAATTAATGAAGACGTCGCTCGTTATGACGGATTCGCAGCGATCCATCCGTTTCAACCGATTGAAACAGTCCAAGGAGCTTTTCAGTTACTTTATGAATTACAAGAAGATCTGCAAGTTATATCAGGTATGGATGCCATTACTTTGCAACCAGCTGCTGGTGCTCAAGGGGAATGGACGGGTTTAATGATGATGAAGGGCTATCACACTAAAAAGGGTGATGAAGCAACTAGAACGAAGGTTTTAGTTCCAGATTCTGCTCATGGAACCAATCCTGCTAGTGCTCATGCTGCCGGTTTTGATGTAGTCGAAATCCCGTCTAATTCGAATGGAACAGTGGATTTAGTCGAACTAAAGAAACAAGTTGGCGACGATACTGCTGGGCTGATGTTGACCAATCCGAATACATTAGGTATTTTTGAGAAAGACATTATCGAGATGGCTGAAATTGTTCATCAAGCGGGTGGACTTGTTTATTATGATGGAGCAAATTTGAATGCTATTTTAGGTCAGACAACTCCAGGAATGATGGGATTTGATATTGTCCATTTGAATCTACATAAATCCTTTAGTACTCCACATGGAGGAGGAGGTCCGGGTTCTGGTCCAGTAGGGGTCAAAGAATTTTTAATTCCTTATTTACCGATCCCACGAATTGAAAAACAAGAAGGTCAGTACGTCTTAAATACGGACTATCCTGATTCTATTGGTCGAGTAAAAGGATATTATGGAAATTTTGGGGTTAATGTTCGTGCGTATACGTATATACGCACGATGGGTCCTGAAGGATTAAGACAAGTATCCGAAAGTGCCGTATTGCATGCCAATTATTTGCGTAAAAAATTAGAACCTCATTACGATACACCTTATACTCAATACAGCAAACATGAATTTGTTTTATCCGGGTCAAGGCAAAAAAAACTTGGGGTTCCAACGACTAGTATTGCAAAACGGATTCTTGATTTTGGTTATTACGCTCCAACGGTTTATTTCCCTTTGATTGTGGAAGAAGCATTAATGATTGAACCAACGGAAACGGAAACAAAAGAGACGTTAGATGCATTTGCAGATGCACTGATTCAAATTGCTAAAGAAGTTGAAGAAACACCAGAGTTAGTGTTAACAGCACCGCATACAACTTTTGTAAAACGGTTAGATGAAGTGAAAGCTGCAAGACAGCTAATTGTTAAGTACTCAAAGGAATAGAATAAAAAAACAACCCAACCTCGTAAAATTACGAAATTGGGTTGTTTTGTTTTAAAACCAAACTTAATGGTCTATAGATATATGGACCGATACATTTTTTATACTACTAACGATTTACATCACTTTTGTTGGATTCAAACGTCCGTCTGGATCAAAAACTTGTTTGATTTTACGCATGTAAGTTAAATAATTTGGATCAGTCATTTTAGCAAGATAAGGTTTTTTGATAATTCCGATACCATGTTCTGCAGAAGGCAGTCCACCAAGTTCTTTAATTTTTGCATACATTTTTGTCAACACATCATCACGTTTCGTTTCCCACTCTTCTTGACTTTCTATCGTTCCACGAGCAACACAAGTGTGAAGATTTCCATCCCCAGCATGTCCAAAACTAATCATGCTTAGCCCACTTTCAGCTTCTAATTGTTTTGTATATTGGTAAAGTACAGAAAGTTGATTGATAGGAACCGTTTCATCCATTGTTACTTGTTCAGTATAATTTACAACTGCTGTTAACAAAGAATCACGTAATGCCCATGCCGTTTTCTCTAGCTCAGGTGTGTCTAGAATAACGATCTCTAAAACATTGTGAGGCTGAACACTTTTTTCAAGCAGTAGAACACGATTCATAATCGCTTCTATGTTGTCGCCATCTAATGTCATTAAAAGATACGATTCTCCTTGTTGACTAGGAAAAAGGAACCCATTTTCTTTTTCACTCAAGTGGATTGTTTCTCTTTCAAAAAATTCAAGAGCAGTTGGATCAACTCCATTTTGAAGAATTGATAAAACCGCATCCGTCGACTCTTTAAGAGTGGGAAAAGCAACAATAAGGGATAAACTAGCTTTAGGTAATGGAATGACCTTTAACTTGATTTGAGTAGTAATCCCAAGTGTTCCTTCAGATCCAATAAATAAATCTTTTAAATCATAACCAGAACTATTTTTGATATTTACGCTGCCTAAAGTCAATTCTTCACCAGTTGCTAAAACGACATCTAATTGACGAACATAATCTCTTGTTACGCCATACTTAACAGCACGCATGCCACCAGCATTTGTAGCAATATTCCCACCAATGGAAGAATTTTTTGAGCCAGGATCAGGTGGATAGAAGAAACCTTTACTTTCGACGAACTCCTGGATTTCATGAAGCAATACACCAGGTTCAACGGTTAAGGTCAATGTTTCTAAATCTAAATCAATGATTTGGTTCATTAGGTGTAAATCAATAATCAATTCATTTTGAACTGGAGCAGTTGCACCAGATAATCCTGTACCTGCTCCACGAGCAATAATAGCTAAATTTTCTTGATTAGCAAATTTAACTAACGCAATAACTTCAGCTTTTGTTTTAGGCAATGCAACGCCATAAACGCTCTTTGCACGACCTACATATTCATCAAATAAATATTTTTCAGGAACTTCTTTACCTTCAAAAATACGGGTTGAGTCGTTAATGATCTCTTTTAATGACATAAAAAATCTCCTTTTTGAGTATAAATTAGATAAGTATTTTAGTTCTTACATTAATTAGTGTAGCACTTAACTACTAGAAAATGCAATTAAATTATAGTATGAAAATGCTCTTAAATGCTGCTAAATCAATGGTTTCAGAAATGGTATAGGTCGATTTTTTGAAAAATTAATGTATCATTCTTTTAAAAAAAATAAAAAAGGGTAGAGAAGTAATTCTCAAACCCTTTTTAACTGTCTAGAAAGTTAATACAGAATGTGTAGTAGGTGTTTCCTTTGTAGAATTAGGTGTTAAAAGCATATTTTCTAAGGTTTGTAGTCGGTGAATCTCATAAGTTGGATTATGTGTTACGTTCATAGGTCCTTTAGGATTAAACCAACATGTATCGATTCCAGCATTGATTCCGCCTTGAATGTCAGAAGTTAAAGAATCTCCAATAATTAATGTCTTATCCGCAGAATGGTGAGGGATTTTTTCAAAAACATGATTGAAAAATTCTTTCATAGGTTTTTGATAGCCAACTTCCTCAGAAACAAAAATATCTTTGAAATAAGTGGTCAGTTCTGAGTTGTTTAGACGGATAAACTGGGTACGTGCAACACCGTTTGTTACTACATAAAGGTCATACTGTTTGGCTAATTTTTGAAGTAATAATTTCGCACCATCAATCAGTACAGCACTTTCTTCTAAATATTGTCTGTATAAGTTATCCAAATGGACCCCGTTTAATGTTAATCCAACTTTTTTAAATAAAATTGAAAAACGGGTATGCAATAATTCTTCCCGTTTAATTTCTCCTTTTTCAAAAGAAGACCATAATTTTTGGTTCATTTTTTGATAAAAGTGCTTAATATCATCTGTTAAGACAACATTATGTTCGTTAAATAATTTTTGTAAAGCATAATTTTCAGCGGCTTTAAAATCAAGCAATGTATCATCTACATCAAATAAAAGTGTTTTGTATCGTTTCAAATGAATGAACCTCCTTAATAAATTAGTTGTTTTAAATATTCTTTAAAAAGTATACCATTTATCTTGTGTACAGGTAGAATGTTCAGCATAATAAAGCTAACTAAACAAATTTAAAGGGTGGGCGAGATGAAAGAAAAACAAATTATATTGAATGGAAATAGTTCTAATATTTTAGAATATTTTAAACAGAATTTAACTGCTGATAATTATGAACAATCGATTACATATGGATTTGATTTTGAATATGGAAAAGGTTACCTAACCGTATTTGAAAGATACTTTATCAGAAATGACAGCGTAGCAAGTTTGACCCTTCATATACACCCTTTAGAAAATGAACAAGTTGAATTAACAATGATCGTATCAGGCAGTGAAACTGGGATTTTAAAAATAGATTGGTGGATAGGAAAATCTATTTTTAAAACAATGGATCAGCTGATAGAGGAACTTAGATAGATAGAAAAGTAAGTTAATCAAATTTCAATGTGAAAACAACACAATCGTTTTCCTTTTAACGTATATGTGTACTCAATCATTTTTGGTATACTACAAGCAGTAAGTGAATGAGAACATAAAGAAAGGTTTGATGGAATGAGAAAATTTTTCTCATATAGTTTACTATTGATCGTATTGATTGGTTTTGGCTACTGGCTTGGCAGTTCGACTATTTTAGAAGGTACAAAAATTAGTGATACTATCTTTCTAATGGAGAATAAATTAAAAGATAATCCATTAGTACTTGTAGAAGAATCCCCAAACATTAGTGAACAAGAACAATCAACGAGTGTGGATTCAACAAGCACGAATGAGTTAACAGAAACCGATGAAATTGACGTTGCAGTTGTGGAGAAAAGAATGTTAGAGCTATTAAATGATTTAAGAAGTGAAGTGGGTGTTGCACCTGTAAGTTCAAATGATCAATTAAAAAAAGCAGCTAATATACGAGCAATTGAAACAGAAGAATCATTTTCTCATACACGCCCAGACGGAAAAGCTACTTTTACCGTATTAGAAGAGGCAGAAGTTAACTATTCATATCGATTAGCGGGAGAAAATTTAGCAATGGGAACTTATTACCTAGCAGAAAAAGAAATGGCTGAATGGTTGTTTAAAGGATTAAAAGATAGTCCAGGACACTATGAAAATATGATAAAGAAGGATTTTGAGGAAGTGGGAATTGGGGTTCATTATGATGGCACCAATCTTTATATTGTTCAAATATTTGGAACACCCTTATAAATGACTTACGCATAAATTTATTAGTTGAATAGCAAAAAAAAAGATTGAGTTAAACGACTCAATCTTTTTTCGTTAACACTACATGTTGTGGTTGTAAAATGAATATATCTGATATATAGTGGTTTTAAGGAGATGTAACAAAATGAAAGGGGAATTTTTGTGCAACTTTATACAAAGACGGGCGATAAGGGGTATACAAGTTTAATTGGCGGCGAGAAGGTAAGAAAAGACACAAATCGAGTGAATGCCTATGGAACAATAGATGAACTAAATTCATTGATTGGATATATTGTGAGCCAACTAGAAGAAAGAGATTCATCGTTAAAAGCAGAACTTATTGAAATGCAACAGAATCTATTTGATTGTGGAACAGACCTAGCTACGCCTCATGGAAAAGGAACATATAAAGTAACAAAAGAGATGGTACAAAACTTAGAAATGAGTATTGATAGTTACTCTGATAAATCTCCGGAGATTTTATCATTTGTGTTGCCAGGGGGACATCCGATAGCTAGTCTTTTACATATGGCACGAACAGTTGTTAGAAGAGCAGAAAGGTCCATCGTGAGTTTAGCCACTGAACAATCAATAAATCAATATGCAGCAATCTATATGAATCGATTATCTGATTATTTTTTCGCTGTTGCCAGAGCTGTTAATAATCACTACAGCGTAAAAGAAATTTTATATGAAAGAGGAGGAAAAGTTTTTCATCCTGAATTAAAGAAAGAAGATTTGAGTTAAAAAGAGTAGCTAAGCATAGTTATTCGATAATTGGAGGAATAAGTAAGATGAAAATAATTAAATTAGGACTTATTGGATTAACAGCTTTTAGCTTAGCAGCTTGTGGAGAAGTTACTATGCAAGAATCAGAATCTTCTGCTGCAAAAAACACTTCTTTAGTGGAAAATCAGACAAAAGAAACTCTTTCTATTGTTATTGCATTAGAACAAGACGGAAAAGAAGTTGCTACAGCTACAAAAAAATTAGAAGTATCCGAGGGCACTACGGTCTTAGAAGCCCTTAAAAAAGAATATGAAGTAGTTGAAGAAGGCGGATTTATTGCTTCTGTTGAAGGAATGAAACAAGACGAAGAAGCAGGAAAGTATTGGATGTATGAAGTAAACAATACAGAGCCAACTGTAGGAGCAGCCGAATACGAGTTACAAGATGGAGATCAAGTGAAGTGGTTTTTAAATGCTTTGCAATAAAAGTACTGGAAAACTATCCATTCAAAGAATAACCTTACTTGCCTTTTTGACAGCACTTTGCCAAGTTAGCCGTCAATTGCTTCAGTTCCTGCCAAATGTCCAGCCGGTAACCGTTATCTTAATTATTTTAACGTTAACAGTAGGGATAAGTGATGCACTAATTGTAGCTGTATTGTCGATTCTTTTATCAAATATGACACTTGGAATGGGTGTTTGGACAATTGCTCAAATCGTTTCATTCTTTGTAGTGGTTTTGGTTACTGGACTAATGATCAAACCTATATTTAAAAAAATTCCTTTTGCCCTGATGGTTTTTTATGCCGGATTTACAGGCTATTTATACGGATTCATTATCTCCTTGATTCAAGCTCCCTTTTTTGGTATTCAAAATTTTTGGATTTATTATGCTTCGGGTATTCCTTTTGATACAATGCACGCAGTAGGGAATAGCGGATTTTATTTGATCCTAGCGCCGATTTTATTTCCTTTACTAAACAAATTTCTTAACAAGTACTATTCCAACGGTGATTGGAAATAAAACAGATAAAAAGACAGAAAGTTCATTGTAAAACTGAACTTTCTGTCTTTTTATTTAACTTTTCTATTTATAAATAAGAAGCAGGGTTAACACGGCTCCCGTTTTTGTACATTTCAAAATGTAAATGTACTCCAGTAGAAGATCCAGTTGTTCCCATTGTTCCAATTTGTTGGCCTTGAGAGACCTGTTGCCCTGGAGAAACAAGTAAACTTCCTGCAACCATGTGAGCATAAAGAGTTTGCATACCATTTCCATGGTCAATCTTCACATAGTAGCCCCATGAGGAATCATATCCTGCAATGACAACTGTACCACTCTGAGCAGCTACAATTGGTCCACCACCGCCAAAATCAATTCCACCGTGTAATTTATGCTCACCCGTAATTGGATGTATACGGTAACCATAAGGTGAGGTTGAGTACCCACCACTAGGATGAATAAAACCTGAATTAGCTGATGGTTTTGATTCTGGTTTAGGTTCTGGTTTAGGTTGTGGTTTGGGTGTAATAGCCGGTTTTTTTGACGAACTAGAGTTACTTGAAGATTTTGAATTACTAGAACTGTTTGATGAACTGCTCGATTTATTAGCACTTGTTGATTTATCAGGAGAAGAGCTAGCAATTGTTGTTTTTTGTTCGGCAGCTTTTTTAGAAGCTTCCTCTTGCTCTGTTTTTTCTCGTTCAGCTTTTTCTTGAGCCGTAACGGCAGCTAATCTAGCTTCTTCCTCAACAGCAGCTTTTTTAGCTTCTTCTTCAGCAGCTTTTTGAATCGCTAACTGTCTTGCTTGTTCTTCTTCAATAATACGTTGACGTTCTTCTTGCATTTCTTCAGATAAAGTACTTGTTTGAGTAGCGATTACTTGCTGTTCTTTAACAAATGTATTTTTTTCTTCTTCTGTCATATCATATTGAATAGCAACTTGGACGATTTTATCATCCATTTCAGCTTTTTGGGCGACTAAGTTATTTTTTGATAATTCAATAGCATTTTTGGTTTCTTCAATAGCAACTTTTTCAGCTTTTGCTTCTGCTTCACTCGCTTCTAATGTTGTTTGATCCGTTTCTTGTTCAGTCACAATAGTCTTATTAGCTGTAACAAGTTGATTAACAATACCTATGCGGCCTACTAAGTCTGAAAAACTTTCAGCAGTTAAAATAAGGCCTATTAAATTAGAAGTACTCCCATCCGTTTGTACAGAACGCGCTTGGTTTTCCAGTTTGCCTGTTCGTTGAGCAATTAATTCTTTTAAAGCTTCAATTTCAGTTTTTAATTGTTCAACTTTTGCTTTAGACTCTTCTAATTTTTGTTCTTGATCATGTAATTTCATTACTGTTTCGTCAATTTGAGATTGCAGTGTAGTGATGTCTGATTCTAAATGACCTTTTTCTGTTTCTAAGTCGTTTAGGGTTTCGTCTTGTTCTTTGATTCTATTATTAAGCTCTGATGATTGTGAGTCAAGTTCGTTTTTTTGTTGTTCCATTTCTTCCAACGTATCAGCTTGAACAACAGTTGGTAAAAATGGGCTAGCGAACATCATCGAAGCCATAATTCCTGTTAATATTTTCTTTTTCAATAGTCTACCCCCATAAATCGTCTTGCATTTACATACTTAAAAAGTATAGCATAGATAGTAAGCAGATATGATGTTAGTTGTGTAACAAATAGCTAGAATAGTATTACATAACAGTCGTAAGCTGAAATAAACAACGGCATTCATTTTGATAAGAACCGCAATAAAAACTCAGAAATTAAAAAGCAGATAGTCTGTAACCGTTCTATTCATTAATAGATAGTGGTAAACTGAAGGTAGTGAAAAACAGAGTAGAAATGATGAAGGAGGCGAAAATAGTGTATTATTTAGGCGTCGATATTGGAGGAACAGAAACGAATTATGGGTTAATTAATGAACAAGGTGAATTAGGGGAGATTAAGTCAAGAAAAACACCTATGCAATCGTTAACACATTTCCTAGACATGATGGGAGATATTTATGATGAATATGCTCATCAAATTGAAGGCATGGCCATTAGCATGCCGGGAATTATTCATTCCAAAACTGGATATGCTGTTCATGGTGGATCATTAAATTACATTAAGAAAATGAATATGATTGAGATGTTGGAAACGAGATGTCAAACGACGATTCATGTAGAAAATGATGGCAAAGCTGCAACCCTTGGAGAATTATGGAAAGGGAATTTAAAAGGAATTCAACATGGAGTCATGCTGAATCTTGGAACGGGTATCGGTGGAGGAATAGTAGTAAACGGTGCAGTGTTGAAAGGACAGCACTATTCAGCCGGAGAATTTTCATTTATTAAAACGAATACGGCTAGAAGTAAGGATGCATCCTACATGTTTGGGTATCAAAATGGAATAAGGTACTTGTTTAAAAAAATAGCTTTTCAATGTAAAATACCATTAGAATCTATGGATGGTTTTAAGATGTTTGAACTAATTGAAGCTGGAAATGAAAAAGCCGCATCCTGTTTGAATGACTACTGCTATACGTTAGCTATTCAATTGTTCAACTTACAAACTATTTTAGATCCAGAAAGAATTATTATCAGCGGTGGAATCAGTGGAAATCCATTATTGATTCAACTGATTAAAGAAAACGTAAGGAAAGTGTACGAAGAGGAGTTAGGTGATGGCTTGTTTATTGTACCTGAAATAATGAAAAGCAAGTTTGGAAACAATGGAAATATTATTGGTGCTTTATACAATTATAAATTAAATGAAGAATAAAAAATAAAAAGCTTTCAATCCGAGTTATATCATATAACATGGATTGAAAGCTTTTTTAGGTTATTTTTGCAATTTAATTTAAAACGCTTGTTTTGAGCTTTTTTAAATGTTAGGTTTTATAACATATGAAAAGGGAGGTAAGAATATGTTTTCATCTGTGGATACGTTATGGGTTCTTGTTGGAACAGTATTAGTATTTTTTATGCAAGCAGGTTTTGCAATGGTCGAAACTGGATTTACTAGAGCAAAGAACGCTGGTAATATTATCATGAAAAATTTGATGGACTTTGTATTAGGTTCTTTAATGTACTGGATCATTGGTTTTGGAGTAATGTTTGGTCCCAGTATAGCTGGGTTATTTGGAACACCGGATTTATTTGTACAAGGCAGTTATGACACTACTATACCAAGTTATGTATTTTTGATGTTTCAAACGGTCTTTGCTGCAACTGCCGCAACAATCGTTTCTGGATCAATGGCAGAAAGAACAAAATTTAGTGCATACCTAGTTTACACATTGGTTATTTCTACTGTAGTTTATCCTATTTCTGGACATTGGATTTGGGGTGGAGGATGGTTAGCACAATTAGGATTTGTCGATTTTGCTGGTTCGACAGCTGTTCATATGGTTGGCGGAGTAACAGCCTTGATCGGAGCAAAAATTGTAGGGGCTAGGATTGGAAAATACGATACAGATGGAAAAGCAAAAGCTATTCCAGGGCATAGTCTAACATTAGGAGCTTTAGGAGTTTTCATTCTTTGGTTTGCTTGGTTTGGGTTTAATGGAGCTTCAACGGTCTCTGCCACGGGTGACGAAACATTAGCTCTTATTGGGACGATATTTTTAAATACAAATCTATCTGCAGTAACGGCTACATTAGTTGCTATGGTGATCACGTGGACAAAATACGGAAAACCGGATATTTCTATGACGCTAAATGGTTCGCTAGCTGGTTTAGTAGGAATTACAGCTGGATGTGCGATAGTTTCACCATTTGGAGCTGTAGCGATAGGGGCAATCTCAGCAAGTGCATTAGTTTATGGAATTGAATTTATCGAAAAGAAAGCTAAAATTGATGACCCAGTTGGAGCTTTTGGAGTTCATGGAATCTCGGGTGCTTTAGGAACGATTCTAGTAGGTGTTTTTGCAACAGACAGAGGTCTGCTTTATGGCGGTGGATTTAATCTCTTAGGCATTCAACTAATAGGAGTAGTATCTGTGGTTGTATGGGTGACGGTCACAATGGTTATTACGTTTAAACTCATTGATAAAACAATTGGGTTACGAGTAACAGAGGAAGAAGAAATTGCAGGGATGGATATTTCAGAACATGGATTAGAATCAAGCTACGGTGACTTTGTAACGGTTCCTTTTGGACAAAAATCTCTATTCGAAGGTTTGAAAATTGAAAGCTCAGAGCCTGAATTAGCATTTTCAGGTGTAGGACCTCTTGCTATCAATAAGGAAGATAGACATGAGACAGTTAAAGTTCACCAACAGCTAAAACAACCTTTTACTACTGGCGAAAAGGAAGAGGCTAGTTTAATGAAAGTGGACATTATAACAAATGAGTCTAAATTTGAAAAATTAAAAAAAGCTTTAAATAGCATTGGTATCACAGGTATGACAGTAACAAAAGTTCAAGGATACGGCCTGCAAAAAGGACAAACAGCTTATTATAGAGGAGTTGAAATCGAAGCAGATTTACTTCCTAAAATAAGATTAGAAGTAGTGGTTAGTAAAGTTCCTGTTTCTTTGGTTATAGAGACAGCTCGAAAAGCACTATATACGGGCACAGTTGGAGATGGTAAAATTTTTGTCTATAATGTTGAGAATGTCATTCGAGTCAGTTCTGGAGACCAAGGAACAAAAGCTTTAGAATATGATGAAGAGAGAGAAGAAGTTAGGGTATAATCGAAAAAAAAAACCAATAAATAAGTTCCCTAAAGAACTTTCTTATTGGTTTTTTTGTGCTTATTTATTGTTTCTTAAACTAACAGGTTTATCTAAAATTTCTTTGTAGATGATCCCTTTTACATAATCATTATCATTTTGTAAATGAATTTTCTTAGCTTTAACCTCAGTCTGATAACTTGATTTTCTGGTAGAAGTTACCTTATCAATTGGGGTCAATGATGTTAAATCATCTCTATCAAAAAGCGTTTGACTTTTACTTTTGTTAATGTCATTTTCATTAAATAGAGTTGATTTTGGAGCTGTAGAAGATCGAACGGGTTCTGGTTTTCTTTTAGTATTTTGTTGCAGGTTTTCAGCTCTTCTACGGGCTGCATCTTGTTGCATGCGACTAGACAATTGCTTGGCATGCGCTTGTTGGTTTCGTTTTTGTGAAGTACCATTAGCGTTGCTTGCATACTTTTGTCGAGTGGCATTATTTGTTAGAAAAGCATCTTTTAAGGAAATAGAATCCTTATTTGTTAACTCTTCTCTTTGATAAGTTTGCCTTTGATTACTTTTTGATGGAGAAGAGTTGCTTCCGATAGACGCAATGAAAAAGCGATAAATAGTAGCGATAATAGAAAAGAATGTAGTCCCTATAAGAAATAAAACGACAAGGGCTATTAAAGTATTCATTATCTATCACTTTCTCTCTCAGTAGAATCTGAAATAGAGTTTCTCATTTTAGTATCGGCATTAACATTATTCATAT
This sequence comes from Carnobacterium sp. 17-4, assembly GCF_000195575.1. Taxonomy (NCBI): domain Bacteria; kingdom Bacillati; phylum Bacillota; class Bacilli; order Lactobacillales; family Carnobacteriaceae; genus Carnobacterium; species Carnobacterium sp. 17-4. The sequence goes on along the minus strand of NC_015391.1, from coordinate 1,825,700 downwards.
TGTAATAATCCATTGCACCAAGGTTTCCTGATCTCAAAGCTTCGGCTAATGCTAAAGGTACTTCAGCTTCGGCTTCAACCACGCGTGCGCGCATTTTTTGAACTTCAGCAATCATTTCTTGTTCTTGTGCAATCGCCATAGAACGTCTTTCTTCTGCTTTAGCTTGTGCAATATTCTTATCTGCTTGGGCTTGTTCCATTTGTAAGCTGGCACCGATATTACGACCAACATCAATATCTGCAATATCAATTGAAAGAATTTCAAAAGCAGTACCAGAATCTAATCCTTTTCTTAAAACAGTTTTTGAGATAGAATCCGGATTTTCTAGTACATCAGTATGTCTTGCGGCACTACCAACAGTGGTTACGATACCTTCACCAACACGAGCAATAATGGTTTCTTCACCAGCACCACCGACTAAGCGTTCGATATTTGCACGAACAGTTACTTTAGCACGAGCTTTAACTTCGATACCATTCATTGCCATTGCAGCAATTTGAGGTGTTTCAATTACTTTAGGGTTAACACTGACTTGAACAGCTTCAAAAACATTTCTTCCTGCTAAGTCAATTGCGGCAGCTTGTTTGAAAACTAAATCAATATTTGCACGTTGTGCGGCAATCAAAGCGTCTATAACTTGGTTAATATCTCCACCGGCTAAATAATGGGCTTCTAGCTCATTAATATCAATGTCTAAACCAGCTTTAGTTGCTTTAATTAATGGACGGATGATGTCTTGTGGAGCTACTCGTCTTAATCGCATTCCTACAAGTGTTCCTATATTAACTTTAACGCCTGAGAAATAAGCAGTAACCCATAATCCAACGGGTACGAAACGGAAAAATAAACTAATAACGATAATAACGATAATGGCTATGAATAAAAAGCCAATCCAATTTGTGGGGCTCTCTGCAACTGTTGTCATGTTTTATCCACTCTCCTAACAATAATTTTATATCCTTCTACTTTTGTGACAATAACCGAAACATCTACGTCTATGTGTTCGCCTGTACTGACAACATCTAACTCTGTATCTTCGAATGCTACTTTTCCAGATGGTCTTAGAGGAGTAGTTGTTTTTCCAATTTTTCCTAAATAAGCTGAAGCGTCATTGTTGCTCGAAAACCCGCTTTTTTTATCTAAGTTATTATTAAGAACAAGTTTTTGTAAATGCGTCAGCGAGTAGCCTCTTCTGATAAGCATAATCACTAAGAATGTAGAGGCGACCACAGCGATACTTAAATCCCGCAAGGTTGTTCCTAAATCATTATTGGTTAAATAGATACCACCAATAATTAAAAGAAAACCAATTATACCTGCTACACCAAAGTCTGGTACAAAAACTTCAAAAATCAGCAGACAGATTCCTAAAATAAAAATAATGATTGGAATCCAATTTTCTAGATTATTTAAATAAAAATAGCCACCAAAACTTGCTAATGCTAATAGTCCACCTAAAGCGGATTGAGGCGTTAATGCCGCTATTACTAAACCAATAAAACCAACAGTCAATAATAGTATTTCCAATCTGTTCACCCCCTTTACGATAAGCTCCTTTAAATAGTTGCCTGACTAATTTGTAGTTGGACTTACCTACCATCATTTTACCATTAGTAACACCGTAACGCACTTTTAACTCAACATTTTCTAATTTTTTTTAGTATTCACTTAGTGGCATCTTATTTCTTTAATTAATTTTTAGACAGATAAAAAGATGACTAGTGAAGTTGAATTTCTGAAGGAATACAAGTTAGCCTGTGGTTATGCAAAGAATTTTATTCAAAGACTAAAACGTTAGCTTTTAAGTTAGCTCAAGAAGGAGGACATTGAAAAAAACAGAAAAGAGGTATAAGCTAGAAAGGAGCGTGTAATACAATGCTACAGTAAGAACGACTCAGAAAAAACTGCTTCTTCAACGCAGTTTTTTTCTGTATAAGTATAAATAATTTAGGAAGAAGGTTGCGAAAATAATAAAGAAAAATAGTATAATTAACGAAATTTTTCACATCAGACAAACGGATGATCCTATAATGCGAGTGTTGGGAGCAGGTATGAGTGTGGCTATACCTTTATTAATTGGATATGTTGTAGGAAATATGAAGATTGGTACCTTTGGTAGTTTTGGAGCATTTGCTTTTATTTCATATCAACCATTACCTTTAAAAAAATTGGGATTGCGAATTGCTAAAGCTGGTGCAGCTATCTTAGTTGCTTTGTATGTAGGAATGATTGCTACTTTACTTCCATGGACAATACCAATCGTAATTGGCTTAGTTAGTCTATGCGGTTTTTTAACGGTACGCATATTGCATATTCCTAATCCAGGTGCTTTTTTTGTGATTATGGTCTGTATCATGGGAACTGGAACAACAGTAGCTTTTAAGGATATGTTTACAACGGTAGGATATGCAAGTATTGGAGTTGCAGCAGCCATTTTAGTAGCTTTATTGGTTGGATTTATAAATCAAAATTTTTTTCATATACCAACTTATGATGTCACTGCTACAAAACAAGAACTTTTTTTAGAATCAATTGAAAATGACTCTATTTTATTGCTTTCATCTGTTCATCATGCTGCTATTATTTTCTTTTCGGCATATATCAGTCAGTCATTAGGTTTTGGAAATGCTTATTGGATTACAATTTCTTGTGCAGCTGTTCTACAAGGACGAAACTTAGGAATGGTTTTTAACCGTAATATTCAGCGTATTATTGGAGGGTTTATAGGCTTACTTATTGGTGGTTTTTTTTTATCGCTTCATTTGCCTACGATACAAGTTGTTTGCCTAATTATTTTACTAAATATACTAGTTGAATACTGCATGGTAAGAAACTATGGATTGGCTAATTTTTTTACAAATCCACAAGCATTGTTACTCTCAAATCTATCAAAGGCTCAATTTACACTAGATTTGGTTCAATTTCGATTAGCTGGCCTTGTTATAGGCAGTCTAATTGGTTTACTCGGTGCATTAGTCATTACGTATGCCATTAAATTATATGATAAAGAAGCTCAATTAATAAAATATAAAAACAATTAAGTGTTTTTATTTTATTCCCCTAAAAAAGTGCTAGTACTTTTTTAGGGGAATTTTTTTTAAATTAAAACCAATATAATATAAAAGTAAGCGTTTTCTTTAAATAGTGGTATACTATCTACATAGTTAAATAGTTGGTCAATTTAAAAGAAAATAAAAAATAAGTCGATTATTAGGTGAAACCATTGTAAAATGAAAATAAGATTAAGAATAGATGAAAATGTGAAAAAGAGTTGGGAGTGAATTAATTGACGAATCAATCTATGAATGAAGACATTGAGGGCAAACTTGAAAAAGAATTGTATTTATTTAATAAAGGAAAACACTTTGATAGTTATTTAACAATGGGATGTAAACAGGAAACTTATGAGGGGAAAGTTGGTTTTCGCTTTACTGTCTGGGCTCCCAATGCAAAGAGTATTGGTTTAGTAGGAGATTTTGCAGATTGGCATGTAGGAATTGAAATGGATAAAATTGGCAAAACTGGTTGCTGGACCATATTTAGTGAACAGGCTACTGATGGGCAATGTTATAAATACCGTATAGAACAACCTGATGGTACGGTAAAGTTAAAAATTGATCCTTATGCTCTAGAATTTGAAGTAAGACCAAAAGATGCTTCAATTGTAAAAGATTTGCCGAAAAAGAAATGGAGTGATGGATTATGGACGGCAAATAAGAAACGCTTCCCCGTTTATGAACGGCCACTGAATATTTATGAAGTGCACCTCAGCTCATGGAAACACCACGATGACGATACTTGGTATACCATACCTGAATTACAAAATGAATTAATTCCTTATGTAAAAAAAATGGGTTATACGCATATTGAGTTTATGCCTTTGATGGAACACCCTCTTGATGCATCCTGGGGATATCAACTGACAGGCTATTATGCGCTGTCTTCAAAATTTGGCACAATGGAAGAATTTCAAAATTTTGTAGAAGCGGCACACTTGGCCAATATTGGGGTAATAATGGATTGGGTCCCAGGTCACTTTAATCGCAATGATTATGGAATGGTTTATTTTGATGGCACACCACAATATGAATATTCAGATAAAAATAAAGCGGAAAATAATCGTTGGGGGACCATGAATTTTGATTTAGGAAAAGACCAAGTTCAAAGTTTCCTGATTTCTAATGCGTTTTATTGGATCGAACAGTTTCATCTAGATGGTTTAAGAGTGGATGCAGTGTCGAGTATGTTATATCTGGATTATGATTTAGGAGAGTGGACCCCTAATGAAGATGGAAGCAATCATAATAAAGTTGGTGTAGAATTCATAAAGAAATTAAATGAAAAAGTATTTGAAAGGTATCCTGACACACTTATGATAGCTGAAGAAAGTACCGCCTGGTCAAAGGTCACAAAACCTGTCTATATGGGGGGGTTAGGATTTAATTACAAATGGAATATGGGATGGATGAATGACACCTTAAAATTTTTTGAAATGGATCCGTTATTCCGTAAAGATCATTTCAACTTAATTACCTTTTCTTTTATGTATGCTTTCAACGAAAATTTTATTTTACCATTTTCTCATGATGAAGTTGTCCATGGAAAAAAATCATTGATGCATAAAATGCAGGGCGATCGTTACAACCAATTTGCCAGCTTGCGTACGCTAGAAGCGTATATGATGGTTCATCCAGGGAAAAAATTAAATTTTATGGGAAATGATTTTGGGCAGTTTCTAGAATGGCGCATCCATGAAGGCTTAGAATGGGAAAGCTTGGATGATGAAATGAATGCTAAACATTTGTACTTTATGGAATCATTAAATATGATGTATAAAAAGGAACGCGCACTTTGGGAAGTAGATCATCAAGAGGAAGGCATTCAAATTCTAGATGCGGATAACTCTGCTGAAACACTTTTGTCGTTCATTCGTAAAGGAAAAAAACCGCGTGACTTTGTATTAGTCATTTGTAACTTTGTTCCAGTTGAACGTAAAGGGTATAAAATAGGCGTTCCTTTTGAAGGGGTTTACGAAGAATATTTAAACACTGAGATGCATGAATATGGAGGCGTTTGGACAAGCAATCAAGGACCATTGAAAACGATAAAAGAAACTACTCATCAACAAGAACATACAATCGAATTAATTGTACCGGCAATGAGCGTTTTGATTTTACGACCAAAAAGAATTTTTGGAGTGCCAAAAAATTAATGGATAAAAAGGAGGGTAGAGGAAGAATGGCAAGGTGATTCTTCCAACATCATAATGAAAAAAACTGAAACGTTAGCTATGATTTTAGCAGGAGGACAAGGAACACGGCTTGGTAAATTAACTAAAGACATTGCTAAACCGGCTGTACCATTTGGTGGGAAATATAGAATCATTGATTTTGCGTTAAGCAATTGTGCTAATTCTGGAATCAAGAATGTTGGTGTTGTGACTCAATACCAGCCTCTTGAATTAAATACTCATGTCGGGAATGGCGAAAGTTGGGGACTAAATACGCACGATGGCGGAGCAACTATTCTACAACCCTATTCAAGTGTTGATGGAGAAAAATGGTTTAAAGGAACGGCACATGCTATTTACCAAAATATTGATTTTATTGATCGGTATAATCCAGAGTATCTGTTAGTTCTTTCAGGAGATCACATCTATAAAATGGATTACCAAGATATGATTACATTTCATAAAGAAAAAAATGCTGCCTTAACAGTAGGGGTAATTCCAGTTCCCATTGAAGAAGCACCTCGTTTTGGAATCATGAATACCGATCAGACAGATAGAATTATTGAATTTGAAGAAAAACCTGCAGAACCTAAAAGTAACTTAGCTTCGATGGGAATTTACATTTTTGATTGGTCTATGCTAAAGCGTTACCTTATTGATAACCATGCTAAAAATCGGACGATGGAAGATTTCGGAAAAGATGTAATTCCAGCATATTTAAGAAATAGTGAAAATATATTTGCTTATGCATTTAAAGACTATTGGAAAGATGTTGGAACAATTGAAAGTCTCTGGGAAGCGAATATGGAATTTTTAGATCCGAATCATGCATTAAATATTAGAGATACATCATGGAGAATTTATACTCAAAATCCTTCTGCTCCGCCTCAATTTTTAACTAAGTCATCAAAAGTTGCTGATTCTATGATTGCGGATGGGTGCTACATCGCCGGAGAAGTCAACCATTCAATTTTATCTCATAATGTTAAATTGGGTAAAAATTCAAAGGTTAAAGACAGTTTGATTATGGCGAATGTAACGATAGGAGAGAATGTAACGATTAATTGTGCCATTATTGGAGAAAATGCAAAAATCCATGATGGAGCGCAAATTATTGGTGACGAAAAAAATATTACGGTTGTTGGATACGCTGAAGAGATGGGAGGGTTAAAAGATGAAGACTAATGAACAGCTATGCGCAGTAATAAACCTAGATGAGTCAGAACCACAGTTGATGCCTTTAACCAAAAGAAGAGCAGTGGCTGCACTGCCATTCGGATCACGTTATCGCCTGATTGATTTTCCGCTTTCTAGTTTATATAGTGCAGAAGTCACTTCTGTTGCTTTATTTGTACGGGGCAGTGCAAGAGCTTTATTGGATCATGTCCGCAGCGGCTATCCTTGGGGAATGGAATCCACAGTTGGAGGTGGATTGTTTATTCATTCTGGAGCCGAAATAAAAGAAGCCCTAGAGTCGTTAGAGCCAGGTCAAATTAGTAGTTATTATCAAGATCAAATTGATTTTGTGGAACACTCAGGAAAAGGGTATGTAGTAGTTATGGGTAGTAAAATGCTTTGTAATGTTGATCTTAAGGCAGTTTTAAGAAGTCATATCGAAAGTAAATCCGATATTACTGTTGTGTATAAGAATGTTCCAAGAGAATTTTGTTCACTGGAGTCTATCGACACTTGTTTAACTTTTGAAGTAGAGGGAGAAAGTAAAGTAGTTGATTTACTTCCTGCTCGCGAACTTCCAAAAGAAGAAACGAAAATAGCTATAGGTATGGGAATAGCGATTATGAGTGTCAAAAAATTTATTGAATTAACGAGAGAAGCAGCAAATAACCGAATAAAAGGTGAAATCAATGTCTTAATTAGACATAGTTTAAAAGAAAATACCGTTGATGGTTATGAGTACACTGGATATTTGAAAAATATCGAAAATATTTCAAGTTATTATCAAGCGAATATGAATCTGTTAGAGGAAGATAATTATAATGCATTATTTTATCGTAGCCAGCCTGTTATTACAAAAGTCAAAAATGGGGCACCTACTTACTATTCAAAAGAAGCTGACATCAGTAATTCTCAATTTGCAAGCGATTGTGTGATTGATGGAACAGTTGAGGATTCTATTATTTTTCGTAAAGTCTTAATAGAAAAAACGGCAATAGTTAGAAACTCATTAATTATGCAAGGCTGTAAAATTGCTCAAAATGCAGAATTAGATTACGCTATTCTTGATAAAGGCGTAAAAATTGGTCCAGGAGTGAAATTAACAGGAACAAAAGAGAATCCAATAGTTATTACAAAAAATAGTGAGATAACAGTTGAAAAGGAGAGCTGAAAAAATGAAAGTTTTATTTGCTGCGGCAGAATGTGCTCCTTTTTTTAAGACCGGAGGATTAGGGGATGTCGCAGGTGCTCTGCCAAAAGAGTTGAAAAAACAAGGCATAGATGTACGTGTTGTATTGCCTTTGTATGGTACAATGCCTCAAAAATATAAAGATCAATTAGTAGATGTAGTGCAGTTTGAAGTGAAGGTTGGTTGGAGAAGTCAATATTGTGGGATAAAAAAATTAAAAAAAGATGATATTGACTATTACTTTATTGACAATTTATATTATTTTAATCGCCCTAGCATTTATGGTTTTGATGATGATGGCGAACGATTTGCTTTTTTTGCGCAAGCTATTTGTGAGATGTTGGAAAAAATAGATTTTATCCCAGATGTTTTACATGTGAACGATTGGCATACGTCTATTATTCCTGTTTTGCTAAAGGATAAGTACCAATGGATTACAAGTTATCAATCGATAAAAACGATTTTGACTATTCATAATATTCAATTTCAAGGTGTTTTTGATCAACTTGTGTTATCTGATCTATATGGAATTGGTTACAACACCTTTCACGAACATGGCTTAAAATATTATGATGATATCAATTGTTTAAAAGGTGGGATTTTTTATGCGGATCAAGTCACAACGGTTAGTCCAACATATGCACAAGAAATCCAAACACCTCAATTTGGGGAAAATTTAGACGGTGTATTACGGTTCAATAGTTATAAATTAAGCGGCATTTTAAATGGGATTGATTATGAGGTCTTTGATCCTGAAACAGATAATGCTATACCCGCTCATTTTTCCACAAAAAATTTAAAAGGAAAGATGATTAATAAAACTACTTTGCAGGAGCGAGTTGGATTACCAGTAAATGAGAAAATAGCACTAATGTCTATGGTGAGTAGGCTAACGACTCAAAAAGGCTGTAACTTATTGCGTGATAAAATCGATGAACTGATGCATCGTAATATTCAAGTTCTCATATTAGGTACCGGTGAAAAAGAATACGAAGACAGTTTCAATTATTTCACTTGGAAATATCCAGAAAAATTTAAAGTGATTGTTGATTTTGATGTGGCTTTAGCCCAACACATCTATGCAGGAAGCGATTTGTTTATTATGCCGTCAGCATTTGAACCATGTGGATTGTCTCAACTCAACTCACTTCGGTATGGTACATTGCCAATCGTTCATGAAACGGGTGGATTAAAAGACACCGTTCAACCTTACAATCCATATACTGGAGAAGGAACCGGCTTTAGTTTCAATGATTTCCGTTCATCTGTCATGGTTGAAACGATCGACCGTGCATTGACGGTTTATTATGATGAGCCAAAAAAATGGATATCATTAGTAAAACAAGCAATGTCGAAAGACTTTAGTTGGGAAAAATCCACTAACGAATATATACAAGTTTATACAATAATGGTTAAAGCATAATGAAGAGCTTCAACAGGCACATAAAAATAGGCAACTATTCTTATTTTGACTGTTGAAGTTTCTTTATTTATTAGAAAATTCATTAGCTTAATCAAAAAAGAATGCGAGGATAAAAATAATGTTAACAACTACTGAATTTAAACAAGAATTTGAGAGAATAATTGAAGTGCTTTATGCCTCGAATTTAGAAGATACTTCTTCCGTACAGCAATATACAGCTTTAGGCAATTTTATAAAAAGTTATTCTTCTGATAATTGGAACCAAACCAATCAACTGTATTTAGAAGAACAAGTGAAACAAGTCTACTATTTTTCAATGGAATTTTTACCTGGGCGTATGTTGAAAAGCAATTTGTTGAATCTAGGTATTTTAACTACTGTGCGAGATGGAATTGCTGAAATGGGGTTAGATTTCGAAGCGATTGTAAAATCAGAAGTAGATCCAGCTTTAGGTAATGGTGGATTAGGTCGATTAGCTTCTTGCTTTATGGATTCCATTGCCTCTCTTGGTATTCCAGGTAATGGAACAGGTATCCGCTACCGGTATGGTTTATTTCAACAAAAATTTGTAGATGGGTATCAAGTTGAATTGCCAGAAAACTGGCTACGCAACGGAAATGTTTGGGAAGTCAGAAAAGAAAATAAAGCTGTCATGGTTCGTTATGGCGGCGAGGTGTATTTGAAAGAAGATGGCGAAAATAAACTGCGCCCTATCTATTCGAATACTCAAAATATTTTAGCAGTTCCTTATGACACCGGAATGATAGGATATGAGAATGATGTTGTAAACAATCTTCGCTTATGGTCAGCTGAAATTCCCCCTGAAGAAGAGATACGTTACAAGACGATTGCTGAACGAGAAGTAGTCAACCAGATTACAGAGGTACTTTATCCAGATGATTCAAATTATGAAGGACAGCTTCTTAGATTGAGACAAGAGTATTTTTTTACATCTGCAGGTATTCAAAGTATTGTACGATTTTTCAAAAAACAGCATCAGCCATGGAGTGAGTTTCCAAATAAAATCGCTATTCATGTAAATGATACACATCCAGCTTTATGTGTTCCAGAATTGATGCGTATTTTATTAGATGAAGAAGGACTTAGTTGGGAAAATGCATGGGATATTACGAAAAAAACTATTAGTTATACTAACCACACTATTATGCAAGAAGCTATGGAAAAATGGCCGGTCGATATGGTTCAAGGGTTGCTGCCTCGTATTTATCAAATCATTGAAGCAATCAATCAACGCCATATAGATAGAAAAATCCCCTTATATGGAGAAGAACTGACGTATCGGACCACTATTATTTCGGACGGCTATGTTAAAATGGCGCACTTAGCTATCATTGGAAGTCACAGTGTAAATGGGGTTGCCCAATTACATACAGACATTTTAAAAGAAGAAACGTTGCACGATTTTTATAAAATGTATCCATCTAAATTTAATAATAAAACAAACGGTATCACACAAAGACGATGGCTTCATTTAGCTAATGAAAAATTAACGCAATTGATCGATGATAAAATCGATCAAGAGTGGAAAACGAATCCAGCTGAATTAAGACAGTTTAAGGCCTATTCAAAAGATTCAGAAACGCTAAAACAATTGTCTGATATCAAACTTGAAAATAAAAAACGATTTGCAATTTATGTAAAAGAAAAATACGGTATTGAAATTGATCCTACAGCATTATTTGATGTGCAAATAAAAAGATTACATGCTTATAAGCGCCAATTATTAAATGCGTTGCATATCTTAGACCGTTATTTGAAAATCAAAGAGGATCCTACCCTTGAATTGCAGCCAAGAGTCTTTATTTTTGGAGCTAAAGCAGCTCCAAGTTACATTTATGCAAAGCAAATCATAAAATTTATTAACTCACTAGCTCAATTGGTAAATAATGATCCAGATGTAGGCAACAAAATAAAAATCGTTTTTGTAGAAAACTATGGTGTTTCATTAGCAGAGATGATCATTCCAGCTGCAGATATCAGTGAACAAATATCATTAGCAGGAACAGAAGCCTCTGGAACAAGTAATATGAAATTGATGCTGAATGGTGCGTTGACCATGGCAACTTTGGATGGAGCTAATATCGAAATTAAGGATTTAGTAGGAGAAGATAATATTTTCTTGTTTGGTTTGACGAACGATGAAGTTAATCAGATGAATCGAGAAGGAAATTATTCTTCGATAGCCGTTATGGAAGCCAACCCGCGTTTGAAACGAGTCCTGAATTGCCTAATTAATGGCACTATTCCAGGTATCGAAGAAGAGGGCCGAGTAATCTATGACTCATTAACGCTATTTAATGATGAGTATTATGTTTTGCAAGATTTTGCAAGTTTTGTTGCAGCTCAAGAAAGAGCAGATAACTTATACCAAGATCAACAGGCGTGGAACCAAAAGGCTTTGATCAATATCGCAAGTTCAGGTCCATTTTCTGCCGATTTTACGATCATGCGCTACGCTGATGAAATATGGAATGTTAAAGGGAAAGCTGAAAAACATGTTTCTTTTTTAAAAGGCAACCAGCCAATATAAAAGATTAAGGAAACGGCAACTACAATAGAACTGAGGAAATAAAATGACTGAAATGATTTATTACAATTCGTGGTTATCAGAATACAAAAAACCATTTGGAGCTGTACCGATTAATGAGAAAGTAACATTTACGATTACTTGTAAATGGCCGGTAGACGAGCCAATCTACCTGATTGTACAGAAGGATTTTGGAGATACATTTGAAGTCAAGATGCGTTCTATTGGACGGTTTCAATATCAAGTTACGATTCAATTAACGGAAGGGCAAGGATTGTATTATTATTTTTTTAAAGTATCGGTTCAAAAAGACCAACAAGTCAAAGTCGTTTATTATGGGAACAATCAACGGTTCAAGGGTGGAGAAGGCCAAGTTTATGAACAGGAACATGATGTGAAGCCTTATCAACTAACGAGTTATTTATATGCAGACCCTTCACCTAAATGGTACCGTGAGGGAATAGCTTATCATATTTTTGTAGATCGTTTTTACAATGGCAATGAAGATGGAAAAGTGCTGAATCCTAAAAAAAAATTCCTTTCTCTATGCTAATCAAGAAGACCTGCCCATGTACATTAAAAATGAAGATGGGGAAGTTGTTCGTTGGGAATTTTATGGTGGCAATTTAAAAGGAATCATCCAAAAATTACCTTATTTAAAAGAAATGGGTATAACTATTCTATATCTTAGTCCGTTATTTGAAGCTCGAAGCAATCACAAATACGATACAGGCGACTATTTGAAAATTGATCCAATGTTTGGCGATCAAGACACGTTTAATGAACTTATTCAACAAGCCAAAGAGTTCGGGATGCGGATTATTTTAGACGGGGTATTTAACCATTCAGGTGCAGACAGCCGTTACTTCAATCGATATGGAACGTATCCTGAGATGGGAGCTTATCAATCTAAGGAAAGTCGTTATTTTGATTGGTATACGTTTAAAAAATTTCCGGATCACTACGAATCATGGTGGGGTGTAAAAGATTTACCTAAGTTGAATACAGAAAATCCAAAGGTCCAGTCCTTTTTGTATAAAGATCAAAATAGTGTAATCCGCAAATGGTCAAAATTAGGATTAGGCGGCTGGCGTTTGGATGTAGCTGATGAATTATCTGATGATGTACTAAAAGGGATACGGTTGGCATTAGAAGAAACAGTTGAAGATTCAGTATTGATTGGTGAAGTGTGGGAAGATGCCTCAAATAAAATTGCTTATAATAAACGCCGTCATTACATTGAAGGAGGTCAGTTGCATGGGGCGATGAATTACCCTTTTCGGGCAATTATCATTGGACTTCTTCAACGGTCAATAACTCCGCAAGAAGCTGCTGAGAAGTGGATGAACTTAAAAGAAAATTATCCTACTGAAGCTTTCAAAAGCAATTTAAATAATATTGGCACACATGATACCGAGCGAATCTACACTGTTTTAAATCAGAATATAGCAAAGTTAAAGCAAGCAATGGCATTATTATTTATCGTTCCAGGAGTTCCTTGTCTTTATTATGGGGATGAAGCAGGTGTAAAAGGAAAAGAAGATCCTGATAATCGCCGAATGTATCCGTGGGGAAAAGAGAATAAAGAGATTCAAACTTTTGTGAAAAAATTAGCTGCTGTCCGTAGCAAAGAAACCAGTTTGAAAGAAGGGGATTTTTATTCCTTTTCACAGGGTGAATTAATGGGAATCGTTAGGTTGAGCAGTCAAGAAGAGTTTGTCATTATGCTTTTAAACACAGCTAATAAAGAGAATCGTTTAGAAACATCTGCTATTCCAGAGCAGTATGATTTTAAAATCTCATCTTTTTTGGACAAAAATCAACTGAATCATATCCAAATACAGCCCAACAAAATAGTTCTTCTGATAAAAGAACAAGATCAAGAGGCAAAGATTACTATATTTTAAGCAACGATAAGTGAAGAAGTATTCATAGAGAAATATATTTCTCTATGAATACTTCTTTTGTCTTTCTATCGTATAAAAAAATACATGACTTTTTGTACTGTAGATGTTAAAATGAAATGTTGGGGCGTGTAAAGAAAAAAACTTTCTTTTTTGCTGTGCAAGCTTTAAAAAGACTGCAGCCCATGTCTCCAGATTACTTGTGTTTGAGAAAACACATCGAAAAGGAGAAAAAAATAGTGAATTTTTTTAAATTGAAAGAAAACCAAACAAGTATTAAACAAGAAATGATAGCGGGTATTACATCATTTTTCGCGCTATCGTATATTATTATAGTCAATCCATTAATATTGGCTGAAGCAGGGATTCCACCTGAGTTAAGTGTGTTCGGTACGATTTTAGTTTCTGCTGTTGGAAGTATTTTAATGGGTTTATGGGGAAATGCTCCACTGGTGCTCACTCCTGGTATGGGAGTTAATGCTTTCTTTACGTATACAATTGTAGGTTCATTGGGGCTATCTTGGCAGCAAGCCTTAGCTGTAGTTTTTGTTTCTGGAATAATTTTTACTGGTATTGCCTATACTTCTATCAGCAAGTTGTTAGTAGATGCGATTCCCGATTCATTAAAACACGGTATTACAGCCGGAATCGGACTTTTCTTAGTCGTAATTGGACTGGAAAATGGTGGTATTCTTACGGATGGAGGAGCCAACTCATTTATTACGTTAGGAGATTTGTCTCAGCCGCTTGTCTTACTCGCTGTCATTGGGATTTTATTATCCGGTGTGCTTTATCTAAGAAACGTACCAGGAAGCTTTTTTATTGGAATTGCAGTTATTACTATTATTTCATTGGTAACTGGCGTTCATGAAGCAGGAGCCTCTTCATTTTCATTGAGTAATCTATCAAATTATCCCGCACTTGTAGGAGCGTTTGATTTTTCAACAATCCTTAGTGTGCCTTTTATTTTAGCAGTATTTTCTTTGACAATGATCTTAATTTTTGAATCTATAGGTTTGTTTGAAGGCATGTTAGAAGATAAGACTCGTTTTACGAGCGCTTTTAAAGTCAGTGGAGTCATGACGCTTGTATCAAGTTTACTTGGAACGAGCCCGACTATACCAGCAGCTGAAAGTGCATCTGGTATTAAAGCTGGCGGGAAGACCGGGTTAACAGCTGTGTTTGCTGGAGGACTATTTTTACTTTCGTTAGTTTTTACCCCTTTGTTGTCTTATATTCCAAATGCTGCACTATCACCTGTTATCGTAATAACTGGAGCGATTATGATGGAAAACTTAAAACATATTCCATTTGATGATTTTAGTGAATGGTTCCCTGCCTTTTTAATTATAGTGATGATTCCTTTAACATCAAGTATCGTTGATGGATTAGCTTTTGGTTTTGTAGCCTATCCTATTTTTAAATTAGCAAATGGCGAGTTTTTCTTAGTAAAAAAAGCGATGAAAGTCGTATCCTTTTTATTCTTGCTTACGATGGTTGCTATTGCAATTATCTAAGCCTAACAGTACTAAAATGCGTGAAAAAAACTATACAGAAAAACCTTGGAATCAGAACTTTGATTGCAAGGGTTTTTCTGTATGTTCAAAATGAATTTTAAAGGAAAATTAGCAGAAGAGAGTAACCGAAAGAGCCTACCAAAAAACTGCCTATGCTGCTTTCTTGTTCTTGAGGAAGTTCTTCTTTCATGACATTGAGGATAACCCCACCAGCTATGAAGGCTTGTAAAATAGATAAGAGTAGTTCATTTAGTTCTGTTAATGCTCCGATAAGCCACCCCAAAAGAATAGCAATAGTTAAAAGAACTCTACCATATTGATCATAGATGTGCTGATGGTCTTTGCGTAAGCTCCAGTCATTGGTTAAGAAATGGACACCTAAAGCGATAAAATAAAATAGCATTCCTAGAACAGTATTGAATTCTTCTTGTACTAGCAAATAGCCAATAATGGCGTTGTAAATAAAAAAGGAACCAATATGAAGCCAGAAGATACCAGAACTAGCATTTTCAGGTTGTTTAAAATGAGGACTATTTTTTGAAATCTTAACTACTCGTTCTAACGAGTAGAACAATGCTAGTCCAGCTAAAGCAATGACATAAATATGATGTTCTAAGTACCTCCACGGACTATCTTTTAGTTCATTCATTAAAGCTTCTTGGTAGTGATTTAATTCGGGCAATAAATGGACAAAGACATAGGCAACAGAAACTCCAGCTGAAAAAGATAGAAATTTTATTCTTGGCACTTCATTCACAAAACGGAAAGATTTAGAGAAAAAATGAATCAAAGCAAAGCCTACTGCACAAAAAAAACTGAGCAAAATATACATGATGTTCCTCCTATCTCGTTAATCCTATTCTAGCTTTCTAGCGGATTAAACAGAACTATTTTGTCTTATGTTGGAGAATAACAGATAAAAAAAGGAGCTGAGAATAAATTCTCAACTCCTTTTTGGTGGTCTAATTATGATTTAGCATCAATTTCTGCTAATACTTGCTCGAATACTTCAATAGGTTGAGCACCACTAACACCATATTGTTCATCAATAACAAAGAATGGAACACCTTGAACGCCAATTTCAACTGCTTGAGCTTGATCTAAACGTACAGCATCTAAATAAGCATCTGAAGTTAAAATTTCTCTAACACGTGTTTCTTCTAATCCAATTGATTCGGCTAAGTGAATTAAGAAGTCATCATCATTTAACCATTTGCCTTCAATAAAATAAGCTTTTTTAGCTAATTCCATAAATTCATTCCCTTTACCTTGTTCTTTGGCAAATTGAAATAAACGATGTGGTTTTAACGTGTTACCATGTTGAATAGTATCATAATGGTAATCTAAATCAACGTTGTTAGCCATTTGAGTAACTTGATCAAACATTGATTGAGCTTGATCAATGCTCATTCCTTTGTGTTCAGCAAAATACTCTTCCATAGTACCTTCAACCTTTTCAGGTGCTGTTGGATCTAGTTCATAACTATGAAATTCAATTTCTATGTCTGTGCGGCCTTTTATTGCGGCTTCTAAATGACGTTTTCCAATATAACAAAAAGGGCATACGAAATCCGACCAGATTGCAATTTTCATCTTTGATCACTCCTTAAAAATACTTACTAATGATAAGCATAAAGGTAAAGGCTCTAAAAAGTCAATTAAATTTGATTTCTAGATAAAAAAAAGCTTGCAAATAATAAATGAAATGTGTATATTTATTATTAAGTTCTAATTTAATTAAAATAAGGTTAAAATAAGATTAAAAACGGGGGATTTAGTTATGGAGAAGAAAACATGGTGGAAATCTGGAGCTTTATTATTAACAGCAGGTATTTTGGTAGCTTGTGGAAATGAAGCAGATAGTGAAACATCTTCATCAAGTTCAGGCGAAGGGAATTTAGCAGAAGAACAAGTACTGAATTTAGTTGAGATTGCAGAATTGCCTACAGGAGATACAGCATTAGCTACAGATACAGTTAGTTTTACCGTTTTTAATAACGTCAATGAAGGTTTGTATCGTCTTGATAAAGATAGCCAACCCGTTCCAGCTTTAGCTCAAGAAGAAGCTACTGTCAGTGAAGACGGTTTAGAATACACATTTAAATTACGTGAAGATGCAACTTGGTCAAATGGGGATCCTGTAACAGCTAAAGATTTTGTATACGCTTGGCAAAGGGTTGTTGATCCTGAAACAGCCGCTTCTTATTCTTACTTATTTGAAGGAATCAAAAATGCAACAAATATTATTGCTGGAGAGGCTGAACCTGAAACTTTAGGAGTGGAAGCTGTTAGTGATTATGAATTAAAAGTTACAATGGAAACACCGGTACCTTACTTTATTTCATTAATGGCTTTCCCAACATTCTACCCTCAAAACCAAGAATTTGTTGAAGAACAAGGAGACAAATATGGTACTTCAGCAGAAACAATGGTCTTTAATGGTCCCTTCACATTTAGCAAATGGGATGGAACAAACCTAAATTGGACCTACGAGAAGAATGAAGATTATTGGGATGCTGAAAATGTTACTTTAGAAGAAATTAATGTTGAAGTCATTAAAGAAACGTCTACAGCTCTAAATTTATACGATTCTGGTCAGATTGATCGAGTTAATTTAACCGGTGAGTTTGCTAAACAATACAAAGATAATGCAGATTATACTGTTGAAACAGAAGCAAGAACGTCTTATCTTCAATTGAATCAAGAAAAAAATGGAGAAGAAACACCATTAGCTAACGAAAACTTGCGTAAAGCAATTGCAACTGCTTATGATCATGAATTATTGGTCAGCGAAATCTTAGCAAATGGTTCTCAAACAGTAGGGGGACTTGTTCCTTCTGAATTAGCATCAAATCCAACTTCTGGAGATGACTTCCGTGCAGAATCAGGAGACTACCTAGCATTTGATGCTGATGCAGCTAAAGAATATTGGGAAGCAGCTAAGTCTGAACTAGGCACAGATACTGTAACCTTAGAATTACTTGGCGATGATGATGAAACAAATAAAAAAGTTGGAGCTTACATGAAAGACCAAATTGAAACGAATTTGCCTGGTGTAGAAGTGACCTTGAAAAACGTTCCTTTTAAATCTCGTTTAGAATTGCAAACAAAACAAGATTACGATTTTGCTTTAGGTGGTTGGGGAGCTGACTTTGCTGATCCAGTAAACTTTATTGATTTAATGACATCAGAAAGTCCATACAACCGTTCTAGCTACAGCAATGCAGAATTTGACGAACTAGTTGCTTTGTCTAAAGGAGAGAACGCAACAGATGTTGACGCACGTTGGACAAACTTGCTTGATGCAGAAAAAATCTTATTAGAAGAAGCAGGAGTTGCTCCTCTATTCCAAAGAGCTGCAGCAACTTTACAAAAGGAATATGTTAAGGATATTTACAACCACCAAGTTGGAGCTAAATACACTTACAAAGATGCTTATATTGAATCTCATTAAAAGGTGACTAAGTTTAAATCGTTCTTTGGTAAGCAAGACTAAAATAAGAAGAGCTCTAAACAAAGATTCTTAATCTTTGATTTAGAGCTCTTTCTATTTAACTACGTATTTAGGATTGATTCGCTTTAGTAACGATACGATTTGTTTGTAGATCAAATAGAATATTGCAAACAAACAGAGCAGCTAAAATGAAGACACTCACAGCTGTATTACCTCCCAAGTAAAAGTGAACAAAGAGAGAATAGATGATTATTTTTGCAATAAGTTGGAGGCTAAAGACTTGCTTTAGTTTTTTAACTAACGATACAGTTGGTTTTTCTTTGATATTTTTTATGATCCTACGATCATTCACAAGAAAAATGCGAACAAACTGATTCTCAAAATCATAGGCACTAAAATGACGTAAGGCTAATAAATTACCCATCACGTAGAAAACGATCAATCCGATTAAAAGGTATTGAAACAAGTGCAGTACTCCTTTCTGAGCTGTAGAAAATAATTTGAATAGTCATTATATCATAACGTTCGCAGAATTTTTTTCAATAGTAACGACCAAAGAAATAAAAAAGTAAAACCTCTCCATGAGGCTAGTATCATGGATGGATTTTACTCTGTTAAAACAAATAGATAATTTTTTTCATCAGCATCGTCATAAAAAGATAATGTGTTATTTTGGTGACGCTTAGCAATCAATTCATACCCATAATGATCAGTGAAGACAAGTTGCTGTTTGGAGATAGAAGTAATGCTACCTAAAATTGGTTGGTCATTAATGATAAAATCACCTTCGTTTGTTATTTTTAAAAGACGCTGTTTTTCGTCTATTTCTTGATTACTCCAAGTCCCGATGAAAGGGGAAAGAGGATCTTGCATAGAGATAGTTTTAGATAAGCCATTCTTTTTCTTTGAAACAGAATTTCCCAGCAATCCTGCAATAACAGAAAATCCCAGGAAAAGATTAATATATTTAGTCATTTTCATATTTTTTTCTCCCATAATAAGTAATAGAATAAGTGCGTTTATAAAAAAAGGCGTTGAATGTCAACTACTTTATTATTATATGCTTATTTTGGCGAATTAAATAGGGACTAAAGTATTATTTTGATGTCAAATTGATGTTAAATAGATTACTAAAATGGTAAATAAGATAGAATAAAAAAATATTCTTACTTTTTTACTTAAATAGATAGAAAGACTTGATTCTCAACGAAAAACAGTCCAAAATGTAGGAATATACTTCTTTCCCTTGTCTAGTGATAAATGAAAGCAAATAAAAAATAATAAAGGATGTTACTTTGATGAACGTGATTAAATTTGGTGGAAGCTCATTAGCTTCAGGAAGTCAGTTGAAAAAAGTAGTACAAATCGTAAAAGAGGATGCTGCAAGAAAAATTGTTGTAGTATCAGCTCCTGGCAAGCGTTCAGCAGAAGATGAAAAGGTCACAGACCTGTTGATTGGATTTGGTATGAAAGCTCTTGTCGGGCATGACTTTAGTGCAGTATTGGGTAAGATTATAATGCGCTATCAGGACATTGCAGAAGAATTAGGGTTGGGAACGGAAATCATTGACGAAATCAGAACCGATTTAGAAGGTTTGGTTAAGGGTAATAAAGACGAACCCGATTATTATTTAGATGCATTTAAAGCAAGTGGAGAAAATAACAATGCAAAGTTAGTTGCAGCTTATTTTAATCATGAAGGCATTCCAGCTCGTTATCTGGATCCTCAAGAAGCTGGATTAATGGTAACGAACGAACCAGGAAATGCACAAGTTTTACCTGAGAGTTATGAAGAGTTATATAAATTGCGTGCTAGTGAAGAAGTCATTATATTTCCAGGTTTTTTCGGGTACACAAAAGATGGAAAAGTGTGTACTTTTTCAAGAGGCGGTTCAGATATTACCGGATCGATTTTGGCAAATGGAATCCAAGCTGAACTATATGAAAACTTTACAGATGTAGATGCTATATTTGCTGCTAACCCTCATGTAGTTGAAAGTCCTATCGGTATCAAGGAACTGACTTACCGTGAAATGCGTGAACTTTCGTATGGTGGTTTTTCGGTTTTACATGATGAAGCTTTGCAACCAGCATTTAAATTAGGTATTCCAGTTCAAATTAAAAATACAAATAATCCATCTGCTCCGGGAACTCGTATCATGAAAGAAAGACAAATGACTGAGCAAGGCGTGATTGGAATTGCTAGTTCTAGTGGTTTTAGCAGCATCTATATTGACAAGTATCTAATGAACCGTGAAATTGGTTTTGGACGTAAGGTACTAGAAATATTGGAATCAAGAGGTATCAGTTATGAACATATGCCTTCAGGAATCGATAATTTAACGATTATTTTGCACAGCGATCAAATGACTACAGAAGAAGAACACTCTTTATTGGTACAATTGAAAGAAGAGTTGGATGCAGATAGCGTAAAGGTTGAACGCAATATTGCATTGATCATGATCGTAGGAGAGGGCATGCGTGAAAAAATGTTTACGATGTCCAAAGCAGCAACAGCGTTCTCTGAGAACAACATCAATATCGATATGATCAACCAAGGTGCTTCGGAAGTTAGTGTCATGTTTGGTATTCAAGCTAAACACGAAGACCTAGCAGTAAAAGCATTATATGAAGCCTTTTTTGTGAAATAATAGTATCTTAAAAAATGGAACATTTCTAAAACTATAAAAACGGTCAATCTCACTCTTCCTTGGAAGAGTGAGATTTTTTTTTGCTTCACTTGTCCATGAAACCAGTCTTCATGGACAAGTGACACCTTTTTTTTGCTTCACTCTTCCGTTAAGAACCATTTCATGGATAAGTGAGCCCGATTTTCCGCTCCAGTTGTCCGTCAAAAGCCATTTCATGGAAGAGTGGTGCCAAATGGACATTAGAAAATCTTTATAGAATATTTCTTAAATCAAAAAAACTCATTCGCACTTCTGATGAAAAAACATCAAAAGGAGGAATGAGTTTTTGAACTAGGACGTTTGTCCTGATCCATTTATTACTGTTAACCAAATAAAAGGAAATAAGCGATAACAAGTACACCTAAAATAATTCTGTACCAACCAAAAGCTTTAAAGTCATTATTTTTAATGTAGCCCATTAAGAATTTAATCGAGATAATAGACACTACAAAAGCAACTATCATTCCGGTTAAAAGAGTAGCTACTTCCATACCCGTAAAGTCAAATCCAAACTTAAAGATTTTGAGGAAGCTTGCGCCAAACATGATTGGGATCGATAAGAAAAATGAATATTCTGTCGCAACGAAACGAGAAGTACCGATTAAGATAGCTCCTAAGATTGTTGCTCCGGAACGAGAAGTACCGGGAATCAATGAAAGAACTTGGAACATCCCAATAAGAAAGGCCGTTTTATACGTCAAATCTTTAAAAGAAGTAATAGAACTTTCTTTTCCTTTATTCCGATTTTCAATAACAATAAATAAAATTCCGTAAACAATTAGCATGATGGCAACTGTCCAATAATTGTATAAATGCTCATTTAACCAGTCATCAAATAGAAAACCTAATACGGCTGCGGGAAGAACCCCGACGATTACTTTATACCAGATAGAAAGTGTGTCTCTCTTTTCTTCTGTCGTTTTCTTGGGTGAAAAGGGGTTTAACTTATGGAAAAAAATCAACACTACTGCCAGAATGGCACCTAGTTGGATGACGACAAAAAACATTTCTTTAAATCCTGCTGAAGCATCTAAATTAATAAATTGCTCTACCAGAATCATATGACCTGTGCTACTAATAGGTAGCCATTCCGTAACTCCTTCGACAATTCCTAAAAATGCCGCTTTTAATAATTCAATAAAAATCATGTTGTTCTCCTTTCAAATCAAAACGTGAATTAAGACTCACAAAAATAAGTATACCTAAATTTAGTTCGTTATCCTATAGTCTTTAGACAAAATTAAGGATTTTTTTTATCAGACTACTAGTAGACTTCATACAAAATTAAAGTTGCCCTTGAATGAACTGGACAAGTAAACTACTGGCTGCAACGAAGAACCAGGTTATCAGGCCAAGTAAAACTGGCTTTGCACCTGTCTTTAAGAGCTCCTTGAAATTAGCAGATAAACCAATTGAAGCTAGTGCCATTGCAATCATAAAACGTGAAAGCCATTTGGCAGAAGTAATGAAAACTTCAGGAAGTATGCCTGTACTGCTGACTACAGAAGCAACTATAAACCATAAGATAAACCAAGGGAATATTTGCTTTAAAGAAACTTTCTCAGCACTGCGGCGCTTCTTGTAGAGTTGGATGCCAGCAATTAGTAATGAAACAGGTATAATCAACGTAGCTCTGGTTAATTTTACAATTGTAGCATAGTCTCCAGCAGATTCACTATAACTGTAACCTGCAGCTACAACCGAAGAAGTGTCATTAATAGCTGTTCCTGCCCATAAACCAAAACCACTATCCGTTAAATTCATCAAATGCCCTATGAATGGAAATAGAAAGACGGCTACAATATTAAATAAGAAGATGGTCGAGATAGATAAAGCTACCTCTTCATCTTTTGCATCAATGATAGGTGAAACAGCAGCGATTGCTGAACCTCCACATATGGCCGTTCCTACTCCTATTAAAGTTGTAGTGTTCATCGGAATATGTAACCATTTCCCAATTAAAAAAGCACTGATAAAAGCTATAACAATCGTAATAAGCGTCACGCTTAGAGAGGAAAGCCCCGTTGATTGAATATCTTGAATGGATAAACTAAAACCTAATAAGACAATCGAAGCTTGTAAGATTTTTTTTGAAGAAAATTTAATACCCGGCTGAAAGTCAGCAGGAGTACCAATTGTGTTATTCAATAATAAACCTATAATAATAGCAAATACAGCACTGCCAATAATAGGAAATACATTTCCCAGTAGCGTAGCAATAAGTGCAATTGCAATGGAGAGAAAAAGCCCTTTACTAATTTTTTTCATCTATTGATCGTCCTTTCTCTAAGATTTATTTTAACTATAGCATATTTTTAAACGGGTATCGTTTGAGAAACAAAAAAATTGATGATACAGTGAGTTTGTGAAATCGGTTTATCTGATGGGGTTATCAATTTTGACGAAACTATTCCTTACAGATAAAAAAATTAATAAGGAGGATTTCTATGGACTCAATTCACCTTCAGCATTTGCTAAGTAAAATGACAAGAGAAGAAAAAATTGGCCAAATGGTTCAATTAGCAGGCGAATTTTATAAAGAAGAAGATAGTGAAAATACTGGTCCCATGCATGAAATGAATTTATCTCCAGAGAAGATGACTACAATTGGTTCAGTACTGGGCATATCTGGTGCCCAAACATTAATAGACATCCAAAAGGAACATTTAGCAAAAAATCGTCTAGGAATACCGCTATTGTTTATGGCGGATGTCATACATGGATACCGTACGATTTTTCCAATACCTTTAGGCATGTCCAGTACATGGGATCCTGATTTAGTTGAAGAAAGTGCTCTTCTATCTGCAAAGGAAGCAGCTGTTTCAGGATTACATGTTACCTTTGCGCCCATGGTCGACTTAGTACGTGATGCACGCTGGGGAAGAGTCCTTGAATCTACTGGAGAAGATCCTTATCTGAATCAACTATACGCACGTGCTTTTGTCAGAGGCTACCAAGGGAAAGATTTAATGAATAATAAACTGAGTGTAGCAGCTTGTATCAAACACTTTGCTGGATATGGTGCACCCGTAGCTGGCAGGGAATATAATACTGTTGAATTGTCCGAACGTACTTTAAGAGAAATGTACATGCCCGCTTATCAAGCAGGAATCGATGAAGGCAGTAAATTAGTTATGACGGCATTTAATTCACTTGACGGTGTCCCGGCTACTGCCAATAAATCTTTGATGCGTAATATTCTGCGAAAAGAATTTGGATTTCAAGGTGTTCTGATATCAGATTGGGCTTCAGTTGGAGAAATGATTCCGCATGGGGTTGCAGCTGATTTAAAGCAAGCTGCTGAGTTAGCGATAGAAGCAGGCGTGGATATCGAGATGATGACAGGCGGATACTTAAACTATTTACATGATTTGATTGATGAAGGGGAAATCTCTGAAGCTCTTCTTGATGAAGCGGTATGGCGCATTTTAACTTTGAAAAATGAGTTAGGTTTATTTGAAGATCCTTACCGCGGAGCAAGTAGTGCAAAAGAAAAAACAATGGTATTTAGTTTAGAGCATCGAGCAAAAGCAAGAAAAATAGCCGAAGAATCAATGGTATTATTGAAAAATGAGAAACAAGTATTGCCTTTAAATATCAAGCAAAAAATCGCATTATTTGTTCCAGAAAGACAATCCAGAGATGTTCTAGGTGCATGGTCTTGGAAAGGGCAGCAAAATGAAAGTGTGTCTGTCTATGAAGGTTTGTTGCAACATGTTTCAAAAGAATCGATAGTGCTGAAAACTTATTCTCCTTTGAAAAATGAAAATCAAAATGACTGGCTAACAGGTGTTGAAAATGTAGATGTGGTAGTAATTGTTGGTGGAGAATCTTCCTATATGAGTGGAGAAGGAGCAAGCCGAAGTAACCTTAAATTACCAGTAGAACAAATTCAATTAATCAAGAAACTTCGTACTTTATCTATGCCCATTAGTTTGATTCTATTCAATGGCAGACCTTTAGATTTGACGGATATTATTCAGGATGTGGATAGTATGATTGAAGCTTGGTTTCCAGGTACAGAAGCTGGATCTGCAGTCGCGAATCTTCTATTTGGACTAAAAAATCCAAGTGGCAAATTAACGATGTCTTTTCCAAGAGCAGTTGGGCAAGTTCCTCTTTATTACAATCAAGATAGTACTGGGCGCCCGTTGACACCATATAATCAAGATGATAAGTACCTTTCAAGATATTTGGATGTAGAGAACAGTCCACTTTTTCCTTTTGGTTTTGGATTAAGTTATACGCAATTTAAGTATAGTCCAATGCAGGTTACTGTAGCTGAGTCTAAGGAAGAGGTCAGTATAGAAGTTACTATTACAAATAAAGGGGACCTGTCAGGTGCTGAAATCGTTCAGTTATATGTTAGAGATAAAGTAGGCGAAGTCGTTCGTCCAGTTAAAGAATTAAAAAGATTTAAAAAAGTGTTTTTAGAACCAGGTCAATCAAGTGGAGTTTTATTTCAGTTGCAAAAACAAGATCTTGAATATGTTCATCAAGATTTATCTGTGTCTGTTGAAACTGGGGAGTTTGATGTAATGGTAGGCTCTAATAGCGAAGAACTGGAAATTGAGACAATTTATTTAGATTTTAAAAAGAAATGAATAAAAATGCATTAAATAGTCAAGTAACAACCATTTTTGTTCTCTTTAAGGTGTTTTTTATGGTATCATAAGGTGCAAACTTCTTATTGTTCAATTGATAAGAAGCAGACTATAAAATAGAGAAAGTAGGAATTGAAATGGGAATGTTTGATTTTTTGAAAAAAGATAATAAAAAGGAAAATAACGCAGCAGCAAAATTATTTGCGCCTGCAAATGGGACAGTTGTAGCTATTGAAGAAGTAGCGGATCCAGTTTTTTCACAAAAAATGATGGGTGACGGATTTGCTGTTATTCCAACAGATGGAAAAATTTATTCTCCAGT
Organism: Carnobacterium sp. 17-4; assembly: GCF_000195575.1. Lineage (NCBI taxonomy): Bacteria > Bacillati > Bacillota > Bacilli > Lactobacillales > Carnobacteriaceae > Carnobacterium > Carnobacterium sp. 17-4. The sequence continues at coordinate 1,799,643 of NC_015391.1, read as the reverse complement.
AACTGGGAAAATTGTCAGTGTATTTCCAACTAAGCATGCAATTGGAATTGAACTTCCAAATGGAGTAGAAGTACTCTTACACATGGGTCTAGATACTGTTGAATTAAATGGTGGACCGTTTACTAATTCAGTAGTTGAAGGAGACCAAGTAACACCGGAAACATTAGTTTCTACAGTTGACTTAGTTGCTCTTGAAGCTGCAGGTAAAGATAGTGCAATGGTAGTTGTCTTTACAAACATGGATAAAGTAGCTGATTTCACTTTAAGTGGAAAAGGACAAGCATCTGCTTCAGCAGAAATTGGAACACTTACAGCTAAAGCATAAAATAATTGTAAAAAGTTATTTTTAAATCAAACTTGATATGATACACCCCGAAAGCTAGAGTGAATTCTAGTTTCCGGGGTGTATTTGTATAGCTAAAGAAACTAATGCCAATATATGTATTCGATAGTTTGTTCGAAATAACTAGATAAGTCTAATTTACTGATAAAAATTGCTGTAAAGTAGAGCAAAAAGGACTATGATTATCTATAGTAGACTAATAAAAAATCAATACTACATACTACAGAACAAAAATAAAATGTAATAAAAAAATTAAAATATTGGCGAACAAGCTTATAGAACAGGGAGGAAGTATGAAATGTTAACAATCAATCATTTCAGTAAAACCTATAAAGGTGAAAAAAAAGCAGTAGATGATATCAGCCTTAAAGTAGAGGAAGGGGATATTTTTGGTTTCATTGGTCATAATGGAGCAGGTAAAAGTACAACAATCAAATCGATAGTGGGCATTCTTGATTATGAAGAAGGAGAAATTTTCATTGATGGTCACTCAATGAAAACAGAACCACTTTTATGCAAGCAAATTATTGCCTATATACCAGACAACCCTGATTTGTATGAGCATATGACTGGAATTCAGTATTTGAGTTTCATAGCAGATGTCTTTAGAGTTCCTACAACTATTCGAGAAGAGAAAATAAAGAAATATGGAGATTTATTTGAAATTACTGGAAATCTTGGAGACCTAATTTCTTCCTATTCACATGGTATGAAACAAAAACTTGCTATCATTTCTGCTGTGATTCATGAACCAAAGCTACTCGTATTAGATGAGCCTTTTGTTGGTCTGGATCCTAGAGCTGCTGTTATATTAAAAGAAATCATGCACGAATTGTGTGCACATGGAAGTTCCGTCTTCTTTTCAACACATGTACTTGATACTGCAGAAAAATTGTGCAATAAAGTTGCGATGATCAATCATGGGAAACTTGTTTTTTCAGGAACTATGGAAGACATGTTGAAGGAGAAAGTTGGGAGTTCCTTAGAGGAAATCTTTATAGATATTTTGAATCAAGAATAATCAAAAAAGAGGAGAGTACTTTAAGGTATGAATACTAAAGACGTGAAAATAAAACGGAATAGTTTAAGTTGGCTCCTTGCTAAAAATAGATTGATAGAGCAACTTGGCCTAAATGTTTTTCGTTATGAAAAGGATAGACGTAAAAGAAACAGTAAAATTGCAGTGACAATAGCTATTGGTATGGTTTTACTTATGATTATTACTTATTGTGGTGGGATGGCATACGGCTACGTTTATTTAGGATTGACAGAACTGATTCCTAGTATTGCTATCTTCATCAGCAGCCTGTTCATTGTAATTTTTTCATTATTTAAATCAAATGGAGAATTTTTTGGTTTTAGTGATTACGATCTGGTTATGTCTCTGCCAATAACGGTAAGGACAATTATTAGCAGCCGATTTTTGAATATGTATATTTGGAATACCTTTATTGCTTTTCTGGTTATGTTTCCAATGGGATTGATTTATATGTTGTTTGAACAGCCTAATTTTATGACTTATCTTATCTGGTTTATCAGCATCTTTTTAGTTAGTTTAATTCCTACTACTATTGCCGCTATTTTTGGAGCTGTGGTTACAGCAATCGCTTCTAAATTTAGATACACAAGCGCGGTAGTTACAATTCTTTCTATAGGATTAGTAGTAGTTTTCATGAGTTTCATGATGACTGCTTCAACAGCAGATTTCGGTTTTGGAGAACTCTTTGATTTTCAAACAGGGACCATAAATGCTGATGCATTTTCAACCTTAGCCCCTTTTATTTCTGATAGACTGAACCAGCTATACCTACCCACAAAACTCTTCAAGGAAGCAGTTGTTGATGGAAAACTCCTTTCTTTTCTGATCTTTGTAGTTGTTTCTATTGGTTTGTATTTCCTCTTTTTACAGCTGTTGTCTTTAAAATACAAACAAATCAATACAGCACTGACTTCACATAGTAGCAAGGGTAATTATAAAATAGGGGTGTTGCGTCAGAGTGGAGTGCTTTTGGCATTGTATAAAAAAACACTGATGCGTATTTTAAAGTCAACAGTAGCTGCCACAAATTTATTGATTGGTTGTGTCCTAGCTATTCTATTGGCCATTAGTACATTAACCATTGGGCCAGAGAAAATATTACAGAGCCTTGAGTTAGCTGAATACTTTCCAATCTTAAAAAATGTTGCTGGTTACGTTATTGCGGCTATGGTTTCTATGACTAATACGGCCACTATCTCACTTGCATTAGAAGGGAGAAACGTCTGGTTGATTAAATCATTACCAATTTCTCCAAAGACCCTGTATGACAGTTATTTATTAACCAATCTGACGTTTACTATTCCAACATCGATTGTCTGTTCACTATTGTTTAGTATCTCATTAAAAACGAGCTTCATTGAAACAATTTTGATAATTGTTACACCACTTAGCTTTTTACTATTTACAGCAGTAGGAGGTATTTTTATTGGAAATAGGATGGCCTATTATGACTGGCAAGATGAAACACAACTCGTCAAGCAGAGTATGATGAGCCTAATAGGAATGTTAGGTGGTATAATTATCATTGTATTTTTTGGAATAATAGCTAATATAGGCATTCTTCCATTAGAAATTAAAACCATTACATTTAGTATAAATCTATTTATTTTAATTTTTACAGTCTTATTGTATTTACATGAATGCAATCGTCCAATAAAACAATAAAAATTCGAAAAAAAAGAGCCGCTCAAGAATTTTTTTCTTCTTGAGCGACTCTTTTTAGTTTACGTTGGACGTACAATAGTGAATTCTTTATCTAGTGTAGCGTATTGGTTACCGGCAAGACGAGCAACGGGGTTTAATTTATCCGTTAAAATATATTCTTTTTCTTGATCAAAGACCGTTTCATCAAAAAAGAAATCTGTTACCCGGATGAAAAAGAAATCCGTTACAATGTCGTCGTTCTCATCCTTAATTGGTACGTATTGATGTAAGACACCTTCAAAACGAATTTTAGCTTCTACGATAGAAGGAACTTGTACGCTTAGACTATCAATCAAAGTTAAGTTCGTTTGGTCCAACTCACTTTCGTCTGGTGAAAGTGGGGCAGATGTTTGATTCATATCTTCAATAACAGTTTGATCAACAATGTGTACAACCGCTTCTTTTCGATCAAGAATATTACGAGCGGTATCTTTAATAACGCCATCTTTTCTTAAGATAGCAACTGTTAATAAAGGTAATTCATTGGATGCTGCACTGAAGAAGCTGAAAGGAGCAGCATTTACCACTGAACCATCTTTTGACAAAGTGGTAACCCAAGCGATTGGGCGTGGAATCACGCTTCCGCTAACAAATTTGTACTGCTGTTTTTTGTTTAATTGTTCTGCTGTATAGTGAAACATAATTAGTCACTTCCTAAGGGTTAATTTTTTTAAATAAGGTATAGCTTAATTTGGCAGTTTAATTTTAATCTAAATACTCTTTTTGAAATACTTTTGTACTGCGAACGGTATCTATCGGCCGAACTAATTTTTCTATCTCAGCACGTTGATTCCTGAATTTTGGCGGTAAGGCTAAGGTTTCACCCAATATTTCATAACTTTCTTCATCGTCGATAAAACCAGGACCATCTGTTGCAAATTCAAACAAAATACCTGGAGATACACGGGCATAAAGAGATTCAAAATAAAAACGATCGACATAACCAGAAGTTGGCAAACCAAATTGATTCATTCGTTGAATCCATTCTTCTAAAACAGCACGATCTTCTACACGAAATGCAACGTGATGCACATTTCCATAACCTTGTCGTGCATCAGGAAGCAGAGCGCTATACTCAACAATTACTTGCGCGCCATTTCCGCCTTCGCCAACTTCAAATTGGTGATAATTGCCTTCTTTAGCTATTTCTTTAAACAGTAATACTTTTTCCAATATTTCTTTCATAAAGTCAAAATTTTTCACACGTAAAAAGATAGGACCTAAACCAGTAATAGCAAATTTATCTGGAACTGGGCCTTTATGCCATGGAATACCAGAGGCTATGCCTACATTGTTTTCATCTGAGATCAATTGATAGTGTTGATCATCAAAATCATGAAAAGCCAACACTTTGACTCCAAATTGTTCTGAGATTTCTTTATGAGCTACATTATATTTATCAAATCGTTTGACCCAATAGTCTAAAGCAGCATCACTTGGCACGCGTAAAGAAGTCTTTGAGATATCATTGGTTCCTTTTGATCCTTTAGGAATACCAAGGAAATCAAAAAATGTCATATCTGTACCTGCGCTGCCTTTATCATCTGAAAAGAAAAGGTGATACGTTTGAATGTCATCTTGGTTCACTGTTTTTTTTACTAAGCGGACACCCAAAACGTTCGTAAAGAAGTCATAAATTTTTTCCGCACTACTTGTAATAGCTGTTACGTGGTGAATCCCTTTTAATCCATTCATATTAAAAATCCTCCAACTGAGCTTCGATTGCAGCTCGTTTATTTTCTAAGAAAGCAGGTAGTGCTAGTGTTGTTCCTAATGTATCAATTGGTTCATCAAGTATAAAGCCAGGAGTTTCAGTGGCTAATTCAATTCTTAGACCGTTTGGTTCTTTTACATATAAGCTTTTAAAATAACCTCGTTCAACATATTGATCAATGGGTAGTTCCATTCGTACAGCTTTTTGATACATCTCTTCTAGCTCTTTAGATGAATGAACGGTATAAGCAATATGATCAATAGATCCTCTTCCCATTCGAGATAAATCTGTCTTGCCGCTAGGAATAACAGATGTGAAAACATCTTGCTGATTAATTTGAACGCGTTTTCTTGGAATTGATAAAGATAGACCTAAATAATCGGTTAAAAAAGAAAGAGTGTCTTCAGGACGCTCAACTTTAAGAAAACTCTCAAAAATTCCTATAATCTGATTTGCGGGTGGGACATCTGAATGCTTAGTCGCATTTTCAGATAGGATCACGTCATCAACTTCTATTAGGGAGAGTTCAAGGTGATCAGGATCTTTAAAGAATAGAATCGGTTCGTTCTGATCTACTAATGTGGTTGCAATTGAATAACGCGCTAAACGAGATTCCCAATAAGATAACGTGCCTTTAGGAATTTTTAAGGCAACTGTGGAGAAATAATTATTTTCAGGATAAGCACTGCCAGCATTCTTTAATTCAAAAAAAGTCAGTAGAGTACCAGGGTTTCCTTGATAATCTCCATAAAACAAATGGCGTAAAGCTATATTTTCTTGATGGACTGTATTTTTCACAAAACGTAATCCAAGAACAGAGGTATAGAAAAAATGGTTCTCCCTAGCTGATTTAGTGAAAGCTGAGATATGATGGATGCCTTTGATCACGGAATAAAATCTCCTTTCGTCTAACAATGGATCATTGAAATGAATCTATATCGTAACTATAACATATCGCAAAATGGCTTACAATAAATAAGTTTAATTAGAGATAAATTGTACTGAGATAAAAATGAAAAAACTAATCTGAACCTGTTTAGAGGTTCAGATTAGTTTTTATTTAGTGTTATTCAAATGTGACACAAACACATTCTGGAGCATAAACATCTTTTTGAAGCAGAGACAACAGACCAGTTTCTGCATCTCTTTCAAATAAAGTTAGCTTATCAGAATTTTGATGGCCAACGACTACGAATTGCTCAGAAGGGTCTAGTGCGAAATCACGAGGAGTATCTCCTTCAGATGAAATCAACTGGATACGCTCAATAGCATCTCCCGTTTCATTAATTGCATATACCGCAATTGAATTATGGCCACGATTAGAAGAGTACAAGAAACGACCATCTTCAGTAACGCGCACAGCTGATCCACTATTGAAAGTAGTATGTGTGTCTGGAATAGAAGAAACGGTTTGTAGGGTTTCAAATGAACCATCAGCAGCATTGTAAGCTAATACAACAATTTCGCTCGTTAATTCTCCGACAAGGTAAGCAAATTTACCATTTGGATGAAAAACTAAGTGACGAGGACCCGTACCAGGCTTAGCCGTATACGTAGATGCTAAATCTAATTTTCCATCTTCAGAAACTTTGTAAGTGTAAACTTTGTCTGTCCCTAAATCACAAGCTACAACATAGTTGCGATCCGGCGTAAGATTCAAGTAATGCGCATGAGCTTTTTCTTGGTTCTCATGAATGCTTGACCCTTCATGTTGTTTAACATCTGTTAAAGTTAAACCGCCTTTATTATCTGTTTTGTAAACAGAAACAAAGCCATCATGATAGCTGGTTGTATAAACTAATGAGCGATCGGCATCGTAAGCGACGTAACATGGTGGAGCAGCATTTTCTTCAATTAACTCACATGTTTTTTCGAAAAAAGTTGCCGTATTTTCATAAGTTGTTGCTGGTTTTTTCTTGAATGCAGCAAGTCCGCCACCAGTAGCCGTTTTACTAACAGAATAAATGATATCTTTTCCGTTTGATAAAGCTAAATAAGTAGGATTGCCTACTTTTGCTAAAAGTTTTGCTTCTTCTAATTGTTTTGTCTGAGTATTTAAGATGATTTCATAAATGCCTTCACTGTTTCCTTTAGTATAGGTTCCTAAATAAATGGTTTCTTTCATTGATAAAGCCTCCTTGGTTTTATGTAACAGGTTTCAATTTCAAGTATAGCACTTGCTGATTAAAGAATTAAAGCAAAAAGACACTTTTTTTATAAAAAGTGTCTTTTTGCAATGATTGGAATCATTCTATTAATGTAGAAGATCTGTAATCGCTTCATAGATTCGTTGATTCGATTGAGTATCATGATAGTAAAGCAGTGCATCTGCTTTTTGTTGGTTTTTACGGGAAACTTGAAATTGATTTATACCGATCTGTTCCAGCAAATGAATCAAACTTTCTTCAGAAGTTGTAATTTCACCAGGCAACTCATTTAAATAAGTATGGGTAGAATTAAACGGTACTTCAGAAGCCAGGGTTTTAATATCTGGTTGATAAAATAAAACCGGTTTTAAAAGGAAACTAAAATCAAAAGCAATAGGATCTGCATCAGTGATCAAAAGACTGCTTTCTTTAATCAATTGCTGAATGTCTTCTTGACTTTGAAGCAATACAGTACCATTACAGTCAGTGAAAGCTGCTATATAATGAAGCATTGAAGTAGGAAGAGCCGCTACAACCTCAAGCTGATACTGGTGAACAAAGTCTAAAAATGTTGGGTTTTTCAGCAGAGAAACAAACGATAAAACCATGTGTTCAATGACGTCAGATTGATAGTATAAACCAGAATCATGATTCATTGGAAAAATGAGTAGCTTTTGTTTTTTTTCTGAAAGAGTCTCGTCCATTAAGAGTTCGTCAAAACGTGGTAAACCAGTAATAGAAACTTTATCTTCAGGAAAGTTTAAGGTTTCGATTGCAAGGCGTTTTTCCGTTTTTGAACTGACAAAAAACAAATCTGCTTTGAATCGCTTAGCATTGTATTCTAAACTAGCTTTTATATCTTGCAATCCAAGGACATTTTTCTGCAAAACAACGTTCTTAGCACCCAACTCATCTAGCCACAAAGGATTGCGTGTTGGTAAGATAGCGAAAGGTTCTTCAGTTGTGATGAGTAATTGTGCCATTAATAAAGTCCAAATGTATTTTTTTGATTTAAAGATCAACAGGTGATCTTCTCCTAAAGCCGCTGCTTTAGCATAATCAGGCGAGGTTCTATCAATGACATAGTAAACCTCTTTTTCTGGATGGTGCTGTCTCATGTAACGGTAAAAAGCCCAACCATTATTTTTAGCTTCCATAGGAGTTTCACCGATAATCCAAATACCTCGACTGCTATAAAAAGGGCGTAAAACAGACGCAAATGGAAGGATTTCTTTCATATATTCGACAGTTTCGTTTTCAAAATTTGTCACAGAAAGAATAAAGTTATTTGATTGTCCAGTAAAATTAGGAGCCAAAAGCTTAGTTTTTTTTCCGTAAGAATAAGAAAAACAAGCATAATTTTTCTTGGCATTTGCATCGCTGGGATTAGAGACACGAATAATGGTCGGATCAAAAAAACCATTTAAATACAATTCAAAGTATAAATCAAAATCTTCGTCGTTTGTATTGCTGATAAAAAATTCGCGTGCACATTCTTCTAAATCTAAATTAATTTGATAATCATAATAATGGAGGTGCGTCCCATCTGTTGAATCCGTAAGTTGATGATCTGAATGAATAACTTGACGATGGCCGAATTTTCTTCCTACCATCACAGTATCGACTCGATTAATGGGAATTGCTTTTGTTATGATTGTACCCGTTAGACCAAGCGTGTCTTTTTTCAATTGGACAGTATCAATTTTTGAATCTTGAATATAGCGCACACTGCGTACTGGAATATTGATGCTAAAACAAAAGCCTTGCGTCTTACGACTAAAATAAGGGTAAAGATGATGATCGCTATCTTGTACTTCCGTCAATCCATAGGACTCGTAATGAATAAAACGATTAAGAGATAAAGGTTCATCTTTTTCGATTTCATGACCGTCTATTAAATAACGAACAGTAAAATAAAATTCAAAATGTTCCTTTGGATCCTCGGGAACATATTTTTTAATAAAAGAGCGTATATCAACTGAGAAAGTATAGGTTCCATTAATACTATCTGCTGTAAAAGAATATTTTTCCCCGGTTTCTCTATGTAAGATGAAAAATTCTTTGAATTCCGTTGAAATATCTTTCGCTAGAGTGATAGAGGTAATTAAGTCATCATCTTGTTTTTTAATACTAAATGATGGATGACGAAGCTCTTTGATTATTTTTTCAGTTTGTTCTAATTTTAAGTGTTGCTCATTAGTAGTAGAATTCATAAAATCCACCTCCATTATTGGGTAGTCTAGTTTAATTTATCATACCAGTCTCGCCAACAGGTAGCAATCACTATAAGTGTTTTTTAAAGGAATGAGTTATTTTTTGTTTAATAGGTAGGTTACCATTTAGTAACCTTTAGAAGAGAGAATATGGTAAAATAAATAAGAATAGAAGAATATGAAAATGAGAAAGGAATGGATAATATGTTAATTGGAACAATCACTGCAATCGGAGAAAATGCTATTAGCAAAAAAGATCCAATGATAATTTTATTTGGAGAGCAAGCTACAGAGGAAATTCGCACGGTAGCCATTATTCAATCTTTTGAAAAAGATAAAGAAACGATAAAATTACAAGCAGGAGACACTATTTCATTTGATGAAAAGGTGTATACCATTGAAACAGTCGGAAGTTTAGCAAATGAAAATTTGAATACCATTGGACACATTACCCTTTCGTTTTCAGAAGTTCCAGGAGATGATCGAATCGAAAGCGGCATTTATTTATCACCACATGAATTACCAGAAGTATCTGTGGGTACTAAAATAACTTACAACAAGTAGGTTCATAAGTGTATAGGAGAAAATGAGAGAGGTGAAGATGTGGTGGAAGAAAAAATAAAACATACAACTAGTGAGAAAACTACGTGGTTTCGGAAATGGATTTTAAATAATAAAGTCGTTTCAATTTTGTTGATTACACTTTTGGTTTTTTTAAATCTATTAGTATTTCCAAAAATTGAATATGTATTTTCACCCATTAGAGATTTTTTAAGCATCATTGGATTACCGGTGATCTTAGCAGGAGTGTTATATTACTTAGTTAATCCTTTAGTGGATTGGATGGAGCGGAAAAAAATTCCTCGTTTGTTAGGTATAACTTGGATATTTATTGTTATAGGAGCTTTAATTGTTTGGGGAATTACAACGTTGATTCCAATCATTCAGGAACAGACTATTAGTATCATTGGAAATTGGCCAACTTATTGGGATAATATTGTCTCACAAATAGATAGTTGGTTAAGAAGTGATGTACTATCTGAATTTCAAACAAGATTATCTGATTTCAATACAAATCTAATGTCCAATGTTTCTGACCAAGCAGATGGATTCGTAGGTTCAACTTTCGCTAGTATAGGAAGCGTGGTAGGTGCATTGACAAATGTTATTATTGCAATTATCACCATGCCTTTTATTTTGTTTTACTTACTGAAAGATGGAAAAAACCTTCCTTATCATGTGATGAAAATTGTTCCTTCAAAAATGAGAGTTAGTATGTATCAGTTGTTATCCGAAATCAATATGCAAATTAGTCAATATATACGAGGCCAATTAATGGTAGCTTTTTTTGTTGGTTTAATGTTTTGGTTAGGATTTGCTATTATTGGATTAGAATATGCTGTAACTTTAGGGGTACTGGCTGGATTCTTAAACTTAGTCCCTTATCTAGGCTCCTTTTTAGCGACTGTCCCAGCTATTGTGATTGCTCTAGTAGACTCACCAAGTATGTTGATTAAAGTATTGATCGTATTTGCTATTGAACAAACGATAGAAGGAAGAGTGATCCAACCGCAAATATTAGGGAATAACTTAGAAGTTCATCCCCTTACAATCATCATCGTCTTGCTGTCCGCTGGGAAAATTTTTGGTGTTCCTGGTGTAATTTTAGGTATTCCTGGATATGCCGTTTTAAAAGTTATCGTTGTTCATTTCTTTAGATGGTATAAAGACTACACTGGTTTATACGAGGATGATGAGAATCCGGCCCCGCCACCAGTTGTAGCGGTAAATAAAAAAGCTAAAAAAGACTAGTATTAATAAAATATAAGTATACAAAACAGACTGGGAAAAAGCTACTACAGCTAATTTTCCAGTCTGTTTTTTTGAAGTTAAATCAACTAGCTAAAATGTTTTACCTAGTGCAGTTGCCTTTTCAATGCCTTCAGCTACAATATCTGCTGCTTTGTCAGGCGCATAGTCCATACCTTCAACAAATAATTCTTGGAAATCACTAACACCAATATAATTTAAAATAGTTTTTAAATATTGATTGGCGGGATCTTTTCCATCGTAAACTCCGCCATTTGCTTGAATATGTAAGACTTTTTTATCACCAGCAAGCCCAACTGCTTCGCCTTTTTCATTGTATCTAAATGTTTTTCCAGCAACTGTGATAGTATCGACCCATGCTTTTAAACGAGCGGGAACATTTAGGTTCCATAGAGGGTTTGCGATAACAATTTTATCAGCATGTAAAAATCCGTTTGTGTATCCATTAAATAAAGTGATTTTCTGCTGTTTAGTTTCAGATAATTCATCAAAAGCAGTACCAGTACCCAATTCTGACCAAGCTTGTAATAAATTACGGTCGATATCTGGAACAGCTAAATCATATAAATTAATGTCTTCAATTGTATCTTCAGGGTGACCATCAGTATATGATTTTACGAAGGCATCAGTCACTTGCATCGAACGAGAAAGCTCGCTATCTAATGGGTGTGCACGAACAACTAATAAATGTGTCATAAATAGAATCCTTCTTTCAATTTTATTGTGAGAGCCTTTTCTCACTGGTCTCTTTAGTAGTTTACTAAAGTTGACTTCAAACAACAAGAGTCAATGTCTATAAGGAAAGGATAGTTAGTTGAAAAAGAATAAATTGTTACCTATAATAGGAATCATAATTTTGATTTGTTTTTAATGATATAAAATAAAGAATACGACTTGAACTTGCTGGACTCATTAGACGACAAAGTAAGCATAGAAAGTATTAAACCAAAGCGTAGCTCAAGGAGGAAAAGATGTTTAATTTATTAAAAAAGTTGAATTATTGGGCTGTTTTTTGGGCTGTTGTCTTTATGGTCATTCAAGTTGTTGGAGACTTGTATCTTCCGACCTTAACAGCGGATATTATTGATAATGGAGTAGCGACCGGGAATGTAAATTATATTATCTCAGTAGGCGTTAAAATGTTAGGGTTTTCATTTGTTAGTATACTTGCTGCAATTGCCAATGTTTATTTGGCTGCGCAACAATCCCAACAATTAGGAAGAAATTTACGCAATGAAATTTACCAAAAAGTTTCTTATTTTTCTAACGATGAAATAGATAAAATAGGAACGTCTTCTCTCATTACTAGAACGACAAATGATGTAGAACAAATTCAATTGGTGACAATGATCATGCTGAGGATGATGATTATGGCTCCCATCATGCTTGTCGGAGCAGGGATATTGGCTTATAGCCGTGAACCGAAATTGGCTCAAGTCTTTATCTATGTTATTCCTGTATTAGCAATTTTTATAGGATTGATCCTATATTTTGCAGTGCCTTATTTCAGATCATTGCAAAAGAAAACAGATCGTTTAAATCTAGTATTTCGTGAAGGCCTCACAGGGATTCGAGTTATTCGTGCGTTCAATCGAAATGATTCTGAAATGAAACGTTTTGACGAAGCCAATAAAGATTTTGCTGAGACATCTATTAAGGCACAAACCATTATAAGTTTTATGATGCCTGTTATGATTTTAATTGTTAGTGCAACGAATATAGCCATCATTTGGTTTGGTGGGGAGTACGTCAGTGTTGGAGATATGGAAGTTGGGAATTTAGTGACTTTTCTGACTTATGCCATGCAAATTTTGATAAGCGTTATGATGTTATCAATGGTTTTTGTATTCATTCCACGGGGACAAGTTTCGGCAGCGCGCATCAATGACGTTTTAGCTATGGAAAGTACCATTAAAGATCCTGAACATCCAGTTGCTATTCAAAAGAAAGATGTCGGTTCGCTATCCTTCGAAGACGTGAATTATCGTTATTTTGGAGCAGAAAAACTAGCTTTAGAAGAAATTAGTTTTGAAGGTAGAAAAGGTGAGGTAATTGCAATTGTCGGGGGAACAGGTTCTGGTAAAACAACTATTGCAAACTTACTCACACGTTTTTATGATGTTGAGTCCGGAAGCATTGCTATCAATGGAGTTGATATCCGCAAAATGAAGCAGTCTGAATTGCGCAGTTTTACAGGATATGCTCCGCAAAAAGCTTTACTGTTCACTGGAACGATTCGTGAAAATTTACAATACGGAAAACCAGACGCAACGGATGAAGAAATGTGGCATGCATTAGAAATCGCACAAGCAGCTGATTTTATTTCTGAATTGACAAATGGTTTAGATTCATTAGTAGAACAAGGTGGTGGGAATTTTTCAGGCGGACAAAGGCAACGGTTAAACATTGCTAGAGCAATCATTTCTAAGGCTGATATCATGATCTTTGACGATTCTTTTTCAGCACTAGATTTTAAAACAGAAGTAACTTTGAGAAAAGCTTTGATTCCAGAAACTAGAAGTTCAGTAGTTTTGATTATTGCCCAAAGAATCAGTTCGGTTATTCAAGCGGATACCATTATTGTTTTAGAAGAAGGAAAGATGGTTGGTAAAGGAACACATGAAGAATTAAAGAACACCAATGAGACCTACCAAGAAATTATGAGATCTCAGATGAAAGAGGAGGAGATGTAATGAGTAGAAATAGTCCCGCTCAAACTAAACCTCTTCGTGAAAATAAACCGAAAAATTTTTGGAAGACGATAAAAAGACTGCTTGGCTATATGTCCAAACGGTTGATTGCGCTAATAGGTGTATTCATTTTAGCGATTATAGCGATTGTATTGCAGTCTCAAACACCAAAAATTTTAGGTGAAGCAACAACTGAAATATTTAAAGGTGTGATGGAAGGGATGCAGTCACAAGAAGCTGGACAAATAGTTGAGGTTTTGCCGATCGATTTTAATTCAATTGCTAGCATCTTGGTAACTGTGGCAATACTTTATCTTTTTTCTGCACTTTTTACTTACTTTCAACAATTTACAATGACTCGTGTAGCTCAAAGAACCGTTTACGACTTACGAAAAGATTTAAAGGATAAAATGAACCGAGTTCCGATGAATTATTATGATACCCATTCAAATGGCGACATTATGTCTCGTGCAGTAAACGATATGGACCAAATTGCCAATACATTACAGCAAACTTTGACTCAGTTTGTCAACAGTATAGTAACTTTTTTTGCAGTGGTGTACATGATGTTTACTATTAGTGGAACCTTAACGCTAGTCACCTTGATTACTGTTCCAATAAGCGTTGTGACCATCAGCCTAATCGCCCCAAGGTCACAAAAATTATTTGCAGTGCAACAAAGAAGTTTGGGGATTTTGAATAATCAAGTTGAAGAGACGTATGCAGGGCATGTTGTAGTGAAAACTTACAATCAAGAAGAAACAGAAATGGTAAAATTTGAAGAAAAAAATGATCAACTCTACCATGCTTCGCGAAAAGCGCAGTTTTTATCTGGATTGATCATGCCACTAATGGCCTTTATTCGTAATTTAGGTTATCTGGCTGTTGCTGTAGTTGGTGGAATATTTGTTGCAAATGGAACAGTAACATTAGGAAATGTACAAGCGATGTTACAATATTCGAATCAATTAAACCAACCTATTCGTGAAATGGCAAATCTTATCAATATGATTCAAGCAACCGTGGCTTCAGCAGAGCGTGTTTTTGAGGTGCTAGATGAAGAAGAGATGACCAATGAGCCTTCTTCTATTCCACCTGTAGAGAACTCCCCTTACAAGGTTCAATTTGAGCATGTTCAATTTGGTTATGGCGGAAAAGATGAACCATTATTGATGAGAGATTTTAATTTAAACGTTGAAGCTGGGCAAATGGTTGCTATTGTAGGACCAACTGGTGCCGGAAAATCGACTTTGATAAACCTGTTAGAACGTTTTTATGATGTGAGCGGCGGAAGCATTAAGCTTGATGGTGTGGATATTAGAGATCTCTCCAGAGAAGAAGTACGGTCACGTTTTGCTATGGTTCTACAAGACACTTGGTTGTTTAATGGTTCTATTATCGACAACATTCGGTATGGGAGTGCACTATACGGTCAAGATGACAAGCGTGTTTATGATTCAGCGAAAGCAGCTCACGTAGATGATTTTGTGCGAAAACTTCCTAATGGATACGAGACCATACTGAATGAAGAAGCCAGTAATATCTCGTCAGGTCAAAGGCAATTAATTACCATTGCGCGTGCTTTTTTAGTGGATCCAGAAATTTTGATCTTAGATGAAGCCACCTCGAGTGTAGATACAAGAACAGAAGTGTTGATTCAAAAAGCAATGAGAAAATTACTGAAAAATAGAACCAGTTTTGTGGTAGCTCACCGACTTTCTACTATTCGAGATGCTGATAATATTATTGTAATGAACCATGGAGATGTTATCGAAACAGGTACTCATGACGAGTTGATGGCCAAAAACGGATTTTATGCTGATTTATACAACAGCCAATTTGTTCAACAAGTAATTAGTTAATAGACTCTTTTGGTAAGTTCATTATAAATGAGTTGAAACCGTAGTTGTGTTTCTTTTTTATAAATTCTGCTAAACTAGTCCTATACGTTATGATGAAAAGGAGTTTAAACAATGACACTGATCAAAAAAATTGTTACTGGAATGATTGGAGAAAACTGTTATGTCATTTATCAAGAAGGAAAGGCGTTGATCGTTGATCCTGGGGATGAATTTGTAAAGATAAAAAAAGTTTTAGATGAATTAAAGGTGACACCCGTTGCTGTTTTATTGACACATACGCATTATGATCATATCGGTGCTTTGGAAGAAGTCAGAAAAACTTATTCTATTCCCGTTTATGTTAGTAATTTGGAACAGGCATGGCTTGGCAATCCGATATTAAATCTTTCGATTCACTCAGGCCATCCAATTACAGCAGAACCTGCTGAAAATGAATTTGAATTACTAAAAACATATGATATTGAAGGGTTTGAGTTTAAAGTTGTCCCAACACCAGGACATTCACCGGGTGGTGTCAGTTTTATTTTCGCTGACTTTGTGGTCTCTGGTGATGCATTATTCAAAGGCAGTATTGGTAGAACGGATTTGACCGGCAGTGATTCTGAAGCCTTATTAAAAGGTATTAAAGAGCAGTTGTTTCGTTTATCAGATGATTTGCGTGTCTATCCAGGTCATGGTGAGGAAACGACAATCGGCTATGAAAAGAGAATGAATCCTTTTTTTAGCGAAGATTAGTATAATAAAAAGCTGGGATGAGATTGTCTCAGCTTTTTATTATGCAAAAAAACCACTTTAGCGGGGAACGCTAAAGTGGAAAGGGTAAGGTTTCTTTTTACTTTGGAGGAGTAAAAAAGAAAATATGAAAAAGTTGGTTTGTTGTTTTGGTATATACATAGTATAGTACTCAATTATGAAAAAAGTGTGACGAAAAAATAGAAATTAAGTGAAAATCTTCTTTTTAACGTATAAATGTCAGACTAAAAAGAGATGTAGCACGTTCCAGTAGAAATAAGTTTGTGGAAAATACTTGTAAATAAAAGTCATTCCTAGTATACTTATTAAAAGTAAGTAATGAGCGAATAATTAGATGAATCAATAAAAAAAGAAAAGAGGAATAAATAAATGATGCTATCAGAGAAGACGATTATTGGAAAAGTGGTATTAAACGTTGAAAATATGGAGGATATGAAAAATTTCTATACTTCTATAATTGGTTTAGATATAAAAAAGGAAACAGAACAAAGCCTTAAACTAGGTGCTTTTGGTGATGAACAAGTCCTATTGGAATTACAACCTGTTGCACCGGTTGGTGAAAAACCAAACGCAACTGGATTGTACCACCTGGCATTTTTGTTGCCAACTCGTAAAGATTTAGGAGAAATTTTGTACCACCTTTTAGTATCTAAATACCCGTTAACTGGAGCAAGTGATCATGGTTATAGCGAAGCTCTTTATTTAGACGATCCAGAAGGCAATGGTATTGAAATCTATACCGATAAGCCGAAATCAATGTGGGATATCAGAAAAGATGGTCAAATCGCTGGAGTAACAGAGCCGATGGACGCAGAAGGTGTAATAGGAGAAGCAAAAGAAGAATTCCAAGGAATGCCTAAAGGAACGTATATGGGACATGTTCATTTATTTGTAGCCGAATTGGAAGAAACTGAAAAATTTTATCAAGACGTTTTAGGGTTTGATTTGAAATTTAAATTTGGTCCTCAAGCAAAATTCTTCGCAGCAGGCGAGTATCATCACCAAATTGGAGCCAATGTATGGGCCGGAAAAAATATTCCAGCCGCTCAAAAAGGCTTAAGAGGACTAGATTACTTTACTATTGTCGTCTCTGCTGATGAATTCACACAAGTAAAAGACAACCTTGATGCAAAAGAATATGCTTACCAATTAGATGAATCAACACAAACACTTTCACTGGAAGATACTAATGGGATAGCAATAAAAATTACAACAACTAATTAATAGATCATCAAACCGGCAAACTTCTTGCCGGTTTTTTTTGTCGTAATAAAAATAACGATTAGAAGTCAGTATAGAAGAAAGCAGCTACTTCCATTATAATGATGAAACAGGAAGTAGAAGTATAAAAAAGATCCAGAAAGGATAATAAAATGTATCCAAAAACAAACGCGTTTATTCAGCAATTAATTGAAGATGAATTACTTCCGGGAGCAAGTTTTGGTTTTATTAAAGATGGTAAACAACTAAACTATTATGAAGGGTTATCTGCTATTTTGCCGGAAAAAGAACCCATTAGAGAAAATTCTATCTACGATATTGCCTCTTTAACAAAAGTAGTTTTAACGACAACGATTATCTTGCAATTGTGGCAAGAAGGTAAATTAGCTATTGATGATAAAGTCAGCCAATATTTGACAACTTTTTCAGCCCAAGAGGTAACGATTAGACATTTGTTAACTCATACATCTGGACTAGAAGGTTATATTCCCAATCGTGATTCTTTATCTGCAAATGAATTGAAGCAAGCCATTCTTCATTTGCCAGTAGGAAAAGACTTTGGAGGAGAAGTACGTTACACAGATACAGGGTTCATCTTATTAGGGTTTATTATTGAAGAGATTGTGCAAGACACTTTAGCCAATGTATTTGTTAATCGAGTTAGCGGGCCGTTGAATTTGAAGGAGTCTTCTTATCATCCTATTGATTTACAAAAATGTGTTCCAACAGAGGTAGATAAAAAGAGAGGACTGATAAGAGGAGAGGTTCATGATCCTAAAGCGTATATATTAGGAGACCACTGTGGAAGTGCTGGATTATTTTCGACGCTGACAGATTGTTTGACCTTTAGTCACATGATGTTGAATAAAGGAGAATTTAATGGAAAACGTATTCTTAATGAAACAACTGTGCTATCATTATTAACAGATTGGATACCAACTGGTAAGCTGAACCGGTCTTTAGGATGGGATATCAAAAAAAACGGTAATAAAAACTATTTGTTTCATACTGGATTTACAGGAACCTTTATTTTGTTAGACATCAAAGAAAAAGAGGCATTCGTTTTTCTGTCTAATCGTGTCCATCCAACTAATGATAACAAGTCAGAATATCTTAGCCAACGAGACCTTTTAATAAAGTGTTACTTAGCAGAAAAGGAAGCCATGAATAAATAATGTATTTTAGGAGGAATAAAATGATGAATGAACCATTGATATTAGCGCCTGTGTTGCAAGAAAAAATTTGGGGCGGAAAAAAATTGCATGACGTATTTGGCTATGATTTGCCAAGTGATAAAACTGGAGAAGCATGGGCCATCAGTGCACATCCAAATGGACCGAGTACAGTGAAAAATGGACCTTATCAAGGAATGACCCTAGCTGAAGTATGGGATCAACATCGTGAAGTGTTTGGCAACGCAAAAGGAGAAGTTTTTCCTTTACTGACGAAAATATTAGATGCGGCAGATGATTTATCGGTTCAAGTTCATCCGGACGATCAATACGGTATGGAACACGAAGGTGAATTGGGCAAAACAGAATGTTGGTATGTTATTGATGCGGATGAAGGTTCAGAAATCATTTATGGGCATCATGCTAAGACAAAAGAAGAATTAGAACAAATGATTCTTGATGGGAAATGGGATGCGTTATTACGTCGCATTGAAGTTAAGAAAGGAGACTTTTTCTTTGTACCAAGTGGAACAATCCATGCGATTGGTGGAGGTATTACCATTCTGGAAACACAACAATCTAGTGATACAACTTATCGAGTGTATGATTATGACCGTAAAGATGAGCAAGGAAACACAAGAGAATTGCATGTCAAACAATCAGTTGATGTAACAACTGTTCCACATATTGACCCGACTCCTGAAATGAACAGTGAGAAACAGGAAGACGCAACAATCACAACATTTGTAAAGACTTCATTTTTTGATGTCTATAAATGGGAAGTGAATGGCAAAGCCGACTTTGTTGCAACTGCTCCTTATACCCTTGTTAGCGTGTTAGATGGAGACGGTAAATTGATTGTCGAAGCAGGAGAGTATGAACTAACAAAAGGAACTCACCTAATCTTGCCAAACGACATCAAAGAATGGACAATTGAAGGCAATTTAGATATTATTGCATCAAATAACTAGGATGCTGAACTTCCTAGTTAGACACACAGCGATTTTTAATCATTTTATCTATTTGACCCAATATGAGTAAATAGATAATAAAAAGAGAAGGAAAAATGAGTTAACTCATTTTTCCTTCTCTTTTGTCTAGGCAAATAATTCTTCTGCTTCTTTAGGGAATCGTTTTTTTACGGCTTCTTTCAAAATACGATCGGTTAATGTTGTATTTCTAACTAATAATGGTCCATGGAAGTATGAACAGTAAGTTTGCTTGTAATGCGCACCTTCTGTTTTATCTTCGCCATTATTGCCATAACCCATTTCAACAACACCCAATGGTTTAACGCCTTCACCAAGAAAAGTACGGCCATTATGGTTTTCAAAACCTTTGTAGGTTTCACCAAACTCATCATTTTTAATGACAATATCGCCAATAAAGCGATTGTTGTCTTGATTCAAGGTGTAGTGATTCAAAGCACCGATACCGTTGATTCTATTTCCGGCAGCATCTACATAATAGTGGCCTAACAATTGGAATCCGCCACAAATACCGACTGTAACGCCATCGTTTTCGATGTATTCAGTAATGGCTTCTTTTTTAGCTTGGATATCTTTTGAAACTATTCTTTGCTCAAAATCTTGTCCGCCGCCGAAGAACACTAAATCGTATTTATTGGCATCAAATGAATCATTTAAACTAACGATCTCGATATTAAACTGAACGCCTCTTTTTTTAGCACGGTGTTTTAACATCAACAAGTTGCCGTTATCTCCATAAGTATTTAATAAATCGCCATAAAGATGACAAACATTTAATTCTATCATCTTACATACCTCCCTCAATATAACCTTGGTTTGCTAACTCTTTACGCAATTGTAAGACAGCAGTATAAGTAGCTAGTACGTAGATTTTTTTTGTTGGCGCATTTTTAAAGCTCTTAATTATTTCAGGTATGCTCGGGATAACTTGAAGTTCTTCTTCAGGAATTCCAGCAACTTCTAAACGAGCAGTGATATCTTCTACTCGTTCACCACCAACAGTGACTTGTTTGATATTCATATTAGGAACGATCTCGTAATTTGCATCCCAAATCCAGCTGACATCTGTTCCATCCGCATAGTTTGCATTTAAAATTGAAACGAGAGAGAACGGTTCTGGAGTTAAGTTGATCATATCCAAGACTTGGTTCAAACCAACAGGATTTTTAACTAAGTTAATCGTAATTTCTTTGTCATCGATTTGAATGACCTCTTGACGACCAAAAACTCGTTTTGATGCGGCAAATCCAGCGCGAATTTGATCAGTAGAAACATCTAATATCCGACCAACACTATAAGCAGCTAAGGCATTATAGATATTGTATTGTCCACCAATTTTAATTTCAAAGTCTTCTCCGTCGATTTCAAATTTAGACGATTCATGATCCATATGAGTCAAGTCCGTTAAACGATACGTCAATTCTGGACGTTTGAAATCGCAATTAGGACAATAATATTTCCCTAGATTGCTATACGTTAAAAATTTGTAATGTAAAATATTGTTGCAATGTGGACACAAGACACCATCGGTATTGTAATGAGCTTTTAATTCCCCATCTGGAAGGTGGTCAAAACCAAAGTATACACGTTTGTTAATGGTTTCTTTTGAATTGAAAATTGGAGCATCTCCATTACTAACAATTAAAGCATCTGGAGCTAACGCTGCACCATTCAACATCATTTGATAAGTCGTATAAATTTCACCATAGCGATCCATTTGATCACGGAAAACATTCGTAAACACAATCGCTTTTGGTTTAATATATTTTGTTACATGAATCAAACTGGCTTCATCTACTTCAAGAACGGCAGCCTTTTTCTCAGTGTTATTTGTGTAAGAGTGATGTTCAAGAAAAGTTGAAATGATTCCTTGCAGCATATTTGCTCCAGTAGGGTTTGTAATAATTTCAGGGTATTTTTGTTTTAAAACTTGATAAGTCAATGCGGTCGTTAATGTTTTACCATTAGTTCCGGTAACAATAACAACATCGTAATTTCTTGATAAAGTACCTAATACGGTAGGATCTAATTTCTGTGTTAGTTGACCGGGATAACTACTTCCGCCTTTAAAGAACGTATGAAGTCCCCATTTAGTTGTTCTTCCTACTGCGATGGCAAATGCACTACGTATACTCAATTGAGTTTCCTCCAATTACTAAAAATACTTTTTTTTGCTACTTTGATATTCTAGCACATATTTCTTGTGAAATTGTTAAAAATCACCTAACTTGTTCATTTTAAAGACAAACTTAATCTCTTTTCTCACAATTGGTGTAAGATTCTTCTATATATAAATCGGGAGAGAGGCTTCACTTTTACATAGTTTTAACGTATAATTCATAATGGATTCCTACGAGAGAAATGAGGAAAAAACAAGATGGCCCAACTTTTTTTTAAATATGGAGCAATGAATAGTGGAAAGACTATTGAAATTTTAAAAGTAGCATATAATTATGAAGAACAAAACAAACCTGTCGCAATTATGACAAGCGGTTTGGATGATCGTGATGAGATTGGTGTAGTATCCAGTCGAATTGGCTTAAGACGTGAAGGAATCGCGATATTTGAAGAAACAAACGTTTTTGAAACGATAAATGCATTGAATTATGTACCGGCATGTGTACTAATTGATGAATCGCAATTTTTGAAAAAGGAACATGTTCTTCAGTTGGCTCATATTGTGGATGAATTAGATATTCCCGTTATGGCATTTGGATTGAAAAACGACTTTAAAAATGAACTGTTTGAAGGTTCAGAGTACTTATTGCTATACGCGGATAAAATTGAAGAAATGAAAACTATTTGTTGGTATTGCCATAAAAAAGCAACGATGAACATGCGTATGATTGACGGAAAGCCAGTTTATGCAGGAGCACAAATTCAAATAGGGGGCAATGAAAGTTATTTCCCAGTTTGTCGCAAACATTACTTCAATCCGCTATTGAAGGACGACTTGTAGCGTTCTTAGTGTTGTGAAAGACAACTAAAGACACAACGATGCAATAGGCTTAGAAGAAAAGGAGAATAACTTATGTTTGATAGATTAGAAAGCGTTGAAGGACGTTATGAAGAACTAAATGAATTGTTGAGTGACCCAGAGGTAGTCAGTGATACAAAACGATTAATGAAACTGACTAAAGAAGAAGCTGCTATTCGTGAAACAGTTGCAACTTACCGTCGCTACAAAGAAGTCAGCCAAGATATTTCGGATACAGAAGAAATGCTTGGTGAAAAACTAGATTCTGAGATGGCTGAAATGGCAAAAGAAGAATTAAATGATCTAAAAAAAGAAAAAACAGAAATTGAAGAAAAAATGAAAATATTAATGTTGCCAAAAGATGAAAATGATGACCGCAATATCATTATGGAAATACGTGGAGCAGCTGGCGGAGACGAAGCACAATTATTTGCTGGAACTTTGTTTAATATGTATCAAAAATACGCTGACGCACAAGGCTGGAGAACTGAAGTGTTAGATGCTAACATTACGGGTATCGGTGGATACAAAGAAATCACCTTAATGATCACTGGAGACAATGTTTATTCTAAATTGAAGTATGAAAATGGCGCTCATCGTGTTCAACGTGTTCCGTCAACCGAATCACAAGGACGTATCCATACTTCTACTGCAACTGTAGTAGTTATGCCGGAAGCTGAAGAAGTTGAATTGAATCTGCCAGATAAAGATATTCGTACAGATATCTACCATGCGAGTGGAGCCGGCGGACAGCACGTTAATAAAACAGCGTCTGCCGTTCGTTTGACTCATTTACCTACAGGAATTGCTGTAGCGATGCAAGATGAACGTTCACAAATCAAAAACCGTGAGAAAGCGATGAAAGTTTTGCGTGCTAGAGTATATGATCATATCCAACAAGCAGCTCAAAGCGAGTATGATGCTGAACGGAAATCAGCTGTTGGAACCGGAGACCGTTCAGAACGTATCCGTACGTATAATTACCCACAAAGCCGTGTTACCGATCATCGTATTGGATTGACCATTCAAAAGTTAGATCAAATTTTATCTGGTAAATTAGATGAAATCATTGATGCTTTGATTTTAAATGATCAAACAGCCAAAATGGAGCAATTGCAACATGAAGAGTAAGACAACTTATAGAGAAGTCCTGAAATGGGCTTCTTCTTTTTTAGAAACATGTAAAAGAGAACCTGTTGCTGCAGAGATTTTGCTAAGAGAACGTCTGAATTGGTCAAAAACGGATATCATGATGCATTTAAATGAAGAAATGCCGTCGGATGTGAAACACCAACTCTTACAGGATGTATCGAATCATGGGTCTGGTATCCCTATTCAACAATTATTAGGTTACTGCTGGTTCTATGACCGAAAGTTTAAAGTAACAAAAGACACTTTGATTCCACGACCGGAAACAGAAGAAATTGTAGATATTTTTTTGAAAAGTTCTTCTACAGAACAGAAGAAAACCGTTTTAGATATTGGAACAGGAACAGGAATCATTGGAATCACAATAAAAAAGGAACGGCCGCTTTTCGAAGTAACCGCAACGGATATCTCTTCTAAAGCTCTAAAGGTAGCTCAAGAAAATGCGACGGCATTAGAGGCAGATGTTCGCTTTCTAGAAGGTGATTTAACGGATCCTGTAAAGACTGAAAGCTTTGATGTCATTCTTTCGAATCCACCATATATATCTAACGACGAAATCAGTTATATGGATGAGAGTGTTTTGCACTATGAACCGCATTTAGCGTTATTTGCTGAAAACAATGGTTTAGCTATGTACCAAAGATTAGCAAAAGAACTTCCAACTATTTTAAATCCAGGTGGTGAAGTATTTTTAGAAATTGGATTTAAGCAAGGGAAAAAAGTTCAAGAGCTTTTTCAAGAGGCTTTTCCATTGGCTGAAGTAACCATTGAAAAAGATATGAGTGGAAATGACCGCTTGATCCAAGTTAAAACAAAATAAGGATTCAATACCATTTAAATAAATGTGATGAGTTTTCTTGAAATGAACGGAGGAAAAACTGTGGAGACTATTATATACCGACCATCTGAGGTGCTTAAAGCAGCTCAAAAAATTCAACAAGGTGAACTGATTTCTTTTCCCACAGAAACCGTTTATGGATTAGGGGCTGATGCAACAAACGAAGCAGCAGTTAAAAAGGTTTATTCAGCAAAGGGGAGACCAAGCGACAACCCATTAATTGTGCATGTCTCGACTATAGAAGAAGTTGAGCAGTATGTACAGGAAGTACCCGAAGTGGCTAAGAAACTGATGCAAACTTTTTGGCCAGGTCCATTGACACTGATTTTTAAAGTGAAGGATCATGTTTTTGCGCCAACCGTTACGGCTGGTCTAGCGAGTGTAGCTATGCGGATGCCCGATAATGAGGTGACTTTGCAGCTGATTCGTAAATCAGGTAAACCCCTTGTTGGGCCAAGCGCCAATACATCTGGAAAACCAAGTCCGACAACTGCAGATCATGTTTACCACGATCTGAAAGGGAAAATAGCAGGTGTTCTGGATGATGGAGACACCGGATTAGGATTGGAATCAACTGTTTTAGATATTACTGATCCAAAGCTACCCACGATATTGAGACCAGGGGCAACAACTAAAGAAGCTTTGGAAAAAGTCATAGGAACCGTTTTTGTTGATCGTCACTTAATTTCAAATGATGAAGTTCCTAAAGCGCCAGGTATGAAATACAAGCATTATAGCCCTAATGAACCTGTTGTTATTGTTGTTGGAGAAAGTGAAATCTGGCAAAAAGCGATTAAAACGTATCAAAAGCAAGGTGAAAAAATTGGTCTTTTAGCCAACCAAGATCTTCTAAATCAATTTCAAGACACCGTTACAGCTACTTATTCATTAGGAGAAAATAAAAATATCCATGATGCTTCAAGACGATTGTATTCAGGATTAAGATACTTCGAAACAACAGATGCCACACTTATTTTAGCCGAAGCTCATGAGCAAAAAGGATTAGGTGAAGCCTATATGAATCGGCTTCAAAAAGCAGCGGGTAACCATTTTTTTGACTAATCATAAATCAGTAGATTTAACTAATTAAAAAGCGTTTATTATAACTATTGAAGGGTGTGGCCTATATGAATAACAAAAAATTTGACAAAGAGATCTTTGATGCCATTGAACAAGAAAGCAAACGACAAGAGCAAAATATTGAATTAATCGCTTCAGAAAACTTTGTATCTGAAGCAGTACTTGCTGCACAAGGGAGTATTTTAACGAATAAGTACGCAGAAGGCTATCCGGGTAAAAGATATTATGGCGGATGTGAATTTGTTGATGTTATTGAAAATTTGGCTATTGAACGTGCAAAAAAACTTTTTGGAGCAGAATATGTAAATGTTCAACCGCATTCAGGTTCTAGCGCAAATATGGCAGCTTTTAATGCTTTGATAAATCCAGGAGACACTGTATTAGGCATGGATTTAACACATGGTGGGCATCTAACACATGGTTCTCCCGTGAACTTCAGTGGCAAAACGTACCATTTTATCTCTTATGGTGTAGATAAAGAGACAGAAGAACTTGATTATGAAGTGGTTCAAAATTTGGCCAAACAACATAAGCCTAAATTGATTATTGCAGGAGCTAGTGCATACTCTAGAAAAATAGATTTTGCACGATTTAGAGCAATTGCGGATGAAGTTGGAGCTTACTTAATGGTTGATATGGCTCATATAGCAGGATTGATTGCAGGAGGTTTGCATCAAAACCCAGTTCCTTATGCAGATGTTGTCACAACAACTACACATAAAACATTAAGAGGACCACGCGGTGGAATGATCCTAGCTAAAGAAAAGTATGGCAAAGCAATAAATAGCGCTATTTTCCCAGGCATTCAAGGTGGTCCTTTAGAACATGTTATAGCGGCTAAGGCAGTGGCTTTAAAGGAAGCATCCACTCTAGAATTTAAGGAATATGCTGCTCAAATCATTAAAAATGCAAAAGCCATGGAAAGTGTTTTGAACGCATCGATTGGTCATTTAATTAGTGGCGGAACAGATAATCATCTTTTATTGTTTGATGTGACCAACTTTGGATTAAATGGGAAAGAAGCTGAAGTTCTTTTAGACAAGGTCGGCATTACTGTCAATAAAAATACGATTCCTTTTGAAACATTAAGTCCTTTCAAAACAAGTGGTATTCGAATTGGAACACCAGCTATTACAACAAGAGGTTTTAATGAAGCAGACTCTAAAAAGGTAGCCGAATTAATTGTTGAAGCATTGACAAGTAATAGAGATGTTGAAAAAATGGCGGCGATTCAAACACAGGTTCATCAATTGACTGCTAAACATCCATTGTATAAATCTAAAGTATAATGTAATAAGTAATTGTTCTTAAAATAGATGGAAAACACAAAATAAAAAAGAAAAACACTAAAAGGGTAGCACTAGACGCTAATATCCTTTACAATAGAAATGTTTAAAAAATAATGAAAAATGAGGGCTGAATACAATGTCGAAAGTTCAAGTTATGGATCATCCATTAATCCAACACAAATTAACTATTCTTCGTGATAAGAATACAGGTACGAAAGATTTTAGAGAAGCAGTTAATGAAATTGCACGCTTAATGGCATTTGAAGTTTCGAGAGATATGCCTTTACAAGATGTAGAAATCGAAACGCCTTTAGTTAAATCTATTCAAAAAGAATTAGCGGGTAAAAAAGTTGCGATTATTCCAATTTTAAGAGCTGGATTAGGCATGGTTGATGGGATCTTAGATTTGATCCCTGCAGCAAAAGTTGGACACGTAGGAATGTATCGTGATCATGAAACATTAGAACCGGTAGAGTATTTTGTGAAATTACCATCAGATATCAATGAACGTCAATTGCTTGTTGTAGACCCAATGCTTGCTACAGGCGGATCAGCTATTGTTGCTATTGATTCATTGAAAAAACGCGGTGCGACAACAATCAAATTTGTTTGTCTAGTTGCAGCTCCAGAAGGCGTAGAAGCGTTAGAAAAAGCTCATCCTGATGTAGATATCTATACTGCAGCATTAGATGAACGTTTAGACGAAAATGGTTACATATTACCAGGCCTAGGCGATGCTGGTGATAGATTATTTGGTACAATGTAATTTTTAAGATTGATTAAATAAAGAGCCGTAAACCAAAGGATAGAATTCTTGGTTTACGGCTCTTTTTGTATAGATGATAGATTTAATTTTTTTTCTGTTGGATAAGAATTAAATGATAAAAATAAGATAAATCTTATTTACCATAGGAGATACATAAATAATTAAAACAGTAACTGATTTCAAAATGACAAAAATGAGTAGGTTGTATTTTGCGCTCTCTTGAAGAAAAGTAAAATTGGTGCAATTAAAATAGAAAAAGTAGGGTGAAATAGAGGATTTAACGAAAAAGTAAAAGTTATATGAAACCAATAAAGAATTTAAGGTACTGTGAAAGTCGGGAAAATTGTCATTGGAGAAAGAGTGGTTAAATGAAAAGTTAGATTTGATAGTTAGAAATCTAGAGTAGTCAGTGGAAATGTGTTATCATTTTTTTGAATAAAAACGCTAGAAAACCCGTTTTAATAATGATTTATTGAAAAAAAAATTGTTTTTCATTTTCTTTTGTATTTTAAATCGAATGGTGGTATGATAACAAATGCCAGTGAAAAAAAGAAGAATTGTTTTAGAACTTAGTCAGTATTTTTTACATTGCCAAATGAATAAAAGCAAAATTGTGCCTAAATCCATATAGATAGGAAAGAAAGCAGAACTATGCTAAAATGGGCGTGTGAAATTAACGTAGATGATAGTTTCACAAAATATATTTTTTCCTGTTTGCAATTATAGATTTTAATTATGGAAAGAGGTGAACGTTGTGGATCACGAAAATCCGATTGTTACATTTTTGGGCTTAGATTTCAATGTCACCAACAATTTTGTAACAGTATCAGCGTGCGTGATTGTATTCTTGATTGCGTTTATTTGTACGAGGAATCTACAAATTAAGCCAACAGGTAAACAAAACTTTATAGAATGGATAGTTGATTTTGTAGGGAATATCGCTACAAGTGCAATGTCTAAACAACAAGGTGAACGGTTTAAACTATTTGGTTTTACTATTTTAACCTTTGTATTTGTTTCAAACATTATGGGGTTGCCATTAATTTTAATTGCTGAACCTTATCAAATATGGAAAAGCCCAACTGCTGATCCGGTGGTTACTTTAACATTAGCAGCTATGGTAATTGTTATGACACATTATTTTGGTGTACAAGAACAAGGAGTCAAGAACTACTTTATGAATAGTTTTATTAGACCAGTCCCATTCCTGTTTCCAATCAAAATTTTTGAAGAGTTTACAAATACATTGACTTTAGCTCTTCGGCTTTATGGAAATATTTATGCAGGAGAAATCTTGCTTGGATTGATAGCTTCGTTAGCTCAAAGCGGAGGGGTCTTTACTTGGATAATTGGTATTCCTTTAGAAATGGCTTGGCAGGCATTCTCACTATTTATCGGAAGTATACAGGCTTTTGTTTTTACAACACTGACAATGGTTTATCTTTCTCATAAAATTGAACACGAAGACAGTACAGATCACATCAAAGAAGCAACGTAAGCGAATCAGGTTAATAGAGGATACATTAATAAAATAAAGTAGAATATATAGATAAAAGATAATTATATAGGAGGAAAATGAATTATGGGTTTAATAGGAGCAGCAATAGCAGTAGCAGGAGCAGCAATAGGAGCAGCACTTGGTTCAAGTAGAGTAGTATCAAAAACAATTGAATCAATCGCTCGTCAACCAGAAATGAAAGGTCAATTGCAAACATTGATGTATATCGGGATCGGTTTAGTAGAGGCCATTCCTATCATGGCAGTTGTTATTGCCTTTATCTTAGTTTTCCAATAAAAGCTAGCAAGAAAAACGAGTATTAGAAATTGACAGGTAGAGAGAATATTATTCTCTACCTGTCAATTTTAAAGCAACATTGAAGTATAGGTGGAGGAGTGTGGAGAATGGTCAGTCCATTGTTTGTAGGACAAATAACAGCTGGAGATTCTATTGTCACTTTGGTCTCATTTTTACTATTAATGCTAGCATTAAAGATGGTTGCTTGGAAACCTCTGATGGCAATGATGGAGAAACGAGAACAATTGATTGCAGGAAATATCGATAGCGCAGAATCAAAAAAATTAGAAGCGGATCGATTGCTTGCAGAACAACAACAAGAATTAGAAGAGACAAGAAACAAAGCGAGTGCAATTATTGAACAAGCAAGAGACACCGCTGATAAAGTTGAACGAGAACAAATAGCATCCGCTAAAGTAGAAATAGTACGCTTAAAAGAAGAGGCTAAAAAAGCCATTGAACTAGAAAGAAAACAAGCTTTGGCAGGTGCGCAAAATGATATTAGTCGTCTGTCTATGGATATTGCAGAGAAATTGATTGGCAAAGAATTATCTAATGAAGGGCATGCTGAACTAATCGAAGAGTATATTGAAAGGTTGGCGAATAATAATGAAATTAAATAGAAATATGAACAATCGCCAACTTGCAGATGCTTTTTATCAAGACTCTAAAGAAAAAGGGATAGTTGATGTTGCGTTTGATAATATGATGGACGTTCGTCAAGTATTAGAAACGATTCCTAATCTAGGAACAATTCTAGTAGATCCTCGTTTGGAAAAATATAAACGAGATCATCTTTTAGCAGACTTGATTCAACACTTTGATATCAATACACAAAGTTTCTTGCATATGCTTTATGATTATCAATTAATCAGTGACATTAGAGATGTAGTAAATGAGTTTGAAAAAATTTATGATTACAAAAATAGGACTGTAGTTGCTAAAGTGACTACAGCTGTTCAATTAACCGAAAGTCAAAAGGAACGTTTAATCGACGTTATGAAACAAAAATTAGATGCGAAAAAAGTATTATTGCATACGATCGTTGATGAACATGTTCTTGGTGGAGTAGTTATTGAAGCCGAAAGTCAAGTTTATGATGGCAGTATCCGTTCTAACTTGGAAGCATTAGAAAAACAATTAATTCGATAAAAGAAGTTATGAGGTGAATCGTTTATGGGCGTAAAAGCAGAAGAAATTAGTTCACTGATCAAAAAGCAAATTGCAAGCTATCAAAGTGAATTAGTAATAGATGAAGTAGGTACAGTTAGTTACGTAGGTGACGGAATCGCTCGTGCTTATGGATTAGAAAACGCAATGTCAGGAGAACTGTTGGAATTTGCTGACGGTACTTTTGGTATGGCACAAAATTTAGAAGTAAATGATGTAGGGATTATCATCTTAGGCGAATTTACAGGGATTCGTGAAGGCGATATTGTTAAACGGACAGGTCGAATTATGCAAGTTCCAGTTGGAGAAGCAATGATTGGACGTGTAGTAAATCCACTTGGACAACCAATTGATGGTTTAGGTGAGATTGTTACAACTAAAACTCGTCCAATCGAATCTGAAGCTCCAGGAGTTATGGATCGTCGTTCGGTTAACGAACCTTTGCAAACAGGAATCAAAGCAATCGACGCATTAGTTCCTATTGGCCGTGGACAAAGAGAATTAGTTATCGGTGACCGGAAAACAGGGAAAACAACCCTAGCAATTGATACAATTTTAAATCAAAAAGGTCAAGATACAATTTGTATTTATGTAGCCATTGGACAAAAAGAATCAACTGTACGTAATCAAGTTGAAACATTAAAAAAATATGGCGCAATGGATTACACGATCGTTATGACAGCAAGCGCCTCTCAACCGGCTCCATTACTTTATATCGCACCTTATGCAGGGTCGGCTATAGGGGAAGAATTCATGTATAACGGCAAACATGTCTTGATTATTTTTGATGATTTAACAAAACAAGCTGCAGCTTACCGCGAATTGTCTCTCTTATTACGTCGTCCTCCAGGTCGTGAAGCTTATCCAGGAGATGTCTTCTACTTGCATTCACGTTTATTAGAACGTGCTGCAAAATTGAGTGATAAACTAGGTGGCGGTTCTATGACAGCTATCCCATTTGTTGAAACTCAAGCAGGCGATATTTCAGCGTATATTCCTACAAATGTTATTTCCATTACAGATGGTCAGATTTTCTTAGAAAGTGATTTATTTTACTCAGGTATTCGGCCAGCCATTGCAGCGGGATTATCAGTATCACGTGTTGGAGGATCTGCTCAAATCAAAGCAATGAAAAAAGTTTCTGGAACATTGCGCTTAGATTTAGCTAGTTTCCGTGAATTAGAAGCCTTTACTCAATTTGGTTCAGATTTAGATGCTGCTACTCAAGCAAAATTAAACCGTGGACATAGAACAGTTGAAGTTTTAAAACAAGGGTTGCATCAAACAATAGCTGTTGAAAAACAAGTGATGATTTTATATGCTTTAACACATGGTTTCTTAGATACAGTTCCGGTTAGTGAATTAGGTCGTTTTGAAATTCAATTTTATAACTTCTTAGATAACCAACATGCTGACATCTTAACTGAAATTGTTGAAACTAAGGATTTGCCAAGAACAGAAAAACTGGATGCGATCATCAGTGAATTCATTACTAATTTTTTTACTAATTATATTGATTCATCAGCTGATGTGAACGACGGACAAACCAATTAAAGGCGGTGAATAAGAATGGCAGCCTCTTTAAATGAAATTACAAAAAAAATAAGTTCAACAAAAAAGACTAGTCAGATCACAAATGCCATGCAAATGGTATCTGGTGCAAAATTGGCAAAAGCGGAAAGTATAGCAGCTGGTTTTCAAATTTATTCTCAAAAGGTAAGAGAAATTGTTACTCATTTAGCGCAAAGTCAACTTTCTTTGATTGAAAATGAAATGATTGGAACGAATTCACCTTCTAATATTGATTTTCACGATATGTTGGTTGAACGCCCAATTAAAAAGACTGGATACATTGTTATCAGTTCAGATAAAGGGTTGGCCGGTGGATACAATAGTTCCGTTATTAAATCAACCGTTGATATGATCATCAGAGATCATACT
This sequence comes from Carnobacterium sp. 17-4, assembly GCF_000195575.1. Taxonomy (NCBI): domain Bacteria; kingdom Bacillati; phylum Bacillota; class Bacilli; order Lactobacillales; family Carnobacteriaceae; genus Carnobacterium; species Carnobacterium sp. 17-4. The sequence goes on along the minus strand of NC_015391.1, from coordinate 1,766,961 downwards.
TCTCCAGAGGAGTATGTATTTATGGCTGTTGGTTCAACAGCGGCTGATTTCTTTAAAGCCAGAGGGATGAATGTTGCTTATGAATTAAATGATATCAGTGATCAACCGTCTTTTGAGGAAGTACGTACGATTGCTAGAACAGCAACTGAGATGTATAAAAATGAAGTTTTTGATGAGTTGTATGTTTGTTACAATCATCATGTGAACACGATTATGTTCCAATACAGAGCTGAAAAAATGTTGCCGTTATCCGATTTGGATGTAGCAGAAACAAAAGATTATGCAAAAGATTATATTTATGAACCATCTAAAGAAGAAATTTTAGATATTATATTGCCTCAATACGCTGAAAGTTTAATATACGGAGCAATTTTAGATGCTAAAGCTGCTGAACATGCAGCACGTATGACAGCTATGAAAGGTGCGACAGATAACGCTAAAAATATTATTGATGATTTAACGATTCGTTATAACCGAGCACGTCAAGCCGCTATAACAGAAGAAATTACAGAAATCATTAGTGGTGCTTCAGCGTCTAAGTAAGTAAATGGGAGGAATAACGAATGAGTATTGGACATATTGTTCAAGTTATAGGACCTGTTGTGGATGTCGAATTTCCAATAAACGATACTATGCCTGAAATTAATAATGCTCTCATTGTTGAAAAAAACAAGAGTAAGAATGAAACGGTTGTCTTAGAGACAGCACTATTGTTAGGAAATGGTGTCATTAGAACGATTGCAATGGAAGCGACAGAAGGACTGCAACGCGGTATGAGTGTTATTGATACTGAAAAAGCAATTTCTGTTCCAGTTGGGGAAGAAACTTTAGGACGTATGTTTAACGTTTTAGGTGAAACAATCGATGAAAAAGAACCATTTCCAGAAGATGTACAACGTAATCCAATCCACCGTAATGCTCCAGTATTTGATGAATTAAGCAGCAATACTGCTATTCTAGAAACTGGAATTAAAGTTATTGATTTACTAGCTCCTTATTTAAAAGGTGGTAAAATCGGTCTATTCGGTGGAGCAGGAGTAGGGAAAACGGTTCTGATTCAAGAACTAATTCATAATATCGCTGAAGAACATGGTGGAATATCTGTGTTTACCGGTGTTGGTGAACGTACGCGTGAAGGAAATGACTTGTATTTTGAAATGCAGAGTTCTGGCGTTATCAAGCGTACAGCAATGGTATTCGGTCAAATGAATGAACCACCTGGTGCTAGAATGCGCGTGGCGTTAACGGGATTAACAATTGCTGAATATTTCAGAGATGAAGTTGGGCAAGATGTATTGCTGTTTATCGACAATATTTTCCGATTTACACAAGCTGGATCAGAAGTATCGGCCTTACTAGGTCGTATGCCATCAGCAGTTGGGTATCAACCAACTTTAGCAACAGAAATGGGACAATTACAAGAGCGAATCACTTCAACTAGCAAAGGATCCATTACATCTATTCAAGCGATCTATGTACCAGCGGATGACTATACTGACCCAGCGCCAGCTACAGTTTTCGCCCATTTAGATGCAACAACCAACTTGGAACGTAAATTAACGGAACAAGGTATTTATCCAGCAGTAGATCCTTTAGCATCAACTTCTAGTGCGTTATCTCCTGAAATTGTTGGGGAAGAACACTATAAAGTTGCTATAGAAGTTCAACAATTATTGCAGCGTTACCGTGAATTACAAGATATTATTGCTATTCTAGGGATGGATGAATTATCTGCTGATGAAAAAATTGTTGTGTCTAGAGCAAGACGTATCCAATTTTTCTTATCGCAAAATTTCCATGTGGCTGAAGCCTTTACTGGTTTGCCGGGTTCATATGTTCCTGTTGAAGAAACAGTACGTGGATTTAAAGAAATCATTGATGGACGTTATGATCACTTGCCAGAAGATGCATTCCGTAACGTAGGAAGAATCGAAGAAGTTGTGGCTAAAGCAGAGTCAATGGGTTACTAGGAGGTAAATGTGATGAGTGAAATGCAAGTAAACATTGTTACGCCTGCTGGAATTGTCTACAATCATCGAGCAAGAAGCGTGATTGCTAAGGCAGTGGATGGAGAAATTGGTATTTTACCAAATCATATGCCAATCATAGTGCCTCTTACTATTCATTCTGTTCGCGTGCAACGAGTTTCAGTAGATGCTGAAGACTGGATAGCTGTAAACGGTGGAGTTATGGAAGTCAGAGATAATATTTGTTCCATCATTGCGGATAGTGCTGAGCGTGCAAGAGATATTGATGTTGAACGTGCTTTTGAAGCGAAACAACGTGCAGAAGAAGAATTGCGTAAGACAGAAGCAATTGAGAATAAGAGTCATTCGAAACGTGCAGAAATATCGTTAAGAAAAGCGGTCAATCGGATTACTGTTTCTAAGCATAAAAGAGGTTAATTAAAAGTTGGAATAAAGCAGCGTGTCTGTATTTATTCCAGCTTTTTTTATTTAAATAAAAAAGGGAACAACGCTACTGCTCCCGTAATAGTACAATTTAAAGTCAAGATAAATGTTCTTTTGGCTTCTTTTATGTTAGTATAATGATAAGATTTAGAAGGGAAGATAACTAAAAATATGAACTTTCTAGGTGTGCAAGCTCTTATTACTATCGTATCTCATTTGTTTTTTGTGTTACTGACTTTTTGGGCATTAAAAGGAATACGGATAGAAAAATTGATCAAAAAAAATAATATTGGTCAAGCTCGTGTGCTCTACTTGTTTGTGTCTATAACTATAGGATATACAGTAAGTACGTTCTTTATTGAATTCTTGCTAACATCACAAAATTTGATTTTTTTATTTTATTAAGAATTGACTAAATTTATTACAAAACATCGGTTAAGTTTGTACCTTCACAGGGCTTCGTGTTATAATATTAAATGTTGTCTTGTACTATTTACCTCACACAGTTGTGATAAAGGCAATGAAAATTTTGGAGGGATACTACATGGAAAAAATTGTCGTTCGTGGTGGAAAACACCTAGCTGGTACAGTGAAAGTAGAAGGGGCAAAAAATGCCGTATTACCTATTTTAGCTGCTAGCATTTTAGCAAGTAAGGGACAAAGTAAATTAACGAATGTTCCCATATTATCTGACGTATTCACTATTAATGAAGTTTTAAGCCACTTGAATTTAACTGTTGATTTTAACGAAACTGAAAAAGAAATTACTTTAGACGCTACAAAGGAATTACATTATGAGGCTCCTTTTGAATATGTAAGTAAAATGCGTGCATCAATCGTCGTAATGGGACCTCTCTTAGCTCGATTAGGACACGCAAAAGTTGCTCTTCCTGGAGGATGTGCAATAGGAACACGTCCGATAGATTTGCATTTAAAAGGATTTGAAGCGATGGGTGCGGAAGTACATATCGAAAATGGATATATCGAAGCATTCGCCGATCAATTAAAAGGAGCTCACATCTACTTAGATTTTCCAAGTGTAGGAGCTACACAAAATATTATGATGGCTGCCACACTAGCTAAAGGAACAACTACCATTGAAAACGTTGCGCGCGAGCCAGAAATTGTTGACTTAGCAAACTTCTTAAATCGTATGGGTGCTAAAGTTGTTGGTGCTGGTACAGAGAGTATCCGTATTGAAGGTGTAACAGAGTTAACTGGTACGGAGCATAGTATTATTCCAGATCGTATTGAAGCTGGTACATTTATGATTGCAGCTGCTGTTACGAAAGGAAACATTTTTATTGAAGATGCTGTTGCAGAACACAACAAACCATTGATTTCTAAGTTAAAAGAAATGGGTGTTCAATTTAAAGACGAAGATAACGGATTACGTGTTATCGGACCTGATAAATTAAAAGCAACCGATGTAAAAACAATGCCGCATCCTGGTTTCCCAACAGATATGCAAGCACAAATGACAATTGCGCAAGTGTTTGCTGAAGGTACAAGTACAATGAAAGAAACTGTATTTGAAAACCGTTATATGCATATGGAAGAATTGCGTCGTATGAATGCTGAATTTAAAATTGAAGGTCAAACGTTAGTTATCTACGGACCATCTGAGTTGCAAGGAGCTGAAGTAGCAGCGACGGATCTTAGAGCAGCCGCTGCTTTGATTATCGCTGGCTTGGTTTCGAAAGGTTATACAAGAGTAACACATTTAGAATACCTAGATCGCGGTTATTATGAATTCCATAAAAAATTACAAGGCTTAGGTGCAGATGTAGAACGCATTGAAGAGTCTGTAGAAATCGCTATGGAAGAAACTGAACTTGAGCGATTATTCTCGTAAGCATAACTTGATAAAAAATAATCTTTTATTTTTCGAGATATATTTAGTTGTATATTAAATAAAGTAAAAGATAAAATTTTCACCTTAAGTCTTTTGGAGTAGACCCTTAAAAAGTGGTGCTTCAGGAGGCTTATTTTTGGTAGTTTAACAATTGGTCTATTGCTTTGAAATAAATTCCAAGTAAGTAAGCATTTCAATCAAGCAACATTAAAAACTAAAAACCTTTTATTTTTAATGTTGCTGTTGGGAGAGCAAACTTCTGTCACAAAAACTATTAAATTTATGTAAATGTCTTTAATTCGACATTTAAGAATGATACAAGTTATGCTATAATAGTAAATTAGATGGCACTTTATTTTAAAAAAAGTAGTCAATGATGACCGAACAAGAGCTTGAGAGGAGAAACAAGTAATGGCGAGAGATATAGGAATAGATTTAGGTACTGCCAATGTATTGATTCATGTAAAAGGAAAAGGCATTGTTTTAAATGAGCCTTCAGTCGTTGCAATTGATACTACAACAAAACGTGTTTTAGCAGTTGGAGAAGAAGCGTACTTAATGGTTGGACGTACACCGGGTAACATTCGTGCTATTCGTCCATTACAAGGAGGAGTCATTGCTGATTTTGACATAACAGAAGCAATGTTAACTCACTTTATTAATAAATTAAATGTTAAGGGCTTTTTATCAAAACCAAATATTTTGATTTGCTGCCCAACAAATATAACAACAATTGAACAAAAAGCCATTATTGAAGCAGCTGAGAAAAGCGGCGGAAAAAATGTTTATCTTGAAGAAGAACCTAAAGTAGCAGCTATTGGAGCAGGTATGGATATTTTCCAACCAAGTGGAAATATGGTTATTGATATCGGTGGCGGAACAAGTGATATTGCTGTTCTTTCAATGGGTGGAATTGTAACTAGTCGCTCATTAAAAGTTGCTGGAGACCAATTGGATAATGAAATTACACAGTTTGTTAAGAAAACTCACAAGTTATTGATTGGTGAACGTACAGCTGAAACAATCAAAAAAGAGATTGGAACAGTTTTCCCCGGTAAACGTGATGACTCAATGGAAGTTAGAGGTCGTGATATGATTACTGGTTTACCTAGAACAATCACGATTACTTCAGATGAAGTTCAAAAAGCTACAGCTGAATCAATGATGATGATCGTTCAACAAGCTAAAGATGTATTAGAACAAACTCCTCCTGAATTGTCTGCGGACATTATTGATCGCGGCATAATTTTAACTGGTGGTGGCGCATTATTAGATGGTATTGATCAACTATTCTCTGAACAATTAAGAGTACCTGTATTTGCTGCTGAACTACCGCTTGACTCTGTTGCATTAGGAACAGGAATTTTATTAGAAAATATGACCAAAAAAAGACGAAAATTTTAAAAAATAGCCGACCAAAATGAGGTGAGCCAATGACTAAGGAAAAAATAGGACTTCAAATCGCCGCATTTATTCTAAAAATAGTACTTGTAATCGTTTTGATTGCTCTCGCTTTTATTATTGGAGCGATGATCGGTTATGGTGTAGTAGGCGATGGAAATCCATTTGCTATTTTTGAAAAGGAAACCTGGGTGCACATTTTTAGTTACTTTACAAAGCCTACAATAGTCAACTAGTTCTATCCCTTGTACGAAATAAAGATGGTTTAACAGATGGTGTTGATACAACAAAATAAAATTTCTTCTGGAATAGACGGGTTTGCTTGTGGAGAGCCATGTGAAAGTCTGATGCCTTTTGTCTTCAGACTTTCAAGCCTTAAACAAAGCATTGAATCATTAGACATGGCTACAAGCAACCCTTATTCCTCCAGAAATATCCTATTATCAATTTAACTAATCTATCAACACTAAAAATTATAGAGCCAAAATAAAATACTAAACACCCTGAAAATTGAATTAAATTCTATTTTTAGGGTGTTTTTTATCCAAAATTATGATGAAGCACTATTTTTTTAGGGGGAGTTTACATATGTCCATTACAGTTGTACGTCGTACTGGTTTAATGGGTACTATATTAAAAATGACGATAAAAATAAATGGTGAAAGAGTTGCAAAAATAGCAAATGGTCAGAAGTTTGAAATGTCTATTCCTAATAGTGTTGTGCAAATATGTGTCACGCAATCCGGAGTTAAAAGTAATACCATAGAAGTTAAAGATGGTGAACTAGTTCAAATAAAGTCCAATAAATGGAGTAATAGAATTTATGTTTTATATTATATTATTTTTATTACCGGTATGCTTACTTCGAATCCATTATATAAATCTATTGCTTTATTAGTAATCATACTGTTATCTTTTATTTTGTTGTTTATTGTAAATGCTTTTCAACTGACCGTTTTAGATGATAAAACAACGATTTAGCGTAAACCCTTTGAAATAGATAGTTTTTAATCTAATAAATAAAAAAGTCTCCTTCATGATAAACAGCTTAAGAAATAAAACTGTTTACTGTAGAGGAGACTTTTTTTATTTTATGCTGAATAAATAAAAAAGCAAATCAATAAAAAATGCAGATAGTAAAAAAGAATACACTAAAAAGGAGGAATAAAAATGAATCAAATTGGATTAGTTGGACGTTTAGTAAGAGAGGTAGAACTTAAAGAAGTTGGTGAAGACAAAGTTGTTACTAATAACACCTTAGCAGTAGCAAGAAGAGGGAAGAAAGAAAATAGTCCACCAACTGACTTTATTCCTATTGTTGCATGGGGACAAGTAGCGAAACTTATCCATCTTTATTGTGAAAAAGGTCATATCGTAGGTCTTACTGGGAGAATTCAATCAAGGTCCTACGTCAATAAAGAAGAAGAAACTATTTTCGCCGTTGAGATGGTAGTAGAGGAAGTACATTTTTTACAAAACAAAAAAATAGAAACAGCCATAAAGTAATGAAAACGGACTATTTATTGTTACTGAATTGTAATAAAATACATGTAATAGGACAAAATTGAAAAAAAATACTTAAAATTGGGTGATTAAATGTTTATTTTTGTAATAGTTACCCAAAGAAAACATACGATACTAAAAATTAAATAACGCCTAAAATGAATATTAAATTAGAAAAAATTTAGTTGCTAAAACCTGTTGCATCAACATTTAACATGAAATAATCAAGCATTATGAGAAAATGACCTAAAAGAAAAAATAGTTGAATATTCAGAATCTTTACAGTTGTCTCTTTGAAAACGTTACTAAAAATTATTGTGTTACAAACCCTTAATTCTTAAGTAACCTTACCCTATATCGTACGTGATATGCTATTTCTCGTACTGAAATAGGAGGAAAATAATCCAATGAAAAAAATAGTTTTATCCATCATTGCCTTATTTACGTTGGCATTAGGAACAACTGGAATCACAACTGTTTTAGCTGCTCAGAATGAGAAAAGCGAAAACACATCAGATGAAACAGAAATCAAACAATCAGAAAAATTAGGAATACAAAATGGTTTAGATGATTTAATAGATAAAAGAGAAGATAGTAAAGCGATTGTCCAAACATTAGCTACTAATTCATCTGTTGAAGAGCCACTATTAGAACCGGTTAGTACCGAAGATGAACTCGGTAAAACTGGGGATGAAAAGAAAAATCCCGTTGACTATACAGTAGAATCTGGAGATACTTTAGTAAATATTGCAACTGCTTTTGAAGTTGACGTAAGTGAATTGATAAAATGGAATGAACAAGTAACAAGCGATTCACCATTACAGATTGACGAAGTTATTAAAATTGAAACAAAATTAACTACTGAAGCGATCAAACCTGAAAAGCTTACTTGGGAAACTGAAACAAGCAAAGGGTCTCTCCCAGAATCAAACTCAAAGGATACATCTATAGAAGAAACAAGTGCTGTTTCTTCTGATGCTTCAACGAAAAAGATGACGGTAGTTGCTACTGCTTATAGTCGAAATCAGCCTTCTCTAACGAATATCACTGCTTCAGGAATAGACTTAAGTCAAAACCCTCAAGTTATTGCGGTAGATCCTACTGTAATTCCATTAGGAACTAAAGTTTATGTAGAAGGATATGGAGAAGCCATCGCTGGTGATACAGGAAGTGCGATTATTGGAAATCGAGTAGACTTGCATATGGACAGCATAGATAAGTCGTTCCAATGGGGGATTCAAGAAGTTGAATTAACCATCTTAAATTAATAGAGAAAAAAGAGTTGAGACAATGATCTTAACTCTCTTTTTTTTGACTAAATAGTGAAGATTGTGAGATGATTCGGCATGTTGCTTTAGTTGTAATGGTAAAAAGAGTATAATAAGGTAGAGAATTTTTTTGAGAAAGAGGGTATTTCATGAATATATTAATGATTGAAGACAATCAATCCGTATGCGAAATGATGGAAATGTTTTTCATGAAAGAAGAATGGAAGGCAACTTTTGTCCAAGACGGTAAAGAAGGATTAGATGCTTTTCTAAATGATTCCGAAAATTGGGATTTAATTACTTTAGATTTAAATTTACCAAGTATGGACGGTATGCAAATTTGTCGTGAGATACGCAAAGTTTCAAAAACAATACCAATTATTATGTTAACAGCTAAAGATTCTGAAAGCGATCAAGTCATTGGACTAGAAATTGGTGCGGATGATTATGTTACAAAACCATTTAGTCCGTTAACTTTAATTGCTCGTATAAAAGCTTTATATCGTCGAGTAGATTTGATTCATGATGAGGCCGGTAAAGTAGATGAGAAAGCATATGAAGTGGAAACGAAGTACCTTAAAATGGATAAGAGAACGCGTGAAGCCATTTTGTATGATAAATCCATCGACAGTTTGACGCCAAAAGAATTTGAGTTGCTTTATACACTAGCTAAAAGTCCTAAGCAAGTTTTTTCTAGAGAGCAACTCCTAACGATTGTTTGGGATTATGAGTACTTTGGAGATGAGCGAACAGTGGATGCTCACATCAAAAAATTACGCCAAAAAATTGATAAAACGGGCCCACAAGTGATTCAAACTGTTTGGGGAATAGGGTATAAATATGATGATTCTGGAGTCTCCTCATGAGATTGAATTATTTTTACCAACAAATGCTGGCCTTTTTTTGCAGTTGTGACGATCGTCTTAATCATTTTAGGATTTTCTTTTTTACAATTTGCACGAAATACGGCCTATCAGAATACTGAAACGCAGTTGTTTGGGTACGCCGAAGCTTTAATTGATGAAGATCTACAGATGGATAAACTAGAAAATGGACAAGTTATTTTAAAAAATCAAGATGTATCAATTTTTGTATTTGATAGTACGGATAGTATGATTTATCCTAGTACAACTGAAAAGTACGTTAGTGGTATTTCAGATCAAGATCTTAAAAAGTTGAAAAATGGCGAGCCAATTTCATTAACTCAAAGAAATACAGATTTTTTTGGCAATCAGATTAATACGGCTATCGTTTATCAACCTTTTTTCACTCAAAGCACGGGCGAATTCTATGGATTTATAGCTGTTAGTGCTCCAATCAGTACAATAGAAGCAAATTTAAAGGATATCCGAAATAATTTATTTAGTGCATTTATTTTCTCGATTGTGGGTGCAACAATAGCCAGTTATCTTTTTGCTAAGTTTCAGGTGAAACGGATCAATCGCATTAGAAGTGCGACTCATAAAGTATCAAAAGGAGATTTCAATGTTCATCTAGAAAACAAAGAAATGGATGAATTTGATGATTTGGCAGCTGATTTTAATAGTATGGTTGACTCTTTAAAAAGTTCTCAAGAAGAAATTGAACGTCAAGAGAAACGACGCAGACAATTTATGGCGGATGCTGCACATGAAATGCGTACGCCGTTAACCACGATTAATGGGCTGTTAGAAGGTCTAGAGCATGATATGATTCCTGAAAACCAAAAACAGAGAAGTATCCAATTGATGCAAAATGAAACACGTCGTCTAATACGCTTGGTAACTGAGAATTTAGATTATGAAAAAATTCGATCTAACCAAATTACTTTGCAAAAACAAACTTTTGACGCATATGAAGCATTAGAAATGATTGTTGAACAGTTGAAAGGAAAAGCAAGTGATTCTGGAGATGAACTGGTATTAGACTGCCCAACAGAATTAGAGATATATGCTGATTACGATCGATTCTCTCAAATTATTGTAAATATTATCCAAAATGCTATTCAATTTACAACTAATGGAAAAATTAGCATTATAGGCTATTATGGTGAGAATGAAAGTATCATAAAAATTAAAGATTCTGGTATTGGAATGACCGCTGAAGAAGTTAAAAATATATGGGAACGTTACTATAAAGCAGACATTTCAAGAAAAAATACTAAATACGGAGAGTCTGGGTTAGGTCTGGCAATCGTTCAGCAATTGGTGAATCTACATGGTGCAAGTGTTGAAGTAGAGAGTTTACAAGGCGAAGGAACAACCTTTACCTTATCCTTTCCATTTGATCTAAATGAAATAGTTTAATATCCAAATTGCTTTTTTTAACACGCTCTAAGTTAAACAATAGAAAAGGTTATCAGAAGTTAGACAATTGTCTTAGCTTCTGATAACCTTTTTAACTGACTTTTTTTGAATGGTAAGTGACAGGATTTAGATCAAACGGTCTTTCAGAGGCTAAAATTTGATCATCGGAGGTAACTAAAATAAAGGAAAAACCTTTTGTACGTGCATGGTAGCGAAGAGATAATAACCAATCTTGTTTTGAAGAAGCAGAATCAAAGCTAAAATAATCTTCTACTAAGATCACTTTTTTATTGCATAGTTCATTTAACCGTAATTGTAGCTGAAGGGATAAGGTCAATGGCAATGCTTTAAAAGTTTGGTCAGCTAAATTATCTGATATATCAAGTTCTTCTAACAGTTCATTCACCACTAAATCAAGTGAGCGCTTCATCTGATTAGACGCTAAGGATAAAACGAGCAGCATGTTTTCTCGGACAGTTAGGTAATCAATAAAGGTATCATCCTTCGTGATTACGCCTGGAAAAGAGCCTAATTGTCTATTTAATTGTTTCATTAAAGTAGGGAAATTCACTTGTTTAGCTGATAAACTGTAAATCGTTTTAGGTTTGATTGAAAACAAAGGATAATTGTCAGGTTTTTTTAAAGAATGTTTAAGCATAATAAATCCTCCTTAGTAATGACGGTTAAATTAGGAAAGTGTGCTTTTTTTCAGTGACAGTAACAGATAATTTGGAATACCGATAACCATACAGCTGTATAAGTTGATGATTCCTATTAATAGAAAAGCTTGCAATGTATTATTTTGAGTAAAGGTATTGTGTATGGATTCACCCATTAAAAAAGCATTAATATTGAAGCGTGTTAAATTTTCATTTTCACTACTCAATAAGGGGTCATCCTCTTGCAAATGTACGAGAGAGGTACTTGGTTTTAATTCCTGTTGTAAAATATTGGATTCCAATTGAGAAACTTGATTCATTACAGGAGTTGCAAATAGACTGTAAATGAAAAGAAGAACCAAAATAATCGTGTTGATTAAAAGGAGTTGTTCCAATATTAATTGGGCCGTTAACTTATAAACTCGTTCTCCCATCAACAGGTAAGTCTGGTATTCTTTTTTTCTAAACCGACTCAAAAATAACTGAATCATCAGCATACTAAGTGTACCTGCAAACACGATTAAAAGAAGAATGTACTGATATTCCATTGTATAATGAGTTGTAATAGATTCTAAGACTTTAAAAGGCTCATTCAGGGAAGTGTGTTGTGAGTCTAAAGAAGCGATAATTCTGTTTAACTGAATGGAAGAAACTGAAAACTGTTTTGCCAATAATGCAACTATAAAGGCTAGGATAAAATAAATTAGGTAAAAGCCAAGCATAAACATCAAAAAATAAGGATGATTTTGTAAATGACGATAAGCACGTTTAGCAATTGTCAAACACAGCACTCCTTTCTACTTGAAAATTGATTCTATTTTTATTGTAATCATTAAATATGAAAAAACTGTGAAGCAATTAATAAGAGGGTATGTTAGTTAAATGATTTTTAGAACAAAAAAAAGGTTGAGCCCATTAGGACTCAACCTTTTTATCGAATTTAACAAATTAGTTTAAGAGATAGTTTAGTTACTCTGCATCCTTAACGTCTGGAGCTTCTGTTTCAGCTGGTTGTGTTTCGTCAGCTAATTCAGGATCAACTAACAACTCTGGAGCATTTGTTTTATATAGATCAACGGTAGACTGATTGCCGTTTTGACTATACATACTTGTATCTTCTGTTTCTAAACTTTCATTTAAGGCTTTCATACGTCCCAATTGATTACGGTAATCGTAATCAGCTGGATTTGTCGTAATAAAACCTTCTGGAGTATAGAAACGCAGTAGATCACTTGTCAAAATGCTATCAGATAAACTTAATTGAGTATTTACGTCTATTCTTAGCTGTTCAACTTCAGCAAGAACTTCCTCTGAAGGTTCTACAATTAATTCACCCGTTTCAGTGTCATAAATGTTTGAGCCATCAACAGTGTATTTAGGAGTTACAAAATTCCCGTTACGGAAAGCAACTGTTTCGTCATGGTTTTCAGAGAATAAATCTGTCCCAAGTAAAATATTGTCTTTTGTATCAATACCTAATAAATGAAGAAGAGTAGGAAGACTATCGATTTGACCTCCGAATTCTTCATGGATTTTTCCATTACCTGTTCCAGGAATGTGAACCATATAAGGAACTCTTTGCATCATTGTATTATCATAGCTTGACCAAGTTTCAGGATCTTTTCCAAGTAATGGTGCTAATGTTTCATTTCTTGAATTAGATATACCATAGTGATCACCGTAAAGAACAATGATGGAATTATCATATAAACCAGATTCTTTTAAATAAGTGAAAAATTCTTCAATAGCTTGATCTAAATAATGGGCAGTCACAAAGTAATTATCAATTGTATCATCCCCCGTTGTAGCAGCTGGGAAATCGACATTTGCTTCATCCAGTGGGTAAGGGAAATGATTAGATACCGTAATAAATTTAGAATAAAACGGTTGTGGCAGTTGTTCTAAATATTGGACAGATTCTTTAAAGAAAATTTTGTCTTTCATTCCATACTCTAACGTATTTTCTTCAGTAAACGTGTAAGATTCATCATCAAAGAAATAATCAACACCCATTGATTTATACGTGTTGTCTCTATTCCAGAAAGAACCGACATTACCATGGAACATAGCACTTGTATAATTTTTTTCGGATGCTAGGATCTGTGAAGCAGATTGGAAAGTATTGCTACCTCCAACTTGTGTAAAAGCACCACCTTGAGATAATCCAAATAAAGAATTCTCAAGCAGCATCTCAGAATCAGCTGTTTTACCTTGACCTACTTGATGAAAGAAGTTACTGAAACTTTGTGTGTCTTCATTGTGGTAAATACTGTTTATAAATGGTGTAACTTCAAGAGCTTCGCCTTGTTCAGTTTCTAATTTATAATCAATTAGAAATTGTTGGAAACTTTCTAAATGTAAATAGATAACATTGCGGTCTTCGGCAATACCAAACATCTCAGCATTAGCTCCAGCAAAATGGTCATCCACATAACTCAAGACACCTTCAATATCTGATTCATCAGCATTTGCTTTAACTTGATTAGCTTGAGCAGTTTGATAACCATCGTAAGCTGTAAAGAAATTAATACCAAGATATTTAACAATATAATTACGGTCAAATGTACGAGCCAATAATTGAGGGCGGTCACTTTCAGCTAAAGCCAAGTTACCAGCGAATAAGGTAAACCCAACAATCGTAGCTGCAAATGCATAGCGTTTTTTGAATGGGCGTTTATCCATTGTTACTTTCTTAGTAGCTAATAAAGCAATCAAGATAAAGATGTCAATCAGATAAAGTAAATCAGTTGCATGCAGTAAAGCAAAAGTACTTGCTCCTAATCCTCCAGCAACATTTCCGGCGCCCAAGATGGTACTGACCGATAGGAAATCTGAGAACTCTCTATAATAGAGAATATTCGCAAAAAATAAAATGGTCATTAATGTGTAGACCGTTATTAAAGCGATATAGGCTTTTTTTGAGCTCTTAAAGTAAAGAGCAATTGAAAATAAAATAATCGTTGTCGCAACTGGGTTAATCAATAAAATAAATTGTTGCATAACTCCTTCTACACCGAGAGAGAATTCTGCTTGATACCCTATATACGTTTTAATCCAAAAAACGATAACCGCCAAAGAAAAAAATCCCAGCCTCGTTTGTAGTAGTTTTTTTATGTTGTTCACTGTTGAATCCTCCTTAAATAAATGACCACAGTATAAATAATATAAGTTGAAAATTTCAATTTTTAAATGAGACCTGCGATAATCCTGCATCATAACACATTTTACAATTTATTTACATTATAGTCAATTTTACTCTCTTTAAAATAGCTGAATGTTTTAATCAAATGTCTATAGTATCAAGGATAGGTTTTGAAAAGTAAAGTTTAAGTAAAATTTAGGTACTTCGAATAAACTATCTCTTAATAATAATGTATACTTAAATTTGTAATGACAAATGAGGAGGATCTTTTAATGGTATTTTTGCAACCCCTCTTTGATTGGATTGAATCGAGGTTTGGCGAATCAATCAATCACTTTCCATTAGTAGAATTAATTTTTCACAGCATTGACCAAGCCTTCGTTTATTTTATTTTTTGGCTTATCGGACGTGGAGTCTTTCTAGCTGTCAAAAAAAAGAAAAAACAGTCAATAAAATGGCGCAGAGAAGTTGTTTTAAATGTATTTATTTTTTATATCCTTCTTTTGATTCATTTAACGGTCTTTCGCGAAGGGAATTCAATTATGAATGTGTCCATTGTTATGCGTCCCTTAAGCGATATAAATTGGATACCGTTTGTAGAAACAGCAAAATTAACTCAAGGAATATCTTTGTTTGATTACTACTATAATTTATATGGAAATATTCTTTGGTTTGTTCCAATGGGTTTTGGCGCAGCTTATTTAATGAAAAGAAAGTATACTTTTTTACGTTCATTAGGTATTGGGATAACTGTCTCATTTTTAATTGAAACGATGCAATTTCTTTTCTTTACAGGTGTGTCCGATATTGATGATTTAATTTTTAATACTATTGGAACAATGATTGGAATTGTACTGTTTGAAATAAGTCAATGGCTGTATAAAAAATGGCAAAATAAGAAAACCACTTGATTTATGACTTTCAAGTGGTTTTCTTATTGCTCTCACAATTTAATTAGATGGAAATTATGGTATACTAGATAAAATAAAAAGGAAAAAGGAGTTTATAAATAGTGGAAAAATACAAATTAAAAAGACGAGCAACTCAAATGGTTAGAGATGGTTACCCTGTAATATTGAAAGAAGATTTTGTGAAAGAGCCGATTGAATCTGAAGGAACGATAGTCGAATTACTCGACGACAACAAAAAATTTGTTGCACGAGCATACCTTGCTAAACAAAATAAAGGAGACGGCTGGATCTTAACCATGAATGAAAATGAAAAAATCGATCAAACTTTTTTTGAACGATTATTCAATCAAGCATTGGCTGAACGTACGAATCTTAAATTAAACGAGCAAACGAATGCTTACCGATTCTTCAATGGAGAAGGCGATGGACTTGGTGGATTGACGATTGATGTCTACGCTGATTATTATGTATTTTCATGGTACAGTGCAGGAATCTACAAGCATCAACAAACGATTTTAAAAGCGTTTCTTGCAGTGGTTTCAGATATCAAAGGGGTATACGAAAAAATAAGATACCAAACTAAAACGAAGCCTGAAACGAATCACATTTATGGTGAAGAAGCACCGGAGCCGTTATTGATCAAAGAAAATGGCATAACTTTTGCTACTTATTTAAATGATGGATTAATGACTGGAATTTTCTTAGACCAACGTGATGTTCGTCGTAGCATTCTTGAACATTACTCTATGGATAAAACTGTCTTAAACACCTTCAGCTACACAGGAGCTTTCTCTGTTGCTGCAGCAATGGGAGGCGCCAGTCATACAACAAGTGTGGATTTAGCTAATCGTAGCCTAGAAAAGACAAAAGAACAATTTGAAGTAAATGGATTAGACCCTGAACTTCAAACGATACGAGTAATGGATGTGTTCGATTACTTTAGATACGCTATTCGTAAACAATTAAAATTTGATACGGTGGTTGTTGATCCGCCAAGCTTTGCACGCTCGAAAAAAAGAACATTTAGTGTTTCTAAAGACTACACTGCATTATTGGAAGATATTATTGACATTACGAATGAAGATGGCGTGATTATTGCTTCTACAAATGCAGCAAATGTATCAACGGAAAAATTTGAGCAGTTTATTGAAACAGCATTTGATCATAAAGGGATATCATATGAAATTTTAGAAAAACATACCTTACCTGAAGATTTCAAAAGCAATCCTCATTACCCACAAAGTGATTATTTGAAAGTTTATATAATACAAAAGGGATATTAATTTTATTCCACCTACTTTGAAAAGAAAGTATGATATAAATGAAAAAAAATAAAGTGCAAAAAACTAATGCTATTCGACTATTGGAAAGCAAAGGCATTGCTTATCAAGTATATGAGTTTGCTTGGAGCGAGGATCATTTAGGGGCAGACGCGGTTTTTGAGCAGTTAAATGTAGCAAAAGAACGTATTTATAAAACCTTAGTTATCGTAGGTGACAAAACAGGTGTGATCGTTGCTTGTATACCGGGTACTAGTGAACTTGATTTGAAAGCACTAGCTAAAGTTAGTGGAAACAAAAAAGTAGAATTACTCCCTTTAACGGATCTAGAAAAAACAACAGGTTATGTTCGTGGAGGCTGTTCACCTATTGGAATGAAAAAAGAGTTTCCAACCTTTATCTCTATCCAAGCTAAAATGATGGAACAAATCATTGTTTCAGCAGGGAAAAGGGGCATGCAGATTGAAGTGGATCCCATTGATCTACAAAAATTGATAAAAGCTGAATTTGCATCTATTCAAGCGGATTAAAACTGAATACAAGAAATGGAAGAGAACTCCAGACCAAAGATAAAAACTTGGTACGGAGTTCTCTTTTTTTTTGAATACTTTTAAAAAGTAAGTTGACTTTCCGTCAATTGACATGTAAAGTGATAGAAAGAAGGACTAAGGGGGATAGTATGAAAAATAATACACTAGCTTCACTAACTTGGCTAAGGCTCATACGTTTCGCTAATCAAAACAATCAGTTATCCAATGAATTTTTGAAACGTTTTAAATTGACAAGTGCTCAATTTGACGTGCTTGTCCAAATTCAAGTTTATCAACCTTTGACTCAAACGGAACTAGCTCAAAGAGTTACGGTTACTCAAGGAGGCATTTCCAGAATGTTATCTCGATTGGAAAAAGAAGGATATGTCATGAGGACGCAAGAATGGAAACAAAAGTCCATCAGTCTTTCGTCAAAAGGAGCACAAGTATTGGAAAAAGCAATGCCCGAGCAGTTAGATTTTCAAACAGCTTTATTTGAAGATACATTAACTAAAGAAGAACTGAAAAATCTTTATACCATGTTGACCCGACTGTATAAGAATAATGAAAGAAAAAAATTGCCACCAGAATAATTTTTTTAAACTATCACTTGATTAGTCAATCAAAAAGGAGAAATCAGAGATGAAAGAATATCGTATCGATGAAACCAAAGGAATGGAGTTTGGATTGTACTCTCTTGGAGATCATATGGGAAATCCCCATACTGGAAAAATGATATCTGCCGAGCAACGCATAGAAAATTTTATTGAAGCCGCTAAGTTATCCGAGCAAGCTGGGCTAGATGTTTTTGCACTTGGTGAAAGCCACCAAGAACATTTTACCTCGCAAGCTCATACAGTTATTTTAGGTGCAATAGCTCAAGCTACTAGCAAAATCAAAATAGCTAGTTCCTCAACAGTCTTAAGCGTTTCTGATCCTGTGCGTGTGTACGAAGATTTTGCTACCTTAGATTTAATTTCTCATGGAAGAGCAGAAATCGTTGCCGGTAGAGGGTCGCGTTTAGGAGCATATAGCTTATTAGGATATGATGTTCGAGATTACGAAGAATTATTTGAAGAAAAATTAGAGTTATTAATGCAAATCAATAATGAAGAAAGCGTAACATGGGAAGGTCAATACCGTGCACCACTAAAAAATGCACAGATTCTACCGCAACCTAAAAATGGGAAATTACCGATTTGGCGTGCTGTAGGTGGACCGCCAGCTAGTGCGATAAAAGCTGGATACGCCGGTGTACCAATGATGTTGACAACCCTAGGAGGACCAGCATCAAGTTTTAAAGTATCGGTTGATGGTTACCGTGAAGCTGCTCAAAGAAGTGGATTTGACCCGAATACCTTACCAATTGGTACAACAAGTCTTTTTTATACAGCTGAAAATTCTCAAGATGCCCTTCGAGAATATTATCCGCACATAAATTATGGTATGCAAGCTATCAATGGAGCAGGATATCCAAAACAACAATTTGCCCAATCCACCGATTACAGAGATGCTTTAATGGTAGGCAGCCCACAACAAATCATTGAAAAGATGATTTACCAATACGAGCTATACGGCCAACAACGCTTCATGGCCCAAATTGATTTCGGAGGAGTTCCTTATGATAAAATTCAAAAAAATATCGAACTTATTGCCACCCAAATCCTCCCAGCCATAAAAAAATACACAACTAACTAAAGGATGCGGAGTTCGACGTTTAGGATCGACTGAAAAACAAAGAATTCTGAAAGGGATGTTTCACCCCTGCAAGAATTATGTTTTTTCCGAGAGCCTGTTGAACGCATCTCAACTAAAAGGATGCGGAGAGTCTCGGTTAACCTCGACATATACACATAATAACTATCGAATGTTCAAGAAAGAGGTGAGTATAAATGAAAATAGTAGGTATTTCGGGATCGACTGTAGGAACGAAAACAAAAACAGCAATGAATTATGTAGAAACTAATTTAAAAGAAAAGTATTCAGAGGTAGAGTTTGAATTAATCGATCTAGCAGAGTATGAAATGGTTTTTAGTGATGGAAGAAACTATTGGGAATATGAAGGAGATACAAAATACGTTTCTGGAAAAATTATGGCTGCAGATGCTCTTATTATTGGAACGCCGACTTTTCAAGCATCTATTCCAGCTTCTTTAAAAAACGTATTTGATCTATTGCCGGTTAATGCATTTCGCGATAAAGTAGTGAGTATGGTGGGTACTGCAGGAACGCCCAAACATTTTCTAATGCTGGAACAACAGTTAAAACCCATATTATCTTATATGAAAGCGACGATTATTCCAACCTATGTATTTATTGAAGAAAAAGATTTTTATAGAAATAAAATCATCAATGAAGATGTTATTTTCCGGATTGAACGATTGGTTGAAGATACAATTATGTTCAATGATGTATTTGAAGAAATGCGTAAAAAGAAAGATGAAGAATACGACTTTTAAAACAACAGCGATAAGAAAATAAAAACCACTTACTATCCATATCAATTTGGAGGGTAAGTGGCTTTTGTATTCATATGAACATGTTGTAACCATAGCTTGTTCTTAAGCATTTATAGATAAAAAATAATCGCGAATATCTTTCCAATTATTCGCACGAATGTAACGATCTTCGGTTTCATTTAATGAATTGACAAACAGGATGCCTGTTCCAGAAAAGCGTTCTAATTGACGAATAGAATCATCAATCAAATAATCTGTATGAACGATACTCTTATCGCCGCAAAAAATATAATGCTGAGGATCAATGAAATCAAAATGTTCTTGTAGCCATTCATACTTAGCAGTGAATGTTTTAGGTACATCCATAGCAGCTGTTGCAATATACAACTCATACTCTTCGGCCAATTCGCGTAAGACCATTTGGCTATCTTTCATGACTGGAATATTCCTGAAAAAGGCATACGTATTGATGATGGGATAAAGTTCTTTAATCGTTGTAACTAAATCAAAGTTTGGATTTTCTTGTAAATACTCTTCAATAGACTCAAAAGAAACTTGATATTCCTTTTTGAATAATTCAATAAAACTTATTTCCATATCCGCAATAACTTGATCCATATCAATCGCAATTTTCTTTTTCATAAAAACATCCTTTCACTTTGATAAAGCCAGTTCAGCAGCATGCATACCTGCAATCCGACCAGTGATAAAAGCACCCGTAATATTATAGCCACCTGTATAACCATTGTAATCCAATATTTCACCTGTGAAGAAGAGACCCTGAGTAAATTTGCTTTCCATCGTTTTTGGATTTACTTCTTTCGTATGGATTCCGCCTCCAGTAACAAAGGCTTTTTCAATGGGCTGAGTACCATTGGCTGTAAATCGGAAATCTTTAATGAACTCAATAAACTGAGTGATTTTATCTGGTGCAGCTTGTTTTAATGGAGCATTTTCGTCCAAACCAGCTCGAGCAAATGCAAATAGTAAATAGCGTTCAGGTACAAGACCTTTCAAAGCATTTTTTGCACTTTTATCGCCATCATTTTTTATCAATTTCTGAATTTGTTGCGTTAATTCACCTTTTGATACATTGGGAAGGGCGTCTAGACTCATGGTAACTTCCTCTGTTTTATCGCGTTTCATCGTTTGATGAACAAACATAGAGCAACGTAGGACTGCTGGACCTGAAATACCAAAGTGAGTAAAAATCATATCCATTTGATGAGTGACGACTGTTTTATTTTTTTTATTTAACACACTGAGCGCAACATCTCTTAAAGAAAGACCTTGTAAAGTCGTATCTTTGATAAATGGTTCATCAGAAAGAATGGGTGATTCTGTAGGGTAAAGTGGAGTAATGGTATGACCCGCTTTTTTTGCCCATTTATACCCATCACCGGTTGAGCCAGTTCTTGGCATAGCTTTACCACCTGTTGAGACGATCACACAACTAGCTTCTATGTTACGACCATCTTGCAATTGGACCCCAGTTACTTTTCCTTCATCAAATAGTAAAGTTTCTACAGGTGCTTCTGTATAGATGTCTACTTCTAACCGATCCATGATGCCGATTAAAGCTTCTAAAATTGTTCTTGATTTATCTGTAATAGGGAACATTCTTCCGTGATCTTCTTCTTTTAAGGTAACACCATTTGATCTAAAAAAATCCATAATATCATAATTATCGTATTGATAAAAAGCGCTGTATAAAAAGCGCCCGTTTCCAGGGATGTGTGCAATGATTTCTTCTTTATCTCGATTGTTGGTAACGTTGCACCGTCCACCACCAGTAACAAGTAATTTACGTCCAAGAGAGCTGTTTTTTTCGATTACTGCTACTTTTGCGCCATGTTCTGCTGCGGAGATAGCAGCCATCATGCCACTGGTTCCTCCACCAACTACTAATACATCATATGTTGTCATTTCTTTAATTGGCCTCATTTCTGTTCATTCCATCTGTTCAAATTTTATTTACTTACTTTATCATATTCTGGCAGTTTGTTCCATAAAGCTGTAAACTGTTTTAAGATACAAGAACTTTTCTTGTTAAGAGAGTACCTTAGCTGTTATGATGTACAAGGCGATGAAATAAATTGAAAAGGAAGATGGAACATATGGAAATTTTAATTGCACTAATACCTGCCATAGCATGGGGTAGCATAGGATTAGTGAGCAATAAATTAGGCGGAAACTCATATCAACAAACAGTAGGAATGTCAGCTGGAGCCGTTCTTTTTGCAATAGGCGTTTATTTTATTTATCAACCAGCAATTGATATGAAAATTATTTTAGTTGGATTGTTGTCAGGAGCATTATGGTCATTAGGACAAATGCAACAATTCCAAAGTATGAAGTTTATCGGTGTATCCAATACATTGCCTATCTCAACAGGATTACAATTGATTGTCAATACACTCGCGGGAGTACTGTTGTTTAGAGAATGGACAAGTACTAGAGATATTATTCTGGGAATTATTGCTATTATTGTTTTGATTTTTGGTGTAACATTTACGACTGTCTCAGATACGAAAGAATCAAAAGATGATTCTAAAGGACAAAAAAAATTTGGAGCAAGAGCATTACTTTTTTCTACACTTGGATATGGATTATATACAATAACCATTAATGCTGCTGGAGTCGATGCAATGGCTGTTATTTTACCACAAGCTGTAGGTATGCTAGTTGGTTCACTCTTGTTCTCAATGAAGCAAGAGATAAAGAGCCAGTACACACTGCGTAATATTTTGACAGGTTTGTTATGGGCGTTAGGAAATGTCTTCATGTTGATTTCAATGGAAAAAATTGGTTTGGCTATTAGTTTCTCACTTTCACAAACAGGGATCATCATTTCAACGTTAGGAAGTATTTGGTTCTTAGGAGAAACGAAAACAAAAAGAGAATTCCGCTATATCTTACTTGGCTGTATTTTAGTTATTGTTGGCGGTGTGCTATTAGGTTACGTTAAATCCTAAATGAATTTAATCAATAGATGGGTGGTATTAAAATGAATTACCTTAGAAAGAAACCATTAGAAACAACTGAAAGGCCATCTAATTTAAAAAGAGAATTAAAAACTATGGATTTAATCTTATTAGGTTTGGGAGCAATTGTTGGGACGGGTATTTTTGTGATTACTGGAACAGCTGCTGCATTAACAGCTGGACCGGCATTGATTTTATCCTTTATTATTGCGGCTTTTTCTTGTACTTTATCCGCTTTATGTTATGCAGAATTTGCTTCTCGTATTCCAGTTTCAGGAGGAGCTTATTCTTATGCCTATACTGTTTTTGGTGAATTGATTGGCTGGTTGATCGGTTGGCTAATGATTTGTGAGTATCTACTGGCAAATGCTTCTGTAGCTTCAGGTTGGTCAGGATATATGAACGGATTTTTAGATGGTCTTGGTCTAGGATTACCCGTTGCATTACGTTCTTCTTATAATGCAGAGACCGGGGCTTATGTGGATTTAATTGCTGTATTGATTACATTCGTTGTAACGTATGTTGTGATCCAAGGTGCTAAAAAAGCATTACGTTTAAACAATATTATGGTATTTATAAAATTTGGTTTAATTGCTTTATTTATTGGAGTAGGTGTTTTTTATGTTAAACCAGAAAATTGGACGCCATTTGCTCCCTTCGGATTAAATGGTGTCGTCTCAGGAGCGGCTGTCGTTTTCTTTGCTTTCTTAGGTTTTGACGCAGTGAGTACTGCTGCGGAAGAAACAAAGAATCCGCGTAGAGATGTTCCAAGAGGAATTATCGGTTCACTTGGGATTGCAACGATATTGTATATCATAGTGACACTTGTATTGACCGGAATCGTTCCTTACGCACAGTTAGACATCAAAGATCCAGTAGCGTTTGCCATACGGTTTATCGGACAAGATTTCATTGCCGGTATTATCTCTGTAGGAGCAATCTTAACATTGTTAACGGTACTCATTTCGATGACTTATGGATTAGGACGTTTGGTCTATGCTATTGGAAGAGATGGTTTACTTCCTAAAAAATTGAGTCAAGTTGATCCGAAGACAAAAAGTCCTAAAAATGCCACACAAGTAGTTGGTGTGGTTTCAGCAGTATTAGCTGGGGTAGTTCCACTAAATAAATTAGCAGAACTAACTAATATCGTAACCTTATTGATTTTTGTGATTATTGCGATAGGAATTATTAAATTACGCAAAGACTTTGGAGAACCAAAAGAAGGCGAATTTAAAGTACCTTTTGTACCCATTTTTCCGATTGTTTCTGTAATCGTGTGTGTTTACTTGATGCTTCAATTATCATTATCTATTTGGATCGCGTTCCTTATTTGGTTAACTATTGGAGTGGTTATCTACTTTATTTATGGTTACAAACACAGCGAACTCAACCAAAAGTAATGAAAGGATAATCAATAGGTATTACAAAAGACGTTCGTTCCTAAAAAGGAACGAACGTCTTTTTTTGGTTTTCATCATAATACCGAAGGGTTCGTTTGCTTACTCCAGTAAGTCGGCTCAGAGCATTTACTGTGTATTCCACTTCATTCACTCCGTTCTGCTTTCTCTTAGCTATATTGATTGTAAACCTTTACGTAGCGTAAAGGTCAAGTGTTTTAAAAAGAAAAGACGAAATAGTAGAGTAGGTACAATAAAAAAGGAATAGACACTAATCCTATTGCTCAATTATTCAAGGCATTTTTTCTAGTAATTTCTAATCAAATGCTGTAAAATTATATGAATTGAGTGTTTGTGGTAGTTTTTTTATATTGCTTCATACGACACTTGTAAAGTACAATCCTTAAGAAATGAAGGTGCAGATATGTCTTTTGTAGAGATAAAAAATGAATTCAAACGCTATAAAATGGGCGAAACAGTTATTGCCGCAAATGATGGCATCTCTTTTGAAATTGAACAAGGAGAATTTGCAGTGATTGTTGGACCAAGTGGTGCAGGAAAATCAACAGTTCTGAATATTTTAGGCGGAATGGATACGGCAGATGAAGGTCAGATCCTTGTGGACGGCACAGACATTGCCAAATTCAATACAAAACAACTTACGCAATACCGTCGAGATGATGTAGGATTTGTTTTTCAATTTTATAACTTAGTGCCAAATTTGACGGCTATTGAAAATGTGGAGTTGGCATCTGAGATTTCCAGCAAAGCATTGGATGCCAAAAAAGTGTTAGAAGATGTTGGTTTAGGCCATCGGTTAGATAATTTTCCAGCACAACTATCAGGTGGGGAACAACAACGAGTTGCTATTGCTAGAGCTTTAGCAAAACAGCCTAAACTTCTTTTATGTGATGAGCCAACTGGAGCATTAGATTATGAAACTGGAAAACAAGTATTGAAAATATTGCAAGATACTTGTAAAAACACAGGGACAACAGTTATTGTCATTACACATAATAAAGCAATTGCTCCAATGGCTAATCGAATGATTGAAATAAACAATGCAAAAGTACGTAGTGTGACCATGAATGAAAACCCTATGTCCGTAGCTGACATCGAATGGTAAGGGGTGGAGAAAATTGAAGAAGAAAGCACTGTGGAAAGATATATTTAAAGAGATGGGAAAATCGAAAACACGATTTTTATCTATCTTTGCAATTATTACACTAGGAGTAGCTTTTTTTGCTGGTATTAAAGCAACCGGACCGGATATGATCGATACCGCGGATCATTATTATAAAGAGACAAATCTAATGGATTCCAAAGTGTTATCCACTTACGGACTTAATGATGATGACAAAACACTATTAGAAAGCATTGAAGGCGCAGATGTAACCATGAGCTACAGTCAAGATGTGATTTTAAAGGATAGCAGTTTGGTTACTAAAATCATGTCTTATCCTTTAAATGAAAAAGTTGTCCAAAATAACTATGTTGTAGCCTCAGGTCGTTTGCCAGAAAAAACTGGTGAAATTGCTTTAGATAACAACAGCAAAATGACGGATGCTTACACTATCGGTGATACAGTTACTCTTTCATCAGAAAGTGAAGACACCAATTTAGAAGATACCTTTGCAACGACAACATTTGAAGTGGTTGGTTTTGTGGACACACCACAATACATTGAAAATTCTTCAAGAGGACCAAGTACGGTTGGTAAAGGAACAGTAGATGGATTTGCTATTATTCCTGAAGAAGATTTCACATCAGAATTTTATACTGAAGCGTACTTATCCTTTGAACAAAATGATTCACTTATTTCTTATTCAGCAGAGTATGAGGATAATGTTGAGGAACAAATAGAGCAAATCGAAAAACTGGTTGAAAAAAGACCTGAAGAACGATTAGCTGAAATTCGTTCAGAAGCAAAAATTGAAATCGATGAGGGTCAAGCTAAAATTGATGATGCTAAAAAACAATTAGCTGATGGTCAAAAACAGTTAGAAGATGCCAAAGCTACATTGGATCAAGGTCAAGCAGATTACAACCAAGGGTTAGCTGCTTTAGAAACTCAAACTGCTAATGCTCAAGCTACTATTGATCAAAAGCGTCAAGAGCTAGAAACTGGAAAAGAAGAATTAGCTACAAATGAAGCGAACTTGCAAACAGCTCAAGCACAGCTCGTTGAAGCTCGGGCTAATTTTGAGTCAGAAAAGGCAGCAGCAGAAGAGTCTTTAGCTAACGGTGAAGCATTTGTTGACAATGCCAGAGCTATCTTAGCTGTCCCAATTGAAAGTGTGCCGCTTGAAAATCAAACGAGCATCACTCAAGCAGCAAGTGCTGTTGATCCTTCACTTGGAGAAGCCTTTACAGGTTATTTTGCTGGTATTGTTCCAGGTAGCACAGTTTCAGATGCAGTAGATGGAGTGGCAGCAACTTTTGAAGAAAATAGAGCACAATTAAATGCAGCAGAAGCAGAACTTATAGCCAATGAACAAAGCGTGGCTCAAGGTTTAGCTGATATCGAAGCTGCAAAAACAACGCTTGCTAATGGGGAAGCCCAGCTAGCAGATGCTCAAGAGCAATTAAATCAAGAAAAAGCGAACGGCCAGGCTGAATTAGCTACAGCTCTTGAAAAGTTAGAATCCGGAAGAGCTGATTATGAAACTGCATTAGCTGAATTTGAACAAGAGTCAGCAGATGCTGAAAAGAAAATTTCAGATGGCGAAGCAGAGCTAGCAGATGCTAAAAAAGAATTGGAAGAATTAGAGATGCCTGAATATTATGTACTAGATCGCTCAACAAATCCAGGATATAGCGAGTTTAGCGACAATGCAGACCGCATCTCAGCAATTGCACAAGTATTTCCAGTCTTCTTTTTCCTAATTGCTGCACTTGTTTGTTTAACCACTATGACTCGTATGGTAGAAGAAGAACGATTACAAATAGGAACCTTAAAAGCACTAGGGTATTCAAATTTGGATATTTCTAAGAAGTTTTTAGTTTACGCCTCAGTTGCCAGTATTCTGGGAACAATTATTGGTTTAGCTATTGGGTATCAATTATTCCCTAATGTCATCTTTAATGCTTATGGATCAATGTACAATTTGCCACCTGTTAGAATAACGTATTACATCAGTTATGGAGTAATTTCCTTTGCAGTAGCATTACTATGTACAGTGATGTCCGCGTATCTTGCAGTAAGAGTAGCTTTACAGAGTACACCATCTACGCTTATGCGCCCCAAAGCACCTAAAGTAGGGAAACGAATTTTGTTAGAACGCATGCCATTCATTTGGTCCAAACTTGGTTTTATCCAGAAAGTAACCGCTCGGAATCTTTTCCGATACAAACAACGCATGTTGATGACGGTTCTTGGAGTCGCGGGATGTACGGCATTAATTTTAACTGGATTTGGTATATCAGATTCAATTTCAGATGTAGCTGGTCTTCAATATGGCAAGATTATGAAATATGATGCAATTGTTGCCTTAAATACGGATACGAGTGACGCTGAAAAAGCTAAATATGATGAAGAATTAGCAAAACAACCTGCTGTTCAAGAATCTTTAAAAGTTAGTCAAGAAAGTTATACAGTGGATGTGGAAGGGGTCAATACACAAACCGTAACGGTATTTGTACCAGAAACGACTGAAAACTTTGAAAACTATGTTCTCCTAAATGACCGTTCTTCTGGTCAAACATATTCCTTACCTGAAGAAGGTACTATTATCAGTGAAAAGTTAGCTGATTTAATAGGCGTCGAAAAAGGGGACACCTTGACTTTAACTGATTCAGACAATAATGAAGTAGAAGTCGTTATAAATGAAATTGTCGAAAACTACACTGGTCATTATGTATACATGAATAAAGATTATTTTGAAACTACTTTTGGAAAATCACCAGAGTATACAACAGAACTATTAAATTACAATGAAGGAAACATCGATGAAGAAGCTTTAGGTTCTTCTCTAACTGAGCAGCCAAGTGTATTATCGGTTAATTTTGTTAATGACGTTAGTAAATCATTTGAAGAAACAATGGGTAGTTTAGGAATCGTTACACTGGTATTGATTATTTCAGCTGGCTTATTGGCTTTCGTAGTGTTGTACAACCTAACCAATATCAACGTTTCTGAACGCGAGCGAGAATTATCGACCATCAAAGTATTAGGATTCTTCGATAAAGAAGTTACCATGTATATTTATCGTGAAAATATTATTCTTACTTTAATGGGAATTGTTGTTGGCTCATTTTTAGGAGTTTTGCTACACAGTTTTGTATTAGATACTGCAGAAGTCGATCTCTTAATGTTTAGTCCAACCATTCAACCACTGAGTTATCTTTACTCAGGGATCATTACTCTAATTTTCTCCGGAATCGTTATGATTGCGATGCATTACAAACTCAAAAAAGTCGATATGATCGAAGCCCTAAAATCAGTAGATTAAAATCAAGATGCGGAGCGACCCCGAAAGACACGAAGTAAAAACAGGAAATCACAGAGAAGATGTTTCATCTTCGGCGTGATTTATCTTTTTTACAAAGTGACTGGGTTTCGCAGCTCAACTAAGACAGGATGTGTAGCACACCGCTCAGGCTTGACAGAAAAACAAAGAATTCTGTAAGGGATGCTTCAACCCTGTAAGAATTATGTTTTTTCCGAAAGTCTGGTGTGCAAAACTAAACTAAAAGGATGCGGAGAAACTCTGAAAGACACGCATTGAGACAAACTTGTCGAAGCTCAGCTATAGTTTGTCCCGTTAACAAATGAAAGTAAAAAATAAGCTAGACAGGATTTGGTAGTTAATATCCCAATCCTATCTAGCTTATTTTATTTAGGTGTTACGCTTTAAGATATGCTAAGTGTTTAAGTCTGTAATTTATCAGTTGGCTTAGGTCCGCCAGGTATTAGACGATTAACTAAAATAGCAATAAAAGTTCCAATAAAAGTATCTAAGACCCTTGCTAGAGCATACAAAACAGTTTCGTTAGTTGGTATACTAAAGTATATAATTAGAAATGCAGCACTTGCTCCTACGATTCCAGCATTGTAATTTATGCGATCGCAGAATACAATAATCAACATAACACCAAGTGGAACACCAATCAACTCAATAAAAAATTGCCATCCAATCAATTGGTGCAACAAGACTAAACATGCAGCAAAAATAGCTCCAATAGAATTCCCGAAAATTCTAGTTTTTCCAAATTTTAAACTGGTTTGCCAATCTTCTCGTAAACCAAAAACAGCTGCTAATGCAGCAATCATTGGAGGTTCTCTATCAAGTAAATGAAATAAAAGAATGCATATTGCAACAGCTAAACCTGTTTTCAATGTACGCATACCTAATCGATAATTGCCAATCTTCATCTGTATCCATCGCTTCCTTTAAAAATTATTATATTAATCTATCAGGGCAGTATACTATTAATAATAAGGATAAACGAATGAAATACAAAGATAAATTTTTAGATTTTAAATAATTGAGGTAAGATGGAAGTAGATTTTATATTAAAGGAGTGTCAGCATGACCGTCTCTTTACGAGCAATAAAAATAGCGTTAGCAACGACAATTGCGATTTTGATAGCTCAGGCATTTCAACTAGAATATAGTGTGTCAGCCGGAGTTGTAGCAATTTTAAGTGTATTAGATACAAAGAAATCATCTGTTACTACTGCTCTTCAACGAGTAGGATCTACGGTTTTAGCATTAGGCGTAGCAACAATACTTTTTCAATTACTTGGCTTCAGCACTATTGTATTTGGATTGTATCTCCTAATCTATATCCCTTTAGCTTATAAGTTCAAGGTAGAGGTAGGGATCGCTCCGTGTTCTGTACTTGTTTCTCATTTATTACTGGAACAAAGTACCTCTATTGGATGGCTTACAAATGAGTTGTCATTGATGCTTATAGGGGCAGGAATCGCTATCGTATTTAATTTGTATATGCCTTCAAAAGAAACTCAATTAATGCAGTTAAGAGATGAAATTGAAGAAAAGATGAAGCAAGTTTTAATGAGTTTTGATGTGATATTAAGAGAAGGCCACACCAATGAAAAAGTAGAACTTTTATTAAAAGAACTTCACAAGGAATTAAAAGAAGCAGAAAAAATGGCTTATACAGAGTCCAATAACCAGTTGTTCAGTCAAAATGAGGATTATATGATTCAGTACTTTGACATGCGTCAACAGCAAGTTAAAGTATTAGCAGAAATGTCGATAGATCTAAGTGTCTGTTCTTTACCAACAAAGCAAAATATGATCTTAGCGAGTTTGTTTCATCAAACCGCTAACCAGTTGCATGAAAGCAATCCAGTAGTAGATTTAACGAAAGATATTCAATCTATGTTAAATGATTTTAGAAATAGCGATTTGCCTTCAACAAGAGAAGAGTTTGAGAATCGCGCAGCTCTATTTATTCTTTTAAATGATTTTACACGGTTTATCCAAATCAAAAAGCAATTTTTTGAACAACAAAAAAAGTGAGTAATCAGATGCTTACCTCTTTTTAGTTAACTTACTAACTTAAGAAACCACAAGCAACTCAAAAAAGATGAGATTTCTAGTCTTTTCTGGAGCACTTGTGGTTTTTTTTATTGTATTTTTTTTAGTTATACGTCAGTACTGTCCAAACGATTATTTCATAGTAAGAAGGATTCTTCTTATTATGAAATAATGGATACCACTACGATGTTAGTTTAATTAATTGTATGATATTGTACAGAACCTTTTGATAGTAGGTTTTTATCATTAGATTAAACCGTTCAATCTGAGGATAAACTATAAATAAAAAAATAGTTTAAATTTCTATTGATTAAATATTCAGAATATTCTATACTAATCCTTAATACATCTTATTGTTAGTATATTCTAATAAAACAAAGCATCAATAGGTCTTTTAAATTAACTAACGCAAGTGCGTAAATTGGGGGAAAAGAATATGAAAAAAAGATTTGTAATGGGGATTGCGTCTATTTCGTTATTGGCAACGGCATGTGGTACTGGAAGTGGGAGTAACAAAGACGAAATCACAATTGGTTCGATGTTTGAAAAAACTGGAGAAGTCTCAGCTTATGGGACGGCTGAAGCAAATGCTGTAAACTTAGCAATTAAAGAGATAAATGAAGATGGTGGGGTATTAGATAAAAAAATTAATTTAATTGAATACGATACAAAATCAGATAATACCGAAGCTGCTAGTATCGCAACAAAATTAGCGACTCAAGATGAATCAGTTGTAATTGTGGGACCAGCAACCACTGGAGCGGTTAAAGCGTCGACTCCTGCTGTAACAAGAGCTGGCGTTAGTTTAGTTACTCCATCTGGTACAGATGATAGTTTGACGATTGATGAAAGTGGCAAAGTTCAACCAAATATTTTCCGCACATCGTTTCAAGATTCTTTTCAAGGAATCGCTTTAGCAGAATTTGCAACAAGTGAACTAGGAGCTGAGAAAGCTGTGATCATCGGCGATAGCTCAAGCGACTATGCATTAGGATTAACAAAAGCTTTTGAAGGTGCTTTTGATGGTGAAATCGTAGCAGAAGAAAACTTTACTGCAGATGATACCGATTTTAACGCTATATTAACTCGTATCAAAGATCTTGATTTTGATTTTATCTACTTGCCTGGTTATTATAACCAAGCTGGTTTGATCATCAAGCAAGCTCGTGAAATGGGAATCACTCAACCTATATTAGGTGCAGATGGGTTTGGGAATCAAGCATTACTTGAATTAGCTGGAACAGAAAATGTCGATAATGTTTATTATTCAGCTCATTACTCACCAAACAGTGAAGATGCTCAAGTAAAAGAATTCATTGAAGCTTACCAAGCTGAATACGATGCAGAACCAGATATGTTTGCAGCACTTGCATACGATACGGCTTACCTTGTAGCTCAAGCAATTGAAGAAGCTGGAGAAGCAACTCCAGAAGCAATCACCACTGCACTTGAAGAGATGAGTGAATTTGATGGTGTTACGGGTACCTTTACATTTGACGAAGACCATAATCCTGTAAAATCAACTTTAGTTATTGAATTACAAGATGGTGTCGAAGTTGGAAATACTGAAGTTACACCCTAAAAAAATCAAATTAAAAGGTGCAAAGCGAGTTTTGCTTAGCACCTTTTAGTATTTAAAATGAAAAGAGGTGCCATATTATGGAAGCATTTTTACAACAACTGATTAACGGACTTTCTTTAGGAAGCATTTACGCCTTGATTGCATTAGGATATACCATGGTTTATGGCATTATAAAATTAATTAACTTTGCTCATGGAGATATTTATATGGTTGGTGCATTCGTTGGCTATACAGCAATCAACTCTTTTAATCTCAGTTTTCTACCAGCCTTGATTGTATCTATGATTTTTTGTGCTGTATTAGGTGTTTTAATTGAACGAATTGCATACAAACCATTGCGCAATGCTACTCGTGTTGCTGCTTTGATCACCGCAATTGGGATGTCTTATTTATTACAAAATGGCATGATTTACTTGGTAGGTTCAGAAACAAGAGCTTTTCCGCAAGTCATTGAAAATAAAGTATATGAATTTGCTGGGTTACAAGTTAGTCAGACACAAATCATGATTTTTTCCACAACGATTATTTTGATGCTAGCACTACAGCTCATTGTTCAAAAAACGAAAATGGGAAAAGCTATGCGCGCTGTTAGTACAGATGCAGATGCCGCTCGCTTAATGGGAATCAATGTTGATAATGTTATTTCGTTTACTTTTGCACTAGGGTCATCATTAGCTGGAGCAGCTGGAGTTTTAGTGGGATTATATTACAATTCAATTGAACCGATGATGGGATATGCACCAGGATTAAAAGCTTTTATTGCTGCGGTATTAGGAGGAATTGGTATCATACCAGGAGCCATGTTCGGTGGATTTACAATTGGGATCATCGAAACATTGGTTAGTGGATACGGTGGATCAATGATCAAAGATGCTGTAGTCTACTTGATTTTAATTATTATTCTTATCTTTAAACCATCAGGATTACTTGGCAAAAATGTAAAAGAGAAAGTGTAGGTGATAAAAATGAAACAATTTAATAAAAAAAATCTTGGTTGGCTCATTTTTATTGCAGCCATTTATACCCTCATTCAAATAGGGACCACTACGGGAATCATCAATGCTTTTTATGAAATTACGCTAATGACTATTTTAATCAATATCATTTTAGCAACAGGATTGAATTTGATCATTGGTTTTTCTGGTCAGTTTTCATTGGGTCATGCAGGATTTATGGCCATTGGTGCTTATTGTACTGGAATCATCAGCATTAAATACCCTACTGTACTTGGTCTTATTGGCGGAATTCTATTAGGAATTGTAGTAGCAAGCATAGTAGCCTTATTAGTGGGTATTCCAACCTTAAGATTAAAAGGGGACTATCTAGCGATTGCTACTTTAGGTGTAGCGGAAATTATCCGAATCGTTATTTTAAATATGGATGAAGTAACAAATGGAGCAGCGGGATTAAGCGGGATTCCCTTTATTGCCAATTGGCAAATCACATTTGCATTCATTATCATTTCTATGATCATACTAATAAATTATATTAAAAGTAGTCCAGGACGAGCAACGATTTCTATCCGTGAAGATGAAATTGCAGCAGAATCAATGGGGATTAATACAACTAAATACAAAATTATTGCTTTTGTTTTAGGAGCAGCTTCAGCAGCAATAGCGGGTGGATTGCATGCTTCTTATTTCAGCGTTATCCGTCCATCAGATTTTACATTTATGAAATCTGTTGATATTTTGATTATTGTTGTTTTTGGTGGATTAGGCAGTATGACAGGAAGTGTTGTTGCAGCTATCGTATTAGGGATACTCAATGTTTATTTGCAGCCGTTTGGGCAGTTGAGAATGATTATTTATTCCGTTGCACTAGTAGCCATTATGGTTTTTAAACCATCCGGATTATTAGGAACAAAAGAATTTACTATTTCAAAATTACTAGACCGCAAGAATAAAAAATCTTCTATGAAAAAGGGGTGAGCAGAATGAGTTTACTAGAAGTTAAACAACTAACCAAAAATTTCGGTGGGCTGTCTGCTGTCTCTATGGTGAATATGGAATTAGAGAACAACGAATTAGTTGGCTTGATCGGTCCAAATGGTGCCGGAAAAACAACGCTATTTAATTTGTTAACAGGGGTTTACGAGCCAACTGAGGGAGTGATCGATCTAGAAGTAGACGGTAAGAAAACTTCGTTGATCAAACAAAAAACGTACACAATCACATCTATGGGATTAGGCAGAACGTTTCAAAATATTCGATTGTTTAAAGATTTGTCTGTATTAGATAACGTTTTGATTGGTATGCATGAAAAAAACAAAGTAGGAACTTTGGCTAGTATTTTTAGAACGCCGGCATATTATCATTCAGAAGAAAAATTGCGTGAAGAAGCCCTTGAACTGTTAGCATTGTTTAGTTTAGAAACAAAAACAGAGGAATTGGCAAAGAATTTACCTTACGGAGAACAACGAAGATTAGAAATCGTTCGAGCACTAGCTACTAAACCTAAAATTTTATTTTTGGATGAACCCGCTGCTGGAATGAACCCTCAAGAAACAGCTAATTTGACATCATTGATTCGACAAATTCAAAAAGATTTCAAAATTACGATCTTATTAATTGAACACGATATGTCTTTAGTTATGGACGTTTGTGAACGGATTTATGTATTAGAATACGGCAGAATGATTGCTCATGGAACACCTGAGGAAATCAAGAACAATGAAGCTGTTATCAAAGCTTATTTAGGTGGTGAATAGACATGTTAAAAGTAAAAGATTTATCCGTTTATTATGGTGTGATTCAAGCCACTAAAGAAATTAATTTTGAAGTCCAAGAAGGAGAAATCGTTTCTTTGATTGGTGCTAATGGTGCTGGGAAATCAACGGTCTTAAAAGCTATTTCTGGTTTGCATCGTCCAAAATCAGGCGAAATTTTTTTCAACGATCGTCCTATACAAAAAGACACAACGCGCAAAATCGTTCAGTTGGGTATTTCTCAAGTTCCAGAAGGAAGACATGTATTTAAAGGCATGTCTGTTATGGAGAACTTAGAAATGGGAGCCTTTCTTAGAAAAGACAAAAGTGAGATTCAAAAAGATTTAAAAATGGTTTTTGATCGTTTCCCTGTCTTAGAAGAACGTAAAAAACAAGATACAGCAACCCTATCTGGTGGAGAACAACAAATGGTTGCCATGGGACGGGCATTAATGTCTAGACCAAAATTATTATTGTTGGATGAACCTTCAATGGGATTAGCACCGCTTTTTATTAAAGAAATTTTTAATATCATTCAAATGATTAATAAACAGGGAACAACGGTGTTATTGATTGAACAAAATGCAAAAGTAGCACTTGAAATTGCTCATCGCGGGTATGTTTTAGAGACAGGTAAAGTTGTACAAACCGGTACAGGTAAAGAATTGTTAGCGAGTGATGAAGTACAAAAAGCTTATTTGGGGGGTTAAGGAATGGACGTAAAAAGTTATATGACATCAACTGTTGTGACCGTTTCAGAAGAAACAAAAGTCTTAGAAGCGCTTGATATTATGAAAGAAAATGACTTTCATCGGTTGCCTGTAGTGAAAGATGGACGAATGATCGGTTTGGTTACTCAAGAAATCATTCAAGAAAACTCTCCTTCTACAGCAACAAGTTTAAGTATTCATGAAATGAATTACTTACTGACTAAAACTAAAGTTGGCGACATCATGCAAAAAAAAGTTCTTACGATTCATGCAGATGATTTATTAGAAGAAGCTGCAGCTCGTATGCGTGACCAAGAAATTGGCGTATTGCCAGTAGTAGAAGAAGGAAATGAAATTGTCGGCATCATCACGGATAAAGATATTTTTAGCGCTTTTATTGATATTATGGGATACAACAATAAAGGTAGCCGTATTGTAATTGATATTCCGGAAGATCATCCAGGAATTCTTGAGGACATTACGAATATTTTATCAGAAGCTCAAATAAGTATCGATCAAATTGCTGTTTATCGAAAAGATCATTTTACCCAAGTGATTATTCAAATGGACAGTTCAGATACAAAAGCGATAAAGGAAATTTTAACGACAAGCGGATATACCATTAGTTCAGCGCTTTATAAAGAAGGAAAAAAGACTGAATAATAGTAAAATAGCACTAAAATAAATTTAAGAAAAAATCAAACTACCCTCAAAAATTAGTCCTAATTTTTGAGGGTAGTTTGATTCTTAATAGCGCTAGAATAATGGTAAGACATTGATTCAGGATTAGGATTCAAACCTAATGAAAATCTTCTATCCTAAAAAGTGTCTTTCGGGTATAGTAATTAGATAGGTGGTTTTTCTATACATAAAAGATGAGAGAAACAAATCATTTGAAAACATAGCAAATACTAGTAAATTAAGTGAGGAAATGACTAAAGGGGATAAAAAGATGAAAAAAAGATGGCTGATAGTTGGATTAGCAGTTGTTCTATTAGGCGTTGTAGGAGGTATTCTTTTTATGAATAAAACTGAAGAAAAAGAATATAAATCTGAAAGTGGCCTTTCTTATGTAGCAAAAATTGAAGGAAAAGAATTTTATGTCTATGAAGAGGGTCAATGGGCCACAAAATTCTTAACGGGTGTCAATATGGGAGCTGCAAAACCTGGGACATTTCCAGGCGAAGTAGCCATTACAAAAGAAGAATACTTACGCTGGTTTCAGCAAATCAAAGATATGAATGCGAATATTATCCGGGTGTATACGACTTTAAAGCCAGCTTTTTATGAGGCTTTGTATGAGTTTAACTTGAATAATAAAGACCCGATATACATAATGCACGGTGTATACTTGAATGAAGCAGATATTGCAGAATTGAACAATGCCTATGCAGAAGATGAAAAAATAAAAAAAGACTTCATAAAGGATGCCACAGAGATAGTGGATGTATTACACGGTCAAGCAACCTTACCTAAAAGAGCCGGTTATGCTGATGGAGAATACACAAAAGATATTTCTCAGTATGTTATAGGTTGGATATTAGGTGTGGAGTGGGATCCGTATTTTGTCAACGGAACAAATGAAGCGAACCCGGAAAAGACTGCTTTTGAAGGAGATTACCTATATACAGAAGGGGCTTCACCGTTTGAAGTGTTTTTAGCGGAAGCCGGAGATGCTATCTTATCTTACGAAGCTCAAGAGTACCAGACTATTCGGCCACTGAGCTATACCAACTGGTTAACGACTGATATGTTGGATCATCCTAATGAACCGGATAAGAAAGAAGACATGGCAGTAGTAAATACAGAGCATATAAAAGGCACAGATCAATTAGAAACGGGATTGTTTGCTTCTTATCACGTCTATCCTTATTATCCTGAATTTCTGAACTATCAGCCTGAGTATGCTGAAGTGAAAAATGAAGACGGTAGCGTCAACACTTATAAAGCTTATTTAAGAGACTTAATCAAGGAACATAGTGTGCCAGTTATGGTAGCTGAATTTGGTATACCGGCTTCGCGGGGGAAAGCTCATGAAAGTCTGTACTCTGGGTTTAACCAAGGCGGAATTGAGGAAACCGAACAAGGAGAAATGCTAATAAATATGTTGAAGGATATTCACGATGAAGGTTATTTTGGCGGGCTGGTATTTACGTGGCAAGATGAATGGTTTAAACGAACTTGGAACACAATGGATTTTGATTTGCCAGATCGCCGTCCATTTTGGTCTAATACTCAGACTAATGAGCAACATTTTGGGCTGCTTGCTTTTGATCCAGGAGAAGAAAAAAGCGTAGTCTACGTTGATGGAGATGATTCTGATTGGAGTAAAGAGGATCAGCTATCTAAAAATGAAGAGACGACCATTTCAGTAAAATCAGATGAAAAATACTTGTATATAAAAGCAGAAGCGAAGGATTTTAAGCTTGAAGAAGATCAATTATTTATTGCAATCGATGTAAAAGAGGATCAAGGAAATAGTGAAACAGTAGATGGTTCATTGGCGTTTTCTCGACCAGCTGATTTTCTGGTAAAAATAAACGGAGCGACTGAATCCTCCATTATGGTAGATGCGTATTATGACTCTTATTATTACCAATATGCAGAACAATTGGAATTGATCGAGAAGCAACCGGATTACACAGTAAAGAATTCAGGGTTATTTAATCCTATGCATCATGCTTTATCATCTAAATTAACATTGCCTCAAACAAAAGATGTCATTCCTTTTTCAAATTATGAAACGGGAGCTTTAGTATTAGGAGATGGAAATCCGGAACATGAAGAATATAACTCATTGACCGATTTTGCAGTAAAAGACGGTATCGTTGAAATTGCTTTGCCTTGGCAGTTATTGAATGTCATGGATCCTTCGACTAAACAAATTATAGGGGATTTGTATCAAAATGAAGGCGTTGAAGCAGTTGGTGTAGAAAATATTTATTTAGGAGCAGCTTTAGTAAAAAAAGGATATACTGAGTCTAGTGAATTAATGATGGAACCTTATTCATGGGAATCATGGGAGCTACCAACGTATCACGAACGATTAAAACCATCGTATTACTTGTTGAAAGAAGCTTTTCTAGAATATGATAAATAAGATTAGGAAATAATTGTCAAAAGAGTACGGGGATATTTTTACGACACCTTCACAAAGAATCAAGTGAAGTATAAGGGGAGAACAATTATGAAACCATCTTTTTATGCAGATATAGTTCATGCAAGTCCGAATGCTTTTGTTTACTTTAAATTGATTAGAGATAGTGATGATAACGTTATAGATGGGATCTATAAAGATATAAACCCTGCATATGAATGTTTAATTGGGATGAAAAAAGAGGATTTAGTAGGGAAAAAAGTATCAGAAATTTTTGAACCAAAAGTTTTGAAAACATTACGATGGTTAAAAGCCGGTGGAAAAGCAGAAAAAAAACAAGGACATGATAAGATGGACTACTATTCTGAAGTAACACATCAGTTTTACCGCGTCCAAATTTTTTCGTTTGAAAAAGAACATGCTGCTATAGCCTATTCAGAATCAACAACTGAAGTATTACAGAAATACAGTGCACAAGAAGATTTGAAACAATCAGAAAATAAATTAAGTTTGATACTGGATTCAACAGAAGAAGCGATTTGTGGGATAGATTTGAAAGGACAATGTACGTTTTTGAATCATAGTTGTATGGAAATATTAGGGATCAAGGAAGAATCAGAGCTGGTTGGTCAACAAATATTTGATCATTTGACCAAAGAAGTCTTATCACAAGAAGAAACAACCGTTACGCAGGATATTCTCGAAAACCTGAACAAAAAACAAAAAAGTCACTCAGATCTGGCCTATTTTACACGAATGGATGGAACTTTATTTCCAGTGGAATATTTTGTAACACCAAAAATAAGTAATGGAGCCTTACTTGGAGGAATATTAACTTTTTTTGATATTACAGAAAGAAAAAAAAAGCAATCAGAAATCAATCGCTTAACGTTTCATGATCCATTAACGGGATTATTCAATCATATAAAGTTTGAAAAGTTGAAATTTACTTATGATAGTGAAAAATATCTGCCCTTGTCTATCATTATGGGAGACATCAACGGGCTAAAAAGAATTAATCAGCAATATGGTCATCGTGAAGGAGACCAACTATTAAAAGCAGTGACAAGAGTTCTTAGTGAAAATATTCCAAAAAATGCACATCTTGCTCGTTATGGTGAAGATGAATTCAGTATTTTATTGCCAAATACTGATAGTATGCAGGCTTATTGGTACGTTCAAAGAATTCAGGATGCGATTAAGAAGCACAATAACCAATTAAATAAAGACCAAGCAGCGATCAATCTTGCTTTTGGGTATGAGACAAAGTACACCATAGATTTTGACATTCAAAAAGTGATCAACAATGCTCAAGATTATATGGATAAACAAAAGATGCTCAACCAGGATAGCATGCGAAATGCTCTTTTAACTTCTATTAAAACAACTTTGTTAGCTAGAAGCCAGTTTACTGAGGAACATGCAGAAAGACTCGTTACCTTATCTAGAAAAGTTGGAAAAGTTATGAAATTGTCATCTTATCAAATGGATGAGTTAGCTTTATTGGCAGAACTGCATGATGTAGGGAAAATTGGTATTGATGATGCCATTTTGAATAAACCAGGCAAGCTGACAGATGCAGAAATGGCTGAAATGAAAAAACATTCGTTTATTGGGTATCAAATTGTTAAGTCTATTCAGGGATTAGATGACATTGCTTTACCTGTTTTGCATCACCATGAGCGTTCAGATGGAAAGGGCTACCCAGATGGATTAACGAGATACGCTATTCCATTATTGTCGCGCATTATTTCAGTAGTGGATGCTTACGATGCAATGACACAAGATCGCCCTTATCGTAAAGCTATGTCCCAAGAAGAAGCTATTACTGAGGTGAAAAAAAATTCAGGAACCCAATTTGATCCTGAAATTGTCGCATATTTCTTAAAAAGTTTAGAAGAATAAAGTTTCGTGAATTTTGTGCCAAAAGTCAGAAGACAGGAGAGATACCATGAACAATTTACTGGCTAATATCGCCTGGGTGGGAATCATTAGTTTAGTCAGCATCAACCTATTCATTGTTCTTTTTACGGTTATCATTAATCAAAAAGATCGATTAAATAAAAAAAGCTATCAAAAAGCTCACCAACAAATCAAACCAATCGTAAAAGGAATGATCAAGGATCCAAGTCAGCTGATGGAAAGATTATTCTTTTTTAAAACTAAGGTAGAACGAAAAGCAGTCTTTCATTCGCTTATGAGCTATGCTCAAAAACCTGAAACAGTTAAAAATAGTTTGTGGACACTAGAACAGTTAGGTTTTTTGGATGAATTAATAAAAGATGCTTCAAAAAAGTTAACTTTGCGGCATATACAGCTGTTTAGTCAGCTCGGTTTCCATAAAGCATTCCCTATCTTAATGAAGGGGACAACGAGTAAAAATTATGAAATTGGATACAACTCTTTTTATGCTCTTTCATTGTTGCCTTTGTCAGAAAAGGAGCTTCCGATTTATATCGAATCTTTATTAAAATCATCTATTATGAGAGACCGTATAGTTGATATGTTAAACCATCTGCATATAGATGTTAAAACTATTCTTCATTTCTTAGAAAAAGTTACATTGGACAAAGATAAAGTCATCTTATTATTGGTTTTAAAGAATCGTCTAAAGAAACAAGATTCTTTATTGGCAAACCAAATCTTGCCTTATTTAGAAGGATCAAAAGAAGTTCGGATAGCCACTATTCATGCATTGGCTGCAAGCGAAAATGAATTTTACTTTCCATTTTTCCAAGAACTGTATTTAAAAGAAACCGATTGGCAAGTACGGGCAGTAGTATCAAAAAATCTTTCATTATTAAATGCACCTGGTGAGCTGAAATTATTAACCGATATGCTAAAGGACGAAAACTGGTGGGTACGCCATAATGCTATGAACACCTTGAAAAAACGTTATCCAGATAATGCCATAATTAATCAGAAAGTTGAGGTATTGGAAAATGCTGATCAACTGACACAACTACAAACCAAAAGGAGTGAAACTAAGTGATACTGATAGAAAAATTCATTTACTTTTACAGCTTATTTATTTTAGGCTATTCCATTACCGTTACAGCCTTGTATCTTATTCTTATCGTTGTATCTTGGAAACGATTAAGAGAATTTGTTGGAATTATTCAAACAAATATTACAAGTGTTACTCATTATACTAAACCGATTTCTATTGTAGTGCCTGCTTATAATGAAGAACAAACAATTGTGGACAGTGTCCACTCTTTTATGCAGTTAGATTACCCAGAATTTGAAGTGATCGTCGTTAATGACGGATCAACTGATCAGACAATGGATAAGCTCATTCAGTTTTTTGATTTATATCCTGTAGAACTAGATAGCGATATGAAAATTGAAACAACTCCTATCAGACAAGCTTATAAATCACATACATATTCAGATTTGATTTTATTAGACAAAGAAAATGGTGGCAAAGCAGACGCATTAAATGCAGGTATTAATGCGTCAGTGTATCCGTTGTTTTGTGCGATCGATGCGGATTGTATCATTGAAAAAGATGCCTTGTTGCGAATCGTTTCGCCATTTCTTAAACATGAAGAAACGATTGCAGTAGGTGGAATGGTTCGGATTGCAAATGGTAGTGACATAAAAGATGGGCAGATCGTTAAAACTAAAGTACCTCAAAAGATGATTGAACGGTTTCAAGTTATTGAATATTTTCGAGCCTTTTTAACTAGTCGTATCGGTTGGCAGCGATACAACGCATTGATGATCATTTCAGGAGCATTTGGCCTATTCAAAAAATCCGCCGTATTAGACGTTGGAGGATTTGAAAGAACGATCGGAGAAGATATGGAGCTTATTTTAAGATTACATGAAAAGTTTCGCCAAACCGGTGAACCATATCACATTGGTTTTGCATCAGATGCAGTTTGTTGGACACAAGCACCTGACAGCTATAAAGGATTGGAAAGTCAGCGGATAAGGTGGCACAGAGGGCTATTTGATTCTTTGAATAGACATCGAAAAATGATAAGCAATCCTAAATACGGTTCTGTTGGACTAGCTTCTATGCCGTACTTCTTTTTAGTAGAGTTATTGGGACCAGTTATTGAGATGGTCGGATATATTGTTATGGCATTAGCCATTTACTTGAATATTCTTTCTTCAACTGTGGCACTTATCTTTTTGGTAACGTGTTTGATGGGAATTCTATTTTCTTATTCGGCCATTTTATTTGAAGAAATCTCTTATAAACGTTATGGCAATTTGAAGGATATTTTATTGTTATTTATGGTAAGTATTTTAGAACAGTTTTATTACCGTCAGCTAACGGTGTGGTGGAGAGTAAAAGCATTCTTTAATTACAGCAAAGGCAGTAAACAATGGGGAACGATCGAGCGCAAAAACTTTGATTCAAAAATAAAAAATCAATAAAACGCAAAAAGCTTAAGAAAAAGGACTCTGTCGGCCGGTATGTAGTGGTATTAAAGAATTTGACAATGAAACTTTGAGTGATTTTATTAATCAAGCGAATATGAAATCGTATCAAGCTAAAAAACCAGGTAGAAATTGTATTATGGCTTAACTGTTCTATGGAAAACCTAGACACATAATAATATCAGTACCTTAAATATTTTTAGAAAAGTGACAGAAATTTGACTGAGTTA
This sequence comes from Carnobacterium sp. 17-4, assembly GCF_000195575.1. Lineage (NCBI taxonomy): Bacteria > Bacillati > Bacillota > Bacilli > Lactobacillales > Carnobacteriaceae > Carnobacterium > Carnobacterium sp. 17-4. The sequence goes on along the minus strand of NC_015391.1, from coordinate 1,723,643 downwards.
ATCCAAATTGGAATAGGTATGAAAAAGACTAGTCTTATGCTATTTATCACTGAATTCAATTTAGGAATAAATCGTTTTGAAAACCGGTTGGACAGCTTTTTGTAAAAAATTAAGAAAGTATTAAAATTTGTTTGGACAACTTTAGAAGAGTTTGCTATTCTAAAGGTACATAGCGATCACATAGAGCAAATAAACCTAACAATTTTTTGAACAGCAATTATTTACATTATTTCATAAAGTTGCTTTGGAGGGGTAATGCTTGCACATAGCTTGAAAGGTATGAGATGATTTGGGAGAATTTCCTGGATCATTTTTTTGTTTCATTATTTAGGTCTAAAGGCTTAGATAAATCTTAAGAATAATTAGGTATACTGGCTATAAGAATAAATTTAGTAACTGCAAATAAGCAAAAAAATGTGATGGAGGGTTTTAAAATGACACAGTTTAAAAAAATTGGATTAACAGCTTTAGCATCAATGAGCTTATTGGGAGCTTCTTTACTTATTATGCCGCAATCTGCTAGTGCAACGACGAACGGTATCGATACAACAGTAGTAGATGAAAAATGGGGTAAACCGACTTTCATCTATGGCGGTGGACTATCTGAAAATCAAATAACAGAAACGGAAGACCTTTTAGGAATTGAAAACCCAGAAAATGTAGCTGTCGGAAGCGTGACAGGTCAAGACTTGATAAACTATTTAGGTGATGGTTCCGGAAATACGTCCAGCATGATTTCATCTGTATTGGTACAAAAACAAGATGCTGGTGAAGGTGTTGATGTTGAAATTGTCACTCCAGAAAACATTAGCCAAATTACACAAGATCAATATGCAAATGCTGCTATTACTGCAGGAGTAACCGACGTGAAAATCGAAGTAGCAAGTGTCAGCAAGGTTACAGGAGAAAGTGCCTTAACTGGTATTTACAAAGCGTTTGACGTTAATGGAGAAGAATTAGACCAAGAACGTATGGAAGTAGCACAAGATGAATTAGAAACAACGAATGATATTGCACAAGAAAATGAGGGTAATGAAGAATTTGATACTGCTAAATTTGATCAAGCGATCATTGACATCAAACAAAGTTTAGCAGAATTAAAAGAGCAGCAAGGCGAGCTAGCTACGAAAGAAGATGTTGAACGCATCATTAATGAAGCGTTAGAAAAAAATAATTTGCAAAATGCTGTTACACAAGATCAAATTGATCAATTAATGGCTTTATTTGAAAAATACCAACAAACAAGTGCCATTGATTCGGCAGAAGTAAAAGAACAATTAAAAAACTTATCTGAAACGGTTCAAAATAGATTCGGAGACGCCTTAAAGCAAGCTGAAGATAGCGGCCTAGTGGATAAAGTCGGCAACTTCTTTAGTCAAATATGGAATGCTATTGTAGGATTATTTAACTAAGATGTAGTTTAAACGAGCTCGTTAAGAGGAAAATAGGCACAAAAAAAATAAATATTTAGTTCGACCAATAAAAAAACCTTATTGCACTTAAGTAGACGCAATAAGGTTTTTTTAACACATTCAGAGTCGATTTCCGTTTGAGTTGATGCAATAAGGGTTAGTTCGATTAACTCAGAGTCGATTTCCGTTTGAGTTGATGCAATAAGGGTTAGTTCGATTAACTCAGAGTCGATTTCCGTTTGAGTTGATGCAATAAGGGTTAGTTCGATTAACTCAGAGTCGATTTCCGTTTGAGTTGATGCAACAAGGGTTAATTCGATTAGCTCAGAGTCGATTTCCATTTGAGTTGATGCAACAAGGGTTAATTCGATTAGCTCAGAGTCTACTTCCGTTTGATTAGACAGAATAAGGATTGAAATTACAAAATTGCTTATTTGTATTTCTATATTTAACTTTTAAATAGGTCTTAATGAAGTAAACTTTTTTATATTAAAGAGAGAACTAAGAAATTTTATTCGAAATCGTAGTGAAGTCCCCAGTCTTTTCTTAATGTATCCATGATTTCCATTACATCATGTGTAAGAGCAAGTGATGGATTTGGACCATCTGACAAAATCATGTTGGTAATATCAGCTATTTCATAATTCATAGCTTGCTTGGTATCCCCAGCTTCAACGGTTTCCACTGAACCATCTGGCATAGTTAATGTTGCTTTGTCTGCACGAGGAAAATCATTGACTGTAATAAAACCATTTTCAAAAGCAACAATTCCTGTTTTGGGCATTTTAGCTCTAAAGGTAAGAGAAATAGTAGCCAATTCATTTTGATCATTTTTCAATAAAATCCCCGATTGTTCATCCACACCTGTTTCATAAAAATTCATTGTTGTATGAATTTCTTTGGGTTGACTAGATAAGAAGAAGCGAGCGAACGATAGGGCGTAAATTCCAATATCTAGTAAACCTCCACCAGCAAGATCTTTGTTAAAAAAACGATTGGTTGGATCTTCTTCTTTTAAACTTCCGAATGAAACCTGAATCATCTTTAACTTTCCAAGGGATCCACTTTGAGCGATTTCTTTTAGTTTGTGGTAAAGGGGCATATGGTAAATGACCATTGCTTCTGCTAATACTAATTTCTTTTCTTTAGCTAACTTCATAGCTTGAGTTAATTGACCATTGTTCATGGTGATGGCTTTTTCTGATAAAACATGTTTGCCATGTTCTAAACTTTTTAAAATCAATTCAGCATGATGGCTATGTGGTGTAGCAATATAAACAACATCAATAGATGGGTCTTCTAGTAGTGCATCATATGAACCGTATGATTTTTCAATCGCATGTTTTTGGGCAAATGCTGCTGCTTTTTCATCATTTCGTGAACCAGCAGCATAAAGTACGGCATTCTCAACATCAAACGCCTCCGCAAATTCAGTTGCAATTTGACCTAAACCTAAAATCCCCCAATTTAATTTTTTCATAGAAAGCCTCCTAAAATTTAGTTAATCAGTAATGACTCTATTCTACCATTGAAAAACACTGGATTGAAAGAAGAAAGCAGCCAGAACTATTTTTTATAGAAAACCTATAGAACTAAGGCATTCAAATTTGAAAGTTAACGTAATAGGTGTAAAATAAAGGTAGCACTTATTTGATAGATTTATTAATTGAAAGGGGAATGATTAAGATGCATGAAGCGTTAGTAGAAATTGTTTTAAGAGCTATAAAGGAGCAGTTTGTTAGCGAAAAAGCTTTTTACACCTCACAATTAGGCATTTCGCCACAAAGTTGGGACCGATGGAAGAAAGGTAACCAAGGGTTAAAACCTGAAAATATGAATAAGATTTCGCGACTATTTACAGACTATGAATGGATGCTGGTTCAAAAAGTTTGTCGAAATGCTACATTTTTTCCAGAAGTCAAAGCCAATCCAGTTAATGAATATGTAGCTATTAAATTTCATGTAGCACAAAAGTGGGTAAACAGTGGTATTGCTGAGCTTGAATTTAAAAAAGAAGCGGAAGAACAATTGACTGAACACCATCGAAAACAGAATACGACTATTCTTAGAATTGAAGTGGAGTACGATTTTTGGAGTTACAAAGACATCATTGAATTGCGTTTACCTGGAGTTATCCAACAACAAATAAAAACCGATAAACCAAATTTATTAGAATGGTTCAACCAAAATATTCAGGATGCGTAGCTCAACTAAAAAAGGATGCTTAGTGGCTTGAAAGAGACTCAAATATAACAAGTATATGATACAACTAAATAATAACCCACTACTTTAGACTTATTGTAGTGGGTTATTATTTACATCTAGCTTAAGCTTTGACATGCTCAGTTTTTTGGAGCGCTTTCTTTTGACCACAGCAATGAAATGATTTATTCTTAAATTGTTAAATAGATAAAGAAGGAAGGGCTTCGCATGTTGATTGATTCTTATCCGTATTTGTTATTTAATGGTAATGCAGAAGAGGCGTTGAATTTTTATGCAACGGTTTTTAAAGCAGAGATTTTAGATATGAGTAAATACAAGGATATGCCACCGCACCCAGATAACCCCGTCCTGCCTGATGAAATTCAAAATAAAGTGATGAATGCAACCTTGCAGCTTACAAATGGAAGCTATTTGATGTTTTCTGATAACCCACTTGAAGGTGAAGCCGGTTATAAGCAAGGCAACAACATATCTGTTACTTTAGTTTATGAAACAGCAGAGGAAACTCGTGAGGTATTTGACCAATTGAAAGTAGATGGGAAGATATCGATGCCACTTGGGGAAACATTTTGGAGTCCTTTATTTGGAAATGTTGTTGATCGGTTTGGAGTTGAATGGCAGATTTCGACCTTTGTGCCCGGAATGATGGATAAAGCTGAATAAACCGATTGAAAAAGAAATGTTATGGATAAAAAAGTCTAGTAAATGAAAGTTGATAGAAAATTATATAAAGAAGAGGTTGGGATTTTTATCCCAACCTCTTCTTTAATAATTAAATCGTAATTTTTAAATCATTGGATTTTAGAAGTTTTGATTTGATAAGAAATGGTTTAAATAGCAGAGTTAAAAGAGCTGGTAAAACAACAACTACGAATAGATAATAAAAAGTAGCAGCCATTCCTTGAGAAGAAGCGATACCAAAAACAGCTACTAGAGCGCATAATCCCATCCCTGCAATCTCAGCAGAAGCTTCCAAACCAAATATCAGAACCCCCACAGGGGCTAATAGCGTTCCAAGAATTAGTGGGAACAATGCCACTTTGGGATGTTTAAGAATATTTCCTGTTTGAAGTTTTGGTGTAATGATTAGTTGAGCTAGAAATGTACCGGCATCATTATCTTTCAAGCTGAGAAAAGCAAAGACTGTGAATTGCACACTGCATCCAATTAAAGCAGCAGCTCCAGCGGAACCATCCAACTGCAAAGCGAGTGCAATGGCTGCAGATGAAGCCGGGGATAAAATAAGTAGGCCGAAAATCAGTCCTAAAACCATTGAAGATAAAAGTGGAAAGCCAGCTACAGAAGAAGTAATCAGTAAAGAGATGTTATTCAGCGTATAGGCGATTGGGGCAGACAAAAAGTAACCCACTATCCCACTGATTAAGATACTTGCAAATGGTACTAGAATCATATTAAATCGCGTTTTGTTAAATATAAAGGTACCCACTGCAATGGCGATACCAATTGCAACTAAAGCGCCGACAGGTTCACCACTTTTTAAAGAAAGTATGCCATCGGAAAAAATATATGCACGTCCACCGATAACGCCGGCTGCAGTTGCACTCAATAATGTTAGAATATCGGTTTTTAAATAATAACTAATCCCAATACCTAAACCAGGAATCAACAAAGTCTTTGTAACCGCACCAATCGTAACAAGCGTGGAAAAACCCAACAATTCTCCGATACTTTGAATCAACAGTCCAATACCTAAAGTTACCACTACAGCAGCAGCGATACCTTGGGATGCTTTGTAAAGGTGATCTGTTAATGTTTCATTTTTCATTCATAATCCTCCAAAAAAAGATTTACTGTTAAAATTAATCGGTATTAATGTTATTATAAAGGAGTAAAATCAAAAGTACACTAACTTCACATCATAGTGTATTTTTGATGTATCACATTAAGTAAAAGTAGATTGGAGTCTTTAAAAAATGAAGAAAAATTTAGCACTACTACTGATAGCAACAGGTATATTAGGAGGGTGTGAACAATTCAACCAAGAAGCATCCGTACAATCTAGTCAATCTGCAGAAACGAGTTCTTCAAGTGTTTCTTTAACACCAGAAGAAGAACAAAAATTAGCAGAAGAAGCAGAACATCAAGCAATGCTAGATGCTTTGCCAGACGTCTCAACAGAAGATTGGAATCTAGAATTAGTCAATAACTGGACAAAAATAGATGAATCGATTGAAAGACCTTTAAGTGCCTTGTCAAATGGGTTACTGGTAGACCAACGAATTATTGAAGATTATACTGCGATGACTGAGGCTGGAAAAGAAGCAGGTCATGAAATCGTAGCTGTTTCCACATTCCGTTCCGTTGATTTGCAAACAACAAATTACAATAATAGAATTCAAGAGTACCTAGATCAGGGAAACTCAAAAGAAGAAGCAATCAAGTTAACGGAAGATTATATTGCTATACCTGGTGGCAGCGAGCATCATACAGGCCTTGCAATTGATGTAATGGATACAGAGTGGCTAAATTCAGGAAAAGGATTGATTGCTGAATTTGATACTCAAGAATCTCAACAGTGGTTAGTTGAACACGCAGCTGAATATGGATTTGTTCTTCGATTCCCTAAAGGAAAGGAAGAACAAACAGGAATTGAATATGAATCTTGGCATTTTCGTTATGTTGGAAAAGAGAACGCAGCTTACATGAAAAACTATGAGTTGTCTTTAGAAGAATACGTTGCTTTATTAAGCGAAGCTGGTAAATAATCTTAGTTTCGTGAACTTTTTTTAAATGAGAGGAAGAAAGATGTGCCCCTTAAAAAGCAAAAAAAGAAAGTCTACAAAACAACTAAACGCAAGAATACAAAAAAAATCGTTCCTAGCTATATCTTGATGACTCTTTTTATTTTTGTATTTATCTTCCTGGGTACACTCTATTTCTTAAGTCAAGAAGTCTCAGAAGTACACATGACGCAAGAGGAGACTTTAGATGAAGAACAATTTATTGTTCAAATTGCAGACTATTCTAAAGTGCTGCAAGAAAAGTATGGAGTATTGCCGAGTATCAGTATTGCTCAAGCTATACTTGAATCAGATTGGGGCAATAGTGAACTTTCGATTAAAAATAATAATTATTATGGAATTAAAGGCAGCAGTTTAGAACCGACTGCAACGATGACGACCAAAGAGTATGTAGATGGAGAATGGATTGAAATTAAAGCAGATTTCAGAAAATACGCAACTTGGCAGGAGTCTATGGAAGACCACTCTGAATTGTTTACTAAGGGAACAACATGGAATGAGGATCAATATGCGAAAGTCTTAGCAGCAGCAGATTACAAAGAAGCTGCTTACGCTTTACAAGAAAGTGGCTATGCTACTGATCCAGACTATCCAGAAAAACTGATTCGGTTAATCGAACAATACAACTTAAATCAGTATGATTAAAAAGACAGACTTGGTTCCTTCTATGAGAATGAATCAAGTCTTCATCTTATAGAGAAAGAAATCGCTTCATAAAGTTATAGAATGGTAGCATTTAGAATAGACATTCGTTAAAATAAGGACTATGAAACTAACTAATGAGGTGAAAAGAATGGAAGAAAAAAAAGGATCTCCTAGTATCACTACTGATTTAAGAAAACACTATGTGTCTGTGCCGGAAATTATTGATACAGCTAGTGGCATTATCATAAACGGAAAAAGATTTCGTTCGTTAATATTTACAACTGATATTGCAATTATTATGAATAACGATGCTGATGCTGTTATTGCAGTATATCCGTTTTCACCTCATCCAGCGATTATTCAAGGGATTACCAATGTAGCAAGTATGCCTGTTCTAGCTGGAGTAGGTGGAGGCATTACCAATGGTCATCGTTCGGCAAACATTGCTTTATTTGCTGAAGCTCATGGCTGTATTGGAGTCGTGCTTAATTCTCCAACGCCCACAGAAACGTATCAAGAAATAGATCAAGTAGTGGATATTCCAATTATTTCAACTATTGTTTCTGAGTTTTCGGATATTCAATCAAAACTGGACGCTGGAGTAGACATTCTTAATGTCAGTGGAGCAGCACGCACAACACATATTGTACGTGAAATACGTAAAAAATTTCCTAAAGTACCCATAATTGCAACAGGTGGACCAACAGATGAGAGTATAAAAGAAACCATAGCTGCTGGCGCGAATGCGATTACATATACACCACCAAGCAATGGAGAATTATTTAGTGAATTAATGAAGAAATACCGAGGTCAAGAAGAAATGAATTATGAGCGGCGACAAGAGTTAGAAGAGAAAGAATAAAGAAAAGGTTGGTGTAGAAATGAAAAATCGGAACAACACTAAAGGCAAGAAACTTCCGTTATGGGCAATAATAAGTATCGTAATTGTTTTTCTTCTAGTAATTGGTGGAGGAATCATAGGGTATACAGCCTGGACTGAAGCAAGAGATGAAAAGGCTGCTCAAAAAACAGCAGATACCTTCATTGCGGCTTTAGAAAAACAAGATTATCCAGCTATGAGCCAAGTAGTTTCAGAAGAATCATTGAAAGAAATTGATTATACAAAAAAAACTATGGCTGAGCGGTATGAAACAGTATACGGGGGTATAGGAGCAGCGGAGTTAACCGTATCTGATTTGAAACTTGCACAAGATGAAGAAACGGATCAATATACATTGTCTTATACCGTTAATATGGAGACGGCTTTAGGCTCGTTAGATGAAAAAAATTATGAAACAACGTTATCTCAAACTGAAAATGAGTATCAAGTAGATTGGAATACACATCTTATTTTCCCTGATATGGAACCAACAGACAAAATTTCTATCATCACAACTGTCGGCGAAAGAGGAGATATTTTAGATAAAGATGGATCTCCATTAGCAACAGAAGGTACTTCTTGGCAAGCTGGGATGCAACCTTCCGCTTTGGGAGAAGAAGACCAAAAAACAACAAATTTAGAAAAAATTGCTGAAACATATGATGTAACTATAGAAGAATTGGAAAATCTTTTAAAGCAAGGATGGGTAACACCTGATAGTTTTGTTCCATTTAAAACTATGGCTAAAGATGCTGAATTGCCTCAAGTTGCTGGAGTAGTGTATCAAGAAGTTACTGCGCGTACCTATCCTTTAAACGAAGCAGCAGCTCACTTAATCGGATATGTTGGAGAAGTTTCCGCAGAAGATATTGAAAAAGATCCCATTCTAAGAACTGGAGACACCATTGGGAAATCTGGTTTAGAAGCCACTTACGATGAACGTTTAAGAGGACAAAAGGGTGGACGCATAGAAATCCAAACAAGTGACAGCGAATTAAAAACGGTATTACAAGAAACAGAAGTCCAAAATGGTGAAGATATTACACTAACCATTGATGCTGAAATGCAACAAGCAGCTTATGATCAATTAGCAGGCGAGAGTGGCTCATCTGTATTCATGAATCCAACAGATGGCAGTTTGTTAGTATTAGTCAGCACACCATCTTATGATGCGAACTTGATGTCAAGTGGTATTAGTTCAGAGGATTATCAAGCGTATGCTGATGCCCCAATGAGTCCATTTCTAGCTCGTTATGCTGCTGGTTATGCACCAGGATCAACTTTTAAAGTGGTCACAGCGGGTATCGGTTTAGATGCAGGAACGATCATTCCAGAAGAGACTCAGGAAATCGACGGATTATCTTGGCAAAAAGATGCTTCTTGGGGCGACTATAAAGTAACTCGTGTTAAGGATACTCCAAGTGTGAATTTAGCAGATGCATTTGCATATTCAGATAATATTTATTTTGCACGAGAAGCGTTGGAAATGGGTAGAGAAGTCTATGAAGCAGGCTTATCAAAGTATATTTTTGGTGAAGATTTGAAATTACCGATTGCAATGAATCCAGCACAAATATCTAATAGTGGCACACTAGATTCAGAAGGTCTACTGGCAGATACCGCATTTGGTCAAGGTGAATTGTTGCTTAATCTAATTCAACAAGCGGTAACGTATACTCCTTTTGCAAATGATGGAAACCTTGTATACCCTAAACTGACAGCTGATCAAGAAACAGCTGAGTCCAAACAGGCTGTTACACCAGAATCAGCAGCGATTATTAAAGAAGATTTAGTTCAAACAGTACAGAAAGAATATGGATCCTCTCATAAATTAGCTGTTATTGACCAAAAAACTGCAGCTAAAACGGGTACAGCAGAAACAAGAGAAGCTGAAACAGAAGGCGAAGATGCAGAAACAAATGGTTTCTTATTAGCCTTTGATGCTGAAAACAGCAGTTACTTGATGATATCTATGATAGAAGGGAAATCAAGTGGAACAGTAATTGATGCGATGCTTCCAATGCTTGAAAAAATGGGTACTTACTAGTAAAAGACTAGCAGTTGAAATTAGTTGAAAAAAGTGGTATATTATTTCTACTTTGTAAAAACACAGAAAAATTTGAAGGAGACAATGATAAATGAATTCAGACCCCGATAGTCAGTCGTTGATAGGACAGATATTAATTATCGTTATATTGACAGCAGTTAATGCATTTTTTGCATCAGCAGAAATGGCATTCGTTTCGATAGATCAAGGAAAAATAAGAGAAAAGGCAGCTAAAGGTGATAAGAAGTCTTTGAATATCTTGAAGCTGTTAAGCAACTCTGATAACTTCTTAGCTACTATACAAGTAGCCATAACCTTAGCAGGATTCTTTTCAAGTGCATCCGCAGCAACCAGTTTTGCAACGCGCCTCGAACCCTATTTATCAACTATTCCAGGTGGGGCACAAATAGCAACATTTGTCGTGACGATCGTGCTATCTTATATAACCCTTGTATTTGGGGAATTATATCCAAAGCAAGTAGCTCTACAAAAAGCTGAAGAGGTTGCTCGTGCTACTTCTGGTACTATTCTAGTAGTACAAACATTTGCTAAACCTTTTGTACGATTACTTTCTTTTTCAACAAATATTTTAAAGAAATTAACACCAATAGATTTTACAGAAGAAAAAGAAAAATTAACGCGTGACGAATTTCGTGCTTACCTAGAAAATAGTCAACTAGCTGGAGCAATTGATCCGGATGAATTTACTATGCTAAAAGGAATCTTATCCATGGATACAAAAATGGCCAGAGAGATCATGGTTCCGCGTACCGATACATTTATGATTGATTATAGAGATGGAAGTGAAGTAAACATTCCTCAACTATTAGATATTCCTTATTCTCGTGTACCTGTTTATATAGAAGACAAGGACAGTATTATTGGGATTATCCATGTGAAGAATTTGTTGAAAGCTTCTCGAACAACCAAAATCGATGATATTGATCTAAAAGATATTTTAAATCCAGCTTTATTTGTTCCTGAAACCATTCATATTGATGATTTACTTTATGAACTAAGACGCACGCGTAACCAACTTGCGGTATTAAATGATGAATACGGTGGAGTCGTTGGTATTGTGACGTTAGAAGATTTACTTGAAGAAATAGTAGGGGATATCGATGATGAATACGATGAAACGTATAATATGATTGAACAAGTATCCGAAAGTATTTATTTAGTAGATGGTTCTACTCAGTTATCAAAATTTAATGAGTTTTTTGGAACAGAAATAGAATCAAACGATGTAGATTCTATTGCCGGCTATTTCATTACCCAATATGGAAATATTCCTCAACCAGATGATAACGCCAATGTGGAATATGAAAATTACTTGTTAAAAGCCGATAAAGTAGAAGGTTCACGATTAGTGAGTCTTTATGTAGAACGATTAAACACCATTGATGATGAAGAAAATGAATTAAAAGAAGATTAAACTTAACCTCCAGAAGGGATAAACTTCCGGAGGTTTTTTTGTCGCACATCTATAGTGGTACAAACTAATGGTTAGTGATTTTTCGTTACCGAAAAATTTTCTATATTAAACACATTTTGTTACAGAAAAGTTACCTAATTTGTATTTACTAGATAAGATAGGCGAAAATAACGAGTAGAGGCGTTCTAGCTGATATTTGGTGATGGAAATGGGCTAAGAATATCGAGTAGAAGCTGTCAAGGCAACATTTTTTTCCAAGAGTAGCATGAATAAACTTAATTTAAATCACACAAAAAGTACATTGCCCAAATGACAATGTACTTTTTGTGTGTAGTAAGAAAGATTTCTATTCTGTCATAGAAGAAGAATTGGTCGATGAATCTTCTTCCACAGGGGGTTCAGACTCTATTACTTCTGGATCACCCGAGTCTACTGGTTCAGATTCCACAGGTTCAGATTCTACAGGTTTTGATTCTTCAGGTTGTGGAGTTGGTTTTGGTTTAGACTCAATAACTGGTGTAGATTCTTTTGGTTCAGTCACGGGTGTCTGAGTAGGTTGTTTAGATGTCTTTGGTTTAGATGTACTATTTTTTGAGCTTGAACTTTTTGGTTTAGAGTAAGTGTCATTAGAATATGTAGGGGTGTAGCTACTCGATTCAGTCGGTTCAATACTTTCATACTCAACGCTCGAATCTTCGTCTTCTTCCACTTCTTCTGGTTCACTTTCAACAGTCTCTTCCATTTCTTCAATGTCCGGCTGATGATCGCTTAAGAAAAATAGTTTTGAATCTTTTCGAAAAACATTATTCTTATCTTCAGATACAGTAGAGCTAGCTTCAGATTCCACAATAGCAGACTCAACTTCTTCTGCAGTAGATGATGTCGTTTCAGTCTTAGCAAGACTTTTTGACCATGGTTTTTCTTGGTTTGTCCCAATAACGAGCACTACTATTAGAATGACAAATAAAATGCCTAGATACCAATATTGTTTAATAAGTTCTAGTAAACTTTTATTACCCATGCCAAACTCCTTTCTTAAATTGCTTTAGTTTAATAGTATAACAATCCCTTTATAAATTCTAGCTTAATTTATGAGTATTCAGTAAAAATGACTATTAAATAACGGAGTGTACAATGGTTGGTTAGGGAAAATGTTCGTGTTTTTATACTATATACTAATTGGAGTTTGAAAATGATTGACCTTTTACGTGAAAAAGCGTATATTCAAGGTGAATGGATGACTATTTCGAGTCTTTTTCAACGCTTATGAACTCATAAGTAACGAGAAAGCTTTTTTATTCTGCTCTAAATCTATTAACGAAAAGAAAGGCTGGGCCTCATGAAAGAATTAGAAGAACGTATTTTAAGAGATGGGAATGTTTTAGGAGGAGAAGTTTTAAAAGTAGATAACTTTTTAAATCATCAAATTGATCCTAAACTTATGCAATCTATAGGAAATGAATTTGCTAAACATTATGCGAATAAAGGTATTACAAGAATAGTAACGATTGAATCCTCAGGTATTGCACCTGCTGTATTCGCAGGATTAGCTTTAGGAGTTCCAGTGGTGTTTGCACGTAAGAAAAAAAGTTTAACACTAACAGATGATTTGTATTCGACAGATGTTTATTCATTTACTAAAAAATCAACGAGTACGATCGTTATTTCTAAAAAGTTTCTAGAAAAAACAGATCGCATACTATTGATCGATGACTTTTTAGCTAATGGGCAAGCAGCTAAAGGATTAATAAAATTATGTCATGAAGCACAAGCGACGGTTGTTGGCATCGGTATTGTCATTGAGAAATCCTTTCAGGTTGGCCGTCAATTGCTTGAAGAAGAAAACTATGATGTTTACTCGTTAGCACGCATTCGTGCTTTCGAAGAGGGACAAGTGAAATTTGTAGAGGAATAAATTGAGTACATGAATAATGAGGAGCTGCTCTAAAAGCTAAAAGATAGCTTTTGGTTCAGCTCCTTATTTAAGTACTTGAGTTATTGTTGTTTTCCTTGCTATTTAAAGGAATTTTGATAATCTTATAGAAGAATAAAATTTTTATCAATCAGTCAGGAGAGAAAAAAATGGAAGTAGATTTATCTTTTTTACTATTAATATTTGTCATTAACGTTGTTTACATCTCTTTGAACACTATCCGTTTTATGTTAACCATGAAAAGCTATCGCTTAGCAGCCTCACTCGTTTCAATGGTTGAGGTGACTATTTATGTTGTCGGTTTAGGATTAGTGTTGGATAGTTTAGATAATTATCTTAATCTGGCTGTTTATGCTTTAGGATACGGAGTCGGTATTGCTCTTGGAATCAAAATTGAAGAATTTTTAGCTCTGGGATACATTATGGTTACCGCCATTGTTCCAAATTTAGAAACGAAGATGCCTGAAGAATTACGTAATTTAGGATACGGTGTAACAACAAGTCTTGCATTTGGTCGTGAAGGAGATCGAATGGTCTTAGAAATCTTGACGCCTAGAAAAACGGAACGCAAACTGTATAAACAAATCAGTGAAATTGAACCTAAAACATTTATTATCTCTTATGAACCTAAGTACATCAATGGCGGATTTTGGACTAAAAAAGTGAAAAAACGCCGTAAAGAAATTAGAAATGAAGAGAATAAATAAAAGCAAATAAGTTATATTAAAATGTTTACTGAATGGGTAATCAATTTTCAAGGTTGTCAATGACAGATGGCAAAATAACTGATAAACTAGGAATGAGAAGATAAAAAGTAATATAAATTGTTTTAGAAGGTAGTGATAGTTTTGTCTAATCTAATTAGTCCAGGGAAAATGATTGGGATCATTGGTGGCGGAGAAATAGCACGTATGCTAGCTTTATCTGCTAAAAAAATGGGCTATCGGATAGGTGTATTGGATCCTGAAGAAGGGTGTCCAGCAGCTCAGATTTCAGATTGGCAAATAATTGCTCCGTTTGATAATCAAGAAGCATTGATGGATTTTGCAATGAAATGTGATGTAGTAACATATGAATGTGATAATATTGATGCACATTCAATAATAAGAATGAAAAAAACAGTATCTGTTCCACAAGGTGCTGATTTACTGTCCATTACTCAAGATCGATTATTAGAAAAAGCGTATTTAGAAGCCAGTAATATCAATTTGGCTCCTTATGCCACGATTGTTACAGTAGAGGATATTAAAGGAGCAATAGACGGGATTGGATTTCCATGTGTGTTGAAGACCATCAGCGAACGACATAATGGAAAAGATCGTTTTGTTCTTCAAAGCGAAGAAGATATTCCAAAAGCAGCTTATTTATTGAAAATGGGTACGTGCGTAATGGAAGCTTGGATACCATTTGAGCGGGAATTATCTGTCATGGTCGCACGAAACCAAGCTAATGAAGTAGTTGTTTTTCCAGTATCAGAAAATATCCATTGGAATTCAATTTTACAGGAATGTATAGTTCCGGCTCGAGTTGACCAGTATGTTGAAGAAGAAATAAAACGCATTGCTAGGGCTGTTGCTGAAAAATTTGAGCTGATAGGGGTTTTAGGAATTGAACTGTTTATCACTTCCAGTGGCACTCTTTATGTAAATGAAGTGATTCCAAGACCTCATCACTCAGGAAACTACAGTATTGAAGCCTGTTCTATGTCTCAATATGATGCGCATATTCGTGCAATTTGTGGTTGGCCTTTACCGGAAATTGAGCTGATTACTCCAGCAGTCATGGTGACTATTTTAAGTGAGCATGAAGCAGCAGCAAAGGTCCAAATCCAATTAAAACCGGATTGGAACTTTTATTATTATGGCAAAGAAAACCCAGAAAAAGGGCAAAAGATAGGTCATATTACAGTAGCAACAAAAAATATCGAAAAAACACTGTCCACAATTGCGGATACAGGAATCTGGAAATAGGGAGTTAAGATAATTATGATAGAACGTTACACAAGACCTGAAATGGCGGCCATTTGGTCCGATGAGAATCGTTACAACACTTGGTTAGAGGTCGAAATATTGGCTGCTGAAGCTTGGGTTGAATTAGGAGAAATCCCTAAAGAAGATGTGCAGAAGATTCGTGCAAATGCTTCGTTTGAAGTTGAGCGTATTTTAGAAATCGAAAAAGAAACCAGACATGACGTGGTGGCTTTTACACGCGCAGTTTCTGAATCATTAGGAGAAGAACGCAAGTGGGTCCATTATGGATTAACAAGTACCGATGTTGTTGATACTGCTTATGGGTACCAATTGAAACAAGTAAATGATGTGTTGCGTCAAGATTTACAAAAGTTTTTAGAAATAATTGGTGAAAAAGCTAAAGAACATAAATATACTGTTATGATGGGCCGTACTCATGGCGTGCATGCTGAACCGACTACCTTTGGGTTGAAATTAGCTCTTTGGTATTCAGAAATGAAACGCAACATTGAGCGTTTTGAACATGCAGCAAAGGGTGTCGAAGCTGGGAAAATAAGTGGAGCAGTTGGAACATTTGCCAACGTTCCAACTTTTGTTGAAAAGTATGTCTGTGAAAATCTAGGAACGAGAGCACAAGAAATTTCAACTCAAGTTCTGCCACGTGATTTACATGCTGAATATGTAGCTACAATGTCTTTAATTGCTACCAGTATTGAAAAATTTGCTACAGAGATTCGTGGACTGCAAAAATCCGAAACGCGTGAAGTTGAAGAGTTTTTTGCAAAAGGCCAAAAAGGATCATCAGCTATGCCGCATAAACGCAATCCTATTGGTTCTGAAAATGTAACGGGGCTAGCACGTGTCATCAGAGGTCACATGGTAACAGCATACGAAAATGTTGCTTTATGGCATGAACGCGATATTTCTCATTCATCTGCTGAACGTATTATTCTTCCAGATTCAACTATCTTATTAAATTACATGTTAAATCGTTTTGGAACGATTGTTGAAAAATTAACTGTTTTCCCAGAAAACATGAAACGCAATATGAACGCAACGTTTGGATTGATTTATAGCCAACGTGTATTGCTTAAACTGATTGATAATGGCATGAGCCGTGAAGCTGCATATGATTTGATCCAACCAAAAACAGCTATAGCTTGGGATGAACAAGTATTATTCCGTCCTTTACTTGAACAAGACGAAAAAATCATGTCTATATTGACTACTAAAGACCTTGATGATGCCTTTGATTACAACTATCATTTAAGAAACGTAGATGAAATTTTCCACAGAGTTGGTCTAGGTGAATAAAACTCTTCATGTAAATTTAAAAGCAATGGACTACTAACTAAAGTATAAAAGCATAGGAATCTTTATTTTTCCTATGTTTTTTTTAACACCTTTTTTTAAGAGAATTGACGACGTAAAAACGGATAAAGGAAGACTTAGGAGGGTGGATAATGGGAATAGAAAAGGCAAAAGTTGTGATAGCGATGCTGCTATTTGGATCAATTGGGTTGATGGTCAAAAATATTGAACTGACTTCAAGTGAAATTGCTCTTTATCGTGGAGTATTAGGTAGCTTATTCTTGTTGGTTTTCATGCTTTTTAAGAGAAATAAGGTTTCGTATGGGTTATTAAAAAAGAATGCAGTCGTGCTATTTTTTTCTGGAACAGCTATAGGCTTAAACTGGATTTTATTATTTGAAGCTTATAACTATACAACGATTTCAAATGCTACGTTGAGCTATTATTTTGCCCCGGTAATCGTGATGGTTGTTTCTCCTTTTTTACTGAAAGAAAAATGGATGCTGAATAAAGCAGGGAGCATTCTGTTGGCTATGGTTGGCATGTTTTTAGTCGTAGGGACAAACAATCAATCAAGTATGGGTCACACTCATTCGGTTGGAATCTTTTATGGCTTAGGAGCAGCTATTTTATATGCAAGTGTCATGATGTTAAATAAATTTATAAAAGATTTGACTAGTTTAGAAAGCACAATGATTCAACTAATGGTTGCTTCTGTGGTACTCGCTCCTTATGTCTTCTTTACACAAGGTTTCGATGTAGTAGGGATAACGATCACGTCAATTCCTTATCTTATCATTTTAGGGATCGTACATACCGGATTAGCGTATGTATTGTATTTTTCAGCGATGCAAAAATTAAAGAGTCAAACGGTTGCTCTGTTGAGTTACATTGACCCAGTTGCTGCAGTAGTGATGTCAGCACTTTTCTTAGGAGAAGCAATGAGCGGTATTCAAATCTTTGGTGGGTTATTAATATTGAGTTCAACATTCATTGGAGGACTGAAATGGCCTAAACAGACTGCTTTAACAATTGAAGAGAAAATAAAATAAAAAAAGACAAAAGAAATTTGCCTTTTATGTGGTCTTCAACTATTGAAGGTCCGCTTTAAAAAGCGGACCTCAGGATGGGGGGATCTTTACAATTATCAAAAAAGTAAAGAAAATAGTTTCTGTTTGGTACAAATTCATTATATCGTCCTTGTATAAATTCTATGTAAATATTTGGTAGTGGTTAAGTAAATTTTATCTTAAACAGTCAGAATGGCTTGAATACATAAAGGTATAGAAGTAGACTTGAAGTTAGGTAAGATAAATCTTATAATTGGTACAGGCGTAAAAAATATAAAAAGGCTAGTTTTTCTGTGTAGACAAAAATTGATAACAAAAAAATAGGCAGGTGAGTAAAATGTCTAAACCAAAAAAATTAGTAGAGGCAGCTTACCAATACAGTAAGGAACAAATTTTAACCAAACAATGGTTACCTCAAACACATATTACAGAAATTGGATTGTCTAAAAAGTTGGGTATTAGCCGTACTCCGATTCGACAAGCTTTTCTGAGGTTAGAAGAAGAAGGGTACATAGTCATTGAACAAAATAAAGGCATACGAATTCGTGAAAATCAGATTTCGTTGCAAGGATTTCATGAACGATTAGAGTTTATGGAACTCCTATTAATTGATTATCTGCATTTTTTACAAATTAAAGAAATTCAATTTAATACAGATGAATTGGAAACAATAATCGATCAATTGAAAATGGTGATCCATGTAAAAGAAATCGAAGTTTTTTCAGATATCGAATTTGATTACTGGACCAGTTTTTATCACTATGCTAAAAATACTTATACGACGTCTCTATTTTTGGATACATTTCGGAGTATCAATGGACAAACAAATAAAGAGATTCAAGGATTTCTGCAGATAAGCCAACCAACGAAAATAAAACATTTTAATCAAATTTTGATTCTTTTGAAACAGAATAATTACGCTTTAGCTAGAAAAGAAGTACGTATTTTGATCAATCAGCTTAGCCTGATCGCGATACAGGGGATTTAGGAACAACTGTAATTAAAAAAATAGGTTGAAAGAAAAAAGATTCTTTTTTTAAGAGTCTTTTTTCTTTTCTACTTTCTTCATTTGAAACTGTTCATTTACTACTCGGAGAGGCTTTATTTGTGGTAAAATTATTCTTGAGAAATTATGCAAAACTTTAAAAGTTTTTGCTAGACTGGTGAAGTCCAAATTCTATTTTTTAATCTGAAATAGGATGTTATAAGAAGAGAGGATGTAAAGAAATTGGTATTACGAGATGACTTATTAAATGGGATGAATCCCAAACAAAAAGATGCAGTTGTATGCACAAAAGGACCTCTTTTAATTATGGCTGGAGCAGGAAGCGGAAAAACACGTGTCTTAACACACCGTATTGCCTATTTGATCGAAGAAAAAAACGTTAATCCATGGAATATTTTGGCGATTACATTTACGAATAAAGCCGCTAAAGAAATGAAAGAACGAGTAACCCGTCTAATGAAAGAAGGGGGAAGCGATGTTTGGGTCTCTACTTTTCACTCAATGTGTGTCCGTATTTTACGTCGCGACATCGATCGCATCGGTTATACTAAAGCATTTACTATCAGCGATCCAAGTGAACAGCAAACATTGATGAAACGAATCCTAAAAGAACGAAATATCGATCCTAAAAAGTATAATCCAAGAGCTATCTTAGGAGAAATCAGCAATGCTAAAAATGAATTAGATACACCAGTTGACTACCGTAAAAGAGCTGGAAGCTTTTTTGAAAAAATAGTGGCAGATTGTTACGATGATTACCAAAGAGAATTGCGTCGCAATCAAGCAGTCGATTTTGACGATTTGATTATGTTGGCTATTCGATTATTCAAAGAAAGTCCTGAAACACTGGATTATTACCAAAATAAATTTCACTACATCCATGTCGATGAATACCAAGATACAAATGAAGCACAATACACTTTAGTAAACATGCTAGCTGAAAGATTTAAAAATCTCTGTGTTGTTGGGGATGCTGACCAAAGTATCTACGGCTGGCGCGGAGCCAACATGGAAAATATCTTGAATTTTGAAAAAGATTATCCAGATGCAACGACTGTTTTGTTAGAACAAAATTACCGTTCGACTAAATTTATATTGCAAGCTGCCAATGATGTGATCGGAAATAACTCAAAACGTAAAGTCAAAAAACTTTGGACAGATAATCATGATGGTGAAAAAATCACGTATTATCGTGGACAATCTGAAGGTGATGAATCACGTTACGTCATTTCTAAGATTCAAGAAGAAATGAAAGAAAATAATTACAATTATGGTGATTTTGCAGTTCTTTACCGTACAAATGCTCAGTCTCGTGTTATTGAGGATAGCTTGTTAAAATCAAATATTCCTTATAAAATGGTTGGTGGTCACAAGTTCTACGACCGTAAAGAAATCAGAGACGTTTTAGCGTATCTGCGTTTAATTGCTAACCCTGATGACAATATGAGTTTTGAACGAGTGGTCAATGTACCTAAACGAGGGATTGGTCCTGGAACGATTGAAAAGCTTAGAACTTCTTCCAATCAATACGACTGGTCTCTTTTGGAAACGGCTTTGAATGTGTCTATTACACCGATTTCCGGCAAAGCTGCTAGTGAACTTGAAGGATTTGGCTTCATGATGAAAGATTTGCGTCAAATGCAAGAATACGTTCCGGTGACGGAATTAGTCGAAGAAGTTTTAAAACGTAGCGGTTACCAAAAATCTTTAGAATTAGAACGCACACTTGAATCTGAAACACGACTAGAAAATATTCAAGAATTTTTGACGGTAACACAACAATTTGAAAAAGAAAATACGGAAGATAAATCATTGTTGACGTTTTTAACGGATCTAGCACTGGTTTCTGATTTGGACAATTTAGAAGAAGAACCTCAAAGCGAAGTAACTTTAATGACGCTTCACGCAGCCAAAGGATTAGAGTTCCCAATTGTTTTCCTTATTGGATTGGAAGAAGGAATTTTTCCGTTGTCACGTTCGATGATGGAAGAAGATCAATTAGAAGAAGAACGCCGTCTAGCTTATGTAGGAATCACACGTGCAGAGAAAAAATTATATATTACCAATGCTTATTCAAGGGTTTTATATGGCCGTACACAAAGCAATTCGGCTTCTCGCTTCATCAATGAAATCACGGATGAAGTCTTAGAACTAGGAAATCAACAGAATCTAAATACACCATTTAGCCGTTCAACATTCAGTTCAACAACTAGTCCTATGCAACGCAATCAAGCAACAAGAGCAGCTAGTCAACCTTATAAGGCTCCAGTAACAAGCAAAACGTCAAGCGGAGCTGACAAATTAGGTTGGAATGTTGGCGATAAAGCCGTTCATAAAAAATGGGGTCTTGGGACAGTAGTCAAAGTTACCGGTGCAGCAAATGACCTCCAACTTGATATAGCCTTTAAAGAACAAGGAATCAAACGCCTACTAGCAGCCTTCGCTCCAATCGAAAAACAGGATGCGTAGAGACCCTGAAAGACAAACAGTAAAAACAGGGAATCACAGAGAAGATGTTTCATCTTCGGAGGGATTCATCTTTTTTTACACAGTGTCTGGGGCTCGTAGCTCAACTACAAGGTGCGGAAAACGACGTTTAGGCTCGAAAGAAAAACAAAGAATTTCGTAGAGGATGTTTCATCCTCGCAGAGATTCTATTTTTTCCGAAAGTCTGGTGTGCGAAATTCAACTAAAACAGGATGCGTAACTTCTCAGCTGGACAAATAAGTTGCTTTTAAGATTTATTTGTCTAATTCGTAGTGTGACTAAATGACTACTACTGTTTTCCTATAAAAATATAAAGTACGAAAGGAATTAAGGGCATGTCCACACAAGATTTTGAATCTGCAAAGCAACGGGTATTCGACGTACGGTCATTATTAGACAAATATAGCTATGAATATTATGTGAAAGATGCTCCATCTATACCTGACACGGATTACGACAAGTTGTACAATGAACTAGTAGCTTTGGAAGAAGCATTTCCGGACTTAATCAGTAATGATTCTCCCACACAACGCATTGGAGGAACCATCCTGCCTGGTTTTGAAAAAGTGGTTCATGAAGTTCCTATGTTAAGTCTTGGAAATGCATTTAACGAAGGAGACCTACTTGATTTTGATCGTCGTATCAAAAAAATAACGGATCAACCATTTAGCTACATTTGTGAGCTGAAAATTGATGGTTTAGCCGTATCGTTAACGTATGAAAAAGGAAAGCTGGTTCGTGCAGCCACACGTGGAGATGGAACTGTGGGTGAGAACGTGACTCAAAATATTCGTACCGTTAAATCGGTTCCGTTACGCTTGAAAAATCCTTATTCTATTGAAGTGCGCGGGGAATGTTACATGCCCAAAGATTCCTTTATTAAATTGAATCAAGAACGCGAAGAAAATGGGGAGGCAATCTTTGCAAACCCAAGAAACGCAGCAGCTGGTGGGTTGCGTAATTTAGATCCAAAAGAAACAGCTAAACGAAATTTAAATACTTTTTTATACACGATTGGTGATTTTGGTGAATTAACAGCTGTAAGCCAAGAAGACGCACTCCATCAATTAGATGAATTGGGACTTCGAACGAATCATGATCGCAGAGTGTTCCAAACAATTGAAGAAGTATGGGCATACACTCAAGAATTTCAAGAAAAAAGAACTGCTTTGCCTTATGAAATCGATGGTATCGTGATCAAGGTAAATGAGTTTGCAGTTCAAGAAGAAGTTGGTTTTACCGTTAAAGCTCCTAGATGGGCTATTGCCTATAAGTTTCCGGCAGAAGAAGCTCATACAGTGATTCGCGATATTGAATGGTCAGTCGGTCGAACGGGAGTTGTGACGCCAACAGCTATTATGGATCCTGTTCAATTAGCGGGCACTACGGTTCAGCGAGCAAGTCTGCACAATGAAGATTTGATCCATGAACGAGATATCCGCCTATTGGACACTGTAGTCGTTCATAAAGCAGGAGATATCATTCCAGAAGTCACTCGTGTCATTTTGGATGAACGACCGGAAGACAGCCAACCTTATGCTATTCCTACGCACTGTCCGGCTTGTGACAGCGATCTGATTCATTTGGAAGAAGAAGTTGCTTTACGCTGCATGAATCCTAAATGTCCGGCTCAAATTACGGAAGGCTTATCTCATTTTGTTTCTCGAAACGCGATGAATATTGACGGATTAGGCATTAGAGTATTAATGCAAATGTTTGAAAAAGATATGGTTCACGATGTAGCAGATCTTTATACATTAACGTTTGATCAACTGGTTACGTTAGATAAAATTAAAGAAAAATCAGCTAATAATCTACTAAATGCTATCGATGCAAGTCGCAGCAATTCATTAGAAAGACTGCTCTTTGGATTAGGTATTCGTCATGTAGGCGCAAAAGCGGCTAAATTAATTGCAGAACGTTTTGAAACAATGGAAGCTGTGCAGCAAGCGGAAAAAGACATGATTATTTCAATTGAGGGTATCGGAGAAATTATCGCTGAAAGTGTCGTCGCGTATTTCAGTTTACCAGAAGTGAATGAACTGATTCAGGAATTAAAAAACAGCCAGGTCAACATGAATTATTTAGGGAAGAAAAAAGTAGAAGTCGCAACAGTTGATTCTTATTTTAATGGGAAAACAGTTGTTTTAACGGGGAAATTGACGCATTTTACTCGTGAAGAAGCTAAAGAACGTATTGAAAATCTTGGCGGAAATGTGACTGGGAGCGTCTCTAAGAAAACTGATTTGGTCGTTGCAGGTGAAGAAGCCGGCAGCAAGTTAGCAAAAGCTGAATCATTAAATATTCTTGTCTGGGATGAAGATCAGTTGTTGGAAACATTAGAAGGAGAGGAATAAGTAAATGAACAAAAAAGCAATTGCCTTAATGGCTGCCTGTGTATTTCTTTTAAGTGCCTGCCAAACAGAGGATCCGGATATAAAAGAAACAGAGTCTGTTGGAGAAGAAACTGAAACAACAAGCCAATTATCAGGTGATTATTACAGTGCAATCATTACAGATGGAACTTACAAAACCAGTTTAAACAGAGGGGTAACGTTAGGATTAAACTCAAATGTAAATTTAAAGGCATTTGAGACTGGGTTAATGGACTTATCACAAAGCCATTTTTCACCAGATTCCTACTACTTTCAAGAAGGCCAATATATTAATGCTGAAACCACTAGTAAATGGTTGGCCCGTGCGAGTGAAGAGAATCCAGAAGGTTTGAATCCAGAGGACAATGGAAATCTTGAACCAAATGAACGGAATCCAATTTATTTAGACTCATTGTTGGAGCAAAATTATATGGTACAAAAAGATGATGGATTTGCACTAGGTGGGATTTCTATAGGTTTAGCAATGAATACTGTAGATTATTACACAAAAAAAGAATTCGGCGCAGAATTTGAAACAGAAATTTCGCGAGAAAAATTACTAGCAGAAGGTAAAAAAATGGCTGATAAAATTGTGCAACGCTTACGGGAAACGGAAGGTGTTGGGGATATTCCGATTGTTGTCGGTATCTTTGAACAATCCACGAAAGATAATTTAGCTGGTGGTGTGTATATTTCAGAAGCAATAAGCCAAGATGGGGCAACTACAGTACAGAATTGGGAGCCTATCAATCAAAAGAAAGTGGTATTTCCAACTAGTGGAGAAGAAAGCACTGAGTTATCTAGCTTTTCAAACTTTAAATCAGAAATTGAAAATTTCTTTCCAAACTTAAGTGGTGTCACAGCTGAAGCACTCTATACGGATGACCAAATTGTGAATATGAAAGTATCGATCAACACACAATTTTATGGAGAAAGTGAAATTATTGCGTTTACCCAAAATGTCGCTGAAAAAGCTTCTTCTTATTTAATACCTAATATACCAATAGAGATTACGATAAAATCAATAAACGGTACTGAAGCATTTCTATCTCGAGAAGCAGGCGAAACCGAATTCTATACCCACGTATTTGATTAGGATGTGTAACACACCGCTTAGACTTGACAGAAAAACAAGGAATATCGCAGAGGATGGTTCATCCTCGTAGAGATTACGTTTTTTCCGAGAGCCTGTCGAACACAGCTCAACTAAACAGGATGTGGAGTGTTTCGTTTAGTCTCGACAAAAGTTGTTAAACAGACCTTATTTAGACAGCAAGAGCAAAAATGCTCTTGCTGTCTTTTATTAATACCAAATCAATCAAAAATTTATAAGCTGCTTACTAACTTTAATAAATGATATTGAAGATCAATTTGTAGATGAGAGAGATGAAAGTAAAATACTATTAGACAAATTAAACAATTATTGCTAAAATATATTTATATAAGCGCTTACACAAAATTGGATATTTTGTGGAGGTATAGAAATGAATTTAGATTGGATAAAAGTACGGTCGTTATTAACACCTAACAGGACAGCTTTGGTCGACCCATTAAAAAATAGAGAATGGACATACAAAGAAGTCAATTTACGTGCTGAAAAATTAGCACATTATCTGAAGAAAAATGGTGTGACAAAGGGAGACAGAGTCGCACTATATTCTCCAAATGATATCAGTTATTTTGATGTTTTACTTGCAAGTATAAAGATGGGTGCTATTTTTATTCCGTTGAATTGGCGTCTGAAACCAATCGAAATTAAAAAAGTAGTGGAAGATGCTAAACCCAAAGTTATCTTGCATTCTAGTCAAATCAGCGAACGCTTGTCTCTTATAGATGTTACATTGTTATCGCTAGATGTAGATAGCGAAAAATATAATGATATCTGTGAAAATATAAATTATGAGGAATTTCATTCCGAATCCATTGAATTAGAGTCGCCAGCTATGCTGATATATACTACTGGGACGACCGGTCATCCAAAAGGTGCTGTCATTACACATAATGGTATGATCAACAATTCAATGAATACGGTCATGAGTTGGAATATCTCGCATGAGGATATCACAATAGCCAGTGCTCCGATGTTCCATATAGCGGGTATTTCTGGTATTGTGATTCCATTATTGCTGATCGGCGGAAAAATCATCATTGATCGATTTTTTGACGGAGAAAATGCAAATGAGATGATCAAACGATACAAGCCTACTATGTTGTTTATGGTTCCAACGATGTATTATGGGCTGATCCGTGCAAAAAATTTTAGCAAAGGTAACTTAGAAAGTGTGAACACATTTGTGGCTGGAGGTTCTCCGCCTTTAAAAGAAGTGGTCAACTATTTTGTGAGAGAAAAACTACCACTAATCAATTCATACGGACTGACAGAGGCGGGTCCAAATAATTTTAAACTAACGGGCGAATCTGCTTTAAAACATCCGTTCAGCATCGGTTATCCGAGTTTTTTTGTTGAAGCAAAAATAGTAGATGATAATGGTGAGGAAGTAGAGCAAGGACAAGTTGGCGAGTTGTTGCTAGCCGGTCAACATACTTTTGCTGGGTATTGGAACAATGAAGTAGAAACGAGAAAAGCCTTTCAAGACGACTATGTGAGAACAGGCGACTTGGCCAAGAAGGATGAAAACGGACTTTTTTATATCGTTGATCGAAAAAAAGAAATGATCATCACTGGTGGAGAAAATGTTTTGCCTTCTGAAGTAGAAAAGGTATTGAATCACCTTCCAGGAGTAAAGGACTCTGTGGTAGTAGGGTATGAACATCCGGTATACGGACAATCAGTCGGTGCAGCCATCATTTGTGATGGACAAAAAATAGAGGTGGCGGAGTTGGATCACTATGCATCTGCAAATTTGGCAGGGTACAAAACGCCAAAACAGTATCTTTTTTTAACTGCTTTTCCAAACAATTCAGTAGGCAAAACCGACAAAAAAGAAATTATCCGAATTATGAATGAAATGTCAGAAGTAGAAGTAATCAACTAAATAAAAAAATGTAAAGCATCAAAAAAATAGTTTATTATCCGAAAGTTAAGGATGACAACTAAAATTTTGATGTTTTTTGGTATGAAAAAAAGTGTTCAGAAAATTAATTGATTTAGTTTAATTTTATATATTGTTTGAAAATTCCTTGATAAGACAGTGTTCTAAGAGACTCCATTAAAAAAGGTAATGTTCGGTATTACAAATTGTAATTAGAAAAATAGGAAAGTGGCTATTACAATAAGAATGTAAGCGCTTATATAATAACTAATAAGGAGTGTTAAATGATGGAAAATAGAGAACAAGTATTAAGAATGGAAAAAAGAGAACCAGTGTCAAAATTGGAAAATAGAGAACAAATATTGAAGGAAATGTATCCAGAGGATATTTTGAAATTTTCAGAAAGTTTAACAGATGGGGAAATCGTCGTATTGCAACGTGTCCGAAAAGCGGTAAACGAACATTTGAAACCAGTCATCAATGATTACTGGAAAAGAGGAGAATTTCCAACTGAAGAATTTAAACATGTAGCAAAAACTGGATTAATCAATGATCCTGCATTGTTTGAAAATCAACCGAACCAATTTATGTGGAGAAATACTTATTTCTTATTCTTGGCATATGATTTGTACAAGTTCGATGCTTCGATTGCAACCTTCTTTGGAGTACATGCAGGACTTGGATACTTCTCCTTCTTATTAGGCGGCAGCCCAGAACAACAAATGAGATGGTTGCCAAAGTTACAAAACTTTGAATTACAAACTTGTTTTGCTTTAACTGAACCTGAACATGGATCTGATACAGCTGCAGGATTAGCAACTACTGCACGTCGTGAAGGGGACAAATGGATCATCAATGGTGAAAAACGTTGGATTGGTGGAGCGAGTTCAGCTGATTTGATTCCCGTATATGCAAGAGATGTGGAAGACAACAAAGTAAAATGTTTTATCGTAGAAAAAGGACAAAAAGGATTAAGTGTAGATGATATTGATGACAAAATCGCTTTAAGAATCGTTCAAAATGGAAACATTCATTTGGACAATGTGGAAGTTGTTGAAAGTAATCGTCTACAAAATATCAATGGATTCAAAGATGTAGCGAAAGTGTTGTACGCAACACGTGCTGGCGTAGCTTACGCTGGAGCAGGAATGATGGCAGGATCTTTAGAAGCAGCTCTTGAATATACAACAAATCGAGTTCAATTTGGCAAACCAATCGCAAGTTTCCAACTTGTTCAAGAAAAATTAGCAAGAATGCAAGGAAATGCAGTCAATGCATTAGCTTTAAGTGCTCGTTTAGCTGAATTACAAGAAAGAGGCGAATTCAGTGAGATCAATGCTTCTCTTGCTAAGATGAACAACTCTTTACGCTTAAGAGAAACGGTTGCACTTGGACGTGAAGTATGTGGCGGTAACGGAATCACACTTGAAAGAAATGTCGCACGATTCTTCTGTGATGCAGAAGCTATTTATTCTTACGAGGGTACTCATGAAATGAACGCATTGATTATGGGACGCAAATTGACTGGTATATCTGCTTTCGTTTAATCGAAACATCATAAAATAGATTGGAAGGTGTAAAGCATGTCTTTTAAAGATCAGTACCAATCAAAATTAAAAAGCCTGACAGAAGCTGCTTCACAAATCAAAAGCAATGAGAGAATCATGTCGAATCCTGTTGCAGCTATGCCAATTTCATTGATCACTGCAATAACAAAACGATACAAAGAATATGAAAACGTTACATTGTATTCCGCTTTTGTGATCCACCCATTTGATTTCCTAACAAATCCAGAAGTTGCAGAAAAAATTAAATACCATTCTTTCTTCATGGGGCCATTAGAACGGCAGTTGGCTGCATACGGAACCTTTTCCATAGATCCAGTTAACTTTTCCAACTTAGATAGGTTAATTGAACGACGTATAAAACCAACGACGTTTGTTACGACCGTTTCTGAAATGGATGAAGATGGGTATTTCAACTATGGTCCTATGGGCGTTACGATTGGAGAAGTCAGCCGTAAAACAGCTGGAAAAGTTATTATTCAAGTGAATAAAAATGTTCCAAAAGTCAATGGAATTGACAATAAAATTCATATCGATGACGTAGATATAATTGTTGAACAGGATGAGCAGTTGCTTGAAATTCCAGAGATGCCTTCCAGCAATATCGATAAAAAAATTGCCGAGTGGATCGTTCCGCAAGTAAAAGACGGTTCCACTATCCAAATTGGATTCGGAGGCTTAGCAAATGCGGTAAGTTATGGATTAGACAGTAAAAAAGATCTAGCCGTCCATACTGAAATGATCACAGAATCGATGGTCCATTTGACTGAAAAAGGCGTTATAACAGGACCAATACGAGGCGGTTTTGCGATGGGAACTCGTAAATTGTACAACTTCAGTGGAGACAATGATCAAATAAGTATTGAACCGCTGCACCTTGTCAATGATCCTTCTAGAATTGCTCAAATCGATAACTTTGTTTCTGTTAATGGCTGTTTGATGGTCGATCTAACAGGACAAGTGGTTTCAGAAGGAGCAGGCACACGATTTATCAGTTCTGTAGGTGGGGCAAATGATTTTGTACGTGGAGCGACAAAATCTAAAGGTGGACAAAGTTTTATCTGCTTGCCTTCTACAAATAAAAATGAAAAAACAGGCGAAGTGACATCCAATATTATGTTGTCCTTCCCGCCAGCGACTCCGGTAACCGTTCCGCGAGCTGACGTTCAATATATTGTGACTGAGCATGGAATAGCGGATATGTTCAATAGAAGCATTGAAGATCGTATAGACCAAATGATCTCGATTGCAGCTCCAGATTTCAGAGATGAATTGAGAGAACAAGCCATTACAGCAGGGTATATAAAAAAATAATGCCGTTGTCACTAACTTTAGTTTTGGAGGTATAGAAATGAATATAAAAAAAGCAACCGTATTAGGCGCAGGAACAATGGGAGCACAAATTGCTGCTTTACTTGTTAATGCGGGATTGAAAGTTAAACTTTTAGATATCGTATTAGATAAAAATGACAAAAATAAATTAAGTAAAGGTGCATACGACCGAATCACAAATCCCAAAAAGAGTATGCTCTATAAGGCAGAATGGAATAAAAATCTAACGTATGGCAACTTCGAAGACGATTTAAAAGAAGGCAACGAATCTGATATCTTTATTGAAGCCGTCACGGAAAAATTAGATATCAAACACGATTTATGGCAAAAAGTGGCTAGTATTGCAAAAAAAGATGCGATTCTTGCCACCAATACTTCTAGTATTCCAATCGGTGCTATTGCAAAACCGCTTCCGGAAGAAGCTAAAGTAAGATTTGTAGGAGTTCACTTTTTCAACCCACCGCGTTATATGAAGTTGGTTGAGATTATTCCACATGCAACTACTGATCCAGTGGTCGTTGAGAATTTGAAAGCCTTTGTTTCAACAGTGTTAGGTAAAGGTGCGGTAGAGGCCAATGATGTGAGTGGATTCGTTGCTAATAGAATTGGTACGTATTCAGCTTCTGATATCGCATACCGAGCAGAACAACTAGGTTTATCCATCAGTGAAGTAGATGCTCTTACTGGACTAGTGCTTGGGCGTCCTAAAACTGGAACCTTCCGATTGTTAGATATGGTGGGAATCGATATTGGCTACTTTGTGACAAAAACAATGATGTCCAATCCGGAAGAATCCGAGCATTTCAAAATGCCGAAGCTGGTTGAAAAAATGGTTGCTTTGGGCAACTTAGGAGATAAAACAAAACAAGGTTTTTACAAAAAAGATGGCAGAAAACGTTTAGTGTTTGATGTGGCAAGTGAAACTTATATTGAACCTAAACCAGTTGAATTGACTATTTTAAATGAGTTTGGCCGTGATTTGACGAAAAATTTAACGACCATCTTTGAATCTGAAGACCAAGTCGGTATTTTCTTATGGGAAACGCTGCGCAACTTGATGTATTACTCAGCAATTAATGTACCTAAAGCAACAAATGATTACATCAATATAGACCGTGCCATGGTATGGGGCTACAACTGGAAAGTTGGACCATTCCAACTGTGGGATATGATGGGCATTGACAAAGTTAAAGAAAGAATGAAAAAAGAATTAGGTGAACTGCCTGAATGGATCAAAGATCGCCATGAACCATTTTACCAAAAAGGTCAGAGCATCAGTCCAGCATCTAAGCCAGAAGACTTTGCACATAAACAAGTATGGAAAAAAGAAGATTCTGAATTGTTCGTGACTAAAGATGATTTCTTGTTGTTGGCAATGAGAACACCAAACAATACGATCACTGTTGGATTTGAAGGAGATATCGTTAAAGCAATTGATGTACTGGAAGGTGGAGACTACAAAGGACTATTGCTTTACTCAGATGGACCAAACTTCAGCGTTGGTGCAAATCTATACTACATGAAGATGGCCATCGATCATGGTTTGGTCGATACAGAAACACGTAAAGGATCAGAATTATTCCATGAAGCTGTCAGACGAATGAAATTCGCTTCTAAACCAATCGTAACAGCTGCAAAAGGAAGAGCGCTTGGAGGTGGTGCAGAGTTGCTAATGGCTTCACCATACGTAGTGGCTGCTGCTGAAACTTATATTGGATTAGTAGAAGCAGGTGTTGGTTTGATTCCAGGAGGCGGCGGTCTAGCTGAACTTGCTGACCGTGTTTACCGTCAAAATGTATCCAGAGCGGATAAATTACGTCAGTTGGGAGATATCTTGACAAAAGTTTCAATGGGGCACGTAACCATGAGTGCTTATGAAGCCCAAGAAATTGGATTCTTGAAAGAAACCGATATGATTGTCCAAAATGAAGAGCTTGTGTTTGAAGCAGCGTTGCAAACCTTAAGATTAAAAGCTGCTTACAATTATATTCCAAATAGCTTAGTCGAATACGAAGTACTTGGAAGCAACTTTAAAGCTGTCGCAGCAGCACAAATCGATTCTTTAGTTGATGGACATTTTGCCTCTAAATATGATGGAGTCGTTACTGCAGCTATAGCTGATGTGCTAGCTGGTGGAAATGTTCCTCTAGGCACTAAAGTCAATCAAAAATGGCTTCAAAAACTTTCTGAAGATAATTTTGTTATATTGAGCAAGAATGAGAAAACATATGAACGCATCGTGTATATGTTAGAGAAAAAGAAACCATTGAGAAATTAATATTACACTGCGGAGAAAAAAGAACTGTAACTTTTCCGCAGTGAGCAGAAAGGATTGGGATGTAATGCAAGAAGCTTATATCGTAGCATATGGAAGGTCAGCTGTAGCAAAGGGAAAAAAAGATGGGGCTTATTTTTACGATAGACCTGAAGACATTGCTGCACAAGTTTTAAAAGGAGTTATAGACAGAATAGAAGGCGACTTTGATCCTGCTATGATTGAAGATGTTATTGTAGGGTGTTCAACCCCGGAAGGTCTTCAAGGAAATAATATTGCGCGTACTATAGCTCTTAGAAGTGGGCTTTCGACAACAGTAGGCGGACAAACAGTGAACCGTTTCTGTTCTTCAGGGCTTCAAACCATAGCTACTGCGGCGAATGCTATTATAGCAGGTCAAGCAGATGTATTGGTAGCTGGCGGTATTGAATTTATGAGTTCCACTCAAATGGGTGGAAGCGAGCCGACAAATAGCCCGTACTTACAAGAAAATGGGCCGAAAATCGGTATTCCAATGGGGATGACGGCAGAAAATGTTGCTGAAAAATACCATGTTTCAAGGGAAGAGCAAGATCAATTTGGTGTAGAAAGTCACCAGAAAGCACATATTGCTCAAACAGAAGGACGATTTAAAGACGAAATCGTTCCAGTAGAGATCCATCGTGTAAAAACGACAGGTGACGAAGTAGAAGTTACGACTCAACTGTTTGATCAAGATGAAGGAATTCGTCCGAATACAACTAAAGAAGTCTTAGGGAAATTGCGTACTGTTTTTAAAGCGGATGGCAGTGTAACAGCGGGAACTTCTTCTCAAGTCAGTGATGGAGGTGCATTTGTGATCATGATGTCTGGTGACAAAGTAAAAGAATTGGGCATCAAACCAATCGCTCGTTTTATTTCCTTTAATGTGGCCGGTGTTGATCCTAAATATATGGGGATCGGTCCAGTATATGCAGTTCCAAAAGCATTAGAATTAGCAGGATTGAAACTGGAGGATATCGACTTGATTGAATTCAATGAAGCATTTGCAGCTCAAGCTATTGCTTCTATGAATGAACTAGGCATGAATCGTGACATCGTAAATGTTAATGGTGGAGGAATTGCATTGGGACATCCATTAGGTGCGACAGGAGCTATTTTAACTGCAAAATTATTAGGAGAAATGGCGAAGCGCCCTGAAACCAAATACGGTATGGTTACTATGTGTATTGGAATGGGTATGGGAGCAGCGGGGATTTTTGAATATTTAAGATAAAGTTGGTCTAAATAGGAATCGAGTGTCTTTACTCCCACATTAATTAAGAATTATTAATGTGGGATTTTTTTATTTGATGTATAATTAAGTTGTACAGTTAGCTTGTTTGTTTAAATGTAACCGCTTTTATTAGGAGGATGACATGAAGTTAGATATTGCACAACTTAATTATTTTATTGCTATAGTAGATGCAAATTTGAATCTGACCTTAGCAGCACAAAATATTCATGTAACACAATCAGCACTAAGCCAGTTCATTATCAACTTTGAAAAAGAAGAGAACTTGCAGCTTTTTCATCGTAAAAACGGGCGGTTAACCGGATTAACTACGAGTGGAGAAAAACTGTATGACCAAGCGCTGGAAATCGTTGGAAAACATGAAAATCTTCATGAAATGTTGAGACAAGAAGCACAAATACAACAAGGAACGGTTCGACTAGGGATTTCAACCATTATCCTGCGTCTATTTTTCACCAAGTTTATTCCCGAATTTATGATGACCAATCCCGGAATCAAGATTGAAATCATCGAAGCAAATAATGATGAACTCGTAACGATGTTAAATGAGAATCGCATTCACGCTGCTGTTTTGGTTGACTCAACTAAATTGCATAAAGACAAATTTGAAAAACATATATTGGCATTGTCTGAAATAACGGCTTTTATGCACCCGAATCATCCATTAGCCAAAGAAGAAAAGTTGAATTGGAGAATGCTAGATAATCAATATGTGGCTACATTCAATAAAGGGTATGCGACCCATACAATGGTGATGGATAAATTGAAAAAAATGAAGTCTCATGCGAAAGTATTGATTACCTCTGATTCATGGGATTATATGGTCGAAGCGACAACCCGTACAAATTTGATTGCATTACTTCCTACTGCCAGCTTTAAAAAGTATTATAACTATCTAGATAATATAGGAGTTGTAGAAAAACACTTTAATGATCCCATAGATTATACTCCTGTAGTGTGTTTCCCGGTAAAAAAGAAATACAACACTATAGAAAAGTTCGTTTATGATTCTTTTACTAAGGAATTTTCAAAATGAGAACAGGAGTGTTGGACATGGATATCATTAAATCTTTCACGGAAGCTCTTAAAGGAGACCTCGGTCAGCAAATAGGAAAAGACACTATTGATCGCCCATATACCTTTGAGGATTTTGAAAAATGGAAAAACTATTTCAAAGAAAAAGGATTATATAAAGAAATTGCTGAAAAGGAAATAGCTGAACAAACGATTCCAACGTTATGTGAGTTTATTTACACTCTTTCGCAGTACTTTCCTACTTTAGCGTATTATTTTTTAAGTAAAATTTTGTTTGGAATACTAACTTTAAAATTTTCCACAACTGAAAAACAGAAAGAAATGTATTTTGATAAACTAGTAGAAGAAGAGTTGTTTGCGACTTTTGCGAGCAAAGAACTAGAATCTGGTTTTGAACTCAAAAGAATGGAAACGATCGCACGGAAAACAGAGAATAGTTGGGTAATCAACGGAGTAAAAGAAGACGTGGTCTGTACTCAAGAGGCTGATCTTTTCCTTATGATTGGGAAAATTGATGTTCCCTTTCAAGAAAAGAATCAGTATGGCCTGTTTTTGTTAGAAAAAAATATGCCAGGTATTAAGGTTTATTACGATGAAAGCAAAAAAAGTGAAAGTCCCTTGCGCACAGCTAATTTTACGATTAAAAATCTAACTGTAGGGGAAGATCAGTTTCTGGGAAGTTTACAAAATCAATATGAAGTATTCAATCAAGTTCTTGATTTTTGGAATCTTTTATTATCTGCGTTATTATTAGGCATTACACGAGCTGTATTTAATCAAGCACTTGAGCATGCGTTAGAAATGAATCGTTTCGGTCAGCGTTTTATGGATGCCCCCTATATCCAACAGCAATTTGCCCAATACAAAACAGAATTAGAAGTCACTGAACACTATTTTTTATTCACTATCCAGCAGCCACAACCGTCCACGATAGAAGTAACTCAATTAAAACTTAAATCGATGGTAGTGTCAGACGAAATAATAAATGGTGTTCTCGGTATTTTTGGATTTGCCACACTGCCACCAGATAATGTTTTAAGAAGATACAAAAGCATTTCCGAAGCGGTAAAATACGTGGGTGAAACACCTGACTTCCATTTGAAAAAAATTAGTAAACAATGGACAAAACTAATATCTTGAAAGAAGGCTATTTTATGAATCAATACTACGAAAAAAGAAAAAATGAAAATCAATCTTTTTTGAATGCACTCGGAGGAAAACTAGAACATATAGAAACAGGAAAAGCATTTCTCTCCTTGAAGAAAGAAGATTGGCTGACGCAACATTTAGGGTATTTTCATGGAGGAGTGATTACGACATTGGCTGATTCGGCAGGCGGAGCAGCTGCGGTTACTATGGTGCCAGAAGATAATCAAGTAGTGACTTCAGAGCTGACAATGCACTTTCTCCGTCCAGCTATTGCAGATGAGATTATCGCTACAGCAGAAGTGGTCAAAGGTGGGAAACAATTGATCATTGTCGAAGTTTCTGTTACAGAAAAAGATACTGGAAAACTGATCGCTAAAGCAACCGGAACATGGGTTTCTGTTAAAATAGAGGATGCTATGTATAAGAAGTAAAGCTACATGTGTGGTTAATAAATTAATATAATAAAATAAAAAGTGTAGCTAGGATAATATTTCCTAGTCACACTTTTTTTTACAGCAATTTATTCACGAAAAATGTTGTGACTTCTCTCATGGTGCTCGTTTTCACCAGATGAACTTCGTCCTCGTCTCTAAAGTAAATATTTGATAGTTCCTTTTGTTCTTCTGCAAAATCGGCAGCGTGTTGATACGGTACAATTTGGTCTTGTTTTCCATGCCAAATAAATAAAGGCCGACCTTGTAGTGTCTCTGGGTGTAACGACAAATCGTAATTTGGAATCCAGTTTAATAATTCATCATAGTCTTGTGGCAAGTACCGGTTTAATTTGCTGGCATGCTTCACAATAAGTTCTTGATAAACCTGTAATTTTGGCGAACCCATCAAACAAGCTGCTGCTTTGATTTCCGGATGATGTGTCAATAAGGCACATGTTGTTATGCCACCCATGGATGTCCCTCCAATTCCAATCACGTCATCAACAAACCCAATCTTACGAAAATAATCAATGATGAAGCCAAATTCGAATAAATTCGAGTGAATACTCTGCCAAAAGGTTAAGGAAGGAATTTTTGAAATGGGCTGTTTGCGTTCTCCGTGATTCACGGCATCCGGCAATAATACACGAAATCCTTGCTGCGCTAAATAACGAGCTTGTGTCAAATTCAATTCTTTTGACGATTGCCAACCGTGATAATAGATTACCAAGGGAAGCAGATCATTTCGTTGTTTTCTTGGTACGACTTCTAGCAACGGTATAGTTCCTAATGTTCTTTTTCGTATAGTTATTTTCAATTTATCCACCTCAAAGCTATCCTATCAAACTATTGTTACGAAGTGAAGCGAATTTAAATGAGATTTAAGATACAGCATATAAGTGGTTTATGGTATTATAGTAAAGGAGTTTGAACTAAGATAATCTATTCAAAGAAAGCGAGTGAACAAACCGATGGCTATTACTGAAGAGGACGTAAAACACGTCGCCAAATTAGCAAAACTAGAAATTAGCGATAAAGGTATTGCACAATTTACAGAAAAAATGGATGCTATTATGCATATGGTAGAACAATTAGATGAGTTAGATACTGAAAATGTGCCCGTAATGGTTCATGGCTTGCGTACTTACAATGTTATGCGTGAAGACAAAGCCGTTCCGGGAACGGATCGCAAATTGCTGTTTAAAAATGTTAAAGAAGAAAAAGACGGCTTAATTAAAGTTCCTGCAATAATGGACAATGGGGAGGCAGGAGCATAGTATGGATATAACAAATTACACAGTAGAAGAATTGCATGAATTGCTTGTAAAAAAAGAAGTAACAGCTCAAGAAATCGTAAAAGCTGTTTTTGCTCGTATTAGCGAAACAGAAGATAAAATTGGTGCTTTTATCACGTTGACTGAAGAAGAAGCTCTTGAACAAGCTCGCAAAGTAGACGAAGAAGGCATTGACCCGAATAATGTTCTTTCAGGTATTCCAATCGGTATCAAAGACAATATCGTAACAAATGGTACACGTACAACAGCAGCTAGTAAAATTTTGGAAGACTTTGTTCCGATTTATGATGCAACGGTTACGAAAAAAGTAAAAGAAGCGAAAATGATTTCAGTTGGGAAATTAAACATGGATGAATTCGCTATGGGCGGAAGTACTGAAACGTCTTATTACAAAAAAACACGTAACCCATGGAATCTAGATAAAGTTCCTGGTGGCTCTTCAGGTGGCTCTGCAGCAGCAGTAGCAGCGGGTCAAATTCCGGTCTCATTAGGTACAGATACTGGTGGATCGATTCGTCAACCAGCAGCATTTAACGGAATCGTTGGGATGAAACCAACTTACGGTCGTGTATCTCGTTTTGGTTTGATTGCTTTTGGATCTAGTTTGGATCAAATTGGACCATTTACACGTACAGTTAAAGACAATGCTTTAGTTTTAAATGCAATTAGCGGACATGATGCAAGTGATTCAATGAGTTACGAAGGTGAAGTTCCAGATTTTACTGCTGGGATCGAGTCTGGTGTTAAAGGAATGAAAATTGGTGTTCCAACTGAATACTTAAATGAAAAAGGGTTAGAAGAAGGCGTTAAGGAAGCCGTTCTTAAAGCTATCGATACCTTCAAATCATTAGGGGCTATCGTTGAAGAAGTCAGCTTGCCACATTCAAAATATGGCGTGCCTGCT
Organism: Carnobacterium sp. 17-4; assembly: GCF_000195575.1. NCBI lineage: Bacteria > Bacillati > Bacillota > Bacilli > Lactobacillales > Carnobacteriaceae > Carnobacterium > Carnobacterium sp. 17-4. Next base: position 1,685,832 of record NC_015391.1, on the reverse strand, counting down.
TACTACATCATTGCTTCTTCAGAAGCTTCTTCAAACTTACAACGGTTTGATGGTGTTCGTTATGGTTACCGTTCACCTGAAGCGAAAACACTTGATGAAGTATATGTGAAATCACGTACTGAAGGTTTTGGGATGGAAGTAAAACGTCGTATCATGCTTGGAACATTCTCATTGAGTTCAGGTTTTTATGATGCTCACTTTAAAAAAGCTGGACAAGCTAGAACGTTGATAAGACAAGACTTTGATAATGTATTTAAAGAATTTGATTTGATATTAGGGCCTACAACACCAACGACTGCATTTGGAATCGGCGAACAAATCGATGATCCAATTGCAATGTACCTAAGCGATATCTTAACCGTTCCTGTTAACTTAGCAGGTGTACCAGCTATCTCTATTCCATGCGGATTTTCAAATGATTTGCCAGTTGGTCTGCAATTGATTGGAAAGCATTTCGATGAAGAAACAATTTATAAAGCGGCCTATGCTTTTGAACAAGCTACTGACTTTCATAAAGAAAAACCAAATTTGTAGGAGGAGAGAATAGATATGAACTTTGAAACAGTAATTGGACTAGAAGTCCACGTAGAATTAAAAACCGACTCAAAAATGTTCTCACCTGCCCCAGCTCACTTTGGTGCGGAACCGAACACAAACACAAACGTTATCGACTGGGGTTACCCTGGGGTTTTACCCGTTATCAATAAAGGTGCTATCGAATTTGGAATGAAAGCTGCTTTAGCTTTAAATTGTGTAATTTCACAAGATACCAAATTTGATCGCAAGAACTATTTTTATCCAGATAATCCAAAAGCTTACCAAATCTCACAATTTGACCAACCAATCGGACATGATGGTTGGATCGAAATTGAAGTTGAAGGCAAGAAAAAGAAAATCCGTATTGAACGCGTACATTTAGAAGAAGATGCTGGTAAAAATACGCATGGAACAGATGGCTATTCTTATGTTGACTTAAACCGTCAAGGAACACCGCTGATTGAAATCGTATCTGAAGCAGATATGCGTTCGCCGGAAGAAGCTTATGCTTATTTAGAAGCGATTAAACAAATCGTTCAATATACTGGTGTAAGTGATGTGAAAATGGAAGAAGGATCAATGCGTTGTGATGCCAATATTTCTATTCGTCCAATTGGGCAAGAAGAATTTGGAACCAAAACAGAATTGAAAAACTTGAATTCCTTTAACTTTGTTCGTCGCGGGTTAGCTTTTGAAGAAAAACGCCAAGAAAAAGTTCTTTTGTCTGGTGGAGTGATTCAACAAGAAACGAGACGTTATGATGAAGCAACTGGAGATACTCTTTTAATGCGTGTCAAAGAAGGGTCAAGTGACTACCGTTACTTCCCAGAACCTGATCTGCCAAACATCGTGATTGATGAAAAGTGGATTGACCGTGTGAAAGCGACTATTCCAGAAATGCCACAAGATCGTCGTATTCGCTACATCAATGAATTAGGATTACCAGAGTACGATGCAATGGTCTTAACAGCAACAAAAGAAATGTCCGATTTCTTTGAAGGCATGTTAGCAAATGGAGCAGATGCAAAGCAAGCTTCAAACTGGTTGATGGGTGAAGTTTCAGCTTACTTAAACAGTGAAAAACTAGAGTTACATGAGACAAAATTAACAACTGAAAACTTATCAGGTATGATCAAATTAATTACTGATGGAACCATTAGTTCAAAAATGGCGAAAAAAGTATTCCGTGAATTGATCATGAATGGTGGAGACGCTCAAGGAGTCGTTGAAGCAAATGGTTGGGTTCAATTAAGCGATCCAGCAAAACTATTGCCAATTATCAATGACATATTAGACAATAACGCGCAATCTGTTGAAGACTTTAAAAATGGAAAAGACCGTGCAGTTGGTTTCTTAGTGGGACAAATTATGAAAGCTACCAAAGGCCAAGCTAATCCAGGAGTCGTGAATAAATTATTGATGGATGAATTGAGCAAACGCTAGAAATAGGTGTGAAAGTAAAGGAGAAGATTTATGCGTGCAAGAGTGATTTATAATCCGACATCGGGTCGTGAAATTGTAAAAAAAAATCTAGTAGAAATCTTTCAAGTTTACGAAGATGCAGGGTATGAAACAAGTGCTTATGCGACAACTCCAGAACCTAACTCTGCTCGAAACGAAGCTGAAAGAGCAGCAAAATCCGGCTTTGATTTAATTGTGGCAGCAGGTGGGGATGGAACGATCAATGAAGTCGTAAATGGGATTGCCGGTTTGGAAAAAAGACCTAAATTGGCAATCATCCCTGCTGGAACAACGAATGATTACGCTAGAGCTTTACACATTCCAAGAAACAATTTAGTAGAAGCAGCAAAAGTAATTCAAAAAGACCAATCTTTTTTCATGGATATTGGCGAAGCGGTTATGGGAGAAGACTTGTCTTATTTCATTAATATTGGTGGCGGTGGATTACTGACAGAATTAACGTATGACGTTCCATCACAACTAAAGTCAATCTTTGGGTACTTAGCTTATTTTGTTAAAGGGGCGGAAGTTTTGCCTCGAATGAAACCAATTCCTATGCACATTGAGTATGATGATGGCATATTTGAGGGAGAGGCAACGATGTTTTTAGTTGCTCTGACCAATTCAATTGGTGGTTTTGAACAAATTGCTCCCGATGCTTTATTAGATGATGGAAAATTCACGTTAATTATATTAAAAACCTCCAACTTAGCAGATATCATGTATTTAGTGGCACAAGTTTTGAATGGCGGAAAACACTTAACCAATTCAAAAATTTTATACAAAAAAACAAGCAAAATTGTTGCACGTCCAGGAAACTCATCTAAAATGATGATCAACTTGGATGGCGAATATGGTGGAGACGCACCGGTTACGTTTTCTAATTTGCATCAACACATTGAAATCATTGTATCCACTGATGATATTCAAAAGGCTGTTGATAAAAAAGATGAAGATGCTGAGGGAGTAGAAGACGCCTTTATCAAAGAAGTTGAAGAATTAACCAATCAGGACATCAATGGTGATGGTGAAATTCACTCTTCAAAAAAAGAAGCTTATGAGAAATAATAAGAAAACTTTGAAATAAGGTGAGTTTTCTTGTATAATTACGAGTCAGTACCCAAACTTAATTATTAAGAATTGGAAGAAGCCTTTATAGTTAAATTAAAAGGTCAATACTATAGTGTAGATTAGAATCATTAGATAAGAACGTATTTTTAATCCCATCCCGTTTAGCCGGTCGAGTCAGGAACACTCCCAGTTAAGTGGATGATAGAAAGTATCAAATATCTGGCGTACTAACTGACAATGGAGTGTGAAGAAAAGCGAATTTGGTTTTGCTTTTTAGAACACGTTCTTGAATAAACATATACCGACAAACATATGACATGAAATAGGGTCAACGAAGGGAGCTTTTTTTATGAAAGCAGATAAAATAGTACCAGTTAAGAAAAATGAAAAACACACCGTTAAAATTGAAGATTTAACACATGAGGGTATGGGAGTAGCAAGAATACAAGGCTACTCACTATTTATTGAAAATGCCTTACCCGGTGAACAAGTAGAAGTTAAGATTCACAAAACAGGAAAATCTTTTGGTTATGCAAAAGTATTGAACCGTTTAAATTCGAGTGAAGACCGTGTAGTAATCCAAGATGAAAATTATACACGTGTAGGCATTACGCCATTGCAACACATGAGATATCCAGCACAATTAAACTTTAAAAAACAACAAGTTATGAACAGTATGCAACGCATCGCAAAATTACCAGAAGTACCCGTATACGACACAATTGGAATGGCTAACCCATCAGGTTACCGTAACAAAGCACAAATTCCGGTACGTAAAATCAATGACAAATTGACAACTGGTTTTTTCCGTAAAAACAGTCATGAAGTAATCCCAATGGAAAATTTCTACATTCAAGATCCTAAAATTGATGAAACAATCATCGCTGTCCGTGATATCATGCGTGAATATGGCGTTAAACCATACAACGAAAATGAAAACACTGGGAACTTGCGTCACATTATTGTTCGTCGTGGATACTATACTGGCGAAATTATGATCGTATTAGTAACAAGAACTGCTAAATTGTTCCCTACAAGCAAAATCATTCCAGATATTCTTGAAGCAATTCCTGAAGTTGTCAGCATTGTTCAAAATGTTAACCCTAAACACACTAATGTGATTTTAGGCGATGATGCAATTGTTTTATATGGCGAAGATAAATTTAGAGATACTTTATTAGGTAACACATTTGAAATTTCTCACCGTTCATTCTACCAAGTGAACCCACTTCAAACTGAGAAATTGTATCAAACTGTTTTAGACTTTGCTGAATTAACTGGCGAAGAAACAGTTATTGATGCCTACAGCGGAATTGGAACCATTACGTTAACGTTAGCTAAAAACGCTAAACATGTTTATGGAATTGAAATAATTGAACCAGCAGTAGAAAATGCTAAAGCAAATGCGGAACTAAACAATATTGAAAATGTAACATTTGAAGCGGGAGCTGCTGAAGAAGTTATGGTTCAATGGAGTGAAGAAGGACGCACAGCTGATTTACTAGTTGTTGACCCTCCACGTAAAGGTCTTGAAAAAGAATTTACTGAGGCAGTTATTGCAATGAAACCAACAAAAATGGTTTATGTTAGTTGCAACCCTGCAACATTAGCACGTGACTTAGCTTTACTTACAGAAGGCGGCTATACAGTTAAAAAAGTTCAACCTGTTGATCTTTTCCCTCAAACAACTCATGTGGAAAGTGTTACTTTGCTAGTCCGCGACTAATCATAAAATTTAGGAACAACTCATTCTAACGGATGGGTTGTTTTTTTTGCTCTATATGAAATAGTGTTGGTGGACAAATTGTTCAATTAAATAAAGGTTAAAGTGAAGGTTTTAAGAAGCTGATTTTTTAAAATCTTCATTTTTTATTTGTGTATTATAAGATAGCAAGATGCGATTGCGAAAACTTGTGAAGCTTCTAAAACCAAAAGCAATGCGTTTAATGACTTTAATTTTGTTATTAATCCATTCAAGTGGACCATTTGAATAAGCACAGATAAAGGTATTTTGACTAGCTGGAGTGTATTTTTTTAAGTAACTATTGAATTATTTTATTCTTGATGATACAAAAATTACATTCCAATACAAAAAAATACTCAGAAAGGATGATATTATGCTAAATAAATCGATTAGATTAATGAAAGAGGACGTAATTTGCTTGAATGAAATTATCAATCATGATCCAAGGATTGAAAAAGGGCAAAGCGAAGCGCTATATTATGCATTCAAAGATGCTGCTTCTGATATACCCGATTGGTCTGTAGTAGCTAAAACTAAATTTAAAAGTGATAAAGATGTTGGAATTAGTCCAAAAGATTACTCCAATATCAGGACATTTAATATCGAAAAAAATGATTTTGACAAGGTTCGTAATAGTATAAATGATCAGTTGAATTTATCAAAACCTAGAATTAGTTATATGACAAGGTTGTGTATACGTGCAGCAAGTATGAGACTTAAGAATAAGATGGCTGTGGAAAAGAAGTTGATCCCCATAGGAGTCGAAAAAGTTAAACTTGATGGTGTATCAATTATTAGAAGAATTGCGGAGTTACTAGAAAGCACATCAGAAGAAGCTGTAGAAAAGGTTGTTAAAATAAAGGATATATTGGAGGAAAACACATGAAAAAAATTGTTTTAAATAGCGATGAATTAAGGGAATATAACAACAAGATTATAAAAGTAATTTCAACATTTACATCAGGAACATATTATTTTAAAGACTTTTTCAAGGGGCAAGCTACATCCCAAAGAATAGCTAGAAGATTTTATGAAGGTGTGAGGGATAAAAATTTTACAAAAGTTACTCTTGTAGGAAAGCTTTCAAGAGAAGGATATGTAATTTCATAATAATAGTAAAGTTTATACAGTTGAGCATCTATCAAGAGGTAGATGCTTTTTTATGGTTATTTTTTTAGAATGTGATGATATTTTGGATTTCTAACATCGGTATTTAAGTAGAAAATAAAATGATAGACAAAACACTTGGCTCTAACCATACCTTTCTCATGGGTGCGACTACTTCTAGTAGAACAGTCACGGAACGCTCTACCCTTCAAATGCTGGCAATTTATTCCTGTATTAGTATCTTAGCTGAAGCAGTTGTGGGACTTCAGTTACATCTTTACCGGTACAGAGGATGAAGGGTGGAAAAGAAAAAGCAAACGGCCATCTTATTGTGAATGGAAATTAAAAGATTTATACTATTTATAATGAATACTATGTGATTGAGAGGACAGCGATATGAATAAATATAGTTTTATAAAAGATGAATTTGAGAAAATTTCAGATAGAGATAAGGCCGATTCGATGGCAAAGTACATGAGAAACATGTTTCAATTTTATGGTATCCCATCTCCTAAAAGAAGAGAAGCCTATAAAGAATTTATCAGGGAAGAGAAAAAGAATAAAACCATTGACTGGAATTTTCTTGATAAATGCTATGAAGATGAGCACAGGGAGTTTCAATATTTGGTGTTGGATTACTTGATTGCTATGGATAAAGAGTTAAACTTTGAAGATATACCTAGAATAAATAACTACATCAAAGTAAAACAATGGTGGGATACGATTGATTTTTTTAATAAGATTATTGGAAACATAGGTCTTAGAGATAGCAGGGTCGACAGTTTAATGTTGGAATGGTCTGAGGATGAAGACTTTTGGGTAAGAAGATTGGCAATCAACCATCAACTTGGCAGAAAAGAAAAAACAAAAACAGCATTGTTAGAAGAGATTATTACGAACAATTTTGGAAGCGATGAGTTCTTTATCAACAAGGCAATTGGCTGGAGCTTGCGAGATTATTCCAAAGTAAATCCTGAATGGGTAAGAGTTTTTATTAACAGGTATTATGATGAAATGAGTAACCTGAGCATAAGAGAAGCAAGTAAGTATATCTGACAACTCATTCTAACAGATGGGTTGTTTTTTTGCTTTATGGAATCAAAATAAGGAGTTTATTAGTCGTTCAATGCCTTTCCACTTATACGTGGGACTGCGTAGTTGCAGATAGAAGTGTAATATTGGTAAACTTAAGAAAAATCTGGATCCTTACGTCAAATGAAAGGAGTTTCTTAGTATGAAAAATCTGAGCGTTTGTTTGTTAAGTATAGTTATCTTTGTTGGTGCTTGTGCTCAAACAGAAGATACGAATCAAATTCCCTCATCAGAATCCAACTCAGTAGTAGAGTCCTTTCCTGAATCTAAATCTGAATCCTCTTCAACCAATGAAACCCAAAATTCTGACTCTTTTGAGCCACTTAATTATGAATTAGTTGAAGCATATCCTAATCTTACTTTTGACCAGCCGCTTCATTATACGACCGCCAATGAGGCAACAAATCGTATTTTTGTGGTCGAGCGAACCGGTAAAATTAAAGTTTTTGAAAATGATAGAGAAGCTACTGAGGCCAAAGTGTTTGTTGATTTAACAACTAAAATCGATTCTAGCGGACAAGAGAAAGGCTTACTTGGGTTAGCTTTTCATCCAGAGTTTGCAGAAAATGGTTACTTTTACGTTAACTATACAACAGAAGAAAATACAATGATTGCCCGATTTAGTGCAGATCCGGATACCTTAACTGAAGGAGATCTAGCTAGTGAAGAAATTTTAATGGAATTCGCTCAACCATACCCTAATCATAATGGTGGCCATCTAGCTTTTGGTCCAGAGGGGTATTTATATATTGCAACTGGTGATGGAGGATCAAGCGGCGACCCACAAGATAATGCACAAGATCTAACCAAAATCTACGGCAAATTATTAAGAATTGACGTCAATTCAGCGAATGGAGATAAAAAATATAGTATTCCTGAAGATAATCCTTATGCTGGAAATACAGCTAATTACGCAGAAGAGATTTATGCTTATGGTCTCAGAAATCCATGGAAATTTAGTTTTGATGAGGAGCGGGAGTTACTGTGGGCAGCTGATGTTGGCCAAAATGCCATGGAAGAAATTAATATAATCGAAAAAGGCCAGAACTACGGATGGAATATTATGGAAGGAACATTACAGTATGAAGCATCTGATACCGGTAATGAAGAAGAACTTAAAGAACCCATCTGGGAATATGATCACACATTAGGTCAATCTATTACAGGTGGTTACACTTATTATGGTCAGGAGAATCCAAGTTTAAATGGCATCTATATTTATGGGGATTTTATTTCTGGTAAAATCTGGGGATTATGGCTAGGTGAAGGAGAACAAGTTGAAAATAAGGAATTAACGGATACCGATTTAATGATCTCTTCCTTTGGAGTGGACGAAAAAGGCGAACTAATGATTGTCGACTTTAATGGGAAATTATATAAATTAGAGGAAACGGATTGAGAATAGATAAAAAGTTAGCACCAACTCTTAGAATAACGACTCTAAGTTTTGGTGCTAACTTTTTTGGCTAATAAATTGCATGATAATTCTATCGTTTGATGTAGAGCAATACAGTTAAACTTATGTAAAATCCAAGAGTCAATTCCACAAAAGAAGAACCCAGTAGGCTAAGAGCTGCATAAATGGGTAGGCTATAACCAAAGTAATTACCAACTAATAAAAAAATCAAAATAGCTGTCCAAGCAGTTAAAATCCATTTTGTAAGCTTAGCAGTTTTATCGAAGTAAATCATTAACCGGTAACTGAGTAATGTCATAGCTATGCCGGTGAATAGCCAACTTATACTAATTGCCCAAAAGGCAGCTGAATTATATGTCCTAGCAGAAATTATTGTTGCATAGTAGATAATCCATGGAACTATCCCTAGCGTTACAACAGGAAACAACGAAACAAGTAATGGATTGAGTATCGATTTTTTCTTCATATGTATACCTCCGTTTTGAGATTCTATTTCACAAATAATTAATTGCGTTAAAAAATTGTTATTTTATGAGCATTTTATAAATTTAATTATACTTTAGAGTATACTATAGTTACAATATAAAAATTAGTCTATTGGAGGTTATCATGTTAACTAAAGCACAAATTATAATCGGTTTAATAGGAATATTTTTAGTAGCTTATCTTACATTAAATGAACTAGTTTCTCAAAAAATAGGTGGAATATTATGGATAACTATTTTGTCCATACAACTAATTTTCCGAGTGTATAATTTTAAAAAAAGCTATTTCAGAAAATAAATTTAACGATTTATTAATGACAATAGCAATCCTAAAATTAATAATAAAATAAAAGTGTATCTAGAAAATAAATAGGGTTTTGGTAACGGTTCTTTGATGGTTGTTAAATCATAAATATTAATACCAATTGCTAGTAAAAGAATAAGAGGATTTCCATTAATATCCTTAGGATAAATAAAAAAAACAATAATAACTGTTAAATTTATAGCAACAAGTAGAATAGTTTTTCGTTTATAATTGTTCATTGTTACTTACCTTTCTTATATTATTGTATTAGAAAATGGTTAAGTGGTTTGTTAAATCATTTATTAATCCTATTATCCTTTAATTTGATAAAATTTTATAGAACGGATCAGTTTACAATTAGCAACTACTGGTTGCATGTGCTCATTAAATAAAGAGGAGTGTGGAAATGTTGGATGAATTAGAAGAAGTTGGGATTTGTTATAAAGAGGATATGTACACAGAACTTGTGTACATAAATAAAGATGAAAAAAATTCATTGTTAAAAAATATAATGGATGAAACGATTGCAGTCTTTAAAATAGCGGACAAAGAAATCAAAAAAAGTAATTTGGATAGTTTAATGTTTGAAGGAATGACAATTCAATTTTATGAAGAAGATGAACTAAAAGGTAATCTAACAGAATAAACTTAAGAAAACAATCTTATGAAAAGGTTGTTTTTTTTGACCAACTCTATATCGTCAAACTATATAGTTGACATGTATAGTTAGCCGGTATATACTACGATTAATCAGTTGAACTGTATATGAAGGAGTAATGATATGAAAAGACATAAACTATTGCCACTAAGTGAAACAATGCATCTAATCTTATTATCTTTAAGAGAGCCATTGCATGGGTATGCTATTATGCAAAAGATTGAGGAAATGAGTTCTGGAACAGTTAGAATAGCCGCAGGAACCTTATATGGAGCATTAGACAATTTATTGAAACAAAACTGGATAGAACCTTATCCATCAGATGATCCTAGACGGAAGGTTTATATTATTACACCTGCTGGATTGGAAATATTAGAAATTGAGAAAAAAAGATTAGAAAATATGATTCATTTATACTAGGAGGATTATTATGAAAAAGATGCGAATGTTTTTAGATATAGACAAAGAAACACAATGGCTAAATGAAATGGATTCAAAAGGTTGGGAATGCAGTAAAGTAAATTCTTTTGGAATTTATTCCTTTCATAAGAAGGGAATAGAGAATAACCATTATCAAATTGATTTTCAAGAATTCCATCGAAAAAGTAAATTTGAAGAGTATGTAAAATTTCATGAAGATTTTGGCTGGAAATTGATTGGTGGTTCTTGGTCAAGTGGGAAATATTACTGGCAAAGTAATTCCACAAAAAATGAAAGTCTTTTTTCTGATCCGTCATCAGAATTGCATTTTTACAACAGAGCTCTCAATCAATATTTATCTCTAGCTGTGCTTTTTATGGTGTTCTTCTTTATTATTAATGGGAGTTCAGATACAACTATTTTTGAATGGCGCGATGCTTTTTATACTCCTGGATTGTGGGAGATGACAGGTAGTGTATTTTGGAGTAAATTTTTGTTTGAATTACCTTTTGCTTTTTTACGTTGGGGTGCACATTTGGTTATAGGAGTTTTTGTATTATATAACTTTTTTATTAGTATGAAAATTCAACAGAAAATTAATCAAATTAAGAAATTGTTGTAATATCATTTATTAATACTTATATAATAGTCAAATAACTTCGAGAAATAAATTTATTATTTATATATTATAAAGAGCTGGAAACGTTGCTATAATAAGGATGCAACTGTTGGTTGCTACTATGTAAACTAATAGGTTCTTTTAAAAGAAAGACCTTTCATAGATAATTTAGAGAGTAAAAAGATTTAGGGAATTATCTATGGAGGAGTTTAAGTGAAAAAAATAAAGAAATCTCAATGGTATCACTATTTCTCTATTTTAATTTTTGGAATAGCGATTTTTGAAATATTGAATCAAAGACTTGGCTTAGGGTATGGTCTAATAGCCATTGGATACTACATGCTTCGCAGATCGGATTTTGAGAAGTAAGATCTGGCTAGAGTTACATAATAATTATCTGAAGTATACATAAAGAAAATTAATTATTTGATAGGGTGTGTACTAAATGATGAGTGAAGTAAGGAAAAAAGAATTGCTAACTATGTTATTGTGGATGGGTGTATTACTTTTTTTACTGATGATGGATGACCATTATCCATTTTTTGCTAACGCGTGATCATTTATAGTTCCTTTTTGTTGGATAGGAAGTTGGATTACCAAATATTATTTAAAAAGAAAAATATTAAATAGATGACCATCATATAGGTGTGGAAATTGGGCATATTTGTTGTAGAAGTAAAACTAAATCAGTTAAAATATGAAAGGATAACAGGAATAATGTTAAAGATAACTAAATGATTCTATTAATTTGATAACGTTAACAATTAAATTTAGGGGTGTAAAATGATTGAAGACTTTGTAGATTCTATACTATTAATTTTAAAAGTTCTTTTGGCTCTAACTTTAACAACTTATACACAGAGTCATATTCCACAATTAAATTTTTTATCAGTAAGTGACAATTTTTATACTTGGAGCTACTTTTTAATTCTGTATTGCGGTTACTTTTTTATTGTATCCAAGGCGATTTCATGTTTTTACGACATCGATTAAGTTTATATTTCAACTAAAAAAAATGCGCCTACTACATTATCTAGTAGGCGCATTTTTTTAGTAACATTTAGAACAAGGAGTCAAACCACTAGCAAGTGCTGTGCTCATAGAGGCTTCAGTATAGGTACCATTTCCACACTTGCGATTATGGTATTTAGAACCTGTAGGAGTAACTAACACTGTCTGTTCATTGCTTTGGCTACTTGCCTCGATAATAGGCGTAGATTGAGCTGGTGTACTTTGTGCAGCTTGAGCTGCCTGTTCATTAGCTTGTTTTTCTTTTTCAGCAATTTCACTGGCTATTTTTTGTTGTTTTGCTTCCTCAGCAGCGACGGCTAAAGCTTTTTCTTCTTTATCTTTTTCAATTATTGTTTTTACAGTTACTAGTCTAGTACTGAAAGAATCATCTTTAGTAGGAAGTGCTTCTATTAGTTCAACTGCATGATTGTAATTGTTATCCGTTGGAGTTTCTTCAGCTAGATCAATAGCTTCTTTAGCTAATGTCAATTGTTCTTCTCTTTCGGTTACTTGAGTTTGAATTGTTTTTACTCGATCAGAAAAGTTTTCTTTGTTTAAGGTAACTTTTTTTATAAGCGTCTGAGCATCTTCTAAGCTATCAGTTGTCAATTCTTTCTCAGCAAGCACAACCGCTTCTTCAGCTTTTAAGTAATCTTCTACATTAGTTAATTGATCATCAATGTTGCTATATTCTTTTGTTAATGCCACTACTAATGTAGCTGCTTTATCATAATTCTCTTGATTCGGTTCCTTTTCAGCCAACACTAAAGCTGTTTCAACTTTTTTCAGTTTTTCTTCTTCTATTTTTTGTTCATTTAAAAAGGTTATGTATTCTTCCGAAGGGGTAACAGTAACGACTTTTTCTGCTTCAGAATCTTCAATAATTGCAACTAACGTAATTTTCTTTTCATCTTGATTAGCTAGTTTAACTTCGTAAGAAAAATCTCCTTCATCATTCTCTAAATTTTTTCCATCAATCGTTAATTTAGCATCAGAATTAGTCGTTCCTTCAATTAAAGCAATACCATTCTTATTGGTTTCAATTTCTGCGGCTTCAATAGTAAGTGAAGCTGTTACTGGAGCAAAACCAACTGTAACCAACATAACAATAAAACTACCTAACATAATATATAACGATTTCTTTTTCGATCGCTTTTTGATCAAATTAAATAAAAGAAATCCTATACCACCCATAAAAACTAACATACCAAGTAAAAATACTATTTCCATTTTTTCTCCTCCTTAAAGTAAAATTAAGTATACCAAATAAAAATAGAAAACGGAATCATAAAAATATAAGTATATATGCAAAAGCTTCTTAATTCATTTAAAAAATAAAAAACTTTAACGGAGGGCATTCGCAAACGTTATTTAATGTGTACTAATATTGAAATGAAAAAAGGTGTTTGCAAAAAAAATATAGACCAATTAGTTTACGAGATTAAATTAACACTAGGAATTTTAAAAAGTAATCACCGAAATTCATGCTATTTTTAAAGAAGTTTGGTATATTATTAAAAATACATATAATAATTTTATAACTAATAAAAGGAGGGAAATTATGATAAAACCATATTCGTTAAAAAATGGAGATAAAGTAGCCATAGTTAGTCTGTCGAGCGGTATTTTAGGCGAGAAATTTTGTGCGCACCAATTAGAATTAGGAAAAAAACGCTTAGAGGCATTAGGACTGGAGCCTGTATTGATGACAAATACGCTTAAAGGAGTAGAGTACTTAAAAAATCACCCTGAAGCGCGAGCGCAAGATTTAAAAGACGCTTTTAAAGATTCATCTATTAAAGGCATTATAGCAGCAATTGGAGGTGACGATACTTATCGATTGCTGCCTTACTTATTAGATGATGAAGAATTTGTACGGAATGTAAAAGAAACGCCTAAATTATTTACTGGATTTTCTGATACTACAATAAACCATTTGATGTTTTATAAATTAGGAATGGTTTCGTTTTATGGACCAAGTTTTATTACAGATGTTGCTGAATTAGCGAATCATTTATTGCCGTATACAAAAGAAACGTTGCAAGGTTATTTTGAAGGTCATGAACAACAAGAAATCCGCTCCAGTAATTTATGGTATGAAGAACGCACCGATTTTTCTAAACAAGCTTTGGGACAGGATCGTATGCAGCATGATGAAAAGTATGGTTATGAAGTTTTACAAGGAGTAGGAACCTTTTCTGGTCCATTGCTTGGAGGTTGCATAGAAAGTCTCTATGACGTTTTGGTTGGAGAGCGATACTCAGATGAAGCAGAGATCTGTGAAAAATATCAACTATTTCCTTCGTTAAAGGAATGGACAGGTAAAATCTTGTTTTTAGAAACAAGTGAAGAAAAACCGACTCCAGATTCATTAAAAAAATATTTGAAAACGTTAAAGCAAACAGGTATTTTTTCCGTTATTAGTGGAATAATAATAGGAAAACCGCAAAATGAGACGTATTACGAAGAATATAAAGATATTTATCTAAAAGTGATTGATGATGTGACATTACCCATTCTATATAATGTTAATTTCGGTCATGCATACCCAAGATGCGCTTTACCTTATGGTATAAACGCAACAGTTAATCTCGATGAAAAAATTATTTTGTTAGATGAACCTTATTTTCAAAATTCATAATAACGAGACAAATACCGACTTAAAAGAAAGAAATTTGTACAATTAAGTTATTGTGGTTGCTTCCTTCCTTAGAAGATTATATTACTCTTCACACATTGACAAAGAAGAGAGCTATGCCTTATTCTATAACTAGAAAACAGATAAAGTAGAAGGAGCAATCGAATGCGGTTAGATAAATTATTGTTTGAGACAGGATTCGGTTCACGCCGCACGGTTAAACGATTGATTAAAAGTAAACAAGTCCAAGTGAATGGACTCATTGCACTAGTGGATAATCTTAATGTGGACCCGCAGTTACAAGAAGTTATAGTTTCTGGAGAACTCATTCGTTTTCAACCTCATGTCTACTACATGCTGCATAAACCAGCTGGAGTTGTGAGTGCGGTATCTGATGTGCTGAATCAAACGGTCATCGATTTAATAGAACCTTCGCAACGTGTGCCCGGATTATTTCCGGTAGGACGACTGGATAAGGATACTGAGGGATTGCTTTTACTGACAAATAATGGGCAGTTGGGTTATCAATTGCTGATCCCAAAAAAAGAAGTGATAAAGTGTTACGAAGCTGTTGTTAACGAACGAGTCACCAGCGAAGATCAATTTGCTTTTGCTTCCGGAATTGTCTTTAATGGAGGCGTTAAATGCAAACCAGCTAAGTTGACCATTCTTAGTGAAAGTGATGCTGAGAGCAAAGTGTTATTGGAGATTAGCGAGGGAAAATTTCATCAAGTTAAGAAAATGTTTTTGTCAGTTGGAAAAAAAGTCATTTATCTTAAACGGCTTTCGATGGGTCCGTTGCAGCTCGACAAAACATTGCCATTGGGCTCTTACCGAGCGTTGCATTCAGAAGAGCTAGCTGCATTGAAGCCTTATTTCAAATGATTTCTAGTCGGCAGTAGTCAAACGAGCTCGCATATCAGATGACATTTGATTAGTAAACCCATTTTATTAACCAAACGAGCCTGAATTTCATCCGTCATTTGACTAGTAAAGCTATTTCATTAATCAAATGAGCCCGAATTTCAGCTGTGGTTTGACTAGTACAAACTCAATATCAGAAAAAATGCGTTTAAAGGAGACTCAGTATGATTGTATTAGGGATGAAAGTATCTTTTCTCATCTACCATTCATATTCTTTAAAAGACAAGCGTAGTGTGATAAAAAGCATTATCAAAAAGACACAAAATAAGTTTAATGTCAGTATTTCTGAAGTTGAAGCTTATGATACAATCAACCAAGGTGTGTTAGGAATTGCTGTGGTAAGCAATAATCGAATAGTGTGTCAACAAACGTTGGATCAAGTGATTCAAGAGATTGAAGACAATGGAGAAGTTGAGATCCATTCTATCGAACGAGAAGAACTATAAAAAATGAGACAGAGGAGTAAAAATCTCCTCTGTCTCATTTTTATTTTCAAGCTTCTTCCATAGGGAATGGTGTTTCAGCTCGTACATTTAAATACTCGTCCTGTAAAGGATGATCTGATTCACTTTGCCAAGGCTTAACGTGTCCGCTATAGTGAATCAAAGCCGGTTCATTGCGTGCCTCAGTATATTCTTGATTCCCAATTTTTGTTGGATGTTTTTGTTCTTTCGTAATTATATAAGCTTGTGCGTTCCATCGTGGATGAAGGACTAACCAACGATCATGTAAGATAGCATTCAATGCATCTTGATCATGAAATTTTAATTCATCTGAATTATCAGTAGCAAATTTTAAAACTTGCTCTGATATTTTTTCAGCACGCCATTTCTCAATATCGATAATCATCATACCAGAATTAAAATACGTATTGGATTCTGCATCAATTTCCATAGCATCTAACCGTTCATGGAAACCAGCATCTTCAACAGCAGCTAATAGGTTATCACCTAAATCAACGTTCCAGATATTTTCAATATCTTCCTTAGCAATGATGTCACAGTCTAGATAAATTGCTCGCTTGATATCTGTATGTTTCAAATAATTCGGTATCGCAATTCTGAAATAAGCTGTTTTAGGAATACGGTCACTCTCTACCATATCTTCAAACGACAATGTATCAATTTGCAAATAGCTAATTGAGGCATTGTACTCATTAACCATTCGGTTTAAAGCGTCTTTTGAGGTTAATGAAATATGATCATCAATAACGTAAAAGTTAACTTGGGTTTCGTCTTTTTTTGTTTTTAAAATAGATAAAAATAACGTAGCTAAATGTGGAACGAATCCGTCATCTGTAGCTGAAACGATTGTAATATCTGAATCAATCATGGTAGTTTTTCTCCTTTTGAGCACTGAACGGTTTAAATACGTATGTGCCAGTTGATGTGTAACAAGTGATTTAATCATAATCGTTTACTACTAAAGAATCAAACAAAACGCCTATCTTATAACAAATGGGGTTGAAAAAAATGAAGACAAGTGTTTGGATAATAATTAGTATTACGAGTATACTAATAGTGAATAAAGTCAATTCAAATGAAAGTAAGCGCCGGTTTACATATAAAGGAGGTGTGGAAAATGACTGTTGGAGTGAAAGCGATTTTTGTTAATCTGCCTGTTAAGAATCTAACAAAATCGATGGATTTTTTTAAAGCACTTGGATTTGAATTTAACGAGCAGTTTACAAATAATAAAGGAGCAAGCATGATCATCTCTGATTCGATTCTTGTGATGTTGCTAACTGAAGAGTTCTTTACAAGTTTTACCCACCTAGGAATAACGGATACGTCAAAAGAAAATGAAGCGATTATTGCTTTACAAGTGGAATCAAAGGATGCAGTTGATGAACTCGTAAATACAGCACTTAAAAATGGAGCGGAAGATAAAACAACTGCTTTGAGTAAAGAAGAAGAAGCCATGATGTATTATCGTCGCTTTAAAGATCTAGATGGACATTTATGGGAAATCATGTATATGGATATGAATGCAATGGACATCTAAATAGTGAAAAAAGATATGAGAAGGTAAGTTTTCTCGTGTCTTTTTTGGTTATTTTACGAATAGGTTTAAATGAGGTAGAATGAATATAGACGATAGTAGAGTATAGGAGTTCAGATAAAATGAAAGAAATACATAATATAACGCTAATCAAAGGAATGCCGAATCATAAATTGGAAAATAATTTGAAGGCTTATAAAAAGGATCAATTGCTTCAAATTGCTGAAAATCAACAGCTATTAATGAAGAAAAGTTATACAAAGACTAAAATTATTGAGCAGTTAAAATCGATTATAATTGAAAATGCAGCAAATTTTTTTGGACAATTAGATTCAAATACACTACAAATACTTGCAACCGAAGACAATGGAACGTTGCAAGATGTATCCTATGAAACACTTAATAGCGTTCAATCTGCTATTGAATCTGGGTACCTATTTGCCTATGTAGTAAATAGTAAAGTAACACTCATTCTACCAAATGAACTCATTTCCTCTATTGAAAGTGAAACGAGTCCAAATCAAGTTAATGAGGAATCAGAAAATAGTACTCTCTTTTTGAGACAGCTGGAAAATGCTCGGAAAATTTATGGCAGGTATGACCTAAATCATTTAGTTTCGGTGTGGAACCACTATTTTACTCAAATGCTCACTGTTGAAGAAGCGACAACATGGATTAAACGAAACAATAACGACTAATTGACCTAATTTGGAAGAGGTGGATGAAATGACTGAAAATAAAACGCAAGAAACGTCAGCAAATGTCTCGAAGTTTGTAGAAGAAATTGAAGATGAGCAGAAACGGCAAGATGCGCATCGCTTGATCCAATTATTTAGTGAAGAGACGGGTCATGAACCTAAAATGTGGGGAACAGCCATTATTGGTTTTGGTCACTACCACTACAAATACGCAAGTGGGCATGAGGGAGATGCACCTCCAGTTGGATTTTCTCCTAGAAAAGCTCAAATCAGTATTTACCTTTCTCAACCAGATGATGAAAAAAGAGCAGAAAAGTTAAGTCGAATTGGCAAACATAAAATGGGAAAAGGCTGCCTGTATATTAAAAAAGTAGCAGATATTGATCTAACGGTGCTAAAAGAATTAGTACAGGACAGCGTGAATTATATAAAAGAAACTTACCCGGATAAAAAGTAATATCAGACGCAACGAAATAAGAAGTAGCAATGACTACACAAAGATAAGGTGAGATGAAATTGACAAAATTAATTATTGACACAACTATTGATCGTAACTTAGAAATGGAACAGAAGTATGATTTCGAAGTCATTCCACTTAGCATAATACTTGATAATCAATCGTATTTGGATGGCGAAGAAATCACAGTGGACGCTGTGTATGAGGCAATGCGGTCTGGAAATGTGCCAAAGACTTCTCAAATTTCTTATGAGTCTCTGACAAAAGTATTGGATAAAGGGATTCAGGAAAATGAAGATATGATTTATCTTTCCTTTTCATCAAAAATGTCTGGAACGTACCAATTTGCGCATCAGATTATGGAAGAATACAAAGAAAAACACCCAGAACGAAAATTGGCTTTAATTGATTCAAGAGGAGGGGCAGGCGGTGGAGCACTAGTTGCACTTCAAGCGTTGAAAATGATCGAAGCTGGGAAGCCATTTGACGAGATTGTTCGTCAAACGGAATGGAACATCGACCATGTTCTATACAAATTTACGTTAAGGGACTTAAATTGGTTGGTTAAAGGCGGCCGTGTAAATAAAACTACGGGGTATGTAGGAACAGCGTTAAATATTAAACCGTACTTGATTGTTGACGATGGTTTTATTAAAATGCATAAACTAGTTCGTGGGGAGAAAAAAATCTACAAAAAATTAATTGAAGATGTTAAAAATGGTTTAGGAACCTTTACGGATCAAACTATCGGTATCAGCCATGGTGATGATGAAGAAACAGCTAAAGTAATTGAGGCGAAATTGAAAGAAGAATTGCCAAACTGTCAAACTCAAGTATTCCGAATTGGGGCGGTACTAGGTTCTCATATTGGTATTGGTGGAATTGGCGTCTTTTACTTTGATGAGCGCCCAGAATGGTATCAAAACTAAAAAAAACGAGTCAAGACTATACGTCTCGACTCGTTTTTTTGCATGCTTTATCAATATATGTACGATAATTTTTGCGGATCTCTTTTTCATGGATAAGTGAGGGGGTTTTTGTGCGTCACTTTGCCGAGAAACCAGTTTTGATGGACAAGTGACGGTTGTTTTTTTGTTCACTCTTCTATGAAACCGCTCCTCATGGAAGAGTGAACGAAATTTTGAGCTCAACTTGTCCATAAAAGTTCATTTTACAGCCTTACTCATTAAAAATAGTATATTTGATATATGTAATCAGATTAGCACTGATTTTTCAAGCAGCAAATACGACAAAAAGAGGGCGACAGTTGATTCGCCCTCTTTTAATGAGATCAATTAAATTATTAAAGCGGATGTTGAGTCGTTTTAAACTGACTCTTTAAAAAGATAAAGGTCACAACGAAAGCTAATGCTTCAGCAATCGGGACAGCGGTATAAATACCGTAAAGACCAAAAATAGAAGACAATAGGAGAACTAAAGGAATCAAAAAGATGATTTGACGAGCCAAGTTTAAAAAGCTGGCCAGTTGAACTTTTCCGACTGCTTGAAAATAACTTGCCCATACTATTTGGATACCTACAAGTGGAAAGGCTACTGTCCAGATGCGAATTGCTTCGACTCCTAATGAAACAACAGCTGGTTCTTGGTTGAATAATGTAATAACGAAGTCAGGGAATAACTGAAAAACTAAGAAACCTGTCGTGCTGATAATTCCACCAACAATACTACCAATTTTCAATGCTTGTTTTACGCGGTCGGTTCGATCTGCTCCGGTATTGTAACTAATAATAGGCTGTAGACCTTGAACCAATCCTGAAACCATCATAATGATAATGGTTGTTGCACTAGTTATGATACCAGCAACTGAAATAGCAATGTCGCCACCATAAGTAACTAAGCTAGCATTGATGACAATGTTCAGCACACTATTCGCGATTTGCAATAAGAATGCCGGTATACCGGTCGTTAATATTTCTTTTACATATGCAATTTTCAACTTCATATTTTGGAAAACCAGTTGAATATTTGCTTTAGGCCCCAAGAAGTAAGCTAGTTGCCAGATCATTGAAAGAAATTGACCACCAATCGTAGCATATGCTGCGCCTTTCATACCCCAACCCATTTGAACAATAAAAATATAATCAAATACGATGTTAAATCCAGCACCGATCATCATACTAATCATAGAAACACGAGGATTTCCATCGGCTCTTGAGAAGTTATTCAGTGCCATAGCGACACTTTGGAAAACAGCTCCATATAGAATAACGCTCAAATAATCTTTTGCGTAGGGAAGAACAGCTGTACTAGCACCCAGCAAACGCAAGATGGGTTCAATAAAGATATTTCCTAAAATCATAAACAACAGTCCTGCGAGAATAGCTAGCGTAACTCCGTTTCCTAAAAAGAATTTAGCTTTTTCGGTTTCTTTTCTCCCTAAGCTAATAGAGAAACAAGTCGATCCACCGACACCTACCATTAAGGCAAATGCCAATAAAACCAATGTAACAGGATAAGTAATTGAAACAGCAGCTAGTCCCAAAGATCCTAGTACAGGATCATTACCAATAAAGATTCGATCCACAATGTTGTAAATAGCATTAACCAGCATCCCAATAATTGCTGGTATCGAAAATTCTGCCAATAATCTTGGAATAGATTCTGTTTCAAGCCGATTTTTTTTGATAATTTTACACCTTCTTTTCATTATATTTATGTAAACACTCTTAAAAATATAACAATGATTGTATTTTTAGTCAATGAGATAAGTGGATTAAAGACTGATAGAATAATATTTAGGCTATATTTGTATAAAATGAGTGAAATATATAATGCGTATTATTTTCTTTAAAAAAATACATCCGCTATACTAATAAATGTAAAGAAACAAATAAAAAAAGGAGATGAGGATATGAACAACGTAACAGAAACAGTCAACTCAGGATTACATTCATTTTTGGATTTTCTTCCGACGTTGTTAGGTGCAATCTTATTATTATTACTGGCTTGGATTGTGGCCACATTAGTTAAAAAAGCTGTGCAAAAAGGGCTGAAAGCAGTCGGGTTTAATCGGCTATTAACAAAATGGGGTGTAACTAACTCACAGGAACAAGCAGACACTACCATCGATTCTCTAGCACAAGTACTTTATTTCTTAATTTGGCTATTGTTCTTACCAGGTATTTTAAGCATGTTAGGATTAGATGCAGTTGCTCAACCGATTTCAAATATGTTTGATAGTGCATTAAACTTCTTGCCAAACTTACTTGCTGCAGCAGTAATTGTCGTAGTTGGAGTGTTTGTTGCTCGGTTTGTTAAAAATCTTGTTTACAACTTAGCTTTAACTCTAAATGTTGATAAATGGGTTTCTAAATTTACAAGTCCTGGTTCAGACGACAATACAACTCCTAGTGCTAGTCCAAAGAATACAATGGCTAAAGTATTAGGAAACATTGTATATATTGTTGTTTTAATTCCAATCATAACAATCGCTTTAGAAACTTTGAATATTCAATCTATCTCACGTCCAATCGTAGGTGTATTGGACCAAGTATTAGCTGCTATTCCGAATATCATCGTAGCTGTAATTCTATTAGCTGTTGGTATCACTATTGCTAAATTTGTAGGTAATTTGTTGACAGATTTACTTTCAAGTACTGGCATCAATGGTTTAACTAAATATGTAAAAAATTCAGGAAATATGAATTTTGATTTAGCTAAAATTATTGGCCAAACAGTTACAGTTGTTATTAGCGTATTCTTCGTAGTTGAAGCATTGAATGTTTTAAACTTAGAAGTTCTAAATGCTATTGGTGCAGCAGTGATTGCTTACTTACCACTTGTTCTTAGTGCTTTAATCATTTTAGGAATCGGTGTTGTAGGTGGAACTGCTTTAGGTGGATTCATTTCAAAATCTACTGGCAACAAATTTGCTGGCGAAATTTTGAAATACATCCTAATCGTGTTATCAGTCTTTATGGCACTAAACCAATTACAATTTGCTATAAGCATTGTTAACTTGGCGTTTATCTTAATTTTAGGAGCTTTGTCAGTTGCCTTTGCAATTGCATTTGGTATTGGCGGACGCGACTTTGCTAAAAGTCAATTAGCAAAATTAGATAAAAAAATGGAAAAAGAAAACAAATCAACAGATGATAAAGGTCCAACTTTATAAAATAGTTGAATAAAAAGCTGAACTTCTAACTTTAGGAGTTCGGCTTTTTTTCTGTTTAAATGGATTATGCACTCAATAGATTATGTAAGTAAGTGAAATTAATCAGATTTTAATTCTGGTAAATCTTATGGTACAATTAAAGATAGGTAATGAAGTAGGTACTTGCATGGGTAGTTGATGAAAGCAAAAAAAAAGTTCGGCTTAGATAAATAGGTCTTTGAACGTTCAAAAAAGAAGGGTTTAATTCAATTTATTAATCTTTTTGTTTTCTTCAGCAACCCTCATTAGGTAAAGACATAATTACCAAAGTTAGAAAGGATGTGCCATTTATTTGAATATACTTACAGAAAAATTTAAAGAAGTTTTACTGTCAGTATTACCGATCGTTGTGATCGTTTTAATACTGAATTTTACCATAGCACCGCTTGAGACTAGTTTATTGTTACGCTTTTTATTGGGTGCTTTGTTTGTGGTTATTGGGTTAGCTATTTTCTTATTAGGAACAGATATAGGAATTACCCCTATTGGAACCAATTTAGGAAAAGGAGTCGCCAAGAGCAATAAAGTTTGGGTCGTCGTTATCGCTGGACTTGTGCTGGGATTCTTTATTTCAATCGCTGAACCCGATTTGCATATTTTAGCTAATCAAATTGCGGATGTTACTGGAGGCGTTATCGACAATATGAGCATATTGATTTATGTTTCTATTGGGATCGCAGTCATGATGACCATTGGTTTATTGCGAATTGTGTTTAATATTCCGTTATACAAATTATTGACTGGAATTTATTTTGTTATTTTTTTACTAGCACTATTTACATCAAATGAATTCCTAGCAATGGCGTTTGATGCTTCGGGAGCTACTACAGGTGCACTAACAGTACCATTCATGCTGGCGTTAGCATTAGGTGTATCAAATTTGAAAAAAGACGGGAAAGCATCTGAAAAAGATAGCTTTGGTTTAGTAGCCATTTCTTCTTCAGGAGCCATTATAGCTGTCATGCTGATGAACATTATTGGCGGACAAGATGAACTTTCAGGAAGTTTAGCAGTAGATTTAACAGGGTCTAAATCGGTGATTGCACCATTTATTCATCATTTTCCTACTATTACAAAAGAAATATTAATTGCTTTAGTACCTATTGTCAGTATTTTCTTGATTTACCAAGTCTTTTTCTTGAAACTATCAAAGAAAAAGTTAATGAAAATCCTAAAAGGAGCTTTCTATGTTTTTGTAGGTTTAGTTATTTTCTTAGTTGGAGTAAATGCTGGTTTCATGGAAGTTGGAAGTGTGGTAGGATATACTGTAGCTGCATTAGACAACAGCATTTATGTATTAATCGTAGCTTTTGTATTAGGAATTGTAACCATATTAGCCGAGCCGGCTGTATACGTTTTAACTCATCAAATTGAAGATGTCACGAACGGTTATGTAAGGAGAAAAGTGGTTTTAACAGCTTTATCCATTGGTGTTGGATTAGCGGTTCTTTTATCAATGATTCGTATCTTAATTCCAGGGTTGCAATTATGGCATTTCATTTTACCAGGATATATTTTGGCCATAGGATTGATGTATGTTACGCCAAAAATGTTTGTCGGAATGGCATTTGATGCTGGTGGAGTAGCTTCAGGTCCTATGACAGCAACCTTTATTTTGGCCTTTGTACAAGGAGCAGCTGAATCGATTGAAGGAGCAAATGTCTTATTAGATGGATTTGGTATGATCGCAATGGTGGCTATGATGCCGATTATCACATTAGAAATACTTGGTATATTGTTTAAAATTAAATCTCGTAAAGGAGGACTCCGATCGAATGAGTAACGCGATTATTGAAGGAATGGATTATGATTTGTTATGCTTAGTAGTGAATAATGGTGCGGGTAGTAAAGCTCTGCAAATTGCTAAAAAGAATGGCGTATCAGGAGGAACGGTTTTTCGAGGTTTAGGTACAGCGTCTAATTCAGCATTGAAATTTTTTGGACTAGAAGATGTCAAAAAAGAAGTTTTAATTATGGCTGCACGTAAAGAAACGGCTGAAACAGCATTAGATGCTTTAACAGAAAAATTGCAATTAAAAAAAAGAAATAGAGGAATTGCATTTACGATTCCTATTGCGAATTTATTAGGAAACCGAAATTGCGTCTATAAAACGGATGCTCACGGCAGAAAGGTTGAGGATATTATGCATCAAGCTATTTTTACAATTGTAGATCGTGGACAAGCTGAAGAAGTGATCGATGCTGCCGTTGCAGCTGGATCTCAAGGAGGAACAATCATCAATGCTCGTGGTTCTGGAAGTCACGAGACTAGCCGACTTTTCTCAATGGATATTGAACCAGAAAAAGAAGTAGTGATGATCCTTACAGAACAACACACCACAGATGCCGTGGTAGCATCCATCAGTAATGCACTAAAAATCGAACAACCTGGAAACGGTGTACTCTTCACTATGGACGTAACCAACACAAGAGGCTTATTCTAAAGGATGTGTAGCACACCGCTTAGACTTGACAGAAAAACAAGGAATTCTGGAAGGGATGTTTCATCCCTGAAAGAATTACGTTTTTTCCGAAAGTCTGGAGTGCGGAACTCAACTAGAAGGATGCGAAGAGTCACGTTTAGCTCCGTAGAAAAACAAAGAAGAATCACAGAGAAGATGCTTTATCTTCTCTGTGATTTTTTTATTACAGTAGATTATTCAATACAAATACTAATTTAACTATACAGCTATTTATCTTAGAGTGTATTTTTAAAAATAGTTCATCAAGAGGAGAATAGCCGTTAGATAGTCAAAGACTAAATAAATTTTTGCGAGTTTATCGTTTACCGAACCGATTTGCGATAGGCTGCCACTGCTTCCGAAATGGACCGGATTTGACAGTGAGAAGGGAAATTACTATCAGGTCCAACTTAGAATCTCATTTGAGTAGGTACAACAATCCTTAGTTCGATCAACTCAAATTCAATTTCCATTTGAGTTGAAGTAACGAGCCTTAATTCGATTATCTCAGAATCGATTACCATCTAAGTTGATGTAACGAGCCTTAGTTTGATCAACTCAGTACCGCTTTCTATTTAAATAGACACAATAAACCTTAATTAGGCTAACTTTGAATAGAAATCTATTTTATTTATTATTTTTTTATAAAAAAGGTAAGTAAATTGAATTTAAGCATTATCTAGGTTAAGATAGTGAATATCTACTGAATATTATTACGAAAAATGATTTAACTCGTAATAAGTAGTGTTTATTAATCAAAAGAATAAAAAATACAATTTCACTTTGTATGTATTCAAAGGAAAAGAGGAGAAGCTGATCACAATGAAAATAAAAGAGATGCTAACAATGGGTCATTTAGAATACAGCGACACCTTGGATCAGTCATTAGAAGTGAAAGGGATTACCGATAATTCAAATGAAATCAAACCGGGCTATGTTTTTATTGCAATAAAAGGATATAAGAAAGATGGGCACATTTATATTCAACAAGCAATTATTAATGGAGCTATTTTAATTATCGGAGAAAACGAACTTATGAATTTAGAGGTTCCTTATCTAAAAGTAAAAAGTGCTCGAAAAGCACTGGGACAAGTTGCGAAATTATTTTATAAAGATCCTTCAAAAGATAAAATTATGATAGGGATTACTGGAACAAATGGTAAAACAACGATCAGTTTCTTTATTAAACATTTATTAGAAAAACAAGGTTATAGTGTTTCCTCGATTGGAACCATCCACAATGAAATCAACGGTAAAAAAATCAAAACTATTAATACAACCCCTAATGCGAAAACAATCAATCAATTATTAGTTGCGTCAACAGATCAAGTTGTTGTTATGGAAGTCTCTTCTCAAGGACTGGAACAAGACCGTTTAGAAGGGATTCAATTTGATTATGCTCTATTTAATAATTTACAACATGATCATCTGGATTATCATAATACTATGGAAGAATATTTTGAATGCAAAGCGTTATTGTTTCAAAAACTTAAACCAAATGGAACAGCAATCATTAATAGTGATGACAGTTGGGGCTTAAAACTAATCGAGCATTTGACTGCAGAAGGTAAGAAAATTCTAACAGTAGGCGAACAATCATTTAGTAATGTTCAAATTTTAAGTAAAGAACTCAACGACGTATCAGTAATGCATAAAAATATGGAGTATAGTCTACGTACACCTTTACCTGGGATGCATAACTTGTATAATTTATCTATGTCTAGCTGTGCAGTCCATGAGTTAGGAGTTCCATATGAAAAGGTTAAACCGTATATGTCAGATTTTACAGGTATTTCAGGACGATTTGAACTCTTTCATTTAGAAAACAATGTAACAGTAGTTGTGGATTATGCGCACACACCGGATGCCTTAGAAATAGCAATCAATACGGCTATCAACAATGGAGCGAATCATATTATCACAGTATTTGGGTTTGCTGGTAACCGTGATACATCTAAACGAAAAGCGATGCTTGAAATTGTGACTCGTTTGAGTGACTCGTCTATTCTAACGGTAACGGAACTTTTTGGTTCAACGATTGATAAATTGTACACAGATTATGTAATGATTCAAAAAGAATGCCAAGTAGAAGATTCGACGAGTATTATCATGGATCGAACACTAGCTATACAAAAAGCCATTAAGGATGCGCAACCAGGCGACTGGGTTTTATTATTAGGTAAGGGGCATGAATTGTACAAAGAAAACTATAATTTAAATACAAAATCTGATCAAGAAACAGTTCTGTATTTGCAAAAAAATAAACTATCAACGTCAGGTCATTAATAATTAAGCAATCAATTTTTGTTTTGTTCATGAACGAATTAAATTTAAACAATCACAAAAATGTAACTCAGGAAGGGAAAACTACAATGAGCCTTAATGAAAAGGAAAAACTAATTTTAGAAACCATTCGTGAAAATCCCTTTATAGCCCAACAAGAGCTGGCAAATTTAATTGGATTGTCGCGTTCGGCTACAGCAAATCTCATTTCAGGACTTGTAAAAAAAGACTATTTATTGGGTAAGGCATATGTGTTAAATGATGAAGAACCAATTATCTGCATTGGTGGAGCGAATATTGACCGTCGATACTTAGTTAAGGATGCGTTGGTTCAAGGAACATCAAATAATGTGCAATCTCGTACAAATGTTGGGGGTGTCGCACGCAATGTTGCTGAAAATTTAGGTCGTTTAGAAGAAAAAGTGATGTTGTTTTCGGTTGCTGGAAATGACGCTGAGTGGAAGATGATTGAAAGTCATTCGGAACATTTCATGAATATTAAAGCTGTCGATTCAATTGAAGGATGTCCTACTGGAACATTTATGGAAGTAATTGGTGTAGACGGTAAAATGGTCTTAGGCTTAGCCGAAGTAGATATTTTTGATAAAATGACACCTGATTGGATCAATAAGCATTTATCAGTTTTAAAACGTTCAAAGTACATCATTATTGATTTAAACTGTCCTAAGGAAACAATTGAATTTTTAATTAGTTTTGCCGTTAAGTATGAGGTACCTATTGCTTTGTTAACTGTATCTGTTCAAAGGTTATCGAATCTACCTAGTTATTTAGAAGGAATAAATGTACTAATCACGAAATGCAGTGAAACGGAGGCTCATTTTAATATGATCATCAAAACCGATGACGATTTAAAAGAGGCTGTAGAAAAATGGTTGAATAATGGAAAAGGACCTGAACATGTTTTTGTCTCTAAAGGAAGCACCAAAATTGCTTATGGATCTCAAAAAGATGGTGTTCATATTTTTAATTATTCAAGTGAACAAAATGACCATTATAATTGGGGAATGAATGAAGCTTTTTGTGCGGGTCTCGTATTTAACCGTCTACAGGATAAATCTATAACTGAAAGTATCATGATAGGATTAACAAATGCTTACCATACATCTCAGTCTTTGTATGTCGTTCGACCTAATTTGTCTAAAAGTCAGTTGAAAAATGAATATAATGGGTGTTTAATTGATAAAGTATTTTACGAATAAGTGGATGATTTTTGTTCAGGTAGGTAAGAACTGAGATAGAATTAATAGCGGAGATGTGCTATCTTTAATATAAATGTACAGATAGTGAGGAAATAATAACATGAAAATAGTAAAAACTATTGGAACCTTTATAGCTGTAATAGTCGTCTTTATTTTTGTAGCGATTGCTGGAATCAGTTTCTTTTCTGCTCCTGAAAGCAGCGGATTATTTGGATACAAAGGATATACCGTGGTAAGCGGAAGTATGGAACCTAAAATAGCAGTAGGCGATTTTATCATTGTTAAAATGGATCCTTTTGATAACGTGAATAAAAAAGATATTATTACATTTCAATACAATCAAGAACTTGTCACGCATAGAGTAGTGGACAGAACAGCTGATGGATTAGTAACAAAAGGTGATGCTAACAATATCCAAGATCAAGGTTTTGTAATAGCGGAGTCTTATATAGGAACTCAAAAAATACTAATTCCATACTTTGGGTATGTCATTACGTTTTTGCAAAAACCAATTGCTTTTGCAGTAATTATCGCTTTAATGGGAATCTATCTTATCTACCTTTATCTTAATCCAACAACAAAGGATGAAATAGTAGAGTGATTAATTAATAAACAACTGTTTGTTAAATGACTGTGTATTAAATTGTCACATTTTAGACATAAAAATATTTATGCAATAGTAAGCGTCTTTATTAAATAGAAAGTGGATAAATTATCTGCTTTCTATTTTTTTTGCTTTTTTTTTTTAGGAATTAATCTAGTTATCGTGGGCAAAAAAATGATTAAAAAAAATAAAACTAATAAGTGTCTATCCTAATTTTTATACTTCATACAAAAAAATAGTCATTTTTTCATAAAATAACAGTTAATGCTAATAAAAGATAGAGAATAAAACTTTTTTATTCATTAAATATTCATTTTATACTTTTTATCTATAAACAAATGTCGTGAATCTGTTTAGTATTACATGCGTTCTTGTACAGAAATATAACAAACACTCCGTGAAAGGCCATCATAATGCAATTTGTTTGAATATCAAAGTGATTTTTTTTTGAGTATTTAGAAACAAAAGTTACATCTTAGATGATGAATATTTATTTTTTTGAATAAATACTATATTGTTTGACTTCTTTTTTATCCGGGATTATAGTTACGAGTGTTGGAAACAAGCAAACAATTAAAATAACGGAGGAGATCATAAAAATGAAAAAAGCATCAGCAAGCAGAATGAAAAAATTACCAATTTTACTAGGGACATTATTAATTATCAGTGTGGCAGCATATGGAACTCGGGCTTACTTTTCAGATAGTGCAAAACAACAAGCAAATATCGTATTAGAACTAGGCAATGTAGAAATAAGCACAGAAGATTCAGAGTGGGTACCAACGGCAGCTGGTACTGACTTGAATAAGTTAGGTAAAGATGAAAAGACACAAAATTACTCGTTTAAAAATGTTAAACCAGGAGATTTTTTTACAAGACACTATACTATTAAGAATACAGGATCTCTTGATACAAACGTGACATTAGAATATAGCGGAAAAATGAATCCAACTAAAGAACCACTAAAATTAGATTCATTAACTCAAGAACAAATAAATGGTGAGCACCCAATTAAAGGTACTCCGTTTATTATTACTATTAAAGATTTCAAAAATAAATTAGTGCTTAAGGCAAATTCTGGTGAAGATAGTCAAACAACATATACTGTTGTAATTAAAGTAGATGAAAATGCTGCTGCTGATTTTAATATTAATACAAAAGCTAAAGAAAAAGCAGGGAATCAAAATTTAGATTTAGTTGTTTCGGACTTTCTGAAAGAAAATCTAAAAATTACAGCCAATCAAATAGTGAAAAATTAAAAAATACTAAATAAAATTTTAATTTATAGTTTACTAGAAACGGTTAGGATAGTTATCTAATCGTTTTTTATTCAGAATTTTTTGTGCTTAGAATGAGGAAGAGGAGGGATAATATGAGGAAAATAAAGAAAGATTTAATAGGTTTAGTAAAAATAAGTTTGTTTTGCTTTGCTTTTTTTATGTTATCCCCTTCAATACCTGTAAAAGCAATGTTTAGTGATACAGTCAATCAAACTTTAGGAATTCAGTTGGAATTTGGAACCATTAATTTAGATCCAAAGGAAACTAAAATTGTTGATTCAGTTAAATTTACTGAAGGAGAGTCAGTTAAAATTGCTACAAGTATTCTTGTAAATAAAGGAAGTTTGTCTGCGAAGTTAGCTTATAAAATAGATGTGACAAAAGAAGATGAATCAATATTGACAACTGATGAACTAAAAAATATGGTCATTTCAATTGATTTAGGAAGTACAGTAAATAATGTAGAAGCAACTGGAACAAATTTAAACTCAGATAGCTATACTTTTGTGAAAAATACGAGTGGTAGTGATGTCGTTATTGATCCTGATTCAGTAGGTAAAGTACCAGTAAGTATTTCGTATAAAAGTAGTATTCCTACTAAAGAAGAAAAGGTGAAAATTAGGGTTACATTTAGATTGATTCAATCGAATGCTTTAGATGCGAATGATAATTTGTTTTCTGATACGTTAACAATAGAAAATATTGTTTCGCTTATCCCTGAAGTTGTTGAAAAAGAAAGTTATTGGCCAGCTGAAAGAACATTTATTAATGCTGTGCATGGAAATTATACCTATAGTTTAGAAAATATGAAAATGCTTTTTAGTGAAACATATGAAACAATTAATTCAGAAACAAAAAAAATTAAAAATTTAAACAAAGCTATGTTATATATTCAGTTGCCAGAAAGTGAACCTTTAACAAAAATCATTACTAAAAATAATGGTACAAAAGAAACTAAAGAAATGTTTATTGTTTCTAAATTAACAACGAACGAAGCAGCTATCAAAGTAGAATCTATAGAACTAAATGAAGAGCATCATGGGATAATCATTACATTTAAACTAGAAGATGAATATGTTTATAATCCATCAAATCCAGATACATCACTTGCTCAATCAAATAAAGATAGATATGCTATAAGCTTAAATATTGAAATTCAAAAGTATGGTATGTATGGATCAAATGAATATCACTATTATGATAATTCCCATAATTATGATCATTTTTTTGCCACTAGATTAGTCTTAAATACTGATATACCAGATGCGCCAAAAAATTATGCGCAATTGTCAATTAATTTAACAGATAATGAACGAGTTTTATCTATTAAACATCTTTACTATAATTCAGCCCCATATGTAAGACCAGAAGATTTCAAAGAAGTTCAATTAAAGAATGAAATAGTTAATGTTGAGATAACTGGAAAGAATGGAAAGCTAGTATCAAGTAAGGTAAATACAGATAAAACATTTTCTTTGTGGTTAAATTCCAGTGAAAAAATGGATGAGGCTACCTTACACGTAAAAATCACAGGTGATACAGGTAATACTTTGGTTATATCTAGAAAACTAGAAGTACAAAAAGATACTAGTATGTTGAGAAAAAGTTCTCTTAATGAAGAGCGATTAGTAGAAGATGTTATAACACAAAGTAGTATTGAAGAAAGTGAAGAAGGTTCGGCTACGGAAGTAGAAAGTTCAACATTAACTGTAGAAGAAACCGCAAAAGAAGTGGTTGAAGAACCGGTTAATGAATCTCAAGAAGTAGATGAGGCAGATGACCTGTCATCTAGTGAAACTATTATTGAAGTAAAAGAAAATGTCCCTGAAGTAACGAAAGAAGACAAGGAAATAATCACTGGAAAAGTAAGTGAATAATTAAGTGAATAAATTTTAAAGACCCTAACAACTGTTAGGGTCTTATTTTCATGTTATTTAAAGATAATACTTAACATTTGAATCTTTGTGCCGATTATATAAGTGAGGTTTAAAATTTGTTGAAAGATTATTTTAATTATTGTAATTTTAAATGTAAGGGCTTTTATTAATTGTTTAGAATCTTTATACAATGTTTACACAAATAAAACGTGACATTTCTGGTATAAAGAGTAAAATAACTGTATAAGAATAGATTAAAATTGAATAATAGGAAGCGGTGTTTTTTATGAGAAATCCGAATGTGCATACTCATATACATAAAAAGAACGCAATTTACCTTCGTTTAAGTTTAGTTGTACTTCTAGGGTGGAGTATATTCTTTTTAGGCTATCTGTTTCAACCCATTTACGCTAATACAATAGACGGACTAGCCATCACCTACCGCACTACTTTTCAGTCGGAAAAATTGGAAAAGATTAATCCTATAGTATCCAGTCTTTCTTCAGATGTTACTGAAGAAGAATTAATTGAAGAAGCAAATGAATTGAAAAAAGAAAAACACCAAGAAGTGACTGTTTTAACCTATTATGATTCTGCAAAAGAAATGAATTCAAAAAAGGAACTAAATTATAAAGCTGAAACAATGAATGATGGAGTGAAAATGACGCATTTTTACCATAATGCAGCCTTGGTCTCAGACATTACCCTTTCTAAACAATGGGATGTCAGCAAGAATAATTTTGACTTAGTGACTGGCGTCCTTACGATTCAACTAACAATTGAAGATGGGTTAAGCATGGATACTATATTAACTCAATCAAAAGGATTGATAGATTTATTAATGACATATAATGCTGAAAAGGAAATCCAAGCTATTGAGCTTGAGATTAAAAGCGGCAAAGAACATTATTCGTTTGAATCAGTAAAAGCTGATAGATTAACAAATACTAAAATGGTTTATACGAACTAATTTAAAATAAAATGAAATTCGATTCTTTTTAATAAAGGAATCGAATTTCATTTTATTTTTTTATGAGAACCATTCATTGGTAACCATTTTACCAAGAAAATTATGATACAATAGTGCTAGACTATTACAATAAATGAATCAATTAATTAGGGCAGTAAATAAAAAATAATTAGTTTTGGTTTGGTCAAGGGGGAATATTCATGTCAGGATGGACAATAGTTGGTATATTTATAGCCATTATAGGAGTTACCGTTCTTTATTTGCATCTACAAAATACACAACTACAACGAACACAAGTTGAAATTAAATTACCTTTCACGGGAAAAAAATTAAGTGGAGCAAAAATTGTTCAGTTAAGTGATTTACATTTTCCACGTCAAGGCGTTTCTATAAAACAGTTAATTGGAAAAGTCGCAAAAGAGAAACCAGATATGATTGCATTGACTGGTGACTTGATAGATGTACGGGGTGATTTTCCAGAAAAAGAATTGGAATCTTTTTGTAAGGCATTAGTTGATATTGCTCCAACTTATGCTGTGACTGGAAATCATGACTTAGGTTCAGGGCATTTGCAAAAGTGGGAAACGGTCCTAACCTCTGCTGGAGTACGAGTATTGATTGATGAAGCAGATTGGCTACCAATTGGAGACGATGGAATCGTAGTAATGGGTTTGTCTGAGAAAGAAGATTTTGAGAATACACCAAAACCTATTTTGAGAGAGGTGACCATTGAAGAATCATTGCGCAAAAAGCCACGTATTCTATTGGCACACCATCCAGAATTGTTTGAAGAGTACTTAATGGATTTAACACGTGTTCCAGCTCTTACGCTTAGTGGCCATGCTCACGGAGGTCAAGTTAGATTGCCTTTCCTAGGTGGCTTGTTTGCACCAGGTCAAGGGAAGTTGCCTGCATTCACCAATGGAATTTATTATGATCCCAATATGCCTGCATATCGGATGATGGTTAGCCGAGGGATTGGAAATTCTACTTTTCCGTTTCGAGTCAACAATAGACCAGAAATGGTAGTTGTTACCTTACATTAAGAAACTAAATAATACCTAACTGAAAAGACAAGTATGAAGATAACAATAGTTAAGTTATTGTGTGCTTCATGCTGTGTCTTTTTTCGATTTGTAAGTGTTTTCTTTTGAAGTTTAACCTACTGTTGTTTAAACTAAAGATAACACAAAGTTTAGGAGGCGGATAACTATGGTAGTAAGCTTATTAGACAGAATGGCGTTAAACAACGGGTACACGATTCCTGGAATTGGATTAGGAACTAGTGGAATGACTGGGAAAGAAGCTGAAGATGCCGTTTTTTCAGCGATCATGAAGGGCTATAGACTAATTGATACTGCTTCACAGTATGATAATGAGGAAGACGTTGGTCGTGGAATCAATCGTGCAGTTAGTTCAGGTGTCTCTCGTGATGAAATCTTTCTTGTCACTAAAATCTGGAAAACAGATGCTGGGTTTGATAATGCTATTCAATCTTTTGAAGCAAGTTTAAGTCGGTTAAACCAACCATATGTTGATTTATTGCTGATCCACTGGCCGGATAAAGATGACGCAGTAAACATAGATACGTGGAGAGCACTCGAAGACATCTATGAATCAGGTAGATCGAGATCAATTGGAGTCTCTAATTTTAGTAGGGGCGATTTATCTGAATTATTAAAAGAAGCAAAAGTAAATCCAGCTATCAATCAGTTTGAAGTTTATCCAGGACATCCCAACGAGGAATTAAACGACTATTGTGATTCTGAAAATATTGTTACTATGGCCTATAGCCCGTTAAAAAGAGGAAATGTCAGCAAAGAACGCCATTTGACAACCATTGGTGATAAATATGGTAAGACAGCTTCTCAAGTTGCTTTACGCTGGGATATTCAGCGAGATGTTATTCCAATTCCAAAATCTAGCAATAAAGACCGGATGCAAGAAAATATCGAAGTCTTTGATTTTATGCTATCAGATGAGGATATGAATACCATTAATAATTTAGATAAACAAAATAGAGATCGAAATCCTAATAGTTTGATTCGTTCTGAAGTTATGAGATCACGTAACCATCGGGAAAAGAAATCTAGACGTTAATAAGAGTTTAGTTAGGTAGAAAAATTTTATAAATGAAGTATCAATATTTTTGAATGAAAGATGTTATTTAATAGGGGTTTAATCATAAACCAATGAATACGATGTTCTTTTTAAACATTGTTTATTCATTGGTTTATTTTTTTAAAAAAGACACAGGACAAATGTTTGATAAGAGATATTTGTCAAATAGCAATTTAATCATAATTTGCCTGTTGTAGTGCATGATTTGAAATGAAAATCTGATTAGAATTTGCTATACTGATGTTACTTAAATATCAGAGGAGTGATGCGACAAAATAATAAACAATTGTTTAGGATTTCCCCGTCTCTTGTTCAACTGTCCGAACCCCCAGCTGGTCCTATACCCTAATTCTAAAAGATTAAAAATACCCTGATTTAAACTCCTAGAATTACCTAGTTAAATACCCTAAAGTTTATTTTCTCTCCATTAAAATGACCACGTATACCCACGATTTGTCTGGCAAACTTATCTGTACGATTGGTTTTTACATTTAATCAGTTACATTGATCCAATTTACACTTACCCCCATCTATTCACAATACCCCATGCCAAATTGTGATAGACGTAATCCTCTTCGCAAATAAAACTCATTTTATGAGTACCTCGCAAGAATCGTCTGCTATTCGAGACGATTCTTTGTCTAACAAATAAAACTGTTTAAAATGTGTCGAATGAGTTGAAATAAAAACGTGGGAGTGATTATCACCATGAGATTATTGATAGATTCGAGTTCATTAAGACGCTTAGAATTAATTGAATTATTGAATGCTAGCGATGAATGGTGGACAGTTGAAGAGTTAGCTTTTTGCTTAAATTGTTCTGTCCGTAGTGTTAAGGCAGACATCTATTACTACAATATATCCGCTCATCTTCCTATTAAACTGATCACGTCTAATCACCATGGTGTGAAGCTGATTGTGCTAACTACTTTTCAAATGGAAAGTGTCTATCAAGAAATTTTAGCTAGAAATTTAAATATTCAACTTTTAGAATGTCTATACAATGAAACCAACTATTCTATAGAAGATTACGCTGAAAGACTATTTACTAGTACATCTTCTATTATACGCAGCATTAAACAGATTAATTTATTTCTTGACCAATATAAATTAAGTGTTCAAAAAAATTCGATGACAATAGTCGGTTCTGAGAAACAAATTCGTTACTTTTATAGTGTTTTTTTCTGGGAAAAATACGGAGCTAAAGTAGTTGTAAACGAACATCCTAATTTTAATGAAGTAAGTCAAATTGTACATAAACTCGCAAAAAAAACGGACATAACGCTATCCATTATTACCGAAAATAAACTCTCTCTTTATTTACTAATTAACCTCGAACGCATTAGTAATGGCTATATACTGGAAAAGTATACGCCGCCCATGAAAATAGAGAAGAATGTTTTAAACAGTATAGAAGAACTTCTAAATGAACTACCATTTAACATACCTAAGCAAGAACTTCATTATATAGGATTTTGTTTTACCAATCGATTTTTGAAGCCAAATCTTCAATCAACCCATTTATCTAAAGAACTAGTACTAATATCCCAGCAAATTGATCTATTTTTAACTCGCTTTTCTGAAAAAAATGAATTTATTTTGCCAAATAAACCTGAGTTACAGCAGATTATTTTTCATCATATTGTGTTTAAAAGAGAATTTCAAGGGCAGAATTATTTTCTTGTTAATCGAACAAAAAATACATTACAGCATATAGATAAAATGTATCATTCATTTATAACATTGGCTATTACTGAACTAGAGGACTGGGGTAGTGATGAATGGTTTACAAGAGAAAACGAGGATATTAGTGAGTTTTTATATTTATTGATTATCCATTGGAAAGGATTAACAAATCAAATTATAGAGTTACAAACTAAAATAAGTGTTTTAATTATCTCCCAATTTGGCGAAACTCATGAATTGTTTTTAGCTGAAATCTTAAAAAGTTTTTTTCCTAATGAGTTAATGTGCTATAGTCTTGCAGAGGAAAAATTTGGGAATGAAAAAATACAACTTGTGGTGACCGATGCTCAAGTAGAAGAGGTAAGGAAAAAGATTGCTAAAGAGATACCAATTATCGGCATAGAGTATGCTCCAAATGAAAGAAATTGGGAAAATATTAAAAAAATTCTATCTGATATCAAACAGGTTAAAGAGAATGGCGACAACTGGTTAAATGCGTATTCTCATTTCAATTAAGTGAAATAATATGGTATGATAAAAGAAAAAAACGGTTGCACTTAAAGTGTAAACGATTTAATAGGTGGGGTTGATATGGTGTTAAATTTAGGAATTATTGGAACAAATTGGATTACGAATCAATTTGTAGATGCAGCGATTGCAACACAAGAGTATCAATTAGTTGGTGTATATTCAAGATCTCTTGAAAAAGCAAAAGCTTTTGGTGAATCGTATCATGCCACTATTTTTGAAACAAGTTTAGAATCCTTTGCTACAAATGCAGATATTGATGTTGTGTACGTTGCATCACCCAATAGCATGCACTATGAACAAGCCGTTACCTTAATGAAAGCAGGCAAGCATGTTATTGTTGAAAAACCTATTTTTTCTAATCCGCGCGAATGGGTCGCCGCAGCTCAAGTAGCTGAAGAAAATAAGGTGTTTTTATTTGAAGCGGCTCGACATGTTCACGAAGAAAACTTTAAAATTGTAAAAGAAGAAGTGAAATCGATTGAAAGTCTTCAAGGTGCGACCTTCGCATATATGAAGTATTCTTCTCGTTATGATGCTGTTTTAAATGGAGAAGAACCAAATATTTTCTCTTTAAACTATTCTGGTGGAGCTTTAGCAGATCTAGGGGTTTATCCGTTGTATGCTGCGATTTCATGGTTTGGTATGCCGGAAAGTAGTCATTATTTCTGTACGAAAATTGCTACAGGAGTCGATGGAAAAGGAACCATTATCTTACGCTACAAAGGGTTTGATGTAACGATATTAGCCGGTAAAATTGTTAATTCTTACTTGCCAGCTGAGATTTATGGCTTAAATAAAACATTATCAATGGACAGCATTGAATCTATTACAACCATTGAAGTGATTGATCGTAAAACCAAATTGAAAGAAAGCATTGCTCAAAAAACTTCTGAGAATCCAATGATGGATGAAGCTAAAGACTTTGCAGATGTGATCAACTTCCCTGATGACGTTGTTAAACAAAAAGAATACAAAGAATGGTTGATGCTAAGTCAAGAAGTGAACCAAGTGATGACAGATTTACGTAAAGATGCTGATATTATTTTTGCGGCAGACGAAAAATAAAACAAAGTTAACGAAAAGGAAACTCGAGTCATTTATTCGAGCTTCCTTTTTTAATTTGATGGAATAAAAAAATAACAGTAGAAAAGTTAGCTGAAACGGAATAATTTTGATATGATAGAGCCTGACAGCAACAGGTACGTAAAGAAACGAGGACTAAATGATGATAGAAAACAGTTTACCCGCATTTAAACAGCATTGGGATGCTTTGGCATATAAAGAACCTTCTGCTATTCAAGAAAAAGTTTATGAACCGCTAAAAATAGGAAAAGACGTGGTGGGTATTTCACCTACAGGAACTGGTAAAACAGTAGCGTATACACTTCCAACTTTAGAACAAGTTGAACCAAAAGCTGGTGTCCAAGTAGTTATTTTGACACCTTCACAAGAATTATCGATTCAAGTGGGAGAAGTAGTCCAAGAGTGGGCAAGCCAAATTGGGTTGAGTAGTCAGACTATCATTGGTGGAGCGAACTTAAATCGCCAGTTGGATAAATTGAAAGAAAAACCAGAAATTATTGTCGGTACTCCCGGTCGGATTTTTGAAATTTCTGAAACAAAAAAATTAAAATTGCATACGGTACAAACGGTTATCTTGGATGAAGCAGATCAATTATTGCAGCAAGAGCAATTGGCAACGGTAAGAAAGCTAGTCAATAAAATGCCTGGACAACGTCAAATGGGCTTCTTTTCAGCTACCAGCAATGAACTGATGCAAGATTTGACAAAATGGTTTAATGTAGAACCAGAATGGATCGATGCAACAGAGGATGATCGATCTAAAGGTGAAGTCCTTCATGCGTATATTGAAACACCTACGCGTAAACGAGTAGAGACGCTTAGACGATTGACACATATGAAAGACTTTAGAGGGTTGGTTTTTGTAAACAATGTTGCCAACTTAACATTGGCTTTTGAGAAATTGAATTATGAAGGCATCTCTGTAGCTGTTTTACACGGTGAAAAATACAAAACAGAGCGCAAACAAGCCTTGCAACAATTTCGTGATGGTAAAATCAAATTATTGTTAACGACGGATGTAGGTTCTAGAGGGTTAGATATTCAAGACTTACCGTACGTGATTCAATATGATGTTCCGCAAACGAAAGAAAGTTACATCCATCGCTCAGGCCGTACGGCGCGAATGGGTAAAACCGGAACTGTTTTGACCTTGGTCAATGAACGTGAATTAAGAGAATTCAAAAAATTGATTTCTTCATTGGAAATCAAATTGAGCCAAGTCTACTTGTATGGTGGAGAAATTGTGAAAGAGCGTCCGTTGTCTGAAGAACAGCCGGAAACATCTGAAGCAGTAAAAGCACCTGTTAAAGTAAAAAGGATTATTAAACCAATCGTTGAGACAACTAAAAAAGAAATCATTGAACCTGTTAAGAAAAAGAAGAAACACCGCAAAAAAGTGGACAAAAATAAGGGTGCTCGTAGAAAAACAAAAAACAAAGAGATCGAATAAGGCAAAAACGACTAGAAAATACAGTGATGTATTTTCTAGTCGTTTTTTCTATTCAAGGAATGATTTAAAGAGTGTTTCAAAAAGTAAACTAAGATCTAAAGGCTTTATAGAATAGCCTATTCTATAAATTGTCACTAGGTATTTTCCAACCGGCATCTAAAAATTCTTGGGAGGTGACGGGGTAAAAAATGACCGATCCGTTAGCTGATTTTAAAACAAACAAGCCGTCTTTTTTGACAAGTTCTAGTGTTAATAAATAGGTTTCGTCTTTGCCCTCAAGATTCGAATCAGGCGTATAAAGTTCTAACGTTAGCATAGATCCCTCAATCGTATAACTAAGGATATCACTACCACCTAAAGTTGTTCCCCATTCACCTGGAATAAAGGAGTCATCCGTTATTGCAACAGTATATTTCCCGATATCAGATTGCAAAGGAACGGATTCTTTTGAATCAAAAGTAGCCCAATATCCTTTAAAATCGTCAAAAGTAATCACACCGTCATCTTCTTTTATAGTTGTTGATTCGAGTGGCGTGGTTACCGCAGTATTAGATTTAGAATCAGGGGACTCTTTTTGCTGGATAGAAGCACTATCAGCACTGTTTACATCTGTTGTACCACAGCCAGTAATAACAGATCCAGCAAAAAAAAGAGCAAGGATAAGAATAGAGTGTGTCAAAATGGAATAATGGCCTACCTTTAACTGTTTCATCAAACTACCTCATCTCAATTTAGTCAAACTCGCTAACGTTAGTGTAACAAGATTTAGTAAAGAAACAAAGGAATATGCTAATGGACATGCTGACGATACAAGGGCATATAGCGGCGATAAGTAAGCGTTTCCGTATGATAGCACATTCTAAAATAAAGGGGAAGAGTTATTTATACATTAACCTTCAAAATAAGAGCAAAAAGTTGACACACGTTTTCATTTTGGTGAAAATAGATATGTGAAGAAGAAAATTCAATTATTGACTGAAGGATTGAATACAAAATGGCGAGGATGAGGAATCATGCTGAAGAACGGATTGTTTATGATGACAATTGGATTTGTTGCCGTTATATTAGGTCTCACAGGTCTGGAGGAACACCGCATACTCATTTTAGGAATCGGCATAGTGTTGATTATTTTAGGTTTTGTTTTATACAATAAAGGGGAAAAGAAAGAAGACTAACTGTTCAAAAGAAAAACCTAATGGAGGTAGTAAAATGTTGGCAGAAATAAAACGATCGAATGATGAGACAGTTGCAGAGTTTCACCGTGATTTTCCTTATCCTATAGAAGAAGTATGGACAATGTTGACGGATAATGACCACTTAGTGAAATGGTTTAGTGAACTTAAGATTCAAGAATTAACTGAAGGCGGAAAATTGTTATTTGATATGGGAAATGGTTCTTATGAAGAAATGACGATAACAGAAGTTAAGATTCCAACAGTATGGGAATTTACATGGGATGAAAATTTGATTCGATTTAACTTAAGCGAAAATGCAGAAGGTACTCATTTAGTGCTAAAAGAATACATGAAAGAAGTAACTGAACATACAGCACGGGACATCGCAGGCTGGCATGTTTGCTTAGATGTGATTAGTCTGTTATTAGCCAATAAAACTATCGAAAATCGACAAGATAAATGGGAAAAGGTTTATCCTGAATACAAGAAACAACTAACTAAATAAAATTAAGAAGCCAGAGAAATTGATTATCATTTCACTGGTTTCTTTTTGAGTGAAAGGACAGTAAACTACTTAATATATTTGAGCTTGAGGTGTTCTACTCATCATTCTACACGAATTAATGCTAGCAAATGTCTTCTAGAGAGGTACTACTTAACAATCTAGATGAATTATTATGAGCAAATAGTAACTAGAGAGCCTCTACTTAACATTCTAGACAAATTATTACGAGTAAATGGTAACTAGAGGGCCACTACTTAACATTCTGAACAAATTTTCACTATGAAATATCATCTATAGAGGCTCCATCTACCATACCAAACAAATTAGAGCTAACTAATATGAACTAGACAGTCTCTATATAATAATACATTTAATATAGAAAACTTTTCGGTCACGAAAAGTCTCCGATCCAAAAATAACTTAAGAATAGTAAGCAATTTCCAGTGCTACCTAAAAAGCTCCAGAAGATTAGCCTTCTGGAGCTTCACTTACCAAAATTATTTGACATAATGCTGTTTCTTTATAAGTGCAAGTGTTCAAAAATAATGAATAAAAAAGTGATTGACAAGAAAAGTGTGTGAAGGATATAATACAGCTGAGAGATGTATTAACCGATTCATACACTTTTTTATCGGT
This sequence comes from Carnobacterium sp. 17-4, assembly GCF_000195575.1. Lineage (NCBI taxonomy): Bacteria > Bacillati > Bacillota > Bacilli > Lactobacillales > Carnobacteriaceae > Carnobacterium > Carnobacterium sp. 17-4. Next base: position 1,643,131 of record NC_015391.1, on the reverse strand, counting down.
GGTGTATTAATCGATTAATACATTTGCAAGGAAATGAGATCAAACAGGAGGCTGCCATGAACGTTAATTTTAATAAACGAGATCCGCTTTATGAACAGGTTGTTCGTCATTTTAAAGAAGAAATTGCAGCAGGAAAATTATTACCGGGTCAAGAAATGCCATCTAGACGGGAACTAGCCAGTCAATTAAAAATCAATCCAAACACAGCTCAGCGAGCGTATAAGGAAATGGAGGAACAAGGCTTGATTTATACAGAAAGCAATTCACCAAGCAAAATTACAGAGAATCAAAGTGTTTTGGGAGGCGTTCAAGATGAATTGCTGGGAGAAGCCGTTTCTTCTTTTGTATCTGCGATTCGTCCGATTCAGGTACCACTGGATAAAGTCATAGGGTTGATCAAAGAAAAGTACGTCGATGAATCAGGAGGAGTAAAATGATTGAAGTAAAAGGGATTACGAAAAAATTTGGCCGGAAAAAAGTTTTGAAGGGTATTTCGTTTACAGCTAATAAAGGCGAGATCACATGTATCATCGGCATTAATGGTGTGGGGAAAACGACTATTTTAAATGGAATCATGAATTTAACTCCAATGAATAGCGGTGAGATTCTCATTGACGGAGAGAAGATAAATAAAAAAAGTTATGAAAAAATTACATTTATCCCAGATGCAATGACTATGCTGCCAGGGCTTAGAATTGAACAAGCAATGCAATTCATGCAAGATTTTTATCAATCGTGGAACCAAGGACGTGCAGATGAATTACTAGGATTTTTCAAATTAACAAAAGAGGATAAAATTTCAACCCTTTCTAAGGGAAATACAACTAAAGTGAACTTGATGTTAGGTTTGGCTTTAGACGTTGATTATTTATTAATGGATGAACCTTTTTCAGGAATTGACATTTTTAGCCGCGAACAGATTGCTAATGTGTTTACAAGCCACTTGATTGAAGATCGCGGAGTTATCATAACGACCCATGAAATTAATGATATTGAACATTTGATTGATAAAGTCGTGTTGGTTGATGAAGGAATAGTATTGAGAGAATTTAACGCAGAACAAGTCCGTGAAGAAGAAGGAAAGTCTGTTGTTGATGTTATGAGAGAGGTGTTTCAGCCATGAAAAGTTATTTAAAACTAGTAAATTTTGAATTTAACCGCTGTGCAAAACTGTATTTTTCTTTAATAGGGTTGACTATTGTGTCACAGCTTATTGCAGTTTTTGTGGCATCAAGACAATACTTAGCTCAAATGAATGAAACAGTCTATCAAAATAAAATACCAAAAGCTCAATTTTTAAGTGAAACGGGTGAAATGAGTATGTTTTGGGTTGTGACTAATGTCTGGTTTTACTTGCCTATCCTCATCTGTATTACGGCTGTATTATTTTACAGTTTTTATATCTGGTATGTTGAGTGGATGGGGAAGAATACGTTTATTTATCGGTTATTGATGCTGCCAACATCCCGTATGACTGTCTTTTGGTCTAAACTAACAACAATAGCTTTGATGATTTTTGGATTGGTTTCCATTCAGCTCATTTTATTGCTTGTTGAAAGTCAATTATTAAAACTGTTAGTTACAAGTGATATTCGTTTGGATCTATCTCTGCAACAATTAAGTGAAATATCTTATTATCTTTCTCTTTTTATACCACAATCTTTTCTTTCTTTTATCGTTTATTATGGTACTGGGTTTGTATTGCTTTTCTTAGGATTCACAACTGTATTGTTTGAAAGAAGTTTCCACTTTAAAGGGATAATAATGGGTATAGGCTTTAGTATTGTTTTATTTCTTTTGTTTTTGTCACCTATTATTGCTAAATATATTTTCGGCTTTAATTGGCTTTATCCAGGTGAAATAATTATCACAGAAGTTATTATAGGGTTACTCGTTATTGCATTAAGCAGTTGGATGAGTCACTACTTGTTGAATAAAAAAGTAACGGTCTAAAGAGGAGGCGAAGAATATGAAACGTTATGGAAAATTAATTATCATTGTAGTATTAGTTGTTCTTTCATTTGGAATTTATTACATTCAACCTATTTTTGCGGCAGATACGAGACCGGAATTTACAGTCTCAGCAAAAAATGGCGATAAAACATTAATAGAGAATATGTCTATAGAAGGATACTACCATGTAAGTAACTTTTATGGGATGGGAACAGAAACAGAAATTACTAAAGACGGTACAACTTATTATTCAACTCAGTCTTATCTAAGTCAACTACAAGACAGTGTAAGCGGCAATGAAAAAATGTCTCAATTGCAAAAAGATTATCGAAGTTTCATGCGTGGAAAAGAACCTTATCTAGTCAACTATTTTGAAGATGATTCTATATTAGCGTATGCAGATATAACATTGGATTCCATGTCTGCTATCACTGAAGATTCGGAATTTCTCATTGAAGTATTGGATAAAAAGACAAACGACGTGCTTTCTTTTTCAGTGGATTTCCCCAATGCAACGGACTATTTTTCTGTGTATGTTGAAGACGTTCAAGTTGCCAATAATAAATTAATTGTGGTAACAAATGGTTACTCAATAAATAGCGAAAATGGGCAGGATGAACAGCATTTATATTCAATCGATTTACCAAATGAAAAAATTGAAAAAGACGAAAAAATTCAATTGGATCTAATAGATGAAAAAGACAAACAAATTCAATATGTTGAATTAATGAATGCAGGAAATGATATTGATTCTTCAAAAATTTTGGTTTACCGTGTAACACTTGATGTTCCACAGACAGAAATGGAAATATATGACGAAAATGAAATGACAACTCAACCTGTGTCTGGCTTAATTGGTGTAAACATAGAAACTGGAGAACAGTTTTTAATAGATGTTTCAGATGAATTAGGTAGTCAAGCTTTAGGAAATAGGACAGCTATGGAAAATTCTACTTTGTATTTTTATAAAAAGAACGATACAACGCTGTCTATTTACTCTTATTCCTTAGAGCAAAAAGAATTAGTAGAGGTTGAATCGGTTGAATTAACTGCTGAACAATTAAAAGCGTTAAAAACGGATGTCATTCTACAAGTGAATAATGAAATTGTTTTCTTTGTAGAAAGTTCTAAGGTAACAGATAAAGATATGCAAATTATGGCAATTGACAGTAATTCTGGGGAGCTTGTTTTTGAAGGAGCAATCGAGGGAAAAGTCAATCAACCAGCTAAAAGAGATGAGCTTTATCTAAGCGAAGTTTTATTTCAACAGTAGGTAGCAGAAGACAGTAAAAAAGAAGAACGATATCCTTTCCATGTTTAAAATGGAAGGAAAGTCATTCTTCTTTTTTATTACTATTATTTTTTTGTCAAAATTTTAAACTGTACCAATGTAAGATGATCCTAGAGAGATTTGAACTCCCGACCTAACGTTTAGGAAACGTTTGCTCTATCCACCTGAGCTATAGGACCTTATGAACACAGGCTCTATTTTCTCACAGTTTAAAATAAATGTCTAGGTTTAAAATAAAAGTATAAATTTTTTCAATAATGAACTAAGTTAGTCGTTTTCAATTACAAGATCTGATAGTGGCAATTTAAAAGCACTACGGTCTAAAACAAAGATGTCCGTCAGTTGCTGTGCCGTCTCAGTAGTAGAAGAAGCATAGTTCGTTTCATCCCATTCAACTAAATAACCATAAATTCCATTAGCGATATAGGCGCCAAGAAGTTTTTGTGATTTTAGAGAGTAACGGGCAGTTGGGAAAAAATTTCCGATCAAAAATTGTTTTAAAACAGCAGAGAAATGCAATTGGAAGTTTAGAAAACCGACAGAGTGAATGGCTAAATGAAAAAAATTACGGTGTTCGGAGATGAAAATAAAAAGGGCATCTGATAAAGGCTCGGTTTTTAATTTAGAATAACAGATACCTTGATAGTTATCTTCCAACATGTTTGTTAGTTGTTCTAAAAAGTGATCTTGTATTTCTTTTAAAATATCTTCTTTATACGCATAATGCTTATAAAATGTCCCTCTATTGACACCAGCTTTATTGACAATTTCAGTAATTGAAATTGTTTTAAAATCGCGTTCATTTAATAAGGTAATGAACGTTTCAGATATAGCCTTCTTACTACGCATAATGCGAATATCGACTACTTCTTTTTGTGGCATAAGGTTTCCTCCTGAAATTATGGTAATATTCATTATCTACGTATGAAAACTAACATTTAAACAATAGTTTGTACACTTATTAGTATACAGTAAAACTAGCTGTAAAAGACAAAGCAGTAGAATTAAGAAGTGTACAATTGGTGACATATCAGTAATTTGTCACCAATTGTTCAATAATTTCCTAATGAAAATAGCGATATAGTGCCTAAACAAAAATTCAAACGATTTAAAAGAGAACAGTCGTTAAATGGATAAAAAAAAGTACATGAAAATTAAAAAACGTATGCTATAATAAGTTCGACTAAACAAATTGTTTATTATTTTTGAGGAGTGAGAAAATAAGGATGGGTATAAGGAATCTAGTAAAAAAATGGATTGGAAATCACAATAGGGATATAGTCTCAACAGATGTTGTAGTTTTGGAAGGAATTGAAAACGTTTTTTTAAATAACGATGCAGAAGTGAATCAATCAATAGATTATGAATTTTATTATAATATGATTGAACAAGAAGTTGAATTGACCAGTACCGTTTTATCGTCTCAATATGATGGAGAATTAGCTAGTGATGTCGTAAAAGTAGAAATAGACGGGATTCCGATTTTTATTGAACGGAATGAGTTGGAATTTAAAACGCATCAACTGCCATTAATGCGTTATGTAGGTGAAGAAATTCAGTTTCAACTAATCAGCATAAATGAAAAAGAAGGTTGGATGCTAGGATCAGCAAAAAAAATAAAAGAAAAAGAATTTGAATTACTACATAAAGAATTAAAAAAAGGGAAAATATTCGAAGCTGAATTAACCAAGAACTTGCGTTATGGAGCCTACTTTTTAATTGGAAATACCTCTGTTCAAATGCTCAATAAAGATTTCGCAGAAGACCATACTACAATTGGCGATGTCTTAACTATAGGGGATACAATAAATGTAAGGTTTAATCGTATTACTGAAAATAAAAATTTGAGGGTAGAACCCATTGTAAAATATAAAAATGAAGTTTCTGTTTCTTTAGAGGATATGGAAGCTAATCAAGTTGTGCTAGGAAATGTCAGAAGTATAAAAAAATGGGGTATCTTTGTAAGAATTGCACCAAATTTAGATGCATTGTGTTCTATTCCGACTCATTTAGAAATAAAAGAAGGCGATACAGTGTCCTTCAGGATCACACAAGTTTTAAAAGAAGAGAGACGAGTCCGAGGAAAAATTGTTCGTCTGGTAAAAAAAGATTAACTAAAAAACAGTAGAGATACACAAAAAACGACGTGGCAATTGCCACGTCGTTTTTTGTGTATCTCTAGATTAATTATTATATTAAGCCCAATCACCATTACGGAAAACGGGAACAGTACTACCATCTTTGCGGATACCATCCACATCCATTTTGTCAGAACCAATCATAAAGTCAACATGAACCGTTGAACGATTTAAACCGGCAGCTTTTAATTCTTCTTCCGACATTTCTGTCCCGCCAATCAAACTAAAAGCATAAGCAGAGCCTAAAGCTAAATGGTTTGAGGCATTTTCATCGAATAAAGTATTGAAAAATACGATACCGGATTGAGAGATAGGAGAAGGATCAGGAACTAAAGCTACTTCACCTAATCGTGCAGAACCTTCGTCTGTCGCAACTAAATTTTTCAAGACCTCTTTGCCTTGTTCAGCAGTAACATTTACTACTTTACCGTCTTTAAATGTAAATTCCATGTTTAAAATCGTGTTACCAGCATAGCTTAATGGCTTAGTGCTGCTAACCACACCGTCAACGCGGTTAGCGTCAGGAGCAGTGAAGACTTCTTCAGTGGGCATATTTGCCATGAAGCGTTCGCCACGAACGTTATCACTACCGGCACCTTCCCAACGATGACCTTCAGGTAAACCAACCGTTAAATCAGTACCAGGAGCTGTGTAGTGCAAGGCTACAAATTGTTCTTTGTTTAATTCTTCAGCTTTTTCATTCAACGTGATATCTTTTTTAGCCCAAGATTCAACAGGATCAGCGTCATAAAGACTAACAGCTTTAAAGATAGCGTCCCATAATGCATCAACTTGTTCTTCTTCAGTTGGTAAGTCAGGGAATACTTTAGCTGCCCATTTGGCGCCAGCAGCTGCAGCAACTGTCCAACTAACTTTATTTGCTTGAGTCGCTTTACGTTGTTCACTTAATGCTTTTCCAGCTGCAGATTGATAAGCAGCGATTTTATCGCTATCTACACCAGATAATGCATCTGGATCTGAAGAACGAACACTGATACGGCTAGCTCCTTTAGCAATTTGGTCTAATGATTCATCAATTTTATATTGTGGAATAGCAGTTAAACGATCTTGAGGTGTTCCGATAAATTGTTCACGGTTCACGACATCATCGGCCCATTTCACAATAACTTCTGTAGCGCCTAAAGCATAAGCTTCTTTGGTAATTAAACGAGCCAAGGGTGCTTGATCTACATCGATTTGCAATACGACTGTATGTCCTTTTGTAACATTTATACCTGATTTAACAAGCAAATGAGCGTATTTTTGTAAATTTTCTTCAAAGTTTGGCAATACCATATTTTTTCCTCCTAATAATACGAAATGAGGTTGGAACAAAAGAAACTAAAAGCAATCAAACACACTTCTAGTTAGTCCAGTTTCAAACTCTTACTAGACAATAATAGCATACGAAAGAAAGAGAAACAATTTCATGAAAAAAACTTTTTTTAGAATGGAAAACAAAAATAGTTTGACAATAAATAACATTCGGATATTTATCTTTTTTTAAGTGTACATTTGACTAGACCAATTTAATAATGCAAACGTATACTGCACAAGTGTTTGTTTTTGCAGTACAAAAGAGTTCTCTTTTAATCACAATAGTGATAGAATAAATTAAGGGTTGTTGGAGAGAGAATCCGAATAAGACAGGTACAGTATTGTTTTTAAACACAAACATAAGAATAATGCTGTTTGGCACTGAACTCAATTTCTAGATGAGGTTGGACAGTTAGTTGTAAAAGAGAAGTCAAAAACTGTTGGTTGCAGATGTTGAAACATTCGAAAATAGTTTATAATGTCTCCTAATTATTGGTAAATGATGCAAAAGAGGTGAACTGAGATGGCTAGAAAGAAAACAATTTTAAAATCACAAATTCTTGAAACAGCTTATCAAGTTGTTAAAACAGAAGGATTTGAAGGTTTTACAGCACGCAACATTGCTAAAAAAATGGATTGCTCAACGCAGCCTATATATCTAGAATTTAAAAACATGGATGACTTAAAACAAGAACTCGTTGTGAAAATTAAAAACTATATCGATGAGACTATTTATACAAAAGAACGCACAGAAGATCCATTGCTCAATATGTGTTTGAACTATGTTTATTTTGCAAAAGAGGAACCTGTTTTTTTCAAAGCACTTTTCTTTGAGTCACAACTGGACACTGATCAAATGCATGACATTTCATTGGATAAGATGATCGAAGTTTTTAAACAAAATGAAGGAACTAAAGACTTGTCTAAAGCTGAAAAAATGAAACTATTTAAGAATATTTGGATTACAGTTCATGGTACAGCTGTGTTAATTGCACAAGGCTTCTTGAAGTTCCACGAAAAAGACGTAACCGATTATATCAACCAAGTATTAGTACAACATGTTCCAAATTATACAGCATAAAAAAACTTCCTCGTCATTATGGCGAGGAAGTTTTTTTATGCTACAGACTCTGCTTTTTCCACTAACGCTTTAGCAAAAGCTTTTAGATTTTCAACATCTTCCTCATTAGCATCTAAGTCAACTTTGACACTTTCAGCACCTTCTACTGCACCAATCGAAGCTAGCTTATCGGAAAAATCAACTACTGATTGGCAAAATTTATCGTAAAAATGATCTCCTGATCCAAAAGTACCAAAAATTTTGCCTGTTAAATCAATTTCACTCAGTTCTTCATAAAAATCTACGAATTCATCTGGTAAATTTGCATCATTCCCATAAGTGTACGTACCGATGATACAGATGTCGACATCCAATAAATCTTCCGGTTCAGCTTGCATGCATTCAACTGTTTCAACATCCACACCTAAATCTTTTAACGCTTCTTCTACAATATCTGCACACTCTGCTGTGTTCCCGGTTAAACTTGCAAAGACAATCAAAGCTTTGGTCATTTATCTATCATCCTTTTCTACGCGTGTGTATTTCCTTAACAGAGTATACCAAAGGAAAGGCAAGTTCTGCAATAAAAGAAATGGGTATACTTATTAAATAGCGGATTAGTGCTGCGCTAATTTTTCGTAAAGAGACAACGTTTCTTTATAAAAACGGTCAAGAGAAAACTGATTAGAGGCCAATTGATAGAGTCGCTCGCCTTTAGCTTCTAAGGTATGATTTTCCCACTCATCGTAGGCTTCATTTAGAGCAGTTGTTAACGACTCTACGGAATCGGCAGGAACACACCAGCCATAGCTGTTATCTGGCACTAAGAGAGCGACGTCACCGACATCCGTAGCAATAAAAGGCACTTTTTGGTTCGCTGATTCAAGTAGAACCATCGGAAAACCTTCATTTGAAGAGGCTAAGACAGTGATATCCGAGTGAGCAATGGTTTCTTCTACTTGTGGTTTGTTTAAAAAGCCTAAAAAATGAACATTTTCTTGCATACCGAATTGTTGTACCTTTTTTTCAAGTGTGCCTTTCAATTCCCCATCGCCAACTAAGTTTAAAGAGAAATTAGTGAAGTCAGCAGCATGTAGACTGTCCAATAGTCGTTCGTGTCCTTTAATCGGATGCAAGCGAGCAACGCAAGTCAAAGTGAACTTATCATTCGTCATTGCTGGTTTAGTTGTATCCGGATTAAATTGTAACCCATTATAAATAATGGTTAGTTTATTTTTGTTGATGCCTAATTGAAGCAGTGGATTCATTAAACTGTCCGTTACTACAATCAAGTGATCCGCTTTTTTTAAACTGGCTAGATTAAATTTAGTGAATAATGTTCCTTTGATGCCTCTGTTCATAAAATCAAGTGTAGGATCGCTATGGACTGTGATGAGCCACTGCGCAGCAACTTTTTTATGAATCGTAGAAAAAATAAAGTTCGCACGTGCGCCATGGGTATGCACAATATCAAAAGACTGGTTATTTATGAACTGAGTCAAGCGTTTCAAAATAGATAAATCATAACGTGATTGCTGCTCAAAAACATGTACAACGATCCCTAGCTTTTTAGCTTCATCCGCAATGATGCCATTTTCTAGAACGAGCAGTTCAGCCGTTGTAGGATCAAATTGAGAGAGCAGGGAAAGGATATGGTTTTTTCCGCCACCGTCTTCTAAGCCCGCATTGATGTGGAGTACTTTCATACTTGTCTAACCTCATTTCCATTCGATTTTTTATTGAAAAATTTTGCAAAAAAAACTGAACAAATCTGTTCAGTTTTTTCGGACTATTTTTTGGAGAATTGTTTCTTTTCATTTCTTACTTCGCGTAAGAAGTGAGGCAAGGCCATCATCCGTTTCAATCGATAAGGTTGTTTAATTAAACGATACAACCACTCCATATTCAATTGAATAAATACTTTTGGCGCACGCTTTGATTTTCCTGAAAGAACATCGAAGCTGCCGCCTACGCCCATTAACAAACCTTTTGAAGCGGTAGTCATATAGTGTTGGATCCATTGTTCTTGTTTTGGATAACCTAACGCAACAAAGACCATGTCTGGTTGTGTCGCTTGAATCGATTCAATAATCGAACCATCCGAAAAATCAAAGTAGCCGTTTCTAGCACCTACTAGATTGATAGAAGGGTAGCGTTCACGCACGGTTTTAACAGTATTTTGTAAAACCTCTTCTTGTGCGCCTAACAAGTAAACTCGGCTGCCTTTTTTATTGGCTTCTTCAAGCAAAGCCAACATTAAATCGTACCCTGCAACTCGTTCTACAATTGGAGTTCCTAATATTTTTGATCCTTTTATAATGCCAATTCCGTCAGCAATAATATAGTCCGCTTTTTTCATTAGTGACATATAAGCAGGATCTTTTTTTGCATACATCACAATTTCTGGATTAGCGGTCACCACAAAAGATTTTTGTTTGTGGTTGACCCGATCCATTAACTCTTCAAGGAAAGTTTCTTTTGTTTTATTGTCAAAAGAAACTCCTAATACAGATACTTTTTTATGCTCCATAATCGCCAACCATCCTTAAACCCTTTTACTAATATAGACATTTTAATTATCATACCATTGAACTAGAGGAGAGATAAAGCAAAGCTTTATTATTTTTTTATTAATATAGAACTATTTTGAGTGCATCAAGAAAACTTTAGGCACTTTTGAATGGAACCGAACCAGTTCTTTGCTAGTAGGGTGAATCAAAGCTAATGTAGTGGCATGCAAACCCAATCGTTTTAAAGGATTAGAAGTTGCGCCATATTTCTTGTCTCCTGCAACGGGGTGACCAAGTGTTTCCATATGAACACGAATTTGGTTTTTACGTCCAGTTTCCAAACGTGCTTCTAGTAATGTGAATTCATCGTTGTTCCGTATTTTTTTGTAATGGGTAATGGCTAATTTCCCACCATTATCATAGGTAGCTGAATGAACTTTCATCGCTTTGCTTTCTGTTAACCACGTCTTAATCGAGCCTTCATCTTCAGAAACGATGCCTTCGACTAAAACAGAGTAGATCCGTTCTTTGACGATGTCTTTCCAGTTTTCTTGCATCTCTTGTTTGACCTGTTCTGTTTTTGCAAAAACCATTACACCTGAAGTATCGCGGTCTAAGCGATGAACCACGTATATACGGTTGTTGTGATTCTCTTGTTTGACATAGTTGATCAATTGACGGTGTGCTGTTAATTCTTGAGCGAATTTAGCAGCAATAGACAATAAACCAGCTTCTTTATCGATAACAATAATCGCATCGTCTTCATACAGAATAGTCATTCCAACTAAAGCTGTCTCTTTAATCGCTGCTTTATTGGATTGAATTGCGACAACTTGATTAGGAAGCAAAGGATGGTTATGTTTTTTTATTACTTTTCCATCCACAGTCACTTGGCCTCTGGTTAAAATTGATTTGACTGAATTACGACTTGTGTGACTCATGATACTTAATAGAAAAGGCAGTAATTCCATTGGTTCAGTTACCGTATATAGCTGATTATTGGTATTTTTTTTAGGGGTATAGGTTGTTTTTTTACTCATTAAAAACCACTCGCTCTCATTAATTGTTCTAAAGTAAAGTATAACGGAAAACGGCATAAAAATAACCCTAAAGTAAGAAATTTTCAAATAGAAAGCCTTTTAAAGATTAATTCACACTAAAATTAAGAATTAAAACCATTTATTTATGAGAGAAAAGGCATAAATTTTAATCAATCAGAAGAATGGTTCACAATTTTAAGAATTAAGCTTATAATGAATAGAAGAGTAAAAACAAACTCATATGAATGACTAAATAGAAAAGAGGAACGAAATTGATTACACTAAAATCACAACGTGAAATTGATGCAATGGATGAATCAGGTGCTTTGTTGGCGAATGTCCATGTAGCCTTAAGAGATTTTATCAAACCAGGTATTACAAGCTGGGAAATCAACGAATTTGCACACAATTATATTGAAGAACACGGAGCTATCCCAGAACAAATTGGGTTTGAAGGATATGAATATGCAACATGTGTCAGCGTGAATGATGAAATTTGTCATGGCTTCCCAAGCAAAAAAGAAATTTTGAAAAATGGGGATTTGATCAAAGTCGATATGGTTGTTAATTTAAAAGGAGCTATGTCTGATTCTTGCTGGAGCTATATCGTCGGTGAAGGAACTCCTGAAACGGAAAAATTGATGGAAGTAACAAAAAAAGCTCTTTACCTAGGGATTGAGCAAGCACAAGTTGGAAATCGTATCGGCGACATCGGCCATGCTATCCAAACGTACGTTGAAGCAGAAGGATTCTCTGTAGTTCGTGAATTTGTTGGACACGGGATTGGACCCACTATGCATGAAGCACCATCTGTACCACATTATGGGGAAGCTGGAAAAGGCCTTCGCTTAAAAGAAGGTATGGTGATTACGATTGAACCCATGGTCAATACTGGAACATGGAAGTCTAAAATGGATGACAACGGTTGGACTGCCCGCACAAAAGACGGTGGATTAAGTTGTCAATTTGAACACACATTAGCGATCACAAAAGATGGTCCAAAAATTTTGACGGAACAAAAAGACTAATCTAGAAAATTATTAAATTTGAGAAAACTAAGAAGACGAGACAACCCTCATGTGAAAATGTAGGGTTGTCTCGTTTTCTTGTTTCTTTTGATGGTATACTAATAATGAGGAAATAAAACAGTTAAAAGGAGATAAAAAACTAATGAAAGAAAGGGTACTTTATGCGGATATTCTTCGTGTAGCGGCTACATTTTTAGTGATTACGATTCACATTGTCTCACGCGATTTTGAATTGTATGCAATTGATTCATACCAGTGGCAAGTATTAAATATTTACGATAGTTTTGCTCGGATGAGTGTACCAATTTTCTTCATGCTGAGCGGAATCTTTTTTTTAGATCCAAATCGAGCATTTTCGATTAAAAAACTCTATCAAAAGAATATTTTCCGATTGGTAACAACGTTTATATTTTGGTCAGCATTGTATGCAGCCTTTTTTACTTGGAATGAATATCGAACATTCAATGCCGAAGTGTGGGGCGTTATCGTTGAGGCATTTAAGGAAGGGCATTTTCATTTATGGTTTCTTTTTCGGATGATTGAGATTTACGTCATGATTCCCTTTTTAAGAAAAATTGCAGAAGAGAAAAAGATCATTCTCTACCTAATTGCCTTTTGTTGGTATGTCGGTATTATATTACCTTCCTATTATGAATTTCCTGTAAGTTCGACGGTAACCTTTGCTGAAAGAGGCATTAACTTAGACATTACTTTTGGATATGTTGGCTATTTTTTTGCTGGTTATTACCTAGCTCATTATGACTTGAAAAAATGGATCAAAGTTGCGATTTACCTTTTAGGAGTGGCCGGGTTGGTAAGCACGATTGTAGTAACAAGTATAGAATCATTAAAACAAGGCAAGCATATTGATCTCCATTATCAATATTTGACACCAAATGTCTTTTTTATGAGTGCTGCTGTCTTTTTATTAGCGAAAGAAAAATTGCATTTCAAGAGTGTTTCGACCTTGTTTAGGAGCGTTCTTACAGAATTTTCAAACTACTCATTTGGAATCTATTTGATTCATGTACTGCTTATCTTTCTTGTATGGAAAACAGGAGTAACCACACTGTTTATGACTCCAATTTTATCTGTGCCAATTTTGACTACTATGATCTTTTGTATCAGCTACATTTGTGTGAAAGGGATGGCACAGTTGCCGATTATAAAACGATTTATTTGATAAGTTGTTTTTTATAAAAAGAATTGTTTTATTTTATTCAATCAAGTAGGTATAATGAGGTTTGGTTTCGAAAAGGGGTTTAAATATGTTGGCAAAAGGTCAGTTAAGCAAGTTAGAATTAAAGAAAGAAGAAATAATAAGGGTAGTAAAAAAGTTTGGTGTCATTCTCATTCAAAAATATCGGGAAGCTGAAGTATGGAATTCAGGAGCTATTATTAGTTATTATTTGTTATTGTCCATTTTCCCCGTGATGGTTGTAGTTAGTAATGTACTGCCTTACTTGCGCTTAGATGCCGCAGAACTATTGCCTTATATAGAAAATGCTGTCCCAACTTACTTTTTTCATCAATTAGAGAACTTATTGATGAATTGGTTTAGTAAGAGCAGTGGGGGTATTTTATCTATTGCCGTAATTGGAGCACTTTGGTCATCCAGTCGAGGAATGAATGCGATGCAAGTAAGTATGAATAAAGCTTATGGTGTTGAGCCTAGAAGAAATATTGTGATCATTCGATTATTTTCGCTAATTTTAACGACATCACTAATTTTGTGTATTATGGTACTGGTCATTATTTTCGGATTTGGTCAATTGATATTAGAATACATTACTCCAGTATTCGAATTGCCTTTAATGATTAGTGAGACGTTTCAAAGTCTAAGGTGGCCCGTAACGGTGAGTGTGCTATTTATTATTTTTTGTGTGTTGTATTACTTTGTTCCACATGCAAAAGTAACCTTAAAAAGTGTTCTTCCTGGAGCAGCAATTTCAACGATTGGTTGGATGTTGGTTTCCCAAGTATTTGCTATTTATGTAGAATACTTTGCTTTTGGTGCAAAAACGTATGGAACTATTGGAACATTCATGATCATGTTGATATGGCTTCAAGTTATTGGGTCACTAATGACTGCAGGTGCAGTTATCAATGCATCTATAGAAGTTTATCAAAACGGATTCATTAATGAGCCAAAACCATTTCGTACAAGAAAATATATTCGATCTAAAATAAAGGTATTTTCTAATAAAAAATATGTCATAAAAAAATAATTCCATATTTACTGTTAAAATTCACGCTTACATGGAAGCGTGAATTTTTTTCTTAAACCACTTTTACAAGGAATCATCCTTGACGGAAAAGTGGAGTCTTTGCTTTGTGCCACTCTTTCAAGCAGAGCGATTACAAGAAAGAATAGAGGCAATTTTCTGTGCCACTTGTTCATGGAAAGGGACTGCTCATTATAATAGTAGAAAATAAAAAAACACCCCCATATCTAATGAAATGAATCATCAGGTCTAGGAATGAGTTTATTTACTAGTGGGTTTGTTCAACGTTTAGTTCTTCGTATCCGTTTGGATTCGTTTCTTGCCACTTCCAAGAATCACGACACATGTCTTCTAGGGTGTGTTCAGCTTTCCAGCTAAGTTCTGTAGCAGCTTTTGAAGCATCTGAATAACATGTAGCAATATCTCCAGGACGTCTGTCTGTAATCGAATAAGGCACGTTTTCTCCTGTAGCCTTTTCGAAATTGGTTACGACATCTAGTACACTGTAGCCAATGCCAGTTCCAAGGTTGTAAGCTTCGATGCCTTCAGTAGAAAGGACTTTCTCAACAGCTTTTAAGTGGCCTTTAGCTAAATCAACTACATGAATGTAATCGCGCACGCCTGTACCATCTGCAGTATCATAATCGCCACCAAATACACTTAATTGATCCCGTTTACCTACAGCAACTTGTGTGATATAAGGCATTAGGTTATTTGGAATCCCATTTGGATCTTCTCCAATTCGTCCACTCTCGTGAGCTCCAATAGGATTGAAGTAACGAAGTAAAGCGATACTCCAAGAAGGATCCGAAACATAAACATCTTGTAAGATTTGTTCAATCATCATTTTAGTTGTGCCATATGGATTTGTTGTGCTTAAAAGCAAGTCTTCAGTTAACGGAGAAATGTTGTTCATCCCATAAACTGTTGCAGAAGAACTGAAAACCATTTTTTTAACATTATAAGCTTCCATTAACTCAGCCAAAACAAAGGTGCTAGTTAAGTTATTGTGGTAATATTTTAACGGTTCACTAACGGATTCACCTACAGCTTTGTAACCCGCAAAGTGTATAACAGCTTCAATGTCATGAAGTTTGAAAATTGCTTCTAACTCTTTTTTATTTAATACGTCTACTTCATAAAAAGAAAACGATTTTCCAGTAATTTCCTTAATTCGATTTAACACTTCAGGCTTGCTGTTTGAAAAATTATCTACGATGACAACTTCATGTCCAGCATTCAATAATTCTACAGTTGTATGGCTGCCGATATAACCAGCACCACCAGTTACTAAAATGGCCATATTATCCCTCTTTTTTTCGAATTTTAATTTCAATAGTTCTATTCAACAAGGTTAAGTCTACTCATTTAACGAAAATAAGTCAACGCTTACCGAGTTAAAATTTGGTAAAGATTACATCGGAAACTGAGCGCAGACTTTAGAAAACTGTAATGTTTCAGTTAATTGATTATGCTATAATAGGTAAGTCATTGTGTCAGTAAAGTGAAAGGGGTATAAAGATGAAGAAAGTATCAATTATTATGCCTATATATAATGTTGCAGAACAACTAGAAAAAGCAATCCAATGTGCGCTGAATCAAACGTATAACAATAGTGAAATTATTTTAGTGAATGATGGATCAACCGATGCGTCTGGAGAAATATGCGATCGATATCAGTTAAAAGATCCTCGTATAAGCGTCATCCATCAAAAAAATGCCGGTTCAGGGTTTGCTAGAAATGCCGGATTGGATAGAGCGACTGGTGAGTACATCTATTTTGCGGATCCAGATGATTATTTTGAAACGAACTTAATTGAAGAAACTGTTGGAAAAGCAATCGAATCGAATGTTGATGTAGTGGTTTGTGGATACTATGATGAAAGAGTAGACAAAGAAGGCCACATTACGACAATAGAAAAAAAACTTGAGTTAAATGGACTTTTAACAAAAGAAGCCTTTAAAGATCAATTTAGAAAACACTTTTCTTTATCTCCGTATGCTTTATGGAATAAATTATACAAACACGATTTTTTGAAGCGACACAATTGCCGATTTACCAATCAAAAAGTTGGGCAAGATGCTTTATTTAATCAACAAGTAGGAATGAATGTCCAAACCATTTATTACCATCAAAAAGCCTATTATCATTATGTCTTCCGAGAAGGTTCGGCTGTTAATCGCTACCGTAAAGAACGCTTTTTTTATGAGTACACAATTGCCAGGCACTTTGAAGATTGGATGGTGTATTGGGACAAGGAAAAAGAGTATCGTGACTTAGTGAATCAACACTACTGGGGTGCATTGTACTTAGAATTAAGTAACCTATCTTGGGAAGATTGTCCATTAGCATGGACTGAAAAAGCCGAACGGATCGAAGAACTAATGGATGATTCGAAAATTAACCAAGCAATTTCCGAAATAGAAACTGAAAAAGAAAAAAACTCATTTGTTAGAATACTAATTCTACTAATGAGAAACGAAAAATATTCTGGGGCACTAAAAGTGATGCAGTTGAGAGTAACAGTAGGAAAGAAATTTCAAAAAAGCTTTAACGTGATTAAGAGAATATTTAGTTAATCAATATTTTTTATTTAAATAGTATCGTTACCTTTTGTAAAGATTATCTAGTAAATTTTTTAACTATAGAATGAATATAGATCTTTAGAAAATATTTAAAATTATAAGAGTAAATACATTATGTAAGGATTGTTAATTGCTAAAAAAGTTAACAACTTTATTAAAAGAATTTAGGAGTTGTAGAAATTATGGGAATGGCTGAAGAGTTTAAAAAAGGAATTTTTTATAGTGCATTAGGAAAATATTCTAATGTTGTGATTCAATTATTGGTTACTGCAATACTGTCAAGAATTTTAACACCAGATGAGTATGGAATAGTAGCTGTTGTAAATGTCTTTTTGATATTTTTTCAAATGCTTGCCGATTTTGGAATAGGTCCGGCTATTATTCAAAATAAAACATTAACTAAACAAGAAATTAATAGTATATTTGGGTTTTCGTTGTACTTAGCATTGTTTTTAGGAATTATCTTTGCATTTGCAGGTTATCCTATTAGTGCTTTTTATAATAACCAAGTTTATAAACCAATCAGCTTAGTATTAGCAGTGACCTTATTCTTTTATGGTATTCTGGTTGTGCCACAATCGATATTATTAAGAGAGAAAAAATTTAGCACGGTAAATATTGTAATGATATTAGCTAATATCGCAGCAGGGGTTGTATCTGTTGTCCTTGCTATAAATGGATTTAGTTACTATTCACTAATTATAAGTAATACGGTAAAAGCAGCATTATTGTTTGGTATATTCTATATGAAGACAAATTTAAAAGCTAAATTAAAAATAGATAAAAAACCGTTGAAAAAGATTTTTAGTTTTTCAAAAAACCAGTTTCTATTTAATTTTATTAATTATTTTTCTAGAAACTTAGATAGTATGTTAATTGGACGTTACTTGTCATCTAGCTCTTTAGCTTTTTATGACAAAGCCTATCAGGTGTCTTTATACCCTAATCAGATTTTGACGAATGTAATTTCTCCAGTAATTCAACCTATAATGTCTAATTATGAAACAGATTATAAAAAAATTAAAGAAGTATATTTAAAGATTACATCCATATTAGCAACAATTGGACTTCCTTTATCAGTTTTCTTATTTTTTAACTCTAATGAAATTATTCTGTTTCTCTTTGGTAACCAATGGGGAGATAGTGTAATAACATTTCAAATATTAGCACTTTCTGTATGGATACAAATGATATCAAGTAGTAGTGGTGCAATTTTTCAATCTGCCAACCGTACAGACTTATTGCTACTTTCTGGAATTTTATCAGCAATTGTAACAGTAACAGCTATAACAATAGGAGTGGTAGCTGGAAGTATTGAATCTGTTGCATTGATGGTCGTGTTAGCTTTTACGATAAATTTTATTCAAATGAATTACCTATTGATGTATCGATTATTTCAATCTAATTTTGAAGGAGTCATAAAAGTTTTAATAAAGCCAATTATCATGGCTCTTATTCAAGGAGTATTCTTTTTAGCAGTACCTAATTTACCATTTGCTAATTTTATAAATCTTGTAATTTATGGAATTGCTTTTATTGTTTTATTTTTTATAGGACTATTGGTTACAGGACAATTGAAAATGTTAAAAGAACTAATTTTAAAAAATAAATAAGTAATAATAGGCAATATAAATTAGAAAAGAGGATGGATAATTTTGGTGCAAAATCAACCTTTGGTTTCAGTAATTGTGCCTGTCTACAATGTTGAACTATATATAGAAGAATGTTTGAAATCTATCATAAAACAAAATTATCAGAACTTGCAAATTATTATAGTGGACGACGGAAGCACAGATACAAGTAATCAAAAATTGAAACCCTTTCTGTTAGATAGTAGGGTTCAACTTATTCAACAAGCGAATAAAGGACTCTCCAGTGCTCGAAATACAGGATTAGAAGCAGCTATTGGAAAATATGTATTATTTGTAGATTCTGATGACTATATTGAATTAACGACCGTAAAAGAACTTGTTGATTTAATGGAAGAAAAACAAATAGATCTTATAAGGTTTAACGGCAAAGCATTTTTAGATGGGTTAAATAAACCAATCAAACAAAATAACTATGATTTTAGCCAACGTCTGCAAGTAGGAAAAAAATATACACAAGATTGTTTCAAAGCAAATCGTCAAACATTAGCATCTCCAGTATATTTGTACATGGTTAAAAGAGAAGTTTTGGTAAAAAATGCTCTTTCTTTTTATGAAGGAATTTTACACGAGGATGAATTATTTACTACTCAGGTATTTCTAAATATTAAGTCTATGTGTTACGTCAATATTTTTTATTACAATAGAAGATATCGTGAAAATTCAATTATGACGAATCAAAGCCAAGAACGGTTGCAACAAACATTTAATTCTTATCTTGTTATTTATAAAGAACTCAGGAATTTATATTTAAAAAGTGAATATTCTAAAGAACAGAAAAAATTAATTAAAAGAGAAATGCTTTCAATTTATTCAGGATTAACAACTAGCTCAATTAAAAAAAGTAAAAAAGAACAGGTACTTAAAGAAATAAAAGGTATCAATTTAATAGATAAAGGTTATATATACGTCAAAAAAATAATCAATATAGTCAAATAACATAAAATATATGCTGCCATTAAAAAATCGGCAGCTTTATTTTTAATAAAAATAAAGTATACTGCATAAATTGAAAAAAATAAGAAAACTGAGATATAGGTTTATAAGAATTAATAGAAAAAAATTAAATAGTTAAATAAATGTTCAGGAGGTTAGCTTTATGAGGAAAATAAAAGTAATGACAATATTTGGTACTAGGCCTGAAGCAATTAAAATGGCTCCATTAGTTAAAGAATTAAATAAGCAATCAGACAGGTTTGAATCTATCGTTGCGGTTACTGCTCAACATAGAGAAATGTTGGATCAAGTTTTACAGACATTTGGAATTAAACCAAATTATGATATGAATATCATGAAAGAAAATCAAACTTTATCAGAAATTACATCATCTGTATTGGTGGGTCTTGACGAAATTTTGAAGAAAGCCAAACCAGATATCATTCTAGTTCATGGAGATACGACAACTACGTTTGCTGCAAGTATATCTGCTTATTATAATCAAATCAAAGTTGGACACGTTGAAGCTGGGCTTAGGACAGGAAATAAACATTCACCGTTTCCTGAGGAGTTGAATCGTCAATTAACCGATGTAATCGCAGATATATATTTTGCACCTACAATAGAGAGTAAACTAAACTTGTTAAAAGAAAATCATCCGAAAGAAAAAATTTACGTTACAGGAAATACTGCAATTGATGCGCTTGAGGAAACTATACAAAAGGACTATCACCATACTGTTCTAGAAAATATAAATCCAGATAGTAAAGTTGTTTTAGTGACAATGCATCGCCGAGAAAACCAAGGAAAACCCATGGAACGGGTATTTCAAGCTATACGCCAAGTAGTGGATGAACATCAAGATGTTGAAATTATTTATCCCGTTCACTTAAATCCTAATGTTCAGAATATGGCTAAAAAGGTTTTAGGGCAACACCCTAGAATTCATCTAATTGCTCCACTTGAAGTTATGGATTTTCATAATTTAGTTGCTAAAAGCTATATGATCATGACGGATTCAGGTGGGGTTCAAGAAGAGGCGCCTTCTTTGGGAGTACCAGTATTAGTACTTAGAAATACAACTGAAAGACCTGAAGGCGTAGAAGCTGGGACACTTAAGTTGGTAGGTACTCAAACCGAAAGTATCATAAAAGAAATGACCAAAATACTAGAAAATGAATCTGAGTATAAAAAAATGGCCACAACTAACAATCCTTATGGAGATGGACAAGCAAGTAAAAGAATTTTATCTGCAATCTCATATGAATTCGGTATAGACAAACAAAAACCAACAGAATTCTCAGGGAATAAATAGTTGAATTTTAGGAAGTGGGTTTTGGTTTTGGAGAACAGTTCTGTTTTAGCAAAATGGTTGAATTTTAATAAGCAGTACCATAGCATATGGGCAGTAATTATCTTGAGTTTGATGAGTGTATCATTTATCGTAACAGATTGGATGATTGGTATCTTCACTTTAAGTGATTATATTTTTGCTTTAGTAGGAGTAAGCCTCATAGTTAGTGGGAACTATAAAGTGAAAAAAAAACAACCGCTTTGGATTCTTTTGATATTGGGCTTAATAGCAATGAATATTATAATGAATATACAGCTAAATAGTAGTTTTATTTTAAAGACTGGATTAGCAAGCTTAATAAGGATTTCATATTATATTGCTATAACTTTTGGAGTATATAATTATGTTAAAGAACAAAAGTTAGAAGCGCTATTTTTGAAAATTCTTAATATTATAGCTGTCATAATTTGTTTGATAGGAATTTATATTACTCTTGCATTGTATTCAAATGGTCAGCTACCATATGAATTTTTTTGGAAATTTACTCGGACAGATTTATTGAGTTATGCCTTTAATGAAAATATTAATTTTATTAGAACAAGGAGCATTTTTTCAGAACCAGCTTACCTTGGATATTTTTTAAATATTATTTTATCAATGAATTACTTCAATAAAGTAGATGTGAAAATAAAAAAAGGATTTACTATTTTTATTTCTTTGACCATATTTTTGACTTTTTCATATAGTGCTATAGGAATTATGTTGATGATACAAGCATTACACTTTATAGATAAAATTAATTTAAGAGAATTAAAATGGACGAAAAAAACCAGTATATACTTATTACTGATTATAGCTGTGATATTCTTTTCAAGGGATTTAATCAATGAAACGATTATAAATAGGACAGTTGATATATTAAGTGGAGAAGATGGATCGGCTTATTTTAGAATTATCAGAAGCTGGGATTATGTTAATACGGAGCATATTTTTCTTGGGAATGGAATAGGACATACGCCTAATGTTTGGAATGTTTATGCTTATTTTTTATCCGATTTAGGTTTGGTAACATTTTTACTAAGTTGTGTATTCAGTATTTATGTATTATTAACAAATTTTAAGATGGGGTTAGTCTTTATAGCATTAAATTTTCAAAAAGGAGGATATTTAAACCCAGCTTTTTCAATATTTTTACTCTTGCTTTTTATTTATATAGGAAATAAAAAAATGAAGGATATAGAGTGTAAGATAATGACATTTTGATTTTATGAAATCTTTAAAAATTTGTGGTATGATTTGAATTATTAGTAATTTTTTAATGAGTACGTAATAGGATTTCGAGTGTTTTTATGATATTATATATAAGCCGTGTTTGAATAACAGTTATTAATCGGAGGGGAAAATTGTGTCTCAAGGAGAAAAATTTACCAAAACGAAAAAGATAATAATAGTATTAATGGATGTTGTTTTATATCATCTATCTATTCTTCTTTCTTTTTATGTACGCTATAAAAGTGACATTCCTATATATAATTATAATGCTTATGAGAATTCAATTTTCTATATTTTAATTTTATTTGTGTTATTAAATTTATTATTTGGAGTGTACGTTTTTTATAATAAATCTATTGCAGATTTTTTATATTTTACTATTATAATACAATTAATTATGACCATATCAATCATGGCATTAACTTTTTTTGGTAGATGGTTTACTTTTCCAAGATCAGTATTATTGATTAGTTTTATTTTTAGTACATTTATCTTATTCTGTTGGCGTGTAGTTGTTTATAAATTTTATGAACGTTTCAGTGGAAGTAAACAAGTAATGGTTGTTGGAACTGAAAAAGATATTAAAAATGCAATATTCAATATTGGAAATGCAAAAAGTAAAAGACATATAGTTAAATATGCTGTAGTATCTAGCTATTATATCAATGTAAAGAAATACCTTGACGAGGTGGATATTGTTTATTTAGCTAGTGGACTAAGTGAAAAAGAAAAAGAAAATATTTATAATTTGTTAGTTCATGAAAAGAAAAAATTGTTTTTAACAACTAGCTTTGATAATTTATTATTGGTTAATCCAAATATTATGAATATTGAGGATGAGAGTATTATTGAAATTTCTAATTTTGAAATTTCTTCTGAAGATGATTTAATTAAACGCATAATGGATATTCTTTTTTCTATTATTCTAATCATGGTTACATCACCATTTATGTTGATAACATCTTTATTAGTCAAGTTAACTTCTGAAGGACCAGTACTATACAAGCAAGTAAGAATTACCAAAGACGGTAAAGAGTTCAATGTTTTAAAATTTAGAAGTATGAGTGCAACTGCTGAAAAGGACTCAGGTCCGATTTTAGCATCTTCTAATGATGCTAGGGTAACAACAGTTGGTAGATACATTCGTTCTTTAAGAATTGATGAATTACCACAATTGTTTAATGTTTTAAAGGGCGATATGTCTGTAGTAGGACCTAGACCTGAACGTCCATTTTTTGTAGATCAATTCCAAAAAGAGAATCCTCATTATTATTTGCGCCATAATGTTAGAGCGGGTATTACAGGATACGCTCAGGTATACGGTAAATATGCATCAGATTTTAATAGCAAACTAAATTTTGATTTGTTATATATTAAAAAGTATTCACTTTTACTTGATGTGAAAATCATGTTGCAAACAATAAAAATATTATTTGATAAAGTTTCTTCTAAAGGATTAGATGAGGAAGAAGAAAAAAGTAAAGAAATTCCAAATGATATAACTTACTTGGTTTAATTTGTAAATGAAAGGATAAGGTGAAATGGAGAATACTCCTTTTTTCAGCATAGTTATGCCTGCATACAATTGCGAAAGTTCAATAGGCCTAACTATTGACAGTGTATTGGCTCAATCATTTACTGAATTCGAATTGATTATTATAAATGATGGGTCTGCAGATAGTACAAAACAAGTAATTGAACGTTACCATAATAAAGACTATCGAGTGAAGTTTAAAACCATTCAAAATGGCGGACCAGGTAATGCAAGAAATAAAGGTATTGAGTTAGCTAATGGAAACTATTTGTTATTTATTGATTCAGATGATGTAATGAAAGAGCACACACTAAGTACTTACGCCAGCTATATAAATGAAAAAAATGTGGATTTAATTATTTCTTCTTATAATTTGAAGGTGTTAGATGGCGATGTAGTTGTCGACACTCGTGAAGTAGAGGCTCCTGAACTAATGATAAATACTGATAAAGAATTTCTAAATAATATCTATCCTTTAATGAATAAACAGTTAATGTATGTTGTTTGGAACAAATTATATAAACTATCTATTGTGAAGGGAAATAATGTAGTTTTCCCAGCGTATAATAGTTGTGAAGATAGATTATTTAATATTCAATATTTTCATCATGTGAACAGTTGCAAAGTGGTTAATGACGTTCTTTATAATTATTCATTTGATGGACGAAATAGTTTAACAAATAAATATTTTGATAATAAATTTGATACATTTGTAGAATTTTACCGGGAACTAATACTCCTGACTGAAAAAAATCGTAGAGGATCTAGTGCTCTGTTTCTTAAAGGCGTCATGTCTTGTATAATCCCCTTACACAGTAAAAGTTGTAAGTTAAGTTATCGTGATAAATTAGAGTATATTAGAGAAATTGTGAATTTTCCGGATGTAAAGAAAGCCGCTGACGAAACCCTTTTAGATACTAAAATGAGGAAAGTAATGAAAATATTGTTTGAGTCAAAATCTGTGCTTTTAAATTATACAGCTTCAAAAATAATGTATTCAATTAGTACAACTTCACCAAAAACAATTGAAAAGTTTAAAAGAAGATTTTAAAAGAAAGGTTTGAGAAAATAATGAACAAACCATTGAGAGTTCTCCATTTTCAAGGACGGATGGGAAAAGGCGGAGCTGAAACTTTTATGATGAATGCTTACCGTAATATTGATCGCTCAAAATTTCAATTTGATTTTTTAATTTACAACGATTTTGTAGATGTTAAACCATACAATGCAGAAATTCATGAGTTGGGTGGTCATATATACGCTGTCCCTAATCCTAAAAAAAATATTGTTGGATATATAAAAGGTGTTAATGCTTTATTGAAAGAAAAACATTTTGACATAGTTCATAATGAAGTGTTTTTTGGTGGAGGACTAAATTTATTATTAGCTAAGTGGGCTGGGATTGAAAAAAGAATTATTCATAGTCATGCTACCAAAGATGGGAAAAAAAGTAATTTATTTTTGACCACAGCGCGTAAAATTTTTGATTATTTGATGAAAGTGAATGCAACTGATTATTTAGCTTGTTCAACTGAAGCAGGGGTTGGTCTTTATGGTGAAAATCAACCGTTTATTTTTGTTCCTAATGGCATTGATATAGATATGTATCGGAATGTACCTGTAAAAAAAGAAATTATTAGAAAAAGCCTAAATATACCTAAAGAAGCTTTTGTTGTAGGAAACATAGGAAGGTTCGAAGAGCAAAAAAATCATTTTTTCCTAATTGATATTTTTGAAGAGATAGTTCAGAAAAATCCTAATAGTTTTCTAATCTTAATAGGTGAAGGCTCTTTACGGAATAAAATAGAAGAAAAAGTTCTTTCAAAAAAACTAACAAAAAAAAGTCTTATTTTTAGGTATAAGAGATGATATTCCAAATTTATTAACAGCTATGGATGTTCTTGCAATGCCTTCTTTGTATGAAGGGTTACCAATTTCAGCTGTAGAAGCTCAAGCAGCAAATATTAAATTAATTCTTTCAACTGAAGTTTCTTCTGAAACAAAACTATCTAAAAATGTCCACTTTATTAAATTAGAAGAAAGTGTAGAAAAGTGGGCTGAAATAATACTCGAAAAACCATACGGTAATGAGCCTCTTCCGGAATTATCACAATATGATATGAAATATACAGCTATGTTATTAGATGAAATTTACTCAAAATGAGGAGGACATGTACTTGAAGAATTTACCTACTTTAGATGAATTAGTATTTTTTCTTAAAGATAATATAAAAATAATTATCACCACGACAGTTTTGTTCTTTTCTATATTTTTATTAGGCATAGGTTATACAATTTACACAGACAGTAAAATTGATGAGAATACTAATATTTTAGAAAAACAAGAAGTTAAACTTAGTGAACTGAATCAGGATATACCTTTTGAGGCACAACTAGAACCTGAAGAGATAAAATTAATTATGAAAAATCTTCAAAAAGATGAAGGAATGGCTTTTAGTTTCTATATGGAAAACGATGTAGGTGAGCCCTTTTTAGCTAATTCATTAATGAATGAACTTTTAACTTCTGAAGATGTACTTAAAAAAATTGAAGAAGAAACGGGTACTTCTATTGATCCTAGTCCTGAACTTGCAGTTCAAGTAACACTAAATCCAAATACCCAAGTAATGACTTTAAAAGTTGGAACAGGAGATAAGCAAAAAAATCAGTTGATTGCAGATGCTTATTTTAATATGATTTCTAATGAGGATAGTTCTTTCTTTGATAACAAAACGGTTTATGTTGTCACGGAACCTGAAGTAATTAAGAGCTACGAAATTGAATCAGAGTCAATCCCTAATTCTGATTTAGATATTAATGTTGAAGAAAGATTTTCTTACAAAAAAATCATTTTGTACACTGCTATAGCTTTATTAATCAGTATTTTTGGTGGGATTATTATAGCACTAATCAGAAACTTATTAAAAAAAGAAGTTACCGATATATACGGGTTTGCTTTCAAAGATAATGATACAATATTGAATATAAGCAATAACAAATATCAGAATAAAAATGAAAAGTATGATCAAATGATACATGCAATACTTCATCCAGAAAGAGATACAAAACTTATACTTTCTGAAGAAGAATTAGACAATTATATTGTTGAAAAGTTAATGGATAAACCTAATATGAAAACTAAGAAAAATCAAAATTCTATTCTATTTAGTAGTTCTGTATCATCAGTTAATCCTACATTATCATTTGATGAAGTTATAATCATATGTAAAAAGCATTATACTACGAAGAAATGGTATGAAACACAAAGAGAATTACTGAAGATTTATAAAAGTGAGATAAAAGTGATTTTAATATGATAAATAACGGAGGCCCAATATGTTTTTTTATGTAAGTATTTTTGTTATCTTGCTTATTTTAGCGACTATCGAAGTAGTATTGAGAAATAAAAAGATCTCTATTATAACTGGTAGTATACTTGCTATCGTAGCGGGATTCCGTTTTTATACAGGATATGATTTTAACTCATATGGAAAATTTTATTCAGAGATTGAAAAATTCTCTGATGTTTTTAATGGGAAAATAGAAGCAGAAAGTGGTTTTCTATTTTTAAATTATCTTTTTAAGTCTATGGGCTTTAATTATTATACATTTATATTATTTTTTTCTTTCGTGAGCTTAATTTTACTAACTAATTTCGTTTATAAATTCACTCCATTTCCTTCTTTAGTATTACTTTATTATTATGCTAGATTTTTTTTGGTTCGTGATATGGGACAAATTAGATCTGCAATGGCATGTATTATAATCTTATACTCTATACCATATATATTAAATAAAAAGCCATTTAAATTTTTACTTATTACTTTTATAGCTTCGTTATTTCACATAACAGCTTTGTCATTTATAATTGTTTATATTTTTCACTATCTATTCAAGCATTTGACATTAAAAAATATATTTTCTCTATTAAGTATTAGTCTCATAATTGGAATAATTGTACAAATTCCCCAAATATATATTTGGGCAATTCCTGATCGGTACAATGCCTATTTTACTAGCCCAAATTATACAAATGGACAATGGATTTTTAATCCAATATTGTGGATGCAATTAGTTCTTTTTTTTGCAGCAGTATTTTTAGCTTATCCAAAAATACAAGAAGAAAAGGATAGATTTAATTTATTACTAAAAATATATTTTATAGCGTCCTTAATATTAATATTTACTGGAACTTTAAGTACTGTGGGTGGGAGATTAGGTACTTTATTTTCTACTAGTGAAATACTTATTGTACCAACTTTATTTTCATCTTTTAGTAAAAATAAATTAATTAACCTATTTCTATTTTTTGGATTTACTTTTGTAGTCTTTTGTTTAATATTTATTATTTCTGGAACGTATATAGACTATATACCTTATGAGACTATTTTCAGTTTTTAGGATTTTTTGAAATTTGTTATTAGTATAATAAGAATTAAAATTAAAGGATGAATTGAATGAATGAACCACTAATTAGTGTTGTAATACCTACATTTGATAGACCGTTCTTTTTAAAAAGAGCAATTGAGAGCGTTATTAAACAAGACTATAAAAATATAGAGATTGTCGTTGTTGTGGATGGATTCTCTGCTAGAACTGGAGAATATATTGAACAAGCTAAAAAAATGAGTAATATAGAAATTAATTTGATTCAAACAAATACTAAAGTTGGTGGAAGTGAAGCAAGAAATATAGGTGT
The DNA here is from genome assembly GCF_000195575.1 of Carnobacterium sp. 17-4. NCBI lineage: Bacteria > Bacillati > Bacillota > Bacilli > Lactobacillales > Carnobacteriaceae > Carnobacterium > Carnobacterium sp. 17-4. Next base: position 1,614,599 of record NC_015391.1, on the reverse strand, counting down.
AAAAAAAGCTAATGGAGAATTAATAGGTCTGTTAGACGATGATGATGAATGGTTTAGTGATAAATTAAGTAGTCAGATGGATTTAATTAATAAAAATCAATTGTCAATTGATGATGATTTTCTATGCTTTACGTCACTAGAAAGATATAAAAAGCCAAATCAAAAAAAATATGATAAATTACCAAATGTTGATTATAAAAATAGCGGTAAAAAAACAATTTCCGACTATTTATTTGAAACAAAAGGATTAAAAAATATAGGATTTATTCAAACTTCAACCGTGCTTGTTCCCAAACACATTCTGATTGAAACGCCTTTTACTAAAGGACTGATCAAGCATCAGGATTGGGACTGGTTGCTAAATGTCGATAATAGCTATGATTTAACAATAATACAAGTTGAAGATCCAAAGATAATTTATCATTCTGATGTACCCATGGATTCTAGAGTTGGGTATATTAATAGATGGAACTTTACTGAACAGTGGTTAGAAACCCATAAAGAATTTTTCTCAAAACTAGCGTATGAAAGTTTTATATTAAACTATATTCTACTTGGTATTGCTTCTGACAAAAATCTTAGCAGAACACAAAGAAGACTAGAAATAAAAATAAGATATCAAAATTTATCTGTAACAACTAAATTTAGACCATATACTTGGAAAATTATTATTTATATGATGAAAAATAATGATTAGGCAATTTCGAATAAGTAAATGAATTATTCTTAAAAGAGAGGTGCCCAATGAAAAGAATAGGTTATACTAATGATTCATATCCTGAAAGAAGAACTATTATAAATGGTAATCTTCACCCATTAAAAAAAGTGAAAAGTTTAAATACTTATTATCCACATACAGCATTAAAAAGAATCCCCCTTATAGGTAGAAATGCAGTAGTTTATTTTAAAGATATAGTTTTTAACAATGAAGGTGTAGACGGATTACATCTTTTTAACACTGTTACGAATAAAAAAATCCCATGGATTTCAACTTTTGAAACTTACATTCCTCGAACTTCGGCAACATCATTTTTAAACAATAAAAACCCTGCTAAAAAGAGTATAAAAGAAAAGAATAGAACAGAAAAATATGTGAAAATATTAGCAAAAGATCATTGCAAAAAAGTGATATCGTTATCTAAAAATAACTATGAAATGGAATTGAATTTTTTAGAATTTTTTCCACAATATAAAAATATTATTAAGAAAAAAATGATTCAAATAAACCCACCACAAGAGAAATTGATGGAAAAATCGGAAGTGGAGCTAAAGGTAGTTAACTCTATTTTAAAATTTTTGTTTGTTGGAAAAGACTTTACTCGTAAAGGTGGTAAAGAGATACTAGATGTATTTTCCAAGATTAAAGAAGAGCATCATTTCGATTTTGAACTAACAATTGTTTCCCTAGGCAAAAGCTATAATTATGCTTTTGGTAAATATCAAGATACTGAAGAAGAAATACAAGAGATGAAAAATAAACTAAGAAATACAGATTGGATAAATTTTTACGAAAGTTTAGACAATAAAAAGTTACTTGAGATGATGAAAAATAGTGATGTGGGCTTGTTGCCAACTTGGGCAGATACTTATGGCTACTCAGTTTTAGAATTTCAAGCATCTGGCTGCCCTGTTATCACAACTAATGTTCGGGCTCTTCCAGAAATAAATAATACTACTATTGGATGGATGATTCAGCTTCCTCTAGATAATTCAGGTGAAGTTGAAGTGAGTAGCATTACCAAAAAGCAAACACTACGAGCTCATCTACAAAATTCACTGGAAAAAATTGTTTTAGAAATTTTAGAGAATCCGCAACAAATTAAAGAAAAAAGCATACAATCATATGATGCGGTATCAAAAAATCATTCAGTTAAAGGATACATGGAAAAGTTAAGTGAAATCTATTCTGAAAATTTTTAGTATACTTATTGCGAAATTTTATTGTTATTTATAAGTATAGTTTAGGAATGGCTCTATTATTTAAGTTGATGTATTTATGTAAGAGAGAAGGGCTATTAAAATATGGGGAATGTAAAGATTTCGGTTATTGTACCTGTTTATAACGTTGAAAACTATCTGGAAGATTGTATTGAAAGTGTAATTTCTCAAAAAAATTTCCCGGATATTGAGTTGATTCTTATTGATGATGGATCTACGGATCAGTCAAGTAAGATTATTAAAAATTATACAAAATCTTATACTAATATACTAGGTTATTATCAAGAAAATGCTGGTCAAAGTAAGGCTAGAAATAAAGGCATTCAAAATGCAAAAGGCAAATATATTTATTTTTTAGATAGTGATGATTTAATACCTGATTTAGCCATGGAGCACCTATATAATTTAGCAGTTAAAGAAGATTTAGAATTAATTTTATTTGAAGGGAAATCTTTTTTTGATAAATCTGTAGATAACATGAAAATTGGAAATATGAACTATGAAAGAAATAAGGTATATGACAAAACATTAAATGGACAAGATTTATTTATAGAAATGACAGTAAATAAAGATTTTTACGCATCGCCTTGCTTGCAATTTATAAAGAAAAAAGTGCTTCTAGAAAATAGTGTTTATTTTCTAGAAGGCATTATACATGAGGATGAATTGTTTAGTTACCAACTTTTAATGAAGAGTAAAAAAGTTAAATGCATTAAGGATAAGTTATTTTATCGAAGAATACGTTTGGATTCTACTATAACATCCCTAAATTATGAACGTCGTATTGAATCTCTTACCAAAGTTATTCAAAAAACTATAGAATTTAATAGTCATTTAGAAGAAACTACTGTAGAAATGGATGATGCTCTTAATAGTAGAGTTAATCATCTTCTAGGCCAATGTATTATCTATTGTATGAAAATGAGTTTAAAAGATAGAAAAAATAATTATATACAATTAAAAAATATTAAACTTATAATTATAAACAATGGGTATAGTGTATATAGAAAATATATTTTTTATTTTAAACATCCAGAAATATACAGAATATTACAGAAGGTATTAATTACAATTAGAAAAATTAAAACTCTGAGCTGAAATAGATTGTAAGAATTGATGCACTTAAAAAAAAATAGAATTTTCTAATTTATTTGTTTTACTCGTTAATTATCTTATATTATTCTTTTTTTATTGAGGATTAGATTATTAATTCATTTTATAGGGTGTAACAGTTTATAAAATTGGTATTATAGGTTCAAATTGATTTCAAAAATGTATATGAAAAATAGTTAGTTGTAAATGAAAAAAGGTCAGTTTATACTGGTCTTTTTTCATTTATTAATAGAATGTGAACAACTATTAACTGTTTTAATAAAAGAACAATGTAATTTAATTTTGTTAACTTTCATATGTTATACTAGAATGGTATCATTTTTTTATAATATGTTTGGAGGATTGTTAGTTGAAAAAAAATAATAGAAAAAAGTTGTTTTTTACCTTGTCTAGTGGAATGTTATTGTCATTAGGAACAAATCAAGAAGTTATCTACGCAGCTGAAGCAAAACAGCCTGAAATAATAAATAATATTGAATTAGTCAATAATGCAATTGTTATTGAAGACATTACTGCTTATAGCATGGAAGGTGAAAATAAGGTAGAAGTTAAAGATTTGATTGAACAAATAACCATTACTCAAATAGATGAAAAAACATATAAAGTATCAGGTAATACATTAGAAAATAGTGAAGTTATTCTTGTCATTGATGATACTGAAAAGTTTATGGGTATCTCAAATGAAGACGGCAACTTTGAAATAGAGATTAAAGAGTTAGCAGAAGCTTCGTCTGTGAGAGCTTTTATAAAAGATAATCAAGATAATACATATTCTGTAGAGTTTCCATTAGCAGATCTTATTCAACAATTAGAGATAATTGAGCAACCTGTAAATGATGATGTATCTGAAGCAGAAAAACCCACTGCCGAAGAATCAACGCCAGTAGTAGAAGAACCAACAGAAATACCAAGCGAAGAGGAAGAATCAGCACCAGTAGTAGAAGAACCAACAGAAATACCAAGCGAAGAGGAAGAATCAGCACCAGTAGTAGAAGAACCAACAGAAGTACCAAGCGAAGAGGAAGAATCAACGCCAGTAGTAGAAGAACCAATAAAGGTACCAAGTGAAGGTGAAGAATCAACGCCAATAGTAGAAGAACCAACAGAATTACCGAGTGAAGAAGGAAAATCAGCGCCAGTAATAGAAGAACCAACAAAAGTACCGAATGCAGTAAAAGAAACTGTAACTGAAAAAGAAATTCCTAAAACTAATACGATACAAACATTTACTATGGCTAAGACCACAGCTACACGTACTGCCGTAAATGGTGTTTATACAGTTAAGTCTGGAGATTTTTCTGGAGCCATTGCAAGTTCATTTGGCATTTCATTAGCACAATTACTAGATTGGAATCCTCAAATAAAAAATGCGAATGTAATTAGTGTAGGGCAAAAAATTAATGTAACAAAAGCTGCTTATGAAAAATACTTAAATGATAATAAAGGAAATAATCAAGCTCAACCTCGTCCTTTCAAAACAAATCAAGAATTTATAGATTTTATAACGCCTTATGCTGTAGAGATTGCAAACGCATATGGCAAAGACCAATTGTATGCATCTGTAATGATTGCTCAAGCTGCACATGAAAGTGCATTTGGTCAAAGTTTACTTGCTTCTCCACCATACTATAATTTATTTGGAATTAAAGGATCGTATAATGGTCAAACAATTCCGATGGGAACTTGGGAAGATGTAAATGGCGGTATTATAAACATTACTGCTAATTTTAGAGATTATCCTTCTTATTATGAATCAATGATGGATTATGCTGATTTGCTTAGAACTGGGTTAACAGGATCTCCTAATTTTTATGCCAAAGCATGGGTTAAAAATACAAACTCTTATAAAGATGCTACAAAGTTTCTTACTGGAACTTATGCTACTGATACGCAATATAATGTTAAGGTTAATAACATCATTGAGCAGTATAATTTAACTCAATATGACTCATATATTGTTGATTCAGATTTGAAAGATACGGTAAATGTTTCATATAATGCATTAATATCTTTAAGCGGTTATACAATAGATTCTAGACCTTGGGGTACCGCTGGATACCAGACGTTAGACAAAACAAATACTTATTTAGGTTCGGAAGTAAAAGTTACAAAAGAAACTTCAAATGGAAAATATGCATTGGTAACTTATAATGGAAATGTACTAGGTTGGGTAGATAAAACAGCTTTAGAAATGTCTACGAAAATAGGAGATGTATCATCTTCAGTACCGGTTAGTTACAAAGCAAAAATTTCTAAATCAGGTTACTCAATCGATACGCTACCATGGGGAACTTCTGGATATCAAACTTTGGCTAAATCTACGGATTATGTTGGACAAGAAATTGAAGTCGTTAAAGAAGCTAAGAATGGAACTTATTCATTGATTTCCTTGAATGGTAAATTGCTAGGTTGGGTGGATAGCAATGCTATATCAACTTATGATGTTGAAGTAAATATTCCCGCTTCACATACTACTTCATATGAAGCAATTATTAATGAAGCGGGCTATTCAATTGATACTAAACCATGGGGGATGAGTGGATACCATACACTTAACCAAACTTCTGATTATCTAGGCAGAACAATTGAAGTAGTAAAACAAACAAATAATAACCAGTATGTTCTAATCTCTCATGATGAAAAGTTATTAGGTTGGGTAGACAAAAAAGCATTAAAAATTTATGAAGTTGTGACGGATATTGCATCATCTCAACCAGTTAATTATAAAGCAGTTGTTGATAAAAATTCATATTCCATTGATACAATGCCATGGGGTACTGTTGGATACCAAACGATCGCTAAAACTACTGATTATGTAGGTACTGAAGTTGATGTCATCAGAAAAAAAAATAGTTATGTTCTGATTTCTGTTAATGGAGAAGCAATAGGATGGGTAGATAAAAATGCTTTGAAGTCATATAATGTTGTAACAGATATTACAGGAGCAAATTCAGTTTCATTTACTGGAATTGTTTCGAAATCAGCTTTTTCAATTGATACTAAACCATGGGGAACTTCTGGATATCAAACCGTTGGGAAAACTACAGATTATGTTGGGACTCCTGTTAAAGTAACAAAACAAAAAGGATCTTATGTATTAATCGAAACAAATGGACAATCATTAGGCTGGGTAGATAGAAAAGCTATACAGCTGTATACAGTGGATGCTGCTATTCCCTCATCTAAAAATGTTTCATATAGTGCTGTTGTAGCAAAATCAGCTTTTTCAATTGATACTAAGCCATGGGGAACTAAAGGCTATCAAACGGTTGCAAAGACCAATAATTTTATTGGGAAAAAAGTGGACGTTATGAAAGAAACTGGAAATGGTAAATATGTTTTAATTTCATTAGATGGTGTTACTTTAGGCTGGGTAGATAAAAAAAGCCTTAACTAATAAAAAATTAAAATTAAGAAAGGATAATTTCGAATTAAGTTCGGAGTTATCCTTTTTTTAATATTATTAAAATTATAATTGCAAAATATTATTCTACTGGTACAATAAAAAAGAAAAGTACATATAATTAATGTGACTGTTTATAAAGACTGTCAAGAAAAGGGTGAAGAAATGTCACAATCAAGATCTGAAATGAGAGGTAATTCAAGTAACAAACCAAAGAAAAAGAGAAAAGGTTTGAAAATTTTTCTGATTATTGTATTAGTAGTTTTTATTGCATTAGGCGTGTTTGTTTGGAAAATTTATAGTGATGTAGCTGGAACAACTGAAAAAATTTATAAAGATGTTGAAACAGAAGAGGTTCGTGGAAGTACTGTTGATATAAGCAAAAAAGAACCGTTCTCTATTTTAATGTTGGGTGTGGATACAGGAGATTTAGGAAGAACTGAGCAAGGACGTTCAGACACAATGATGGTCATGACTGTAAATCCAACTACAAATAAAGCAACAATGGTTAGTATTCCTCGTGATACACGTACTGAAATCGTAGGTCACGGAACAACTGATAAAATCAATCATGCCTATGCATTTGGTGGAACATCCATGTCAGTAAATACTGTACAAAATATGTTGGATATTCCAATCGATTATTATGTTGAAGTGAACATGAAAGGATTACAAGATATTGTTGACGCAGTTGGAGGAGTTCAAGTCACCAGCCCATTAACATTCTCATATGAAGGGTATAACTTTACAGAAGGTGAATCTATTTCACTAGACGGTAAAACTGCACTTGCTTATTCTAGAATGCGTTATGAAGATCCAAATGGAGATTATGGCCGTCAAGAACGACAACGACAAGTCATCCAAGCAACGTTAGAAAAAGTGGCTTCTTTATCAACAATTTCAAATTATCAAGACATTTTAGGTTCTTTAGAGAATAATATGCAAACAAATCTTGAATTTAACGATATGGTAAAAATATTTAATAATTATCGTTCAGCAGCAGGAAACATTGAGCAAGTTCAATTAAAAGCTGAGGGTACAACAATTGATGGAATATACTATGGAATTGTTTCGGATGAAGAAATGAGCAGAGTTTCTGGAATATTGAAAGAACAACTGAAACTAAATTAACAATGGAGACACTATGTGCTTTGTAGTGTCTTTTTATTTTAAGCAAGTTCATATAAAAGTGTGTGAGGACAGTGGAACTGATTGTTTTTATATAAGTAATCTGCTATTATTAACCTGTTAGTTTTAATTTTCCAGTTTTGTTTAATATAAAAATTAAAGGAGTAATCAATTTGAAAATTACAGTAGTTGGAACGGGATACGTTGGACTATCCAATGCCGTTCTTTTAGCACAACACAATGAAGTAACAGCATTAGAAATTATTGAAGAAAAGGTAGAATTAATCAATAATAAAAAGTCTCCTATTGTAGATAAAGAGATTGAAGAATACTTAGCAATAAAAGAGTTGGATTTAAAAGCTACAATGGATAAAACAACTGCTTACCAAGGTGCTCAGTACGTTATCATCGCTACACCGACAAACTATGATGATAAAAGGAATTACTTTGATACGTCAACAGTCGAAGGTGTTATCGAAGATGTTCTTAAATACAATCCAAAAGCGACAATGATTATCAAATCAACTGTACCTGTGGGATACACTAAAGAAACGAAAGAAAAATATGGTGTAGACAATATTATTTTTGCTCCAGAATTCTTACGTGAAGGAAAAGCACTTTATGATAACCTTTATCCATCACGTATAATTGTAGGAGAAAACTCAGAAACAGCTGAAGTTTTTGCAGACTTATTAGTTGAAGCTGCCATTAAAGAAAGCATTGATGTTTTATTCATGAATTCAACTGAAGCTGAAGCTGTTAAATTATTTTCTAATACGTATTTAGCATTGCGTGTAGCTTATTTTAATGAATTAGATACGTATGCAGAAGTTAGAGGTTTGGACACAAAATCGATTGTTGAAGGTGTAGGATTAGACCCAAGAATTGGTACACATTACAACAATCCTTCATTCGGTTATGGCGGTTATTGCTTGCCGAAAGATACGAAACAGTTGCTTGCTAATTATGAAGATGTACCGAATAACATTATTGGAGCGATTGTGGATGCGAATCGCACACGCAAAGATCATGTGGCAAATATGATTATAAAACTTGATCCAAAAGTAGTCGGTATTTACCGTTTGACTATGAAAACGGATTCCGATAATTTTAGAGCTTCATCTATACAAGGCATCATGAAACGGATTAAAGCAAAAGGAATTGAAGTGGTCATTTATGAACCTGTTATGAAAGACGAAACCTTCTATAATTCAAAAGTTATTCGTGATTTTGAAGAATTTAAAAAAGTGTCAGATGTAATTGTTTCAAATCGCTTAGCGGAAGAGTTGATGGATGTACAAGGAAAAGTCTATACACGAGATTTATTTCATACTGATTAATAATTAAGTGTATGAAAGAATATAATGGAGGTAAAAGATATGTCAAAAGTAAGAAAAGCTGTTATTCCCGCAGCAGGATTAGGAACACGTTTTTTACCAGCTACTAAAGCTACTGCCAAAGAAATGCTCCCAATCGTGGATAAACCGACTATTCAATTTATTATTGAAGAAGCGATTGATTCAGGGATTGAAGAAATCTTGGTCGTTACTGGAAGAAGCAAACGGTCGATTGAAGATCATTTTGATTCTAACTTTGAATTAGAGCAAAATCTTCAAATGAAAGAAAAATACGAATTGCTTAAATTAGTTGAAAGTACAACGAAAATTAAATTACATTTCGTTCGTCAATCGTATCCTAAAGGCCTTGGAGATGCAGTTTTACATGGGAAAAGTTTCATAGGAAACGAACCGTTTATTGTGTTACTTGGTGATGATTTAATGACTGATGACATTCCGTTAACAAAACAATTGATGAATCACTACGATGAAACCGGGTCTTCGGTACTAGCTACGATGCGTGTACCGCATAAAGAGACTTCTAAGTATGGAATTGTTGACATTGATGGAGAAGTTTCTACAGACTTGTATAAAGTTAGTCACTTTGTTGAAAAACCAAAACCAGAAGATGCTCCGAGTGATTTAGCGATCATTGGGCGTTACTTATTAACACCTGAAATTTTTGAAGTATTAGAAAATCAAGAACCTGGTGCTGGAAATGAAATACAATTAACAGATGCAATTGAAACATTAAACAAAACACAACAAGTCTTAGCTCATGAATTCAAAGGGAAACGCTATGATGTTGGAGACAAGTTCGGTTATATGATGACTAATATTGAATATGGACTTGAACATAAAGAAATAAAAGATAATTTAAAAGAATACATTATTCAATTAAGTAAGGAACTAGATGGCAGAGAGTAATGCAAAAAGTAAAGAGCTTAAATAAGCTCTTTACTTTTTTTAGAATACCAACAATACAAATTACTGTGAATGTTGAGATGATATTTATAAAAAAATAAAAATTATAGTTCACAGTCAAAATTGATATGGTATACTATTTAATGTCGCTGAAAATAAAATCAGTTATCAAAAAAAGGTATACGCAGGAGGAAAACATGGAAGAAGAAATTAGTTTATCAGAATTATTTGCTACACTAAAGAAACGTTTGTCAATGGTAGTTAGTTTAAGTCTAATTGGTTTAATAGTAGCAGCTGGATTTACCTTTTTCATCGCAACACCACAATACAATGCAACAACTCAAATATTGGTCAATCGTACAACAGAATCCACAGAAGGACTGCAACTGAATGATATCAACTCTAATGTGCAAATGATCAATACATACAAAGATATTATAAAAGGACCAGTTATTTTAAATGAAGTCCGAGAAAATTTAGGAACAAAATTAACTACAATTGAATTATCTGAGAAAATAGAAATTACAACGCAAGAAAACTCACAGGTTTTTTCATTAACTGTAACTGATGAAAGCCCATACGAATCTGCAGAGATTGCAAATTCCGTTGCAACAACATTTCAAGATGGCATTGGAAACATCATGAATGTGGAAAACGTGACGATTATTTCTGAAGCTGTCCCTAATACAAATCAAATTTCACCAAATAATCTATTGAATTTAGTGATAGGTTCACTAGTTGGAGTAATATTAGGTGTGGGAATTGCCTTCGTACTAGAATTTATGGATAAATCTGTCAGAGATGAACGTTTCATTACAGAAACATTAGGCTGGTCAGTATTAGGAAGTGTTTCTGAAATGTCAAATGATGAATTGCATGCTGAAGTAAAAGTTAAGCGACCAGAGGTAAATTCAAGAAGAACAAAAAGTAGAGTATAAGAGGTGATAGAGATGTTTAACAAAAAAGAAAAAAAACTTGATAATAACGAACGACCAAGTTTAGTTACACTAACAAGACCAAGTTCAGTAATTGCTGAACAATTTAGAACGATACGTACCAATATTCAATTTTCAATGGTAGATAAAAATCTCAAGACACTAGTTATTACGTCAGCTGGACCTGGCGCAGGTAAATCAACAATATCAGCTAATTTAGCTGTTACTTTTGCTATGCAAGGCAAAAAAGTTTTAATCGTTGATGCGGATATGCGTAAACCGACAGTCCATAAAACATTTCGTTTGCCTAATCGTGATGGTTTGACAACATTATTGACTGAAAGAGATGTTGAAATAAAAGATATCGCTCATCGCTTAGATACAGAAGGATTATTTGTTATTACAAGTGGTGTTATTCCACCAAATCCGTCTGAGTTATTAGCATCAAACCGAATGAATCAATTAATGTCAGAATTCGAAGAACTATTTGACTTGATTATTTTTGATATGCCACCTGTTATCGCAGTTACGGATGCTCAAGTGATGTCAAGTAAAACAGATGGCACCATTTTTGTTGTTAACAAAGATGGTGCAGATAAAGAAATGGTAACAAAATCAAAAAACTTACTTGAAAAAGTAAACGCAAATGTTATTGGTGTAGTATTAAATCGAGTAGAATTAAAAGGAGATAATTATTATTACTATTATGGAGAAGAATAAAATACGAATGTGTTCTTCTGTGTCATAAGGGATAAATCAAGAAACTAGGAATATCTTAATTGCCAAAAATGGAGGGGAATAATTTCCAGATCAAGCCAGTATGATTTTTGTGAAAATTGCATGAAAAATATCATTAGTCAAGTGTTGAGAGGGTTGTAGGATGTATAAAATAGCGAATAGTGGTTGGTTAAAGCATTTTGATTTCATGTTATTTGATATTTTATTATTGGAAGCTGCATTTATTAGTGCATATAAAATTCGTTTCGGTTTCTCCTCACTAATCGAAACACCTAACTATTCAGTGTTAGGTGTAATTCTTCCTATTTTGCATATCTTTATTGTTTTTTTCACTGAGGAGTATTCAGGGATATTGAAAAGGGGATATCTGAAAGAATTTAAAGCGGTTTTGCAACATAACCTTATATTGTTTGCAATGTTAACTTCCTATTTGTTTGCGACACAGCAATCAGTATATTATTCCCGCAGTGTTTTCTTCATAATATTTGGGATTAATATCATTTTTTCTTGTATGGGCAGAGCTTTTGTGAAGAAGGCATTGCTGTTTGCTTATTCAAACGAAAAAAATTTGCGATATATGTTGGTTGTGACTTCAACAAAAGTAGAAGTAGAGAAAATAATGCGACAGCTTCAAGAAGGAAAGTATAATAATTATGTCGTGAAAGGGCTCGTAATTGTAGATGACGATATGGAAAGTCATACAATTAAAGGAGTCCCAGTTGTAGCGAATAATGATACTCTTTATGAATATCTTCGAGTAAATACGGTTGATGGTGTCTTTATCAATCTCCATAATTCACATAATGAGATGGATGAAATAGCTACTAAATTGGTAGAAATGGGAGTCACAGTTCATATTTCTTTGACTCACCTATCGAGTGAGATGCCGAATAAGGTGGTTGAGGAAATTAACGGTTTTACAGTCTTAACAACAAGCATCAAAATGGCAACCAACCGTCAGTTATTTATAAAGAGAGTTATTGATATCTGTGGAGGATTGTTCGGATTGTTCGCAACTATAATCGCATTTGTCATAATTGCACCGATTATTTATATTCAGTCTCCTGGCCCAATTTTCTTCTCGCAAGAAAGAGTGGGGAGAAATGGCAGACGTTTCCGTATTTACAAATTTCGATCTATGTATATGGATGCTGAGGAACGGAAAAAAGAATTGATGATACATAACAAGATGGTTGGTTTGATGTTCAAGATGGACAACGACCCACGGATTATGCCAATTGGTAAATTCATTCGTCGTGTTTCGATAGATGAACTACCACAGAGTATAAATATTCTTAAAGGTGATATGAGCCTTGTGGGAACAAGACCACCTACAGTTGATGAATATGAAAAATACAAATTACATCATAAGCGCAGACTAGCGGCTAAACCAGGATTAACTGGTATGTGGCAAGTAAGTGGCAGAAGTGACATTACTGATTTTGAAGAAGTTGTTAAACTAGATACAGAGTATATCCAAAATTTTTCTTTGAGTTTGTATCTGAAAATTCTCTTTAAAACAGTAGGGGTTGTATTAAGAAAAAAAGGTTCAGTATAACTTAATACTCATAAAATTATATTTTGAGTTTGTGAAAGTATAGATTTTGAAAAAACAATATTTGAGTTAGAAAACCCAAAAATAGTAGAGATAAGTTAGGGGAAATCTGACAATTAAAAACACTGAGAGTGTAGAATTTTTTTAGTACAGAAAATAGTATTTATTATCTGTACTGTCAAACCGGCCTAGTCAAACTGACTTTTTACAAAAAAAACTTTTATAATGTCTGATAAGGTAACTTATTCAAAATCACTATAAAGGACTGATTCTATGTATTGTGATGCTGAAGGAAAATCAGAAAAAATTTTAAAGTATAACAAAGTTAATGTAGACATGTTTAAAATCGAAATGCCCAAAGGATAACCAATATCGATTCTTTTTACGAAAGTATATTTTAGATGGATTACCACAACTCATTAATGTATTAAAAGATGAAATGACCTTAGCTGGACCAAGTCCTACACCGGTTTGTTAAGTTGCTGAGTACACGAGTTACTATAAAATGGGTAATTATTATTCGAGATATCACAGTGTTGTGGCAACTAGGAGCCGTAGTTCGTTATCATTTAATCAAATGGTTGAACTTGATATAAATTTTATTTTAAGTCAAGTTTTTTTGGTAATTTGAAAATATTAATAAAAAACCTTTTCAGTATTATTTTAGAGCGAAATTGCCTTTTAAAATATACTTATTAGGAATATGAAATCGGAGTGAAGGTAATGAATATTTTAATATTAGGAGCAGCTGGTTTCATCGGAAGTAATCTTACACTTAAACTAGCAAAAGATAAGGATAATATAATAACATTATTTGATAGAGAAAACGCAAATTTTTCACATATATTAAATCAAAATTTTTCAAATATTGTAATAACTAAAGGAAATTTTAACAAGGAAACGGATTTCTTAAATCTTACAAAAAATCAAGATATGATATATCATTTGATAAGTACTTCAATTCCTTCTAATTCAAATAAACAAATTGCTGGAGAAATTGAAGCAAATGTAATTGTTACGATACATTTGCTAGATGCATGTGTGAAAAACAATGTAAATAAAATTGTGTTTTTATCATCAGGTGGAACAGTATATGGAAAGACAAATACAAAACTACTAACAGAAGAAATGGGTACAAATCCAATTTCAACATATGGAGTTCAAAAGTTAGCCATTGAAAAAGTTCTCTACTTATATAACTATTTATATAAATTAGATTATAGAGTAATAAGATTAGCAAACCCTTATGGGCCTTATCAGAAACCTAATGGAGTTCAAGGAGCGGTTACAACTTTTATATACAAAATTTTACTAGGTGAAAAAATTCAAGTATTTGGGGATGGTACAGTAGTTCGTGACTTTATTTACATTGATGATGCTATAAATGGAATTATAAATATTGCAAATGGTAATAGTAAAGATCGAGTATTTAACCTTGGTTCAGGAATAGGTAAAAGCATAAAAGAAGTTATAGATTCGATTCAAAGTGTCCTACAATTAGAAGCAAGTGTAGAATATATCGCGAGCAGGTCAGTTGATGTACCAACTAATGTGTTAGACATAGATAAATATGAAGAGAATTATGGAGAATTCAAAACAATTAATTTAACAGAAGGAATTAAAAAAACTGCAGAATTTATGAGGGAAACGTATGGTATTTAATAATAATGAAAATAAAAAACAACATGTTTTTATAATAGGATCGAAAGGAATACCAGCAAAATATGGTGGTTTTGAATCTTTTGTAGAAAATCTTACTTACTATAAAAAAAGTTCGAATATTCAGTATCATATAGCTTGTATGGTTAATTCAGTGGACTATAATACTCTAGAACCTAATTTTGAATATAATAATGCAGATTGTTTTAACATTGGGGTTCCAGATATTGGCCCTGCTAAAGCTATTATTTATGATTTGAAATCTTTAAAACACTGTTTACAATACATAAAAGAAAAGAATATACAAAAACCAATTATTTATATTTTAGCTTGTCGTATCGGACCTTTCATTAGTCATTATAAGAAACAAATTAATAAATTTGGGGGCGAAATTTATGTTAATCCAGATGGACATGAATGGAAAAGAGCTAAGTGGAACTTTCTAGTAAGAAAATATTGGAAATTTTCAGAACGTCTTATGGTAAAGCATGCAGATTTACTTATTTGTGATAGCAAAAATATAGAAATATATATAAAAAATGATTACAAAAAATACAATCCTGAGACAAGTTTTATTGCATATGGGGCAGATACTGAAAAATCAAAATTGGAAAATAGTAATAGAATACTTATAGATTGGTATAAAAAAAATAATATTATACCAAAACATTACTATCTTGTAGTAGGAAGGTTTGTACCAGAAAATAATTACGAAACTATGATACGCGAGTTTATGAAGTCTAATACTGAAAAAGATTTTGTATTGATAACTAATATTGAAAACAATGATTTTTTTAGTAAGTTAAAAAAATCTACTAGTTTTGATAGAGATAAGCGAATTAAATTTTCAGGCACAGTGTATGATCAAGAACTTTTAAAAAAAATAAGAGAAAATGCTTTTGGTTATTTACATGGTCATGAAGTAGGAGGAACAAATCCATCTTTATTGGAATCTCTTGCTATTACTGATTTAAACCTGTTATTAGATGTTGGATTTAATTATGAAGTTGGCGAAAAAGGGGCCATATATTGGAGTAAAAACAATAAGGACTTAGCTAGTTTAATTCAAAAAGCAGATAAAATGACTTTAACAGAAATTGAAAAAATTGGAAAAAGAGCGAAAATACGTATTAAGGATTCATACAGCTGGAGCAAAATTGTGTCAGAATATGAAAATGCATTTTTAAGTATTAATAATAGAACATAGATGGAGGAATATCAGTATTATGATAAATATTTTATACTTACATGCAGGAGCTGAAATGTACGGTGCGGATAAGGTATTACTAGATTTAGTGAAAAATTTAGATAGAAGCAAGTATAATCCATATGTTATATTGCCTAGTGATGGTGTTTTAGTTGATGCTTTTAAAAAAAATAATATAAATGTTAAAATTGTACCCTATCCTATTATGCGAAGAAAAATATTTAATCCAATAGGAATTATTAAATATGGAATTGAATATATAAAATTTTCTAAACAACTTTTAAAAATCGCGAAAAATAAAAATATAAATGTTATACATACTAATACAGCAGCTGTTATGGAAGGTGTGTATGTTAGCAAAAAAATGAAAATACCTCAAATATGGAATATCCACGAAATTATAGTTAAACCAAAAGTTGTATTTAAATTAACAAGTTTTATAATTGCAAAAACCTCAAAAGTTGTAGTTACAGATTCTAATGCAGTTAAACTTCATTTAGAGTCATCAGAATTTTTTAATGGTAACATAAAAGTCATTTATAATGGTGTAAATAGTACAGATTTTAATCCAACAAATGATAGTAAATATCTGTATAAAGAATTTTCTATTCCTGAAAATTCACAGATTATCGGTATGATGGGAAGAGTAAACTCTTGGAAAGGCCAAAATGATTTTGTTCAAGCTGCAAATCTAATAATGAGCAAATATTCTGACGTATATACTATATTAGTGGGAAGCGCATTTGAGGGTGAAGAATGGCGCGTGGAACAATTAAAAAAAGATGTTTCTGAATCACCTTATCATGACAGAATTATTGTTGAAGGTTACCGAAATGATAGTAAAGGAATATATAAGTTGTATGATATGTTGATTTTACCAAGTACTAATCCAGATCCTCTACCTACTGTAGTCCTAGAAGCTATGGCTACAGGTAAGCCTATTATAGGTTATAAGCATGGAGGAGTTTGTGAAATGGTTGAGGAAGGATATAATGGTTTACTTGCAGAGGCTAATAATCCCGATGATTTAGCAAGTAAAATTGAAATATTACTTAAAGATCATCAGCTCAGAAAAAAAATGGGAGAAAATTCAAGAAAGAGACAACTTGAAATGTTTTCAATTAAATCATATGTTGAAAATTTTCAAGAATTATATGATTGTTTGACTGTCGCAAAGGAGCAAAAATAAGTACATGATTAATAAACGATTATTATTACTGGATAAACTACAGATTTTTTTTTCCATTGGTATTAAATTAGTAAGGGGCTTATTTTTCAAACCTTTTTTCAAAAGTTCTAAGGGATTATTATTTATTGGAAGAAATATTTCAATTCTTAATAAACAATATATTTCACTTGGCAAGAATGTTAAATTTGAAAGAAATAGTGAGATTCAAGGATTGAGCATAAATGGTATAGTTATTGGTAGTAATGTAACAATAGGCAATACTGCAATGATTAGACCATCAAGTTACTATGGGAGCGGGGAGATAGGCGAGGGATTCTTCATAGGAAATAATTCTTCATTGGGACCTTTTTGTTATATAGGATGTGCAGGTATGGTTAGAATTGGTGATAATGTTATGTTAGGGCCTAGGGTAAGCTTATTTGCTGAGAATCATAATTTTTCTGATTCTGAAACTAGTATAAAATTCCAAGGTATTAATAGAAAAGGGATTACTATTGAAGATGACTGTTGGATTGGTAGTGGTGTTATTATATTGGATGGAGTAACAATTGGAAAAGGTAGCGTAATAGCTGCAGGAACTCTGGTAGCAAAAGACATTCCAGCTAAAAGTATTGTAAAGGATAAAAGAAGTAAGATTATTACAAGGAGAGAGTAGGATTGGAGTAGATACAACGTCATGAAAAAATTATTATATGTGCGTAGTGGCCCATATGAATTAGATTTTAATAATTATAACTTACAGGAAATTGGTTTGGCTACTGCCTTTTGTAAGAAAGGCTATGATTGTGATGTAGTATATTATAGCAAAGAGAATAAAGATCAATTGATAAAAGTAGGTAATAATAGTATACGAATATTATGGAGAAAAGGGATTAAAATCTTAAGAAGTGGAATTTATCCTCAAATATTAAATAAAGATTTTTTATCTCAATATGATATTGTCATAGTGTCAGAATATAGTCAGATAATGTCTATTTTGATAAGTTATTTAAAAAAAGATGTATATTTATATAATGGTCCATATTATAATTTGTTTAAAATACCATTTGTAGAAAAAGTTTACGATAAATTATTTATCGGTATGTTAAAAAAAAATGTAAAAAAAACTTTTGTTAAATCTGAGTTATCTAAAGTATATTTAGATAACAAAGGATTAAATGATTCATTAGTTATAGGAGTAGGGTTGGACATTAAAAAGTATGAAATGGAAAATAAAGTTAATGAAGAGACTAAAAAATTAATCAATAAAATGATTAATAAGAGAAATTTATTATATGTAGGAAGTTTGATAGAAAGAAAAAATTTTGGCTTTCTTATTAAAGTTTTTCAAAAAATAAAACAAACTAAAAACTATAAAGATCTTCAATTAATAATTATCGGAAAAGGCAATAAAAGATATATAGATAGTTGTTTAATTGATTTATCAAGTGATGAAAAAAAATCTGTAATTATTTTTGATTTTATAGAAAACGGTCAGTTAAAAAACATATATCCATTAGCAGAAATATTTTTGTTGCCATCTACACAGGAAATTTTTGGTATGGTTATGTTAGAATCAATGTATTTTAGGACTCCAGTTATCTCCAGTTTGAATGGAGGATCCGGAACATTAATAAAAAGTGGATATAATGGAATAATTGAGAATGAGTTTGATATTACAAAGTGGGTAAATAGTACAATAAACCTTCTTGAAAATAAAGAAATTCGGGGTAAAATGGGAGAAAGTGCTCATGAAACTGTCAAAGATAAATATTTGTGGGATAGCATATGTGAAAAAATGATTATTAATATGGATGCTAGTATTTAATTAAAAAAGTTGAAAAAATCGCCAAACTCTTACCTAGGATAATGTACCTGAATAGTTACTAACTCTGACTCAAAAATTAGTACTTGTATTATTAAAATGAGGTACGGAAAAGTTTGAAAGTCAAAAAAATATAAAGTGGTGTAATATGTATGATCAATAAAATAACAAAAAATCGAACTATAACTAATGAGAATATTTTATTTTATTCTGCTTACGCTATGATGGTTATATCATCTTCATTAATTGTGAACATAGAATCTCGATTATTTTATGCAACAAAAATAATTTCAGTGTTATTGTTTATAAGTACTCTATTTTTACAGAAAACTACACCTAAAACTATTATTAAAAAATTAATAATAGTTATTATAATAGTGATAGTATTTTATCAAACAAAATCTATTTCATTGCTTTATTTTACTGTAGCAGTTATTGCTTCAAAAAATATTAAATTAGAAAAGATAGCTTACTTAGATGTTTTTTTTAGGTTTAGTGGTTTATTTATCACGATAACATTATTTTTATTAGGCATAATAGAAGAATATAATTTATATCGTATTGATGAAGGAGTCAGTAGTATAAGACATTCTTTAGGATATGCACATCCTAATACTTTATTTATGCATGTATTTATTATCGCAATAGATATAATAGTTTTAAGGTACAATAAATTAAATTTTAAAACCCTTTTAATTCTAAATTTTTTTTTAGGAGTGTTTTCTAATATTACTAGCAGCCGAACGGGAATGATTGTATTCATTTGTTTATCCATATTAATTTTCTTGCAAAAGAAATTTAATATTTTAAATAAATCAAAAATAATAAGGATTATCATTACGTATTCTATTTCAATTTTTACTCTTTCAACTTACTTTTTAGTTTATGCGTATAACAATTCTAGTAGTTTAGTTTATATATTAGATACTATGATTACGGGTAGAATTAGAAGTGCTGCATATTATTGGAACACTTATGGATTATCTATTTTAGGTCAACCCACAAATAGGCTAAGTACTATAGACGCATTATTGACTAATCAACGTGCATACATATTGGATAATGTATATTTTAATTTATTGATTTCCCAGGGTGTAGTTTTTACAATAATTTATATAGTATTGTACACTAAGCTAATAAAAAAATTATTTAACGAAAAAAATGAAATTGCAATACTTCTCATTTTTACTTTTTTTGTGTATGGATTAACAGAGGGAATACCTCTCAATATTGAATTTAATTATACTGCATTGCTTTTAGGCAATATCATTGCACAAAAAAAATTGTCATTAAAAAAAACGATGGTGATTGAAACTTGACTTAATAAAATTATGTCATCATTTAGAATGTCATTTTTATAAGTGTTGAATAAAAATTGTAAGTATTTTAATTATTTAAAATTCTGCAAAGAATAGAGGATAAAATGCAAAGTAAAAAATTTCTGAGTCTACTAAAAAATATGTCATACACAATCTCTTCCAATCTGATTTCTTTATTAATATCTACCTTTGTTGTACTTATTATACCTAAATTAATAGGGGTGGAAGAATATGGTTACTGGCAAATTTATTTGTTTTATGGCTCATACATTGTTTTACTGCATTTAGGTTGGAATGATGGGATTTATTTAAGATATGGTGGAGAAAATTATAAGAAATTGGATAAAAGAAAGTTTTATTCTCAATTTTGGAGTTTTTTTATCTTTCAATTTATTGTTTCATTAATATTATTGTTAGTAATACATAAATATATGGAGACACCAAATGATATATTTATATTTACAATGTTATCGATTTTTTTACTAATTGTTAATGTGAGATCTTTTTTACACAATATATTACAAGCAACTAATCTAATTAAAACTTATTCAATAAGTACTATTTTAGATCGGCTTGTATATGTAATACTTATTAGTATCTTGTTGTTAACCGGAAATAGAGACTTTAAATTATTAATTATTGCAGATTTAGTTGGAAAAAGTGTTTCCTTGCTCTATGCTATGTATTTGTGTAGAGATATAGTTTTTGGAAAATTTGAGGATTTTTATTTTGATTTAATAGAAACTGTAGAAAATATAAGAGTTGGTATAAGTTTGATGTTTGCCAACATAGCTAGCAGCCTAATTTTAGGAATAGTAAGATTTGGTATTGAAAGAGTATGGAGCGTAGCTATTTTTGGCAAAATTTCACTCACATTAAGTGTATCAAACTTATTGATGGTATTTGTAAATGCAACTAGTTTAGTTATATATCCAATGCTGCGTCGAACTAATACCGAAAAACTTAAAGATCTTTATAGCTTAATGAGAACTTTATTAATAGTTCCTCTAATTGGTGTTTTAATTATGTACTATCCATTAAAATATGTTTTATCATTATGGTTACCTGAATATGCTGAAAGTTTAAATTATATGGCATTAATCTTCCCAATGATTTTGTTTGAAAGTAAAACTGCTTTATTAATTAATACGTATTTAAAAACAATAAGAAAAGAACGTATAATTTTAAAAGTAAATATTTACACAGTTTGCGTAAGTATCATAATAACAATGATTTCGACACTCATATTAGAAAATTTGACAGTTGCTATGCTTTCAATTGGAGTTTTACTGGCATTTAGAAGCATAGTTGCAGAGCTTTTATTATCAAAGATAATAAAAGTTAATGTAGTTAGCGATATATATTTAGAAATTTTTATGAGTATTATTTTTATCATCACGTCATGGTATATAAAATCAATTATAGGTATTTTTATTTATATCTTGTTCTATTTTATATACTTATTGATAAAAAGAAAAGAAATTATGTATACGTATAATTTTATAAAAAAATTATTAAAGGTATAAATTATCTTTTTACATGGGGGAGTCAATTATGAGAGGAATCATTTTAGCAGGAGGAAGCGGAACACGCTTGTATCCTTTAACGAAAGCAACATCAAAACAATTAATGCCGATTTACGATAAACCGATGATTTATTATCCTATGTCCACATTAATGTTAGCAGGTATTAAAGATATTTTAATTATTTCAACACCAGATGATACACCACGTTTTAAACAATTATTTGGAAATGGTTCAGAATTAGGAATAAATTTAGAATTTAAAGTACAAGACCAACCGAATGGGTTAGCAGAAGCTTTTATTATAGGTGAAGATTTTATTGGAGAAGATTCAGTTTGTTTGATTCTAGGGGATAATATTTACTATGGTGGTGGGTTATCTAAATTATTACAACGAGCTGCTGAGAAAGAAAAAGGGGCAACAGTCTTCGGATATCATGTGAATGATCCTGAACGCTTTGGAGTGGTTGAATTTGATGAGCATATGAAAGCATTATCAATTGAAGAAAAGCCAGAAAAAGCTAAAAGTAATTATGCTGTAACAGGTTTATATTTCTATGATAACAAAGTTGTTGAGATTGCTAAAACTATCCAACCCTCTCATAGAGGTGAACTTGAGATTACAGATGTCAATAAAGCTTATTTAGAAGCTGGTGAATTGGATGTTGAAGTAATGGGTCGTGGCTATGCATGGCTAGACACAGGAACTCATGAATCATTATTAGAAGCAGGAACTTTTATTGAAACTATTGAAAAGCGACAAAATCTTAAGGTAGCTTGTCTAGAGGAAATTGCTTATCGTATGGGATACATATCTCATGAACAGTTAATTGAACTGGCACAACCATTGAAAAAGAATGGATATGGTCAATATCTGTTACGAATTGCAGAAGAAGATAGATAGAAAGGAGTTAAATAAAGTGAAAGTATTAGATACAAATTTACAAGATGTAAAAATCATCGAGATGGCTGTTTTTGGCGACCATCGTGGTTTTTTCACTGAAAGCTACACAAAAGAAAAATTTTTAGAAGCAGGAATCATTATTGATTTTATTCAAGACAATCACTCATTATCTGTTGAACCCGGAGTATTGAGAGGGATGCACTTTCAGACTCTTGAAAAAGCTCAAACAAAATTGGTACGTGCAACCACTGGTGTCATTTATGATGTTATTGTAGACATGCGCGTGGGGTCCCCAACATATGGACAATGGGAAGGATACATACTAAGCGAGTTTAACCATCGCCAATTATTAGTACCTAAAGGATTCGCTCATGCTTTTGTAACACTTACGCCAAACTGTAACGTGCAATATAAAGTGGATGAGTATTTTTCAAGTGAGCATGATGGGGGAATCGCTTTTGATGATCCAGCATTAAATATTCAATGGCCAATGCCTATCGATAAGCTAGTGTTATCTGAAAAAGATACTAAACATCCAAAATTAGCAGAGTTTAACAATCCGTTTGTTTATAAAAAATTTAAATTAGGAGATATATGTAATGAAAAATATGATTGTTACTGGTGGAGCAGGTTTTATTGGTTCAAATTTTGTCCATTATGTAGTTGATAACTATACTGATGTTCACGTTACGGTGTTGGATAAGCTGACCTATGCAGGAAATAAAGAAAATTTAGCAGGACTGCCAGCAGATCGAGTAGAATTAATCGTAGGAGATATCGTTGACGCTGAATTAGTAGACCGTCTTGTAAAAGATGCAGATGTCGTTGTGCACTATGCTGCAGAATCACATAATGATAATTCTCTTAATGATCCGTTTCCTTTTGTTCAAACGAATATTATGGGGACGTATACGCTGCTTGAAGCTTGTCGGAAGTACGATGTACGATATCATCATGTTTCAACTGATGAAGTCTATGGCGATTTGCCATTACGTGAAGATCTTCCTGGAAATGGAGAGGGACCAGGTGAAAAATTCACATCGGAAACTCCTTATAATCCATCTAGTCCATATTCATCCACAAAAGCAGGTTCAGATTTATTAGTGAAAGCTTGGGTACGTTCTTTTGGATTAAAAGCGACTATTTCAAATTGTTCAAATAACTATGGACCTTATCAACACATTGAAAAGTTTATACCTCGCCAAATTACAAATATCTTATCCGGTATTCAACCAAAACTTTATGGAGAAGGCAAGAATGTAAGAGATTGGATTCATACAAATGATCATTCTTCAGCTGTTTGGGAAATTCTAACAAAAGGCCGAATTGGGGAAACTTACTTAATTGGTGCTGACGGCGAAGAAAACAACAAGCAAGTTCTCGAGATGATTCTTGAACTATTGAATAAGCCAAAAGATGCATATGAACACGTAACAGATCGTGTAGGTCATGATTTACGTTACGCGATTGATTCAAGAAAGCTTCGTGATGAATTAGGTTGGACACCTCAGTATACTAATTTTCATGATGGCCTAGCCGATACGATTAAATGGTACACAGATAATAAAAACTGGTGGTTAGCTGAAAAAGAAGCAGTTGAGGCTAGTTATTCAAAAAATGGCCAATAATAAAATATAGTTAAAAAAGATAGGAGATTTCCTATCTTTTTTCATATAGAGGAGGAGATCAAATGATCTTAATTACAGGAGCAAATGGGCAACTGGGAACAGAGTTGAAAAAAGTATTGGATGAGAAAGACCTAACTTATGTAGCAACTGGTTCGAAAGAATTAGACGTTGCAGACAAGTCCGCTGTTCATCAGTTTGTATCGGCATTAAAACCGTCGGTGATTTATCATTGTGCGGCCTACACAGCAGTGGATGCTGCTGAAGAGGAAGGGAAAGAATTTAATCAGTTAGTAAATATCATAGGAACAAGAAATATAGCAGAAACTGCTGAAGAAGTAGGCGCTGAATTAGTTTACATAAGTACGGATTATGTTTTTGATGGAACCAACCAAGACGAATACAGAGTAGATTCGCTACCTAATCCTAAAAACGAGTATGGCCGTGCAAAACTTGAAGGCGAAAAAATTGTTCAAGAAATATCAACTAAAGCCTATATCATTCGTACATCTTGGGTTTTCGGAGAGTTTGGAAAAAATTTCGTGTTTACCATGCAACATTTAGCTGAAACACATTCTCGTTTAACAGTTGTCAGCGATCAAGTAGGACGACCGACCTGGACACGAACTCTTGCAGAGTTTATGCTACATTTGACAGCTACTCATCAAGAGTATGGACTTTATCACTTGTCAAATGAAGGGGAATGCTCTTGGTATGAATTTGCAACAGAAATTCTAAAAGATACATCGGTAGAAGTTGCACCCGTTACTTCTGAAGAGTATCCACAAAAAGCGTATCGGCCAAAACATTCAGTGCTGGATTTATCTAAAGCTAAATCTACAGGGTTTAATATCCCGACTTGGCAAGAAGCGCTAGAGGAATTTATGAATGTAATGAAGTAATGAAGTATAATCATTTTGAATTTCAAAACCATTATATTATTTTATCTATACAATAATTTTTCAACTAGATAGTACTGTAATTATATTCTATAAAGGAAGTACCAAATAGATTGAGGGATAAAAAATGATTGATTTACACTGTCATATTTTGCCTGGTATTGATGACGGAGCAAAAAATATGGCGCGAGAAGCTGTTTCAGAAGGTATTACTCATATTTTGACTACACCACATTATAAGAATGGACTTTAGGATAATGAAAAAAAGGTATTTTAATTCTAGTAGATGAATTGCAGAAAGAGTTAGATGAATGAGGCATTCCGTTAACTATTTGTCCTGGTCAAAAGGTCCGAATTAATGGTGAATTATTTGAAGAACTAGATGAAGATAAGGTACAATTTATTGTTGAAGGCAATCAATATGTTTTAATTGAATTTCCAACACCTGCTATACCTGCGTATACAGAATCACTATTCTTTGAATTACAAAAATAAGGTATTACACCAATAATTGTTTATCCAGAGCGCAACCGAGAAGTGCTGAAAGATCCAGACGTATTGTTGCCATTTGTTGAAAAGTGAGTTTTGGCTCAACTCACTGCTGCTAGTTATACAGGTGGTTTTGGAAAGAATATACAGAAGTTGAGTAAACAACTCATTGAAGCAAATTTAGTGCTGTTTTAAAAAAAATTATAGATTTAATTAATTTGTAGGACATTATAGAATTAGAAAAGGAATCTTTAGCTGCCACACGCAGTTTCGAATGGTTAAAAATTCACTTTTTATTTATTAGTATGTAGCCTATAAGGGATGTAACTATAAACAAAACTCCAGATGGGGAAACATCTGGAGTTTTGTTTAATTATCTCTAAATAAATTCTTCTGGAAAATAATGATCAAAATTAGTAAAATAATGGGTAATTAATTCATCGGGAGGTAGAGCTATTTTTTCAGCAAAGCTTAACATGAGTTGAATCTTTTCGGTAGTAGATTCACATATCAAAACGTATCCGGTAGCAAATTCTTTTTTAGGAACAACAATGGCTGATGCATTTGCCATATTTACTACACGTATCAATCCTTTTTTAGCTAATACTTGTTGTTCATGTGTTTGTTTTCCCATATGCCCAATAACCGTATCTCCAAAGCCGTGGTAATCTACAGGACCTTCTTCAGAAATGAGAAAATCACAGCTGGTTAGGTGTGCTTTTAGAAATGTAATTAATGGATTTCTAGGTCCATAAATAACTGGATGAGAAAGAGACGTCACGCTCTCACTCTTAAGTGCTGTAGCCAATTCAGAAGTACTATTTTGTTCATCTAGTGTAAAGATTGATAGTCGTTTAGCATTTTTTACTGGTAGTTGTAATTCAGAAAACGTAGCAGTTAATGCGCGTTGCATTTCTTGAAAAGTCCGGGTGATATACCCAATCGAAACCGTAAAAGAAATGTTATCTGTTGAACGATTTACGAATTGTTTTACATGTTCTTCTTCAATCAAATTGCTAATAAAGCCAAAAAGGTTTACGGACATTGCGGGTGCTAATACTGATCCGCCACCATCCGTACCAATACCTAAATCGTTGATACCAACTAAGACGTTGATTGCAGTACCACTTGAAGAACCAGTCATAGGCTTTCCACTAATAGGATTTTTTAAAGAAATATCAACGGCTCTTCCGCCTAAACTGTAAGCATCCAGTGTATGTAAGAGATAATCCTCGTTTTTTGTTAACTTATCTAAAAGTGAATGAGGAATGTGTTTTTTATTTTTTACACCGATATAATGGTAGTTTGCATTCTCTTTTTCAAAATGATTCAAGGCTTCTGGGAAAACTTTTATTACAGATTGATAAGGATTTTTTAAAGCAATAAAGCTTTTTTTTGCTGCGATTATAATAATATCTTTATTCATAGTTGGACTCCTTTTTTAGACTTTAGCTTTATAGTACCTCTAAAAATTAAATAAGCAAATAATAAATTATGAACTAATACTTGTATCTCTTTAAAATGTCCGCTATACTCTTTTTAAAGAGAACGTTTTCTTTACCAATATACAAAAAAATGTATATTGGGAATTGAAAGGGGAGAGAACAATGAAAAGGATTGTTATCGGAGGACAAATTGATAAAAAAGAAGTAGCGGCACTAGTAGAAAAATATGGAGAAGGAAAATTTACGATAGAAACTAAAAGTGATTTAGAAGCAGCGATGGCATTGAAAAATGGGTTAGCTGACTATTACTTTGGTGCTTGTAACACGGGAGGTGGAGGAGCTCTTGCAATGGCAATTGCTTTAGTTGGAAGAGATGCAACCGTTACCGTATCTATGCCAAGCAATCTTATGTCTGATGAAAAAATCAGAGAGAATGTTAATAACGGCAAAAAAGCATTTGGATTTACAGCTCAACATAAAGAGACTGTTATTCCAATTATCATGGATGAACTAAAAAAAATAAATTAAAAGTTTAAGGAGGAGAAAGAAAAGTGGATATTATTGAATTAGTAGTTGTAGGGGCATTGGGAGCACTAGCAGCCATGATGGCCAATAAAGGAATTGCTGTTTTTAATGATGGGTTACGTCCGGTTATGCCAGAGTATTTAGAGGGAGTAATTGGAAAAAAGGAATTAGCCGCAACAAGTTTTGCTGTTAGTTTTGGGTTGGTTATTGGTTTTGGAATCCCAGTTTCACTTGGTGCGAGCGTTATTTTAGTTCATAGTATTCTTTTAATGACAGATATTATTGGTACTTGGGCTCCAGAAGGAAAAAAAGGAACAATCATTGCTGGAATCATTGGAGCCTTGTGGGGAATTGGAATTACGATTGGGTTACAAGTTGTAGTGGATTTATTTGGCTTAATGCCAGTTAACTTCTTAGATGCTTTAGGAGCAGTTGGAACACCGATCGTGATAGGTTTTGCTGTTTTCCCAGCACTAGCTATTGCCTATCAACATGGGTTTACAAAAGGAGCACTTACTTTAGGATTTAGTACATTAGCTTTGGTCTTGGTTAAGCGATTTGGAATAATTACATTAGCAAGCGGAACTACTTTTACATTAAGTGCTGAAGGTATGGCCTTATTGGTTGGAATGGTCTTAATGGTATTCTTTGCTGTTCGTGTAAAAGGCGAAGGAACAGACAATCAAAATCTTGTTAGTATTTTTGTAGAGCGTGTGACAAGAATCAAAAAAAATGCTCTTTTATTATCGCTTACTGGAGGGTTAGTGGCTGCTGCAACAAGTTTAGTAATTATTGCAGGTGACCCCATTTCACTGAACTTGATGAGTGAAGGTAAATTTGGTGAAGCAGCATTAGCTGCATTTGCTCGTGGAATTGGTTTCATTCCATTAGTATTTTCTACCGCTATTGTAACTGGAGTATACAGTCCATCTGGAACTACTTTTGTTTTTGTTATTGGTATTTTATTACAAGGTCATCCTATATTTGCTTTCATTGCTGGAGCCATTGTAATGTTTCTTGAAATTATGTTATTGAATGGTGCTGCTAAAGGATTAGATCGTTTCCCGGGAGTTAGAGAAATGGGAGAACATATCCGTACTTCGATGAATCGTGTGTTAGAAATTGCTTTACTAATTGGTGGGGCGTTGGCAAGTGAGCAAATTGCACCAGGAATTGGTTATTTCTGGCTGATTGGGGCTTACTTATTAAATCAAACAGCTAAAAAACCATTGGTTAATATGGCTGTTGGACCTGTAGCTGCTATTGTATTAGGAATTGTTGTGAATATTTTATATGTACTAGGCCTGTGGGCGCCAGTTGCTGGATAATGAATAAAAGTGAGGTGCTAAATGATCTATTTGTTTAGCACCATTATCTTTAAATGAAAAAAGAGGAGAGATGGCATGCCTTTAAAAGAAGGAATAACATATGCTCATGAACATACAACAATAGACTTATCTTCTTTAAAAAAAACGGAAGATACAAATTTGAATTGCTTTGACGAGACAGTTGCAGAGTATAAAGAACTGTACAAAAAAGGCGTTCGAAATATCATTGATGTGACTGTGATGGGAATGAATCGCAATCCAGATTATGTGAAAAAAGTTGGTGAATTATCTGGTATAAATATCATCCAGTCAACCGGATGGTATCAAGATAAATTTCTTCCGTCTTTTGTAGATGAACATACGGTAGAAGAAATGGCAGAGGTTATGATACAAGATATTACGGTTGGAATAAATGGGACTGATAGCCGAGCTGAGTTAATAGGCGAAATTGCAACAAGTAAAAATCAAATGACTGAACGAGAACATAAGGTTTTTAAAGCAGCTGTTATTGCCCACCATCAGACAGGAGTTCCTATTACGACGCATACAACTCTAGGAACTCATGGAAAAGAACAAGTTCAATTCTTTAAAGAGAACAAAGTTGATTTAAAAAAGGTTGTGATCGGTCATGTTGATTTAACGGGTGATTCTAACTACGTGTTGTCTTTACTGAAAGAAGGCGTGTATGTTGAGTTTGACACCGTGGGAAAAGAAAACTATATGCCAGATGAGAAACGACTGGAAATGCTATTAGCGATAGAAGCAGCTGGATTTACAGATAAAATTTTCTTATCAATGGATATAACGAGGAAATCCAATCTGAAATATAAAAATGGCATTGGTTACTCTTATTTATTGGATACTTTTGTCCCAATGATTTTAAAAGGTGGTATTTCAGAATTATTTGTTGAGAAGATGTTGATCAAAAATCCACAACAATTTTATTTATAAAGCACTAACAAAAAAGGTGGGAAAAAATGAAGACGTATCCTCTTACTAGTTTAAACATAGAAGAAGCTACAAAAAAACAATTTTCTTTAATTGATGAGATCACTAAAGTCTTTAGAGGAAGCGATATTTTAACTCGTGGCGATTTAGGAGTGATTCCTGGCTTAAATCAGCCTAGAACAACGAACAAAGTTGAAAAAGTTCTAGAGAATTACTTTAATGCTGAAGCAACGATGCTGGTTCGCGGAGCAGGAACTATGGCGATCCGAATGGCTTTACATGCCACAATGAATATTGGAGATACATTGTTAGTACATGATGCTCCCGTTTATCCGACTACAAAAGTATCTATTGATACTATGGGATTAAAAACAATTGCAACGGATTTTAATGATTTAGAAAAATTGCAAGTCACATTAAAAAATCAAGCTATTGATGGGGTGTTGATCCAGATTACGCGCCAAAAACCGGATGATTCTTATGATGCAAAAGAAGTGATACAGTGTATCCAAAATTACTTGCCAAATACACCAATTGTAACAGATGATAATTACGCGGTGTTAAAAACGCCGGAAATAGGCTCACAAATGGGAGCTACTTTAGCGTGTTTCTCGACTTTTAAGTTGTTGGGTCCTGAAGGAATTGGGTGTATCGTTGGAAATGAAAAAGCTATTGAAAAATTGAAAGCAGAAAATTATTCTGGTGGATTGCAAGTGCAAGGTCATGAAGCAATCGACGTTTTGAGGGGAATGATTTATGCGCCAGTAGCGCTAGCACTCTCAGCTAAAGTACTTGAAGAAGTAAAAAATAGCTTGAATGCTGGAGAAGTAAAGGGCGTAAAACAAGCCTACATTGCTAATGCTCAATCGAAAGTGATTTTAGTTGAGTTAGATGAACCCATAGCAAGTGCTGTCCTAGAAGAAGCTGAAAAACTGGGAGCAGCACCTAATCCAGTTGGAGCAGAATCACAATACGAGTTTGTACCAATGTTTTATCGTTTATCTGGAACTTTTAGAGCAGCCAATCCAGATGCAGAAAGAACCATGATTCGAATCAACCCAATGCGAGCAGGTAGTGAAACCATCATAAGGATTTTACATGAATCGATTATAGCTGTATCTAAACAAAGCAGGTAATAGTTTGAAATTGAAAGGATCATAGCATTATGAAAGAAACATTTTATCAAAAAAAAGGATTAGCTATTGAGAAAGTAGCAGCAGAATTATTTTTGCTATCAAAAGATGACAGAATGCCCAATATCAGTGAACTGCAAGAAAAATATGAATTGTCTAGAGGAACCGTACAAAATGCACTTTCATTTTTAAAGGAAATAAGTGCAATTGAAACTGAAAGTAAAGGGCATTTAGGAACGTATATCAAAAAAATGGATTATCAAATTCTTCAATCATATGTTGTTAAAGATCAATTAACAGCTACCATGCCATTACCTTACTCAAAACTTTATGAAGGCTTTGCTACAGGTCTTTATTTAGCTTTTAAAGAAAGCGATATTAAGCTAAATATGGTGTATATTCGTGGTTCAGAAGATCGGATAGATGCTGTTAAAAAGGGATTATATGATATGGCAGTAGTTTCTAGATTTGCTGCCGAACATGAGATAAGGACAAATGGAACTATTGATATAGCTTTAAGGTTTGGACCAAAATCATACCTTTCAGAACATGTTTTGTTATTGGCTTCAAAGAAACATGAGTCCATTATTGATGGTATGAGAGTTGGCATTGACAGAGATTCACTAGATCACCTTATGTTGACAAATGAACATATAGAAGGAAAAAATGTAGAGCTGGTAGAGGTTCCAGCTAACCAGTTGATTTATGCCTTACGGGAAAATCAGATTGATGCCGGTATTTGGAACTATGATGAAATTATAGATAAAAACTATGAAGATTTAAATGTTCAATTCATTTCTTTGAAAGAACAACACAAAGCTATGAACGAAGCTGTCATTATTTGCCAAAAAGATAACTTAGTCATTGAATCTATTTGTAGAAAGAACATAGAAGTAGAAAAAATGTTGGAAACTCAAAATAAAATAAAAAATGGGTTAATGACACCTCGTTATTAAAAGGAGAGATCTTTAAGATGATTCAAGAAAAACTAACGATTTTAAGAGAGAATAATGTAATCAATGATTCAGTATATGATTATGCGCAAGAAGTGTTGAAATTTATGAAAGCTCAAAATATCATTAGTAATGAAGATGAAGCAGATACTTTTATTACTCATTTAGTGATGGCAACTGCACGACAATATACAGAAGAAACAATTAATTCGGTAGATCAAATGATAAATGAACAAATAAAAGCGGATCAAAAATATGACGAAGCTTTAAACTACTGGAATAAAATTGCAGCATTAGCCCCAGTTTCTTTTAGAGAAAATGAGGCAGAATATTTTCATTTGCATTTGGTAACATTATTGAATCATTAATAGAAGTTTAGGGGGGAAAAGCATGTTTATGGATGTTGTCAAAAAAAGAAATCCTAAACTTATCCAAGAAGCCATAACGCTGCATCAATCAGAAAAAATTCTTCCAGATACGTATGTGCTTGATTTAGATATTATCCGTGAAAATGCCAAGAAATTAATAGAGACAGCGAAGAAAAATGATATTGAACTATTTTTTATGCTTAAACAAATTGGAAGAAATCCGACTATTGCAAAAATGTTGGTTGAATTAGGAATAAAGAATGCTGTGGTAGTGGATTTTCGAGAAGCAAAGATTATGATGGAAAATAATATTCCTTTGGGAAATGTAGGCCACCTCGTGCAAATTCCACAGATGTTACTGAAAGATATCATGATGTATGGCTCAAAATATTTAACCGTTTATTCACTAGAAAAATTACAAGCTATTAATGGTTTGGCAAAAGAAATAGGCATTAAGCAAAAGATTTTATTAAGAGTAGTAAGCGATGAAGACGAACTTTATCCTGGACAATACGGAGGCTTTACACTTAAAGAGTTGCCTTCGTTAATCAGCTTGTTCAAGGAATTAAAATATATTGAAATCTCAGGAGTAACTTCATTTCCATGTTTTTTATATAATGCTGAAAAAGAAATATTGGAACCGACGCATAATACAGAAACTGTAAAAGCGGCTAAAAAATTACTTGAAAAAGAAGGAATCACTATCCAAGAATTGAATATCCCTTCAGCTACTTCTGTATACACACTTCCATTCATCAAAAAAATAGGGGGCACACAGGGGGAGCCAGGACATGCGTTAACAGGTACAACACCCATGCATGCTGAAAAAGAATTAGCTGAAAAACCAGCAATGGTTTATGTAAGTGAAGTTTCCCATAACTTTAAAAGAAAAGGTTACCTTTTTGGCGGTGGATTTTACAGAAGAGGGCACCTGAAAAATGTTTTAATTGATAATCATGGAAAACAAACAGAAGCTCATATAAATGCTCTTTCAGATGAGAATATTGATTATTATTTAGAAATTGATGAAACAGAACCCATTGGTGCTACAGCTATTATGGCCTTTCGGACACAAATTTTTGTGACGAGAAGTGAAGTTGCTTTAGTGAGTGGCATACAAGAAGGCAAACCAACAATAGAAGGTATATACGATAGTCAAGGCAACTATT
The DNA here is from genome assembly GCF_000195575.1 of Carnobacterium sp. 17-4. NCBI lineage: Bacteria > Bacillati > Bacillota > Bacilli > Lactobacillales > Carnobacteriaceae > Carnobacterium > Carnobacterium sp. 17-4. The sequence goes on along the minus strand of NC_015391.1, from coordinate 1,581,041 downwards.
TGAGAGGGTGAAAAAATGGGTAAATTTATCGTCATCGTACTAGATAGCTTTGGAGTAGGGTATATGAATGATGTATCCAAAGTTCGTCCAGAAGATGTGGGAAGTAACACGGCCTATCATATTATTGAAAGGAAACCAGACATTCAAATAAAAAATTTAGTTAGATTAGGTTTAATGAATGCCATTGGTAAAGAAACAGAAAAACTGAAAAAATCAAAAAAAGCTAATTGGGGAACTTCTAATTTAGCTCATCAAGGTGCGGATTCTTTTCTAGGGCATCAGGAAATTATGGGCACAACCCCTCCGATTCCTTTTAATATGCCTTTTAATGAAGTAATTGATGAAGTAGAACAACAATTGGTAAAAAAAGGCTATTCTGTTCGGCGCGAAGGAAAAAATTCTGAACCTAAAATCTTAGTCATCAACGAATGTGCAACTGTTGGAGACAATTTAGAGACAGATTTAGGGCAAGTATATAATGTATCAGCTTGCCTTGATATTATGCCTTTTGAAGAAGTCAAACGGGTAGGCAGAGCTATCCGTGAAGTGGTAAAAGTATCACGTGTAATAGTATTTGGTGGAGAACATATTGTGTTGAATGATTTATTGAAAGCCAGAAAAGTGAAACAAAATAAATTTGCTGGTGTGGATGCTCCGGAGTCCGGCGTATACGATCAAGGGTATCAAGTTATTCATTTGGGATACGGGATAAACCCTGAGGTACAAATTCCAACGATTTTGAATCATCAAAACATTCCAGTGGCATTGATCGGTAAAGCAGCGGATATCATTCAGACTTCAAGTACTCACCTCTATCCTGGTGTCGATACACAGCAATTGTTCAATTCCTCATTGCAAGAGATAAGCGAGATGGACAATGGTTTTATCTGTTTGAACGTACAAGAAACTGATTTAGCAGGGCACGGAGAAGACGTTAATCGTTATGCTGATCGTTTGGAAGTAAGCGATACAAATATTGGTGAGGTAATGAAACGGTTAGATGAAGAAGATCTTTTAATAGTTATGGCTGATCACGGAAATGATCCAACTATTGGACATAGTCAACATACTAGAGAACGAGTTCCACTGCTGATTTACCGTAAAGGACTTGAAGGAAGAGAAATAGGAGAAAGAGAAACGATGTCAGATGTTGCCGCTACAGCAGCAGAGTATTTTGGCGTTAAGAAGCCACAACATGGCGAATCATTTTTAGGGAAATTAAGATAATTTGATGGAAAACCATACAACTCTTATTGTAGTGAGAGGTGTATGGTTTTATAAGTTTATCTATGGGATAAAGAGAGGGATTAAAGAATGTTGCTATTTGTACCTCAACCAGTAAAACCTTTAATACTTCTGGGTTGATAGGATCTTATGCGTTAATGAATTGAATGTGTATATCTCTGAAAAATGAATTTTACGTTTGATTACTTGAAACAAAAAATTCCGGAGATTAAGTTCACTATTCCAGAATCAACATTTTTAGCTTGGCTAGACATAAGTGAATTCCCTTTTAAAATGGAGGAGATTCAGCAAGCCTTAGTTAACATAGGTGGAGTTGCCATTATGGATGGGTCGATTTATGGCGGCCCAGATTTTCTGAGAATGAATATAGGGTGCTCCAAAGAAAAGGTAATAGATGGATTAGAAAGATTGAAAAGAGCAATTGATTATTTAAAAGCGGATTTAAATGTATTTGAACACTAAGTAATATAATAAACAAGTGAAATTTTTTTTAAAATACCCTAGAGCAGCTAATAATTTAACTCTCTCGGGTATTTTTATTATTGAAAACTAATAGCTTAAACTTTTATGAAAAATAATGATTTACTAATTGTTTAGGAGACAGAGCAGCTTTTTCTGATGTAGTCTCGCATATTAAAACATGACCAGTAGCAAACACATTTTTAGGCACGACTATAGCTATTGTATTTGCCAAGCTCAGAAATACATCATTTATTTCTAGCAATTGCTGAACATATTTTTTTACCATATGTTCGATGGCTGTATATTTAAAATCTAAATAATCAATAGGTCCTTCTTCTATGATCAAAAAAGCTCAATTAATTAATTTAGTATCCAAAAAAAATTAAAGGTTCTCTAAGTTCATATACATTGGACGAAGTATAGATATTAATTTGTTGTTTCAGATAACTTTGTAGTAAATGTAGTAACATTATTTATAGGAAGCATTCAAGTTTATTCATTACCCTAAAATTCACTTAAGCACTATTGGTCCCAAAAGTGAGTCTATAAACTAGGGCCCAATAATGGTTTTAAAAGTAAGCGTTTTATCATAAGATGATAAATGAAAGGAGAAGAGTATGTTAAATAATGAGTCAGTTTTTTTTATTCATTCTTTGATGGAAAATGATGGACGGTCTGTATCAAATATTTCAGGTATTCTTCAAATTACTAAAAAAAAAATTTTGGCAGGAGCTTAATAAAATTAACTCTGAATTTATAATGATGAAAATTCCAGAAATAGTTTTAGAAGATGAAAAAGTTATTTTTTCTGAAGAATCAAAAGTAGCATGGAAAGCTGAAAAGAAGAAACTACGAAAGAAAGATTTAATTTTACAAGATGAAAGGGTATACATGATTATTTTATACACGTTTATAAAAACGGATATTATTTCCAATAATCATTACCAAGAATTCCTTCAGTTAAGTAAAAACTCAGTGTTATTGGATCTAAGGAAAGTGAAAGAAATTTGTGAAAGATACAAAATTGATTTGATTTATAGTAGAAATAGTGGCTACGAATTGAAAGGAGAAGAATATGATATAAGAAGCTTAGTTTCTTATTCGATAGGAAAAATATTATCTTTAACCATTGGAGAATGGTTAATTAACTATATTTTTGAATCTTGGGAATACACGTCTAATAAAGAAATAATTAATAAAGTGATTATAAAGCTTTCGAAAGAATACAATGTGACCTTTACCTACGATAGAATAAAAGAAGTTATTTACTTTTTTGATTTTTTACAGAAAAGAAAAAATTCATTTAAGCTTAATTTTGATGATAAAGATATAAAGTATTTAGAACAACACCCTTTATACAAAATGAGTCATTTTATTGTAAAAGATATTTTTTATAAAAATTGTGAAAAAGAAAAAATATATATAACAATAAGGTTGTTGAGTGCTCTTCAGGGAAATGAAAAGGTTTACGAAGAAGAATTTTTTAAAGAAGTTACAAAAAATATTATTGCAAGAGTTCAAGCTATTACGGGTATCGTCTTTGAAAATCCAAAAGAATTATTTGATAATCTTTTTGAACACTTAGTGCCAGCTTACTTCAGAATAAAATTCGATATTGTTTCTAAAAACCCATATACAGCTCAAATAATGGAAGAATACAATGAATTATATTACTTAGTTGAGAAAGGATTAGAACCTTTAGCAGAACTTACTGGTAAAGCAATACCAGAAGACGAAGTAGCTTACTTTACAGTACATTTTGGTGGCTTTTTGTCTCTAAATAGGGAAGAAAAAAGAACTTATAAAGGGTTGTCTATTTGTCCAAACGGAATAAGTTCTTCTTTAATTATGAGAACACAATTGAAAGAGTTATTTCCTTCGATTGTATTTAGTAGTGTGCATAGTTTGGAGGAAGCAAAAGCATTACGTATAGAAGATTACGATATGGTTTTTTCTACAACATATTTTCAAACAGAGAAGCAACTTTTTTTAACGAAGCCAATTTTAAATAAAGTAGAACAAGAGATCCTGAAGACTGAAGTAAGCCAAAATTTTGATATTGAAGTTGGAATCCAAAATTTAGATATACAAAAATTAATAAAAGCAATCGAACAACATGCAACAATTGAAAATAGAAAAGAACTTTATGAAAGTATTTCTAACATTCTCTATGAAACTGATAGAAATTATGAAGGAGGTAAAAACTTGACAGAGTTATTACAGGAAGACTTAATAAAATTCACTAATAAAAAAATGGAATGGCAAGAGGCTATTTCAATAGCTGCTGACCCTCTTTTAAAAGAAGGATACATTAATGGAAATTATATTAATGCAATGATCAGCATGGTAAAAAAGATGGGAGCATACATTGTTTTAGCTCCGAAAGTGGCTGTTCCTCATGCTAGACCTGAAGAAGGTGTAGCAAAATTAGGTGTAAGTTTGCTGCATCTTGACCAACCAGTAGATTTCAATATGGATAGTGAATACGATGAAGATAAAGAAGTTAAACTAATATTTATACTTGCTGCTGTGGACAGTACAGGTCATTTAAAAGCTTTAAAGCAATTATCTAAAATCCTAGAAGATGAAGAAAATATTACTGAATTAATTGATGCAACAAATGCTAGAGAGTTATTTAATAAAATAAACGAAATTTTAGAGAGATAACAAGGAGGAAGTTAGGTATGTTAAAAGTTGTTACTGTATGTGGAAATGGTATTGGCAGTAGTTTAATGCTGAAAATGAAAGTTGAAGAGTTAGCGAAAGATAATGGTATAGAAATTGAAGTGGAATCAATCGATTCAAATGCTGCTATAGGTAAAGACGCTGATTTATTTATTACAGTTAAAGAATTTGCCGACATATTTACTAAAGATCAGAAAGTAGTTTTTACTAGAAGTTATATGAATAAAAAAAAGATTAAGGAGGATGTACTCCAAACCTTATTGGAAATGTCAAAAAATAAAAATAGAAATGAGGAATAAATAATGGCTATACTAGATTTTTTTAGAGATATATTAAAGGAACCTGCATTTTTAATGGGTTTAATTGCAATGATTGGTTTGTTAGCTTTAAAATCTCCCGGACATAAGGTTTTAACAGGAACGTTAGGGCCTATATTAGGTTATCTCATGCTTTCAGCGGGTGCTGATGTTATATCAGGAAATTTAACTCCGTTATCACAAATGATTGAAACAGGATTTAATATTAGAGGAGTTGTTCCTAATAATGAAGCTGTAACTTCTGTTGCTCAAGAGTTATTAGGTGTAGAAACTATGTCAATACTTATTCTAGGCTTAGTTTTTAACGTACTTATTGCTCGATTCACTCGTTATAAATATGTTTTTTTAACAGGACATCATAGTTTTTTTATGGCATGTTTATTATCTGCAGTATTAGGTGCTATAGGATTTGAAGGGTGGCAACTTATCTTAATTGGAGGCTTTTTCCTAGGATCCTGGAGTGCAATATCACCAGCAATTGGGCAGAAATATACTCTCCAAGCAACAGACGGTGATGAGGTAGCCATGGGACATTTTGGCAGTATTGGTTATTATATATCTGCAGCAATTGGAAGTCTTGTTGGGAAAAATAGTAAAAGTACTGAAGATATCAAAGTACCAGAAAAATGGAGTTTCTTGAGGAATACAACAATTTCTACTGCATTAACTATGGTTATTTTCTATCTTATTGCTGCAATAGCAGCTGGGCCTGACTATGTTTCGACAATTTCAGATGGAACATCGCCTTATATATTTGCTATACTTTCAGGATTGAAATTTGCAGTTGGTGTAACCATTGTTTATGCTGGTGTTCGTATGATATTAGCTGATTTAATTCCTGCTTTCCAAGGAATTGCGACTAAAATTATTCCAAATGCAGTACCAGCAGTTGATGCTGCAGTGTTTTTCCCTTATGCACCAACAGCAGTAATAATTGGATTTTTAAGTAGTTTTGTAGGTGGACTTATTGGCATGTTTATTTTAGGTTATGCTGGTAGCATTTTAATTATTCCTGGATTAGTACCGCACTTTTTCTGCGGGGCAACAGCAGGAGTATACGGTAATGCAACAGGTGGAAGAAGAGGAGCAGTTATAGGTTCATTTATTAATGGTTTAGGACTAGCATTCATACCCGCTCTTTTATTACCTGTCCTTGGAGATTTAGGCTTCAATAATACTACTTTTGGAGATGTAGACTTTGGAATTATTGGGATACTTCTAGGTAAAACAGGTGAATGGATGGGATCAGCGGGGATTTATGTCATTATAGTTATAGTTTTAATAGCATTGATTTTACCAAGTATCTTGAGACCATCTAAAGTAGCGATAAACAATATTGAAATAGATGAAGATTAATAGGAGGATGTTAATAATGGAAAATTTAACTGTAAAAATTTATTCAGATGGTGCTGAAATAGAAAAAATGAAACAATCTTATAAAAGTGGCAGAATTACCGGATTTACTACCAATCCATCTCTAATGAAGAAAGCAGGGATTAAGAGTTATACAGACTTCGCTAAAGCTGTGGTAGAAGAATTTCCAAATGTATCGATATCTTTTGAAGTTTTTGCTGATGATTTCGAGACTATGAAGAAGGAAGCGTTAAAAATATCAAGATATGGGAAAAATGTGTTTGTAAAAATTCCGATTACAAATACAAAAGGTGAGTCGTCTATTCCATTAATTAAACAGCTATCAGAAGAAGGATTGTCGTTAAATGTTACAGCTATCCTAACGTTAGATCAAGTAGTAGAAACAGTTGATGCATTTAGAGAAGGAACTAATAACATTGTATCTGTATTTGCAGGACGTATTGCGGACACAGGAATTGATCCTATTGAGACTATGAAAAAATCTGCAGAAATTTGCCATAAAAAAACTGGAACAGATTTGTTGTGGGCTAGTTCAAGAGAAGTTCTTAACATTTTCCAAGCAAATGATGCAGGGGCAGATATTATTACTTGTGCTCCAGAAATAATTGGAAAATTAAATAATATCGGTAAAGATTTAAAAGAAATGTCTTTAGATACAGTTAAAATGTTTAATGAAGATATAAAAACATTAGGATATAGTATCTTATAAAAGTAGTTTGTTTTGATTATAAATTTCATATTTATTTAGAGATAGCATGCTTTTTATTGAAAGCATGCTATCTCTAAACTTTTTTTATACTATATAAGTTATGTTGTATCAGGCAATGTAAATAGATATTTGGGAACCTATTTATCCAAAGAGTCGAAATTTCATCTATAGTGATGGTAACTCTCATCCTTTCAAAAATATTTCTTTCTTGTGTTATACTAATTGAAAACACATTGACGAGGAGTAATAGCATGATAGTAGTGATTATAGGAGCTTCTTTTGCTGGGGTAGCAGCGGCTTTAGAAGTGCGAAAAAAACAGTCTAATGCAGAAATTATTTTGCTGGAAAAGCAGCCTACTTTAGGTTATATTCCGAATGGACTGCATTTGTACTGGGAAAATAAAATCGCTAATTTAGGTGCAGCTTACTTCATCACGAAAGAGCAATTGGAAAAGCAAAACATCCAGTGCTATTTAGAAGCAGCTGTTGAAAAAATTGATTCAATCCATAGAACAATTAACTATCTCCAACATGGAAAAGAAGAGACAATCAGTTATGATAAATTGATTATTGCAACGGGTTCGAGTCAGTTGTCGCAAAAAATCAGCGGCAGTGATGGCGAAAACGTCTTGAAGTACAAACGGCACCATGAAGCAGAAGATGCCTTATCTAAAATTGATGCTAGCAAAAGCGTAACCATTATCGGAGGCGGTCAGGTCGGAGTGGAAGCAGCTGATTTGCTAAGCAAGCAGCAAAAACATGTTACGCTGATTGAAAATATGGACTATGTGCTATTTAAATATTTTGATAAAGAAATGATTCAGCCACTGCAACAGAAAATGCTTGAACAGGGAATTGATTTGCGTTTGAACCAAACGGCCTCTTCGATTGAAGCAGAAGATCAACCGGTAACAATTCGATTTGGAAATGAAATGGTTAAGAGTGATGCCGTTATTTTAGGTGTGAATGTGAGACCGGACTTGCATTTTTTGGATGAGCATATCAGGCTCCACATGGACCAAACGATTGCCGTTGATCGCTATATGCGTACATCGGTAGAGGATGTCTTTGCCGTTGGAGATTGCATCCAGCTGACTTTTGGAGAAGACGATGAAACGGTTTATATTCCGCTTGTAAATAATGCTGTCCGTACAGGAATTGTGGCTGCTGCTAATCTTATCCAACCAAAAATGGTTTTCAAAGGCTCTTTGCGCACGATTGGGACATTTATATTCGGGTATTATATTGCTAGCACAGGTATAACAGAAGCTGAGAGTTTATTTACCAATCAAAAAGTGGAAACCTATCGTCAAGAAGTGCTCTTAACTAGTCTACCAAATAGTGCTACCGTAACGATTAAATGGGTATATGATGCAACTAGCCATACTTTGCTTGGGGCACAGATGATTTCAACTTCGGATATTTTAGAAAAAATCAATACATTAGCGTTAGCCATTCAAACGAAACAAACGTTGGAAGATTTGCAGCAAAAAGATTATTTCTTCCATCCATCGTTTACCCAAATGATTTCGGCTACCAATTTTGTTTCTTGGCCAGAAGTGAGGGATGACGGAAATGAAAATTGAACACTTCTTGGAGAAAAATGAGATCAGAGAAGTTACGATTTTTAAACAACTCGTGCTGAACGGCGGAAAACTCTCTTATACAGATATGTTGGAATATTTAGCTGTTGCAAGAGCCTCACTGGATAAAGATTTGGAATCCATTTCTTTTCGAATTCACTCTCTTGCAGATCAGGTGAACGTAAACTATGATGGACAATACATTTCTTTAACCATGAGCGATGAATTTTCTTTGCCGAAAATTCATCAGCTCTATTTGAATCAGTCAATCAAAGTGAACTTGGTCCGGTTTTTATTTAAGCATCAAGAGTTCTCGATTACTCAGCTGACACAAAAACTAATGATCAGCGATTCTTCTTTATTTCGCAAAATCAAAGAATTAAACAGCTATTTAAAAGAGTTTGGCATCAAAATCCGCAATGGGCAGTTGCACGGGGAAGAGTTGCAGATTCGGTATTTCTACTTTCAATTTTATAGCTATATCGAAAATAAAGAATCCCTTGTTGTTTCGCATAACGATAAGCAGATTACTCAATTGGTGCAGGCTATGGAAAGTTCCTTGCAAGTTACGATTGAACCAGAAAACAAACAACGCCTCGATATTTGGATGCTCATTAGTAAAACTCGTGTCACTAGCAAAGAGAAGAAGTATACAGACTTACGCGAACACATGCAGCCTTACTTAGAGGATACTCTGTATCAAAAAATCCGTATTATGGTTTTACGCTACTTCAGTCGTTATTCTATTGAAGTCGATGAAGAAGAAGCAATGCTACACTTTGCTTTTTTGCTAGCTTTTCCGATTCTGAATGAACACGATTTTCATGAATATACCCTAGAGCGTGACCGTCGTGCACCTATTGCGACGATGGATGCCTACATTGTGGAAACCATTATTATCCAATATAAGTTCCGCAGATTGCCTTACATGTTGGAACGTGACATGCATTATCATCTTTCTCATGTTCACACAAAACTGTACTTCTTCCAAGGAGAAATGGAAATTTATGATTATGAGGAAATGTTGGCTAAAGAAAAGCAATTTACCGGCAGAGACCTGGTTTCATTTGCAGAGACATTGATTGGCATCAGTACAAATAAATTTGGTATCAAAGAAGTAGAAGACAATAGTTTATTGAAAATAGGATTACTAAAATATATCAGTTTACTGGCTATTGTTACGTTGAAGATGACGACCATTTTGCAAGTGGGAATTGATTTGAAAATGGAAGCTATTTTTACCGATACACTGAATCAGTTACTTATACTAAATATGCGGCATATCAATGGCATCCATATCGAAACTTGTCAGCTAGGTAAAGGGTATGATCTCATTCTAACCAATGAACAACCAATCAATAAAAATCACTATGGTAAATCCAGAGTATACGTCCTTTCTGAAATTATGTCCTCTTTCGACATGAAAAATATCCAAACGGTTATCCAAGAAATCAATTCATAGAACAAGCTACAGTAAAATTACTGTAGCTTGTTTTTTATTTGAATTTTTTGAACTACAGTCCTGGCTAGATATTTTGCTGTTCACGCACAGATACAATTCTGTTCACTGCTTCTTCGATTTTAATTAAATCATTGACAGTAGGGACATTTTCAATGTAGATATTGCGTTTTGACTCTAACTTAGGTAGCGGAAAATTGGTCACAATAAAATCATAATTCAAATCCTCTAGCATGGATAAACTTAAATGATTATCCATATAGATGTCAACCACTAATTGTTCAGTAAATTCACTTTGAATAAAGTCTTTTAACATATCGGCATGTAAAATATGATGATTGCTAATGACTAAAACTTTTATTTTATCAAATTTTTTATGCAATTCGGGCACGAGGTTCTTCCAATAAGTAAATAGAGAACAGATAAAGAAATCTATTCCATCTTCCGTGATAGGCTTATCCTGCAACTTTCGATATGCTATCATCCCCTCGTACAAATCGTTATAAAAGACAGGGAATTTATAACGAATAGCTTCTGAAAAATATTTATTGTTATTGTAAAGAATATGTCCAGATTGTGGTTTTTGATACTCTAAATGAGTAGTGTTTTGCATTTCAAGAATGACTCTTTCTTTATTTACAAGTGGAATATCATTATCCGTAGAAAGTTTATCTAATAGCTTAATTAAAAGGGAAACTTCAGCTGCCATTGTTTTGTTCTCTCTAGTTTTCTCTATCAAGCGCTCGTAACTCAGTGAGAATCCTTCTTGTACAAAAGGAGTAAATAATTGATTAATGAGATCGTTATTAAACTTAACGCCTAAAGAGTCCTCAAAAGATTGAAAAATGTCCGCATAGATGCTTAAATCTGGAATGATTTCATCAAAATTGATTTCAAAATTATCGGTATCAACATAATGGTTGTTCTGGTATCTGATGAGATTAACTACCGTAACTAATTTAAAATCATTATAATGCGAAAAGTCAATAGGTAGTGGAACAAAATCAGTGAAAAAAATCAATAGTTTATCCAATGAATTTTCATGAATTGTTTTATATGGCCATTCAAGAGGAGAATGCTTTTCAAAAAAATACTGGTAAAAGAAATAACGAATATTTTTTTCTGATCCTATTATACGGCAAGGATTTGTTTCAATGAAACAATCGTATTGTCTAATACTGTCATTGATTTGATTAATTATACGATAAAGGGTAGATGAGCTTATAAAGAAACTATCTGCTAACTCCGAAATAGTTTTCCCCTCATCCATAAATATAATTTCCAGAAAATGATAAGCAACGGATTCAGTCAATATTTTCTGATAAAGCGAGCGTAACCCTTTGTTATGTTCAAAAATCAAACGAACACCATGATGTGAAGTTTGAACTTGAAAATCAGTAAAATTATTTTTTAAAAACACAATATCATCTTTTAACGTCCTATCAGAATAGTTAAGCTGCTGGGCTAATTCTGATAGGAGTGTCCAGTCCTCTTGTCTAGACAATATCTCTGCAAATTGAAGCCTTCTTTTTTCACTATTATTCAAAAAGTTTATTAACACAAAACTACCTCTCTCATTGCCAGAATTTATACTTCTATAATACACTAAAATCTTGCTTAAATGCATATTGTATTTTTTTGTCAAATAGCTCCCTGTTAAGACGTAAAGATGGAAGGGTTTAGAAATGCTAAACAATGTATAATAACGTGAGTCTTTGAACACTTTTACACTAAGTTTGCGATTTACGATTCAAAAAGAATAAATGTTGTATTGGTAAAAAAATGAAAAGGGGGAAACAAAAATGAATAAAAAGAAGTATATTAACCTAGTGCTTGTAACAATGATGTTATTAAGTACGATTTTAACTCCACAAACGGTCTATGCTATAGGAACAGCTGCGGATGAATTTGCAGAGACAAGTTCAGATGAAGCTGGATCTGACACAGAGGCAGAAGACAGTGTAAGTGGTGCAGAAGACCCAGCAGGAGAAAGTGAAGCCGTTGAGTTAACTGACTCGTCTACTGAAGACGAACCTATTGAAGATGAAAAAACAGCTCTAGAAGATGAGCCTGTAGTAGATGAAGGATTAGATACGCCAAAAGGTGAAAGCCCACCTGTGGAAACTGTTCCTTCAGAAGAAACTGTTCCTTCTGAAGAAATAGAAGACGCAGGAAGTACTATAGAACCAGCTACAGAAGCTAAGACATTCGCTGTGGCACCACGTACTGCAGTAGAGGAAAACCTAATAACATCATTTGAGTTTACTCTTAATCCTGGTCTTGCTAATGAAAAAGTTGTAGAAAATGGTGGATCTGAAACAGTAGATATAAATGAAATGAATGCTGTTCTCCTAGATTATGTATTTATTAAGCCAGATGATTTTATTATTGCAGCAGGCGATACTTATACAATTACTTTACCTGAAATTTTTATTGGAGTTGAAAAAAAAGATCAACCTATTACTATGAGTGATGGAGAGACAGTCGCAACATATAATATTGTAGGTAGTCAGTTAGTTATTACATTTAATGAATTAGCTAATAATTATGATAATGTTGGAATGCATGTAAATTTATCAGCGGAATTTAATAAAGAAATATTTGAGACACAAGAAGAATTTGTTGTGTCTGTTCCGTATGCGGATGGCACTTCATTTGAAGCGACAATTAAAGCTAACCAACAACAATATGTGGGAACAGATAAAAAAACTGCCGGTGCTCCTTACCTATTAAATGCGGATGGTACCCATCAAGCAACAGATAAAAATCCTACTCATGTTGATTGGACAGTAAGAGTTAATGATTCTGCTGAGAGCTTTGACAAGGCGACGATTATCGATGATTTAGGGGATAATTTAGAAATCGTTGAAGGCAGCTTCGTAGTAGAAAAAATTATTCGTAATTATAAAAATGTCGAAACTGGTCGTGAACCAGTTACTGATTTTACAGTAACAAATACGGGAAATGGTTTTGATCTTAACCTAGGTGACATTGAAGATGCCTATGAAATAACGTATACGACAAAATTAAAACGTCCTGATGGTGGTGGCTCGCTTACTATCAATAATAATGCTCGTATTACTTTAGATGGCACCGAGACAGCAGTAAAAGATGAAATTGACGTTACTTGGTCAAGTAATATACCTGAAATTACTAAGAGTGGAGTACTTGCTGATAGTAATACGATAAACTGGACTGTAGGGTACAACTATGGAAAGGAAGACCTGGGAATAGTGACTTTAACAGATGCACTTTCTAAAGGTGAAATTGATTTAAACTCAGTTGAAATTTATGAAGTGGACACAGATATTGATGGGAAAGTTACGTCAGTATCAAAAGAACCTGTCACAATAACGCCAGTATTTGATAACGATGGCAATGTTCAATTTCCTGGTCTTGATGCAGACGGAAAAGCGTATCGAATTGAGTTTTCTTCATCAGTACCAGTAGGTCTTAATGAAAGTATCCTTAATACAATCACAGACAATTTAGAACTACCTAACTCGGCAAATGCATCTGTCCCAGTTAACACGGTTCCTACAGGTGGTAAGGTAGGAGCGCAAGGTGTTGATGGTGAAGGTCGTCCATATATTGACTGGACGGTTACAATGAATAGTACTAAAGTTGATGTACCTACTATCAATGTAAAAGACGTTTTTAGTCCACTGCATCTAGAATTTGATGTTACTGATGAGTCTTTATATACTTTAACTAAAGATGGAGAAACGGTAGAAAACTTTGATATAAAATATTACGAACATACTGATGGTCGTACTGGTTTTGAATTAAATATCAATAACGCTGGAACCCATGAATATAAATTCGTTTACAGAACTTATTACACAGAACTTGGTATGAAGGAGACTGAAGTTGCCAATCAAGCTGAGCTAGTCTTTGAAGACGGTAAAGGTGTGGGGATTGGTGATATAATCAGACCTGACATAGGAGTAGAAGGTCCAAACGCTGGAATTACCAAATCCGGGAAATATGTTACCAATACTGCTAAAACAGAACAAGAAATTGAATGGACAATTAATTTTAATGAAAGTAAAATTTTATTAAATGCAGATTCAACAATTACAGATACGTTTACATCTGGTAACTATGATCTAATTACAAACTCTCTTTCTATTAAAAATACCGAAACTAATCAAATATTAGCAGTAGGAACTGATTATACATTAACTAGTGACACAGCTGGCTTTGTAATAACGCTTATCAAACCGACGAGTGCTAAATTACAGATTACCTATCGCACAACAGCGGATGATAAAAGTAACAAGGCTCAAAAAAATGACGTTGTTTTAAAATGGCTAGGTGGCGAAGAACCAGCTACAGCTACAGTGGGAAAACGTGAATCAGACGTTTCTAAAGCAGCTAAAGTAAACACGGATGCTTCAGGTAACAAGACGATCGATTGGACCGTTACTTTTAACAAATCAAAAAATGTTATCTATGATTTTGAGTTAGTAGATACTTATGTGCCTGCAACTGCAACAATCAGCAATATTCAAGTATTTAAAGACGGTACAAAAATGACAGCTGATGCGTACAGCTTAATAGATCCAGTCAATGGTGTTTTTACACTTGGGATTGATCAATTAGACGCTGTTCCATATACAGTTACTTACACGACCTCACTGTCACCAGAAGATGAGCGAGGATTAGTGAGAAATGAAGCAGCAATCACTTATAAAGGCGGAGATAAGAAAACAGGATTCACTGTTCCAAAACCAACATTAGGTGTTAAAAAAGAAGCAGTTGGTAAAGTTGTTCAAAATGAAGATTCAGATCTTATAAACTGGAAAACTACAGCAAATACAGATACTGCTAATCATTATGTTAACTTAGTCGGTGCTGTGTTGACGGATATTATTCCTTCAGACCAACGACTGATTGCAAATACAATTAAAGTTGTTCGTGTTGATAACAATAAAGATGTTACAGATTCTGTGATCATTGATAAAACGGACAATACGTTCAGTATTAATTTACCGGATGGTCCTTATCAGTATATCGTGACTTATCAAACAGAAATATTAGAGTATCCGTCTGCTAACACAAAGCTAGATAGATATACAAATACGACAACGTTAGCTAATACCGGTCATACTCCAGTATCAGCTAATGCATATATCGATTTTTTTGTAGGTGGTACAAATAATAACAGTACTAAAACAGGTCTTCAAAATGAGGATACTGAAAATATCGATTGGACCGTTACGTTAAACCCATTAGGATTAACCATTAATAACGCATTAATTACAGACAAATTAGATGCTCAACAAACATATGTTGCAGGTAGCATCATAATCACTGACCAATTAGGTGTTGTGATACCTGGAGCAACTGTAACTGTTGCTGACGATAATCGTAGCTTTGAGATTACCTTTGCTGGTGGTACGTTAAATCAACCAGTAAAGGTTACTTATTCAACCCGATTGAATGAAACCATGATTGGTAAATATACGGTCAAAAACAATATCCAAATTCTCGGCGGTACTGAACAAACAGCATTACACTCAGTAACAACAGCTACAACATCAAGCCAATGGTCATTTGGTGGTGGTGGAGAAGGTCGTACGGTTACTTTTACGCTTAATAAGCAACATCCAAATGGAACAAAAATTCCTGATGCAACATTTAAATTGGTACGTGTAAAAATGAATGGCTCTCTAGTAGAGAATCAGGACATTTCAGGAACTACTGTAAATGGTGTTTTTGAAATAACAGGTGCTAGAGCAGGTCGCTATATTGTGACCGAAGAAAGTGTTCCAGAAGCTTATGAGAAACTAACCGAACCAATTTATATTATTATTGGTTACGCATCTCCTGAAGAAAAAGCAGCTGGAGCTGGGGAGTATATCGTGCAAGTAACGGATTCTGAATGGAGTCCACTGGTTAGTGATGTTGCATCAGTTAACCCAGATATTAGCAATGCCTTAATTGTTAATAATGATGTGAAAAAAGGCTCTATTACTGCAACTAAAAACTGGATCGGTGGGTCAAGTAGTAGACCGACAGTTCATTTCCAACTTTATCGTCAAATTGAGAACGGTGAAGCAGAACTAGTTCCTGAAGCAGAACTAAAAACATTAACTGCGGGTACTACTGAAGTTAAATGGGACAAGATTGATCAATATACAGCTAGTGGAGAAAAATATGTGTTCTCTGTTAAGGAAGTAGATGCGGCGGGTAAAGATTTTACACCAGCTGGTTATATTAAAGATGAAGACGGACTGACAGTTTATAATACTGCTATCAATCCTGCTTTCGATTTTACAAAAAATATAAGTGGTCGTACTTTGAAAGATAAAGAATTCAAATTTAATTTGTACGGAGTAGATAAAAAAATAGCTGCTTCGGCTAATAACGATGCTCAAGGGAAAGTAACCATGAGCCCAACGTTAACAGCTGAACAACTGAGTACTTTGAAAGCTACTGGTTCGGTTAAAGTAGCCTATACGCTTTCTGAGGAAAAAGGAAGTTTGGGAGGAGTAACTTATGATACGAAAGAATTGTCAGTTGAGCTGACAGTAACTTATGATAAAACAAATCATAGTTATAAAGCTGAATTCGCATACCCAGATGGAACAGCAATATTTAACAATGAATATGCAACAACCAATGTTTCAGCTAGTTTAACAGCGAGTAAAACGTTAACTGGCGGTCAAACACTAACCGCAGGACAATTTGACTTTGAGCTAGTTGAAGATGGAAAAGTGATTGATACTAAGAGCAATAACGAATCCGGAGCGGTAACGTTTGCTGCAATTGACTACAGTAAAACTGGAACCTACTCATACAAAATTCGGGAAAAAATAGGCATACAAGGGCAAGATGGTATCAAATATGATACGAAAGAATTTAATGTCGATGTTGTTGTTACGGATGATGGAGCAGGGAAATTAGTAGCTACCTCGGTCTATCGTGATGGCCCAGCAGCATTCACTAATGAGTATGTCACTACTCCGGACACTGTTGTAATTCAAGGAACAAAAGCGTTATCTAATAAAGCTTTATTAGAAGGACAGTTTAAATTTGAATTACACGATAGTGAAGGTGGACTTGTGGACACTGCTTATAACAGTGCCAATGGTCAAATTAATTTTAAGGCATTAACTTATACTAAAGCGGGAGACTATAAATACACGGTTCGTGAAGTAGCAGGAAGTCAGACGGGCTACACATACGATGAAACGGTATTTGATGTTACCGTTCAGGTTACTGATGATAAAAAAGGGAAGCTTACGGCAAGTGTTCAGGATATCGATGGACCGATTATATTTGAAAATGCATATCAACCTAATTCTGATAGTGTTGTGATTACAGCAGCTAAAGAATTGGAAGGTAAAGTTTTAGTTGAAAATCAATTTGAATTTATCTTACGCGATGAAGATGGAACAGAAATTGGGAAACAAAAGAACAATGCAGATGGTTCAATAAACTTTGCTGAAATTCCTTATACTGTTGCAGGAACGTACAATTATACAATTGAAGAAGTAGATTCAGAACAGAATGGCATTGCTTACGATACTACACCTAGGAAAGTCGTTGTTAAGGTTTATGATGTCGAAGGTGAGTTAGAAGCCAAGGTTGAGTACGTTGGTGGTCCAGTCGTGTTTAAAAACACTTATACTGCTAAACCAGACAGCGTAGTGTTTGAAGCAAGTAAACTATTAGATGGTCAAATAATTAGAGATGGTCAATTTAAATTTGACTTAATTGACAAAAGCACGGACAAAGTAATCCAAACGGTATCGAACAATGCTGAGGGTAAGATTTACTTTGATGAAATTTCTTATGATACAGTAGGTAATTATAACTATACGATTCGTGAGGTTGAAGGTGTCCAAGGGGGCATGGCTTACGATAAGGAAGAATTTAGTGTTAACGTTGTAGTAGCAGATGATGGTGAAGGTCAATTAACAGCAACCGAAACTTATTCAGATGGCCCAGCTGCATTTAAGAATACTTATACAACTGATCCTGATACGGTTGTACTTGAAGCAAGTAAAGTATTAGAGGGGCAAATACTCAGAAACAAACAATTTATATTTGAGCTTGTCGATTCAACGAATCAAGTAATCCAAACAGCAACAAATAACGCAAATGGTCAAGTGCTATTCAATGAAATTTCATATACTAAAGTTGAAGAACAAACGTACACTATTCGTGAGGCTAAAGGATCTCAATTAGGCGTAACTTATGCGACTAATGAAATTACCGTTAAAGTAACTGTAACGGATAACGGTGAAGGAAAATTAACAGCCAAAGCAGTTTATGATAAGCCGGCAGTCTTTACAAATAGCTACACTCCTGAACCAAGTAAAGTCGTTATTGAAGCTAAAAAAGTGCTAGAAGGGCAAGAATTAGTAAATGGACAATTTAGTTATCAGCTGGTAGATGAATCTGGAGATACCGTTCAAACCGCAACGAACAATGCGGATGGACAAGTTATCTTTGATGAAATTAATTATAAAGCTGTAGGAAAATACACCTATATTATCCGTGAGGTTCAAGGTATCCAAGGTGGTATGACGTATGATGATGATACGTATGCAGTTGTGGTTGATGTGGCAGATGTAGAAGGTCAGTTAGTTTCTACAGCTAACTACATTAGTGGTCCAGCTACGTTTACAAATACGTATAAAGCTGATCCAAATAGTGTTGTACTTGAAGCAAGTAAACTTTTAGAAGGACAAACTCTAGTTAAAGATCAATTTACTTTTGAACTATTAAATGACAAGGGTGAATCTATTCAAACGAAAAAAAATAACGAAAATGGTCAAGTCATCTTTGATGAAATGTCCTATAGTAAAGTTGGAACTCACACTTACACGATTCGTGAAGTTGCAGGCACTCAAGGTGGAGTTGAATATGACTTATCAGTGTTTAATGTAACAGTTGAAGTTGTTGATGGAAGAGAAGGTCAATTGATTGCTACTGAAAGCTATAGCACTGGCCCGGCAGTCTTTACTAATAAATATACTACGGCACCAGATAAAGTTGTGATTGAGGCAGAAAAAGTCTTAGAAGGACAAAATTTAGTCGCAGGACAATTTGAATTTGAGTTAGTAAATACTGATGGAGATATTCTTCAAACAGTAGAAAATAATGCAAATGGCCAAATTATCTTTAATGAAATCATCTATAGTGAAGCGGATGAACACACGTATACCATTCGTGAGGTTAAAGGTGTTCAAGGTGGTATGGCTTATGATACGACTGAGTTTGAAGTAACGGTATCCGTTAAGGATGATGGCGAAGGTCAATTAACAGCTACTTTAGATAAAGGCAAGACACCATTAGTATTTACCAATAACTATACAGCAGCAGCAGATAGTGTTGTATTTGAAGCTGAAAAAGCCTTAGATGGTCAAATTCTAGTCGCAGGACAATTTGAATTTGAATTAGTGGATATTGATGGAAATGTTCTTCAAACAGTAGAAAATAATACGAATGGTCAAATCATCTTTGATCAAATCAGCTATAACGAAACAGGCAAACACACGTACACGATTCGTGAAGTTAAAGGTACTCAGGGTGGCGTAACTTATGACACAACTAAGTATGAAGTTGTTGTAACGGTAACAGATGATAAAGAAGGTAATTTGCACGCGGAAGTTGTATACAGTGATGAAAATGTTGTGTTCACTAATAGCTATAGCGCAAATGATGGCGTTGCAACAATCGAAGCTTCTAAGGAATTAGACGGACAAAAGTTACGTGCTGAACAGTTTGAATTTAACTTGTTGAATGAAAATAAAGAAGTTATTCAAACAGTAAAAAATGATTCAGAAGGCAACATTAGCTTTACTGAATTAACGTATACAGAACCGGGCGAGCATGTTTACTTTATTGAAGAAGTAAATGACAAGCTAGGTGGCGTAACGTACGATGATATACGTTACACTGCAACGGTTAAGGTAACAGACAATGGAAATGGTCAACTAGAAACAGTTATTAAATATAATGAAGAACCTCTATTTACGAACCATTACGCAGCAGCACCAGACAGTGTTGATTTAAGTGCTAAAAAAATATTGGAAGGTCAAAAGCTAGTAGCGGATCAATTTGCATTTGAATTAGTAAATGCTAAAGGAGATACTCTTCAAACCGTAAAAAATGATGAAGCAGGTCAAGTTGACTTTGACGAAATCACTTATACTGAAATAGGAGAACACACTTATACGATTCGTGAAGTCAAAGAAGACCTCGGTGGTGTGACGTATGATGGAACTTCATTCGTAGTTAATGTGATAGTTACAGACAATGGTGAGGGACAATTGATAGCTACTCAGAGATATGTTGACGGTCCAGCAGTATTTACAAATACGTATACAACTGAACCAGGCAGCGTAATTTTTGAAGCAGACAAACAATTAAATGGACAAAAACTTTCTGACGGTCAATTTGAATTTGAACTAGTAAATAGTGCAGAAGAAGTTATTCAAAAAGTAACTAATGATGCAACAGGTCAAATTATCTTTGACGAAATCAAGTATGACAAAGTAGGCGACCATACTTATACGATTCGTGAAGTCAAAGGCGATCAAGGTGGAGTAACTTATGACTCAGCTGAATTTAAAGTTGATGTAACAGTAATAGATGATAAAGAAGGCAATTTGCACGCAGAAATTGTATACAGTGATGAAAATGTTGTTTTCACTAACAGCTATAGTGCAAATGATGGCGTTGCAACAATAGAAGCTTCTAAGAAATTAGAAGGACAAAAGCTACGTGCTGATCAGTTTGAATTTAACTTGTTGAATGAAAATAAAGAAGTTATTCAAACAGTAAGCAATAACGCAAC
The DNA here is from genome assembly GCF_000195575.1 of Carnobacterium sp. 17-4. Classification (NCBI taxonomy): domain Bacteria; kingdom Bacillati; phylum Bacillota; class Bacilli; order Lactobacillales; family Carnobacteriaceae; genus Carnobacterium; species Carnobacterium sp. 17-4. The sequence continues at coordinate 1,560,391 of NC_015391.1, read as the reverse complement.
AGGTCAAATCATCTTTGATGAAATCAGTTATGCTAAAGTTGGGAAATATACGTATACCATCCGTGAAGTTAAAGGCAACCAAAAGTATATAACGTATGACGCTACTGATTATACAGTTATTGTGGATGTTATAGATGATAGCGAAGGAAATTTAGTAACTACTGTAACCTATACTAATGGATCAGCTAATTTTACTAATAAATATGTTCCAGCTAAAGTTAGCGTCGGCGATTATGTCTGGTTTGACAAGAACAAAGACGGTCTACGAGACAAAACAGATGTACCACTTAAAGGAGTAGTCTTAACGATTACTGACAAAGATGGCAATCCAGTAACGGATGTTTATGGTAATCTAGTAGGAGCAACCACAACAGACAAAAATGGCTTCTATATCTTTAAGAATTTGCCAATCAATAAAGAATACAGAGTCTTCATTGATCGTGTTGCTTCTGCGAAGGTTTTGGAAGGATATGTTCCAACAATCGAAGTTGGCGATGACAATTCTATTGACTCTTCAACATGGGAAGTCGCGTCACGCCTGTTAACTAAAGATGGAGAGCATGATCCAACGCTAGACTTCGGATTTGTCTTATCATCACCGGTTGTTCCTGTGGACCCTGAAGAACCAGGTGAGACAGCAGAAACGACAGAACCAAAGTATCCTTTAGACCCAACGGAACCAGTAGAACAAGAGGACCCGACGGAATCAAAGGATCCATCAAATTCAGCGGGACCTACAGATCCATTAGAATCAACTGATCCAGTGGAAACCAAAAATTCTGAAGAAGAGAATTTACCAAAAACTGGTGAAGCAGCAACATACACTGGTTTAGCGGCAGTATTGCTTCTAGCAGGTGTAAGTCTGTTTTACTATGAAAGAAAATCGGCAAAAGAAAAGCTAATAAGTAAGCGATAGTGATCGCTCTTATCAGGAAAAAGTAATGATCAGAGCAAAAAGAAGATTAGTCCATTATAGACTAATCTTCTTTTTTTGTTCTTATTTTATTGAATGAAACCTTATTGAGCCCACTCAAACGGAAAATGAATTTGAGTGGGACGAACCAAGTCACTGCCGCACCAACCACACTAACTTACCATCTATCTATATCTATTTACTTTATATCTAAATCGGTGTCAGCCAAATCTTTGGTATCAACTAGTTCACCAAATACAAAGTAGCGATCGCCCGAATTTTGACCATCTATGTAATAGCAATTCATTAATGAAATAACGGGCTTGCCATGTTCTTCAGCGACTGCGTCTTTAATCCATTTGCCTTCAGTGACGTCAACTGACCGAGTTTCATAAACTTCGTATTCATAGACTTTTTCGTTGTCTGTTAAGTAAATTTTATCTCCAAGTTCAACAGAAATCAGGTTGCCAAACAAAATATCTGGATCTGCAGAATAGTGGCCTGCAATTGGGAAATTACCTTTCCCCATCATTAAATCAGGACGCATAGTGCCTAAACCTGCATGTAAAATGGAATTTGAAAGGCCATTAAAGACTGTTAAATTCAGTTCTATGTTTGGAATGTAAAGACGGCCGATAATTAAGCTAGGGTCAATCATCTCTGGGGACAGCCAAGTACCTGATGTGCTGATTTCTTCAATGCTATCAAAATCAAAAATTGTCTTTGAATGTAGGTTGTTTTGCATGTCTTTGGCGGAGATTTCTTCCGCAATGGCAGCATTTTTTTCTGAGCGGTTGCCAATACGCCATTGATTTAATTGTGGCAGGACTAATAAGAGCAGACCCACAAAAATAAGCAGATAACTTAGCAATCGTAAAAATTTAGACTTTATCATTTTATTTCTCCTTTGGAATAGATTAAACTGTGAAGTAAGTAGCCATACACCCCATTATACTTATCTATTTTAGAGCAAATCAGTTATTTATGATACTGAATTTACTTGATCTGCTTAAGACGAAACTACTATCATACAAAAAACCTCTCAAAAAATTTCAAAAACTAAAAAAAGATGACGTTTTCTTTCGAAGAAAAACGGTTACAATAAGTTTATTAAGAAATCGCTTGCAAAAGCATAGGAGGAAATTTAACATGACAGAGAAAAAATATATTATGGCTATTGATCAAGGAACAACGAGTTCAAGAGCAATTATTTATGATAAAAAAACAAATACGATTGGGAGCTCACAAAAAGAGTTCACTCAAATTTTTCCACAAAGTGGTTGGGTAGAACACAACCCGAATGAAATCTGGAATTCAGTGCAATCTGTTATTGCTGGTGCGTTTATTGAATCCGGTGTCAAACCAGCAGAGATCGCTGCAATTGGGATTACGAACCAACGTGAAACAACAATTATCTGGGATAAAAAAACAGGTCGTCCAATTTACAACGCGATTGTTTGGCAATCACGCCAATCAGCACCTATTGCTGCTAAATTAAATGAAGATGGACATTCTAAAATGATTCATGAAAAAACTGGATTAATCATTGATTCTTATTTCTCAGCTACTAAAATCCGCTGGATCCTAGACCATGTAGAAGGCGCACAAGAGCGTGCTGAAAAAGGTGAGTTAATGTTTGGAACTGTTGACACATGGTTAGTATGGAAATTAACGGGTGGAGATTCATACGTTACGGATTATTCAAACGCCAGCCGTACAATGTTGTTCAACATTCATAAATTAGAATGGGATCAAGACATTTTAGACTTATTAAATATTCCAATTGTTATGATGCCAGAAGTGAAATCCAACTCAGAAGTTTACGGAAACACAACGAACTACCATTTCTATGGAGCGAACATTCCAATCTCAGGAATGGCTGGAGACCAACAAGCTGCTTTATTCGGTCAAATGGCTTTTGAACCTGGAATGGTGAAAAACACTTACGGAACTGGTTCATTTATCGTAATGAATACAGGAGAAAAACCACAATTATCAGAAAACAATTTGTTAACAACGATTGGATATGGAATTAATGGCAAAATTTACTATGCTTTAGAAGGAAGTATTTTTGTATCAGGATCGTCAATCCAATGGTTGCGTGATGGATTAAAAATGATTGAAAATTCAGCTGACTCAGAAGCACTTGCTAAAGCGTCTAAAAACGACAATGAAGTATTTGTGGTACCAGCCTTCACTGGCCTTGGAGCACCATACTGGGATTCAGATGCACGTGGATCTGTCTTCGGATTGAACCGTGGAACAACGAAAGAAGACTTTGTTAAAGCTACTTTACAATCTATTGCTTACCAATCACGCGATGTTATTGATACAATGAACAAAGACGCAGGCATTGATATTCCATTATTGAAAGTAGATGGCGGAGCTGCAAATAACGACTGGTTATTGCAATTCCAAGCAGACATCTTAGGAACTAAAGTCCAACGTGCACACAACTTAGAAACGACTGCTTTAGGTGCAGCTTACTTAGCTGGTTTAGCTGTTGGATTCTGGGAAAGCATGGACGAAATCAGAGATATGTATGAAGAAGGTGGTATCTTTGAACCACAAATGGGAGATGCAGAGCGCGAAAAACTATACAAAAACTGGAAACTAGCAGTTAAAGCTACACAAGTATTTAAGCCTGAAGCATAAAAGGAGGAAATAAATCATGGCTTTTTCGATTGAACGAAGAAAGCAAGATATCAAAGCATTAAAAGAAGAAACATTGGACGTTTTAATTATTGGTGGAGGGATCACAGGTGCTGGGACTGCTTTGCAAGCCAGCGCTTCTGGTCTTAAAACAGGGCTTGTTGAAATGCAAGACTTTGCTGAAGGAACCTCTTCACGCTCGACGAAATTAGTTCACGGTGGATTACGTTATTTGAAAAACTTCGATGTTGAAGTTGTAGCGGATACAGTTCAAGAACGTGCTGTCGTGCAAGGAATCGCACCTCACATTCCAAAAGCTGACCCGATGATCTTGCCAATCTATGACGAACCCGGTTCTACGTTCTCTATGTTCTCTTTAAAAGTAGCGATGGATCTATACGATCAATTAGCTAGTGTTACTGGAACAAAATATGCGAACTACACATTAACAAAAGAGGAAGTTCTAGAACGTGAACCGCAACTGAAAAGCGAAGGCTTACTCGGTGCAGGTGTGTATCTAGATTACCGGAACAACGATGCTCGTTTAGTAATTGAAAACATCAAACGTGCTGCTGCAGATGGCGGACACATGGTCAGTCGTATGAAAGTAGTGGGCATTTTGCATGATGAAAACGACAAAGCCAATGGTGCAAAAGTAGAAGACTTGTTAACTGGTGAAACATTTGATATTAAAGCTCGCGTTGTCTTGAATTCAACTGGTCCTTGGTCGGACACGATTCGTCAAATGGACGCTAAATTAGACGCTATACCACAAATGCGCCCAACAAAAGGGGTTCACTTGGTTGTAGACAGCAAAAAATTATACGTTCCACAACCCACTTATTTTGATACCGGTAAAAACGATGGCCGTATGGTATTTGTGATTCCTCGTGAAGAAAAAACGTACTTTGGAACAACGGATACAGATTACAAAGGTGACTTTGCACATCCAACTGTTGAGCAAGAAGACGTTGATTATTTACTAGAAATAGTTAATAACCGTTACCCTTCAGCTGAAATCACGATTGATGACATCGAATCAAGTTGGGCAGGATTGCGCCCGTTGATTTCGTCAAATGGTGGTTCTGACTACAATGGTGGCAATAGCCAACCAATCTCAGATGAAAGTTTTAACAATGTCCTTTCTACAATCGAACAATTCCAAAAGGGGGAAGTCGACCGTTATACAGTAGAAGACGCATTGAAAAATATCGAAACAAGCAACTCTGAATCAGAAGACAACCCTTCAGCGATTTCACGTGGAAGTGCGTTAGACATTGATGAAGACGGTATGATCACAGTAGCTGGTGGAAAGATAACTGACTATCGTAAAATGGCACTTGGCGCGATGGAAGCTGTGATTGAGATCTTGCAAAACGATTTCAACATCTCTTATGAATTGATTGATTCTGCTAAGTACCCAGTATCTGGTGGAGAAATCAGCCCGCAAGAAGTGGATGAAGAAACAGAAAAATTAGCCCAAATGGGTGTTGAAAAAGGCTTAAGCGAATCCGAAGCCATGTACCTTGCTAACCTTTATGGATCCAACGCTCCTGACGTATTTGCTTTGCTTGATGAAGTAGAACAAGTAGAGGGGTTAACTCTAGCAGATACACTAAGCTTATGGTATGCTATGAAGGAAGAAATGGCGCTTACACCAAATGACTTCTTAATCCGTCGCACAAATCATATGTTATTTATGCGCGACACTTTAGATGGTATAATAAAACCAGTGATTGCTGAAATGGCCCGCTATTATGGCTGGACAGATGAAGCAAAAGCTGCTCACATAGTAAAATTAAACACTGCAATTGCAGAGTCTGATTTAAAAAAATTAAAAGGAGATGGAAATAGATGAGTGGAGATATGTTACAAATTTTCAGTGAGTTCTTAGGAACAATGATGCTAGTGTTGCTTGGGGACGGAGTATGTGCGGCAGTTAACTTGAAAAAAAGTAAAGCTGAAGCATCAGGATGGGTTGTCATTGCACTTGGATGGGGAGCAGCCGTAACGATTGCAGTATATGTTGCAGGATCTATGGGACCAGCACATTTAAACCCAGCTGTAACACTTGGGATGGCTATTATTGGTAATTTTGATTGGGCATTAGTATTGCCGTTTATTATTGCTCAAGTACTTGGAGGTATTCTGGGAGCTGTTTTAGTTTGGTTAACTTACTTACCACACTTTAAAGAAACAAAAGACCAAGCTAGTATTTTAGGAACTTTTGCAACAGCACCAGCTATTCGCAACACTGTTGGTAACATAATGTCAGAAACAATTGGTACTTTCGTATTAGTATTTGCACTTATGATGTTCGGAAAAAATACATTTACTGATGGATTAAACCCATTAGTAGTTGGGGTATTAATTCTGTCAATTGGTCTTTCTCTTGGAGGATCAACAGGGTACGCAATCAACCCTGCACGTGACTTAGGTCCGCGTATTGCTCATCAATTTTTACCTATCGCAAACAAAGGGAATTCAGACTGGGGTTACTCATGGATCCCAGTAGTAGCACCTATGCTAGGCGGAGCTATCGCTGCATTCCTTTATATAATCATTACCTAAATTATAGTCAACAAGATGTCTCATGTTTCTACAATTAGTTTGTAGAGATGTGAGGCTATTTTTTTTGAAACAATTAAGAAATTAAATCTAGTAATTTTATTTTTTTGGATGTATTCATAGTTAAGAAAAAACAAGAAGAATCTGACCATCTAGCTTTTTTTAAAAGTTTGATTTATAATTAGCTATAATTTAAGTGAGCAAAACTAAAGGAGAAAAACACATGATTGATTTACATTGCCATATTTTACCAGGTATAGATGATGGAGCAAAAGATATGGAAGATTCTATGGACATGGCGCGCGAAGCTGTAGCCGAAGGAATCACACATATTTTAGCGTCACCCCATTATAAAAATGGACATTGGGATAATGAAAAACAAGATATTTTGAGCTTAGTCGATGAAGTGCAGCAAGAACTAGATGCTAGAGGTATTCCACTAACCATTTTCCCTGGACAAGAAGTTCGCATCAATGGAGAAGTTTTTGAAGATATTGAAGAAGATAAAATCCAATTCATTGATGAAGGAAATCAATATGTTTTAATCGAGTTTCCGACACCAACAATTCCACAATATGCTGAAACGCTTTTTTTTGAAATGCAAAGAGAGGGCATCACACCGATCATTGTCCATCCAGAACGGAATCATGCGGTACTGAAAGATCCTAATAAATTGTTGTCGTTTGTTGAAAAAGGTGCTTTAGCACAAGTAACAGCTGCTAGTTACACTGGAGGATTCGGCAAAGAAATCCAAAAAGTCAGTAAACAATTGATTGAAGCAAATTTAGTGCATTTTATCGCTTCGGATGCACACAATATTAGATCACGTTCATTTCATATGAAAGAAGCGTATCAAAAATTAGAAAAAGAATTCGGTTCTGAAAAAGTAGCAGAGTACCATCAAGTTACTAAAGACTTGATCAATGGTGAACTCATTCATACTGCAACACCTAAACCAGTAAAAAAGGTAAAAGTTTTTGGATTGTTTTAAATGAAGTGGTTAGGTTGTATGACAAATGGTGTGGATGCTTCAAAATAAAATTTCTTCTGGAATAAACGGGTTTTCTTGTGGAGCCATGGGACCGCCTGTAAGCCTGTAGTCTTACAGACTTTCAAGCTTCAAATAAACTGTAATCGCTGAAGCGCTAACGGTTTATAATTCTCATTGAATCCTCTACAGGGCTACAAGCAACCCTATTCCTCCAGAAATTTTTAGTGAGTATTTTAATTCATCTATCAACACTAAAAATTATAGATCCAAAGGTTATATAATATAGTAAAAATAGTATATCAATTCAAAAGAGCGTTTATTGCATTTGATGTGATAAGCGTTTTTTACATTTAGAGAAACGTAGATTGAATAAGTGAGCTGAAAATTGGAAGCCATTTTTTAAAATACACTAGTCAATTAGTCGAAATTTTGTCTTATTTTACTGCTGTAAAACATGGTATACTGCATGGACTAATAGTTGGAGGTTTTTACTATGAAACTAACAAATAAAATACAACAAAAAAAGTGGATCTTTGGCATAGTTATATTGTTGGTAGCTATTTTTATCTTCTTTTTTAATGCTACTCAAAAAAATAAAACGTTAGCTAAAGTAACTGAAAATTATCAATTGTCCGATACATACATGCAAGAAAGTTTGTTAGATCGTTCAAAATTTGTAACGGAACGAGATGGAGAAGTGACTATCGTTGTTTTAGGCAGTAGTGTAACCTTTGGAAAGGGTGCGACTGAAACACAACCTGTGTGGGGTAAGTTACTCGAAAATAATTTAAATGAGCGAGATAGCATCAAAGCAAGAGTGATCAATCACGGTTACAATGGCTATAGCACAGCTGATCTGATCTCAAGAGAAAAAATTGAGGAAGTTGTCAAAGACAACCCGGATATTATATTTTTTGAGTTGTGTTTAATTAATAATAATCGCTATCCGCAAAATAATGTCGATCAAACAAAATTAGATATTCAATGGATCATGGATCGCTTCAATGAGGAGTTGCCAGATACATTGGTCATTTTGCAAACGGCAAATCCTACTCTTTTTAATGATATATTTCTAGAAGATGGTAAAGTGACTTACGAACAATACAATAATGAGATTGCTGAATTTGTAACCGCGCAGCAATGGCCTTTTATTGATACCTATCATTTGATGCAAACAAAGATGGAAGATAAAAATCTAACAATTGAAGAAGTCTTAGCAGATGATGTTCATCCAAATGGATTAGGTTATGGTTTGTGGTTCGAATTATTGAATGAACGAATTACTGTACCAGTAAAGATGTTGCACTAATAAAAAGAAAGGCTCACGAATTTCTATTTTTGAATCTTTCTTTTTTTGTATGGATTATTTGAGCCTTAGTTTTATCAACTCAAAGCCATTTTTTATTTGAGTTGATGTAACTGAGTCTTAGTTCGATCAACTCAAGGCTGATTTCGATTTGAGTTGAAGCAACGAGCTTTAGTTCGATTAACTCAAATCCGATTACTGTTTGAGTTGAAGCAACAAGTCTTAATTCAATCAACTCAAAACAGAATACACGATTGAAATTGCCCAATTTAAGAGATATTGTCAAAATGAACTTGATCTGATGATACTCGTCTGGTGACGAGTATCTACGTCTTTTACAAGGATTTTTTATTCATAATAGGAACCATATGTGGCTCCGCAAATCTTATATTTTTTTACTAATATCTTTCGGATTCTTGCTATTGGAATAGTGGAACCGAGCCAGTCATACATAGTAGGAGTAGTTACTTTCGAATCAGGAAATAACAATTTGAAATCCTCTACTTGATGCAATGCTATTTCTTCGACTGATGTTCGATGACCGCACACTTTGCAGAAACTGGTCCGTTGGGTAATTGTTATATTAGGCGAGTTGCATTTGATACACCATAATCCTTTTTTGAGCTTATCATAAGTGTAATTCGGAAACTTCTGTTGAAAAGCGGATTCGTTCTGATACTCTTTCATTATTTTATCCGCAAGATAGTATTGTTTTTTCGACAATGGTAAGGCACTCTTATTCATTTGGGAAAAGTGTTCCCGAATTTGTGTGGGGAAAATAATTGGGCTATCGATTGGTGTGTTATAAAGTGTGAAAGTAGGGTTTACAAAAATCAGGGTAGAATCAAGTTTTTGGTTAACATTCCATTTACTCAACAGTTGCCGCATTTTGATAGAAGTCTCGTCCAATTTATTCAATGGGTTAACGATTTCTTTACCGGAAAATGTTGAAAAATGATGCGAGTTGAATTCAAAACTTCCTGCATAATTTTTCACCTCAAACAACAAGATTTTGGCACCTGTCAGAATCAATGTATCGACTTGAAATGTGCTGCCTTTTTCTGTAAACAGTAAATCATTTAGCACCAGTGAATCTAAGTCTAAAAATTCTTCCACTTGTGAATCAAACAAAAGCTCTCCTTCAAATCCTTTTTGCATATTTAACAAATGAAGTTTTTCCTCATCTGTAACTCTCATCCGTCTATTTAAAGCTTCTAAGGTGCGTAAATAATTCGATTTGTTTCGCTTCTTGACTACTATCATAATTTCCACCTCCTCTTAAATAAGATACGTAAAAATATAATATTTCTAACTATGAAGTTATAACAGCTACTTTTTAATAAATATAAGGTTAAATTGACATTTCGTTTTATTATTTCATTTTATTTATATTTATATTGAAATAAAATTCCGGTTAAGTTATACTCTATTGAAAGGGGATACATAATTATTTCAAGATGTTGATAAGGAGGATAGCAATAGGAGCATAAAAGGAAATAAGTTTGAAGTTAGTCATAAAGTATCCTTAACAAAAATTTAGTTTAATTCGATAGTAGGAGGAAAAAAGATGAAAGTTATTATGGTTTGTTCAGGTGGAATGTCAAGTGCAATAGTGGTTAAAGCAATCAAAGCGGAAGCTGCGAAGCAAGATTTTGATTTAGATATGATTGCAGTAGGTTCTGGAGCAGTAGAAGAAGAATTGAAAGATGGCGACTACAAACTGTTATTAGTAGCACCTCAAGTCAAACATCAATTTGGGACATTTGAAAAATACGCAAATGAAAACGGTGTACCGATTGAAAAGGTTGAACCGATGGGCTATACCCCTATTGGAGCACCTAAAACGTTAGAGTTGATTAAGAAATACCGTTAATTTTTTTACTTAAGATGTGCACTTGTTTATTATTATGGATCATTAAGGAGAGTAAATATGACGAATTTTTTAAATTGGCTTGAAACGAAATTCATGCCGCCTTTAGCTAAGCTTTCTGAGCAAAAACATTTAAAAGCCATCCGTGATGGAGTTATCTCGACATTATCTTTGATTATTATTGGGTGTTTCTTCTTAGTTATTGGAAATCCACCGATTGCCTCTTGGGCAGAAGCGATTGCACCATATGCTGCTCAAATTGCCATACCGTTTCGTATCACAACTGGGCTGATGTCTCTATATGCAGCTTACGGGATGGGTTATAGTTTATCGAAATCATATAAATTAGATGGAGTTACCGGTGGAGTTCTTTCGTTAGCAACCTTTTTAATGTTAACGGTTCCAGTGAATGTCGATGCATCTTTGCCTGAAGGAGAAGCAATTGGTTGGGTTCTTCCAATGGGAAATCTGGGCGGATCAGGAATGTTTTCAGCTATTTTAGCTATGATCTTTGCCGTTGAAGTACTGCGTTTATTTAAACAAAAGAACTTGATGATTAAAATGCCAGAACAAGTACCGGATTCAGTTGCCAGAAGTTTTGAAGCATTGATTCCTGGTACATTTGTCATTGTGTTTGTTTGGATCATCCGTATCTTACTTGGCTTTGACATAAATCAAATTTTGATCAATATCTTTACACCATTAAATAATATTTTAGGAAATAACCTGTTGGGCGTCTTATTACCAGTAGTCTTGATCACAATGTTATGGGCAGCTGGAGTTCACGGTGTGAGTGTAATTGGCTCAATCGTTCGTCCAATGTGGTTAGTAATGCTTGAAGCAAATGGGCAAGCTATGGTTAGTGGGACACCAAGCAACGAATTGCCATATATTGCACCCGAACAATTCTACCAATGGTTAGTATGGATTGGTGGATCAGGAGCAACGTTATCATTATGTGTTTTATTATTATTCACAAAATCAGCTTACCTAAAACAAGTTGGACGTTTTTCAATTATTCCTTCTATTTTTAATATTAATGAGCCATTGATATTTGGGACACCGATTGTTATGAATCCAATTTTAGCGATTCCATTTGTTGTGGCACCATCTGTGACAACAACAATCAGTTATTTTGCAGTGAAGTTCGGTATTATTAATGGATTCTCTGTGAATGCTCCTTGGACACTGCCAGCTCCAATTGGCGCGTTTTTATCAGCTGGAAACGATTGGAAAGCAGCGGCTTTAGTTTTGATTAATATGACGATTGCTGGATTGATCTACTATCCATTTGTTAAAGTTTATGATAAGAAAATGGTAGAAGAAGAGCACTCTGAAATGGAAGAGAAAAAAAATATGCAAGTTGATACTGCAGCGGTTTAAAATGTGAAAGAAAGGGCTGTTTAGTTAAGATACTAGTCAGTCCTTTCTTAGTTTGATAAAAGGAGGATCTCAATATGCGAATTGCACTCATTATTTTTCTAATTGTATTTGTATTAGCCGGTGTCAAATTAGTCGGATTTTTACAGAAAAAAAACATTTATATCAATCGGTGGATTTTTGGGTTTGCAGCTTTTTTAGTGGTCTTGATTCCAACCATTCTATTTCAAAATTTGCCAACAGCAGTGAATTATAGTTTGTATTTGTTGTCAGGATTATGCGCCATTATGTTTTTTGAAACAGGTCGCATCATGATTGAAAAGAACCAAGTAAAAGGTTTGATTCGTGCGAACCAGTTTCCGAAAAAGAAAAAGTAGGTAGAAGAATCGTTCAAACCATTCTTGAACAGAAGAGGGTGAAGATATGAAGTACGATTATCGTTTGATACGAGAAGATGAAATCAATCAAATCGTGAAAATTAGAGACTATTGTTTTCGTTATCAATACACCGGGAATTACCTAGAAGATTTTCTTCACTGGGCTAAAATCTGCAAGACGATTGGCGCTTTTGATGGAGAAAAATTAGCAGGACAAGTGATGGTATTTCCACTAAACATGACGATCCATCATCAACCGTTTGTTATGGGAGGAATATCATTTGTCGCTACTTATCCTGAGTACCGAAATGCAGGTGTCATGAAGCACTTATTGATAAGATGCTTAGAAGAAATGAGGAAACAAGGCCAATTGATATCGGTTTTGGGCCCTTTTTCAGTTTCTTTTTACCGTCATTTTGGCTGGGATTTATTCTTTGATAAAGTCCATTATACATTTCCAATTGATCTGTTTAACACGAAAAAAGGTGACATGGGTCACTTGGAACGCTTTAGCTATACTGAGAACCGTGAACAATTGGAACTCGTAAAAGAGCTGTACCATACGTATGCTCTTCAAACGAATGGGATGATGATCCGTAATGAAGACTGGTGGAAACGCTTGGAATTAAGGCAGCCAGATGCATCATTTGCTTTAAGTATTGCTGAAGATGGACAGCCTCAAGGGTATATCCGTTACATTATGAACGGCCAAACATTTGAAGTACTGGATCAAGTTGCGCTTAATCTAACAGCTGAACAAGCTTTATGGGAATTTATCAAAGTTCACCGTTCTAATTTCACTCAGGTAACGGGTACGGCAGCTGTTCATCAGTCCTTTGGTACTCAATGGGATGATCCGCAATTCAAAAAAGAAATAGTACACGACAAAATGATTCGTATTGTAGATGTTGAACGCTTTTTAGCCGTTTATCCATTTCAAGGATTGACCAAGCGATTGTATTTAAAAGTGAGGGATGCATTTGCTCCTTGGAATGAAGGGGTTTATAGGATTGATTCAAAAGAAGTGACCAGAGTGAGTGAGAAAGACGTTTCATTAGATGAGTGTTTAATGATGGACATATCGAGTTTGTCATCGTATTTAGTGGGCTACCACGCTCTTAAGTGGTACCAGTATCAAGGAAAAGCAAGTGGTTCGGAACATGTTTTAAAAGAATGGGACAAAGTAATTCCAAAAAATCAACCACAATTCTATGGCCATTTTTAAATTTAAAGAAATGAGGAAAGAATACATGAGAAAATTAGGCATTTCGGTTTATCCAAACCATAGTTCAGTATCAGAAATCAGAGACTATATTGATTTAGCAGCGGGTTACAACTTTAAACGGGTATTTACGTGTTTATTATCCGTAGAAGGCGACAAAGAAACGATCGTTCAAGAATTTACCGATGTGATTTCACATGCTAAAGAAAAAGGGATGGAAGTTATTGCAGATGTGAGTCCAAAAGTTTTTGGCGAACTAGGCATCAGTTACAATGACTTAACATTTTTTAAAGAAATTGGTGCGGACGGTATTCGTCTAGACATGGGCTTTACTGGAAATGAAGAATCAATTATGACATTTAATTCGCAAGAGTTGAAAATTGAATTGAATATTAGTAGTGGAACTAAATATTTAGATAATATCATGAGTTATCAAGCCAATGCGGATAACTTAATGGGGTGTCATAATTTTTACCCACACCGCTATACAGGATTAAATTACGATCATTTTATCGAAACCAGTAAGCAATACAAAGCACATGGGATAGTGACAGCTGCTTTTGTCAATTCACCTTCTGCACATATTGGACCATGGCCTGTCGACGAAGGGTTGTGCACGCTTGAAATGCATCGCGAGTGGCCAATTGAAGTTCAAGCCAAGCATTTATGGGCAACCGAAGTTATTGATGACGTGATCATTGCTAATGCATTTGCTAGTGAAGCAGAGCTGAAAGCCTTAAGTGAAATCAACCCTTATCAACTAACGCTTACGTGTGAATTAGAAGAGAGCATTCCTGAACTGGAAGAAAAAATCGTCGTAGAAGAATTCCATTTTAACCGCGGAGATGTATCGGATTATGTGGTTCGCTCAACTCAAAGCCGTGTGAAGTATAAAGGCCATGAATTTGCGGCATTCAACACACCGGATATGAAAAAAGGCGACATTATTATTGAGACATCATTATATGCTCATTATGCAGGTGAATTGCAAGTCGCCTTGCAGCCGATGAAAAATTCTGGCAAATCGAATGTTGTTGGACATGTTGTAGAAGAAGAACAGTTCTTATTGGACTATTTAAAACCTTGGCAGAAATTTCAATTTAAACTAAAATCAAACGATTAAAGGAGCAGAAAAAAATGGCAGATTTGGAAATGATTATTTTTGATATTATCGGACACGGAGGAAATGCTCGTGCATTGGCCTATGAAGCACTCGAAAAAGCTCGTGCGGGGGAATATGACGAATGCGACAAATTAATGGAAGAATGTAAAAATGAAATGAATTTGGCTCACAATACGCAAACAAAATTAGTTCAAGACGAAATTCGTGGTGAAGATATCAAAATCAGCTTATTGTTGATTCACGCGCAAGACCAATTGATGACGTCAATGGCAGAACAAACCTTAATCATGCAAATGATCGAAATGCAAAAAGAATTGAATGCGTTAAAAAACTAAACGAGGTGATAGAATGGCCTTTGCAGTCGGAATTATGTCAGGTACATCTCTAGATGGCGTTGACGCCGCATTAGTAGAGATTCATGGAACCAATACCGATACAACTGTTCAATTAGTGGAATTTACGACTTATCCATTAAGTACTGAAATAGTTGGAAAAATCAAAGAGGTTTTATCAATTGAAACCTCTTCAGTGGATAAAATTTGTAGTTTAAATGTTGAATTAGGGTATGTCTTTAGTGAAGCAGCTAAAGCAGTGTGTGAAAAAGCAGACTTCCCACTTGATCAAGTCGACTTTGTAGCTTCACATGGTCAAACGATTTATCATTTGCCAGTTCCAGGATCTCATCAATCAGCTTCTACTTTGCAAATTGGGGAGTCCGCTATTATAGCGGAAGAAACTAAAACAATGGTTGTATCCGATTTTAGAACACGAGACATGGCCGTAAACGGTCAAGGTGCTCCAATTGTGCCGTATTCTGAATTTATCTTATATCGAGACGCTGAACGGACGCGTTTATTGCAAAATATTGGCGGAATCGGAAATGTGACGGTTATTCCTAGTGGAGCGCAAATGGAAGAAGTCATTGCATTTGACACTGGTCCAGGCAATATGATCATTGATGAATTGTGCCAGCACTTTTACCAAGAAGCTTACGACAACAATGGTGAGCATGCTTCTAAAGGGATAGTAGACCAAGGAATGTTAAGCGAGATGATGGCTCATCCTTATATTGAAAGAAAACACCCTAAAACTACCGGAAGAGAAGATTTTGGAGCAGAGTATACAGCAAATCTCATTGGACAATGGCAAAATAAGGTAGCGCCAGATGACTTCATTGCAACAGCCACTCAATTTACAGTTCAGTCTATTGCAGCAAATATACGCCCATTTATCAATCAACAGACCGATCTTATTATTGGAGGTGGAGGAAGTTACAATCCTACTTTAGTTAAAATGATTAAAGAACAGTTGCCTGAAATAACGGTGCTTATCCAAGAAGAAGTAGGCTTTTCTTCTGAAGCTAAAGAAGCGATTGCAATGACTATATTAGCGAACCAGACCATTCATCATTTGCCAAGCAATGTTCCAAGTGCTACAGGCGCAACGAAACCTGTTATACTAGGAAAGATAACGTATTATCATTAGATTGCTTTCTCTTGAATATTCCTGTATCTTTTGATTATACGAGGTGAAACAACATGATTAGAAATAATATTCTAGGTCGAATTAAAAGTGTCCTTGATGATTTGCCTAATTCTGAAAGGAAAATTGGCGAGTACATACTTAAAAATCCTGAAGAGACCATTAAAATGACAACAGCACAATTGGGGATAGCCGCTGATTCAAATTCGACGGCTGTTATTCGGTTGTGCAATCGAATTGGCGTTAACGGATTTACAAAACTAAAAGTAAACTTATCTGCAGAAATCGTATCAGTGGATGAATCTGGTTATGCGGAAATAGAGGCAGAGGAAAAAAGCAGCACGATCAAAAGCAAACTATTAGCTAATGCCTTTAAATCAATGGACGAAACCATTTCATTGATGAATGAGTTTGATATTGAGCGAGTCGTTGAATTGATTGAAGCTGCTCCTATAATTTATGTGTATGGTGTTGGGAATTCACGGGTCATTGCTGAAAATATGGTGCAAAAGTGGAGTAAAGTAGGCAAAGTATTCATTTGCCCTACCGATAATCATCAATTGGTATCTATGCTAGGAGCAGCTCCAAAAAATGCTCTTTTTTTCGGCATCTCTAATTCAGGGGAGACAAGGGAAATTATCGAGCTGATCAAACTAGCCAAAAAAAATTCCATAAAAACTGTAGGATTGACTCAGTTCGGACAAAATAGCATAGCGAATAAAGCCGATTATACAATACAGACTGTCAAAACAATTGAAACAGATAATCAATTTATTTCGAGCGCGCTACATGCTCAAATGATTGCCATTGATGTCATTTTTTATACATTCCTGTCTAAAAACTATATAGCCGGTACTGAAAGAATCAAACAATCCCGTGAAGAGATGGATCAATATAAAAAGAGGTAGCAAGATTCATGATTTTATAAAATTTAGTTAGAGAGTACTTGAGAGTGATTCTTGGGTATTCTTTTTTATTTAATTAAAATTAGTTAACTTACAAAGTACAATTATTTACGAATTTGTCTTTTAAATAAGGTAAGCTATACTAATAAAGAAGACTTTATTTCGCTGTGTAATTATTAAATAGATGGAAATAGGAGAATAGTTATGAAAAAACGTGAATTTGTAGTGCAAGATATTTTAAGTAAAATTTATCAAGAACATTATTCAGATGGTAAGTTGCCTACACAAAGAAGTTTAGCTACTCAGTATGAAGTTTCACGATATACGATACAAGAAGCTATCAATAGCTTAAGCGATATTGGAGTGGTTAAAGTTATTCAAGGATCAGGAATTTTTATCCGCAAAGATGCTAAACAAAATCCTTTAATTTATAACTCGTTGACAAGAAATTCCTATAATAGAATTAGCTCAAAAATAGTTTTTTTGGAGAAACAACCTGCTTTAGAAGAGGATCGTCAGATTTTTGAATTAGATGATGAACAATATGTTTGGGTATTTCAGCGTATTCGTATAGTAAATTATAAAATAACACAAATTGAAACGTCGAAATTACCTGTTTCTCTCTTCCCCGATTTAACTTCTAGTATTGTTGAAGATTCTATTCAAAAGTATGTACAGCAATCAGGATATGACATTTCACATTATATAACGAGTTATACTCCTGTTTTAATCACTAAGAAACAAGCTGAATTATTGCTTTGCAAGAAAGGTACTCCAGCAATGAAAATCATTAACCGTGGTATTTTGAAGAGTGGACAAGTTTATGAATATAGTGAAGTAACAGCTATTGATTACTCATGTACGTATATTATTCCCTTTAATAAGGAAAGCCATCAGACTAGACAAAATGATTGACTGAAAAAGACCTTACCACATATTTTTGTATATGTAGTAAGGTCTTTTTTAGTTTTTGATTAAGGTGTAACGATTGTGCCATCAGGAGTACGACTTTGTGTCCATTCATGAGGACGGTACTCAATTGGATATTCTTCAGCTAATTCTTCATTGAAATCAACACCAATCCCAGGTTTATCAATAGGGTAAAAGTAGCCTTTTTCAGCTACTGGTACATGTGAAAAGAGGTTGGCTGTATTTTCAGGAACTACTATATTTTCTTGTACAGCAGCATTGTGAAGATGGATATTCAAGTGAGTATTTACAGCAATTCCAATGGGTGTAATATCAGATGGAGTGTGCCATGCCATCCGTATCCCCATAGCGTCACAAAAATGAGCTAATTTGATGGCAGGCGTTATTCCGCCTAATTGTGAGACATGTGCACGCATATAATCTATTTCACGGTTTTTGACTAAAGACTGCCATTCCATAGGGTTGTTAAATAATTCACCGGTAGCAATTGGCGTAGACGACTGAGAACGAATCTGTTTCAGCCATTCATTTTGATCAGGTGGCAATAAATCTTCTAAGAAAAATAAATTAAATTCTTCAGATTTCTTAGCAAATTGAACGGCTTGGTTAGGATAAAGACGTTCATGGACATCATGGAGCATTTGGAATGAGTTGCCATATTTATTTCGAATAGCAGCAAACATTTTCAAGGTTGTATCCATATATTGGTATTGATCGAAATAAGAACCTTCAGAAGTGTTTTTAGGTGTATTCAGTTCAGTAGCTGGACCACCATAGAAACCTAATTGACAGCGGATATATTGATAACCTTCAGCAAGGATACTGTCGATCTCTCCATAGAGATCCTCTAAATTATCTGCAACGGCATGAGTATAACTGGCAATAGCGTCTCTAGATTTTCCACCTAATAACTGATAAAGGGGCATATCGCATAATTTTCCTTTAATATCCCAAAGAGCCATATCCACTCCGGAAATGGCATTGTTAATTACTGGTCCGTTTCTCCAGTAAGAATTAACGGTCATCATTTGAAACAAATCTTCAATATTGTTAGCATCTTTACCAATTAATAATGGTTTTAAATACTCGTCAACCATACCTTTAACTGCTAATGGGCGTTGTTGGAAAGTTGCACAACCATAACCCGTGACCCCTCTATTTGTCTCTACTTTTACTACTACTAAATTATGGCGATCTGGTTTGATGGTATAACTTTTAATAGCTGTGATTATTGTTGGTTTCATGTCCAAACCTCGTTTCCTTTTTTTAAGACTACAGGTATATTGAAACATGTAATAGGAACGACTGTCAATTTGGTATGAAAAGATAGGTGTATATGAATAAAAACCAGTCCAATTTTAAATTTAAAACCAACAAACGTTGTTATATCAAAGCTTAAAGGGTGTTTTTCTGATTTTAGGACTGTTTTTATAATTTAGAATATTGTGCTATTATTCAAGTTGTAAACGGAAACAAAAACTAATCAAAGGAAAAGGGTGGGAAATCAAGTGAAAAAAGAAGAGGTTGCAAAACAAATTGTTCAACATGTTGGCGGCAAAGAAAATATAAACAATGTTTGGCATTGTATGACTCGTTTAAGATTCAATCTTAAGGATAAAGAAAAAATAAATTATAAAGAATTAGAAAAAATACCCGGTGTAGTTGGTACAAAATACCAAAGTGATCAATTGCAAATTGTTATTGGGACAAATGTAGTTGATTATTATGAAGTATTAGCTAAGGAATTAGGTATTGAGAATGAATCAGATAGTAACGATAGTCAAGGTAGTGAGAAAAAAGGACTAGTTTCTCTATTTATGGATACGGTTTCTGGCGTTTTTGGTCCAATTGTTCCTGCAATTGCTGGAGCTGGTATGATCAAAGGATTGATGGCTGGTCTAGTTGCTTTGAATGTTATTTCTAATGAAACACCGACTTTCCAAGTAATTGATATGTTAGCTAGTGGAGTATTCACGTTCTTACCATTTTTTGTAGCAGCTTCTGCAGCACGCATTTTTAAAACTAATCAATATTTAGCTATCGCAATTGCTGCAACATTACAATTTCCTACGATGACTGCAACTGCAGCCGCAGGAGAAATCTCAAACTTCATGCTTTTCGGTATCCTTCCTGTACCCGTATTTAATTATGCTGGAACGGTCATTCCTATTATTTTTGCAATTTTAGCATTGAGTTATATTTATCGGTGGGTTGACAAAGTCTTACCAGAAATCTTACGCACCGTATTTACGCCGACAATTTCATTATTTGTTGGAGGATTATTTGCTTTAACAGTAATAGGACCTATCGGAATCTATGCGGGTAATCTCCTTGCTGAAGGAGTAAGTTGGTTGTTTACCATTTCGCCAATTTTAGCGGGTGTGGTAGTTGGGTTGATCAGACCAATTGCGATCCTTACGGGATTACATCATGCTATGACGCCAATTGCGTTACAAAATTTTGCTAATCAAGGTTATGACATGTTAATGCCGATGATGTTTATGGCTAACATGGCTATAACTGGTGCAACGATTGCTTTATATAAAAAAGTCCAAACAAAGGAAGAAAAATCAATCATCATATCAGCTGCTTTTTCAGGTCTTTTAGGTATAACTGAACCTGCTTTATTCGGGGTTTTAACAAAATATAAAAAAGCGTTCCTTGCAGCAACAATTGGTAGTGCAGTTTCGTCAGCTTTCATAAGTTTCTTTGGAGTAAGAATTTATGGGTATATTCTATCTAGTATTTTCAGTCTACCGGCATATATTGGACAATATTTTATCTATGCCGTCTTAGGAATCGTCATTGCAATTGGAATTTCGTTTGCTATTACTAGTTTCTTAGTACCGAAGCAAGCAGTAGAGTACACCTCAAATGAAGTTCAATTGAATGCTGTTACTGATGGTATGTATGTACCTCTAGAAGATGTGAATGATGATGTGTTTTCTACGAAAATGATTGGCGATGGGTATGCTATGAAATCTACATCGGGAGACATTTACTCACCAGTTTCTGGTACAGTTCAAACTATTTTCCCAACAAAACACGCAATTGGTTTAGTAACAGGAAATGGTCTTGAAATTCTTGTTCATATGGGAATTGATACTGTTAGTTTAGGCGGAGAAGCATTTGATATCTTTGTGAAAGTAGGAGAATCCGTAACACCTAAGACAAAGATTGCTCATGTTAATCTAGAAAAAATTAAACAAGCACAAAAGGATGACACGATTATTGTTGTCGTAACCAATATGGATAAAGTTCAAAGTTTATCTGGTGAACAGAATCTTGAAGGAGAACATCTTGCAGGAAGTACTCTAGGAAATGCTATTTTATCTTAAAAATTAAAGGGTAAATACTATTTAAAGGGGTTTAAAGAATGAAAAAAGTGAATATTTTGCAAAGAATAGAAGAAGCGGGAGTCATAGCTGTTCTTAGAGGCGAGACGAAAGAAGAAGTTTTAAAAACGGGTCATGCGGTTATTAAAGGGGGAATAAAAAGCATAGAATTAACTTTTACTGTTCCAGAAGCCAATGAAATCATAAAAGAACTAGCCGTTCACTATAAAAATCAAGCTGAAGTTGTCATAGGAGCTGGAACGGTATTAGATGCAACAACAGCCCGCCTAGCTATTATGGCTGGTGCTCAATATATTGTCAGTCCAAGTTTTAATCCGGCTACTGCAGAAATGTGTAACCTTTACCAAATCCCTTACTTGCCAGGTTGTATGACAATCACTGAAATGGAAACAGCTCTTAAAAGCGGTGTTGATATTGTCAAATTATTCCCTGGAAGTGTCTATGGTCCCAGTGTGGTCAAGGCGTTTAAAGCACCTTTACCATATCTAAATATCATGCCTACTGGTGGAGTAAGCATAGATAATATGGCAGAATGGTTCAATGAAGGCGTAGTAGCTGTTGGAGTGGGTGGGAATTTATTGGAGCCAGTAAAAAATGGAGATTTTGATAAAGTAACGGAGTTAGCAAAGCAATATATGGATAAATACTATGAAATAAAAGGAAAAAAATAATATGGGTAAAGTTGTAACACTTGGTGAAATCATGATGCGACTCTCAACAAATCCTGGAAAACGATTATCACATGCTCAACAATTTGAGGTTTGCTATGGAGGTGGAGAAGCCAATGTTGCTATTTCACTTGCTAATTATGGTCATGAGGTATCATTTGCCAGTAAAGTTCCCAATAATGATTTAGGTCAATCCGTTAAAAAATTTCTAAATGGTTATGGAGTATCCACTTCACAGTTACTTTTTGGTGGTCAGCGTTTAGGATTGTATTACATGGAAGCAGGAGTAGGAAAGCGTTCAGCAAATGTAATTTATGATCGAGTGGGTTCCAGTTTTGGGGATATGAAAAAAATTGAGTGGAATATAAATACTCTTTTTGAAGATGTTGATTTATTCCACATCTCTGGAATTACTTCTGCACTTTCAAAAGAATGGAAGAATCTGACAATAGACTTAATCAAAATGGCTAAAAAAGCTGGAGTTAAGATCAGTTTTGATATCAACTACCGTTCTAAAATGTGGAGTTTAGAAGAAGCAAGAGAGACAATTAAATTAATTCTACCATATGTAGATTACTGTTCAGCTGGAGATATGGATGCCAGATATATTTTAAATATTTCTAAGTATAGTGGAGATATTGACGATAAAAATGAAATGGTTTATTACTATCAAGAAATGCAGAGACTGTTCCCTAATATTGAAGTTTTTTATTCAACCAAAAGGATAACCCATTCAGCAACTGAAAATGATTTAACTGGCAATATATGGATGGGTAAACACTACTATGAATCTAATTGCCATAATATAAATCCTATTGTTGACCGAATAGGAGGAGGCGATGCCTTTTCCGGTGGGGTATTGCATGGTCTTTTATGCCAATATGATCCTCAAATGATTATAAAATTTGCAACAGCAGCATCTGCATTGAAACATACAGTCTATGGTGATTGCAATCAATTTAGTGTTTCTGAAGTAAACGATTTTTTAGAAACAGGAATTGGAAAAATAAATCGTTGAAGTTAGACATTTCTTTAATAATCTATCTTACAAGAAAAGAGACATTTACATGCATTCTATAATTGAATAAATCCAATCATGAAGAGATAGGAAATTAGTAAAAAGTACCTACCACATATAAATTTGCGGTAGGTACTTTTTTGTTATTTCTGATAGAGTGATTTTTAAAGTATCCCGAATGAAGGTCATATAAGCTTTTTCTATCAACCATTTAAGACGAAATTTGGAGTAATGGCTGATCTATCGGACAAAGTTGATACGAAGATTAAGTCTATTATTAGCTACAGAGGTACTTCCTCATAATAGGATACGAAAACCAGTTCGAATTGTGTACTAGAAGTATCCTACCTCATAATTTGATATAGGAATTTGAGCAAATTATGAAGTATCAGAGTCCTAGCTCATTATTGGATAAGAAATGGAAATAATTTTATTAGCTAGAGGCTACCTAGCTAATAATTGATACTAGAAATAGCCATTGATTAGTTGTTAGAAGTGGTTTACCTCATAATCAGGCTCAAAAGTGAGTTTGCATTATGAAGTAGTTTGTCATTTAATCGAAAAACAGCTTAAATTACGTATTATATATATGAGAAATAAAAATCAAAAATTAGGAGTGTTGAATTGATGGCTTTTAAAGAGAGAGAAAAACCGTTTCGATTATTAGTCATGGAGTCTTTGGCGAATCGAATGAATTTGTCAAAAGAAGACCGTAATAAATATGCGAACTGGGTCAAAGGATACGATGGGGAAGTGAAGTTTGATTTCATAACTGAACAATTGAAATGTGAGAGCCTAGTTTTAAATGATTTGTATTTAATAGTGAGAGGAAAGAAATTTCAACTTGATACTTTGGTGATTACTGCAAAGTGTCTTTTTGTATATGAAGTGAAAAATTTTGAAGGTGAATATTATTATGAAAATGAAAAGCTGTAATTTGAACGAACCAAAAAGGAGGTATTTGATCCTCAGTATCAAATCAAAAATGCGGAATCAGCATTGCGTCAACTAGTGGATCAAATGGGATATAATTGGAATATTAAAAAACTCGTTGTCTTTATAAATAACGATTTTACTTTATTTCAAGCTCCAAGAGATAGTGGAATAGTGTTGCCGGGAATGTTGAAATCGCACTTTTCAATGGTTAATGGGATTTCGGGAAGACTAAATCAGAACCATTACCGTTTTGCAGAAGAAATCAAACCGATGCATATGGAAGATTTTTCTTTACATAATGTTCCTTATTATGAAAATGAATTGTTAAAGAAAGGAGTTACTTGTTTTTATTGTGGATCTTTTATAGAGTATTTTACAAAAAATAGGACATGTATATGTAAATACTGTAGTAAAGAAGAGGTCATTTCACAAACCGTTATTCGGCATGCACAAGAATATATACGATTATTTCCAGAGCAAAAAATTACTACAGCAGATATTTGTAAATGGTGTGATAATCAGTTATCTACTTGCCGAATCAGATATATTTTCAACCAACATTTAACAGCTAAAGGAACAGGTAGATGGAGATATTACGAGCTGAAAAGTTAGACGAATTTTTAGTATGAAGAAAATTGACTTATAATGATAGATATATTTTAGGAGTTGAAGTTAACTGATGAGTACGGTTACTTTTTTGGTTGCATTAATTTTTATTTATGATATTATAATTGAGTAAACGATTACTCAGATGAAGTGAGGTAGCTATGAAAAAGCAGCTTTCTATAAAGGATATTGCAAAATTAAGTAATGTATCTACTGCAACGGTATCAAGAGTTTTGAATGATAATGGAAGATTTTCAGAAGAAACTAGAAAAAAGGTATTAGATGTCGTAAAAGAATTTGGGTATTCTACTAATTCTGTAGCAAAAACGTTGCGTGAGCAGAAGTCACATACAATTGGCATGATTGTCCCAGATATCAGTAATGAATTTTTCTCTTCTTTGATCACGCAAATTGAAAGTTATTTCTTTGATAAAGGGATTTCTACGATCATTTGCAACACGAACAAAGATGCGGAAAAAGAAAAAGCTTACTTGAAATCGCTCGATTCTAAACTAGTGGACGGACTTATTTGTATTTCAGGACAAGAGGCAATTGATGAAACGCAACTTTCAAGAGATATTCCGATTGTATGTATTGACCGTAAGCCTAAAGTGGCTAGTAATATAGCCATTGTAGGTTCGGATCATTCTGAAGGTGGATATAAGGCAACACAATTTCTGATTGAAAAAGGTTGTAAAAGAATTTTACTTTTAACTAAAGACAATAATACAACTTCTAGTAATGATCGAATAGCTGGCTATAAAAAAGCGCTCAAAGATGCCAATTTAAAATTGGAGTCTGAATTAATTATTCATGCATCTTCAAGTAGTCTATCGAAATTTGAAATTGCTCAAAAATCTATTGAAGAAGTTTTAAATAGAGGATTGGTTTTTGATGGCGTATTTGCTACAAACGATTGGCTGGCATATGGTGCGATACAAACATTGAAGAAGAATCATATTTCAATTCCAGATGAAGTGAAAGTTGTTGGCTTCGATGATGATAGTATCTCTAAGTATACTTCTCCAAGTATTACAACGATTCACCAGGAAACGAATGAAATTGCTGAAAAAGCTGCTGATATCTTGTATCAATTGATGACCAGGCCAGATATGACATTAAATAATCATGATATCAAAGTATCTACCAGACTAATTAAAAGAGAAACGACATAAAAATCGTTTTTTTGTCTATTGAGTAATCGTTTACTCAAAAAGGAATTTCTATAAGTTAAAACCTAGAATCAGAGTTAAAAGAGATTATCTTTTTACCTTTTGAGTAATCGTTTACCCAAAAGTATAAATTTAAATTTGAAAGGAAGAAAATAATGGAAAAATTAATTTGTCCATCTATGATGTGTGCGGATTTTGGATCTTTAAAAGATGAGGTAACGAAATTAGATCAAGCAGGAGCAGATGTTTTTCATATTGATATTATGGATGGTGTTTATGTTCCTAACTACGGTATGGGGTTGCAAGATTTTGAATTTATTCGTAAGGCGACTAAAAAATTAGTGGATGTTCACTTAATGGTTAAAAACCCAGCAGATTATGTCGAAAAGTTTATCGATATGGGAGCCGATATTATTTATTTTCATCCTGAAACAGATCAGCATCCAGCAAGAACATTGGATAAAATACGAGCAAAAGGAAAGAAAGCAGGAATTGCTATCAATCCAGGAACCTCTATTGAAACTATTCAAGAATTGCTTTATTTAGCAGATTACGTTTTAGTAATGACGGTGAACCCTGGTTTTGCTGGACAAAAATATTTAGACTATGTAGACCATAAAATTAAAAAGTTGAGTTCTATGAAAAATGAGTATGATTTCGAATTAGTAGTAGATGGAGCAATTTCAAATGAACGAGTGGAAACATTGAGTGCACTTGGTGTAAAAGGTTTTGTATTGGGCACTTCAGCTTTATTTGGAAAAGATGAAAGTTATCAAGAGATTATTAAAAGCTTAAAAGGAGAGGGTAAATAATGAAATTAGCAATCGGCGGAGATCACGTAGGACAATTATTAAAACCAGAAATTATCAGTTATCTTGAAGAATTGGGACATGAGATGAAAGATTATGGTCCATTTACAACTGAGAGAACAGACTACCCAAAATATGCTGAAAAAGTAGGAACAGAAGTAGCAAAAGGCAATTTTGATGGTGGAATTTTGATTTGTGGAACGGGTGTAGGAATATCAATTGCTGCTAATAAAGTAAAAGGAATTCGTGCTGTTGTTTGTAGTGAACCTTATTCTGCAAAATTATCAAAAGAACACAACAATACAAATATTTTAGCATTTGGCTCTCGTGTGGTTGGATTAGACTTGGCTAAAATGATTGTAAAAGAATGGTTAGATGCAGAATTTGAAGGTGGTCGTCATGGAAATCGCGTGAATATGATTGAAGATATTGAATGTCGCTATATCGGAGAATAAAATTTTAGCATTTCTATAAACCATTTAAATTGAGTTGTGACTGTCAAATCTTAGTGCAGTCACAATTTGCTAGTTTATTGTTGAGAAACTTCAATACATATAAATAATTTCTTAGTGAGGATTAAACAACACTTTGAAACTATTTGACATAATATGGAATTATTTGATAAATAATGATTGATTTTGAAATTAAATGATGTTAAACTAAATTTATCAAACGAAGCGGAGGATTTAAATATGAAATTAGCTACTCGAATAAATTCATTTTTACCAGTATATGATAATGATTTAAAACAAGTTTTTTCAAAATTTAATGATCTAGGACTTACCCATGTTGACTTGAACTACCCAGAACACGTGACCGGATTTTCTAGTGGGGAAATGAAAGCGTTGTTAGATGGAAATAATTTAAAAGCAAATGGTGTAGCCTTACGTTTCAGAAATGAATTCATTAATGGTGAATTAGGGAATTCAGATGAAACAATTGCTCAACACGCTTTAGAGCTTTGTAAGGAAGCGGCTGATTACTGTAGAGAAGTTGGCGGAGAAATTGTCACAATCTGGTTAGGTTTTGATGGTTTTGACTACAGTTTCCAAATCAATTATCAAAAAGTATGGAATCAACTTGTGAATGCATTTAAAGAGATAGCAAACTATGCACCTGATATGAAAATCAGTATTGAATATAAACCATTCCAACCTAGAGCGTATGCCTTTATCGATAGTATGGGTGTTGCCGGAATGATGTTGAATGATATTGACTGTGAAAATGTTGGGGTCACGCTTGATTACTGTCATATGTTAATGAAACATGAAAATCCAGCTTTTGGTGCTGAAATTTTTGGTAGTCGAAATAAATTGTTTGGCGTTCATATTAATGATGGTTATGGTCTCAACGATGACGGTTTAATGATTGCTACGTCAACACCGTTCAAGACATTAGAATTTCTTTACTATGTTAAAAAGCATAACTATGATGCACCATTTTACTTTGACACATTCCCAATCATTGAACACGCAGTAAAAGAATGTGAACAAAATATTAAAATGATCAAATTATTAAATGGTCTGATTGATAATGTTGGTATGGACCATATTCAAGATATTATTGACCGTAACGATGCAATTGGAGCAAGCGAACTTATGATGAAATTTTTATCAAACAATTAGTCTCAATAAAAAAAAGAGGTGTGAGGAAATATGGTAATGAATTATAAAGATGGTGCTAAAGATATAATAAACCTTATTGGAGGGAAAGAAAATATCTCTGGCATGACTCATTGTGCTACTAGATTACGGTTTAACTTAAGGGATATTTCTAAAGCAGATACAGCAGCAATAGAAAAAGTTGATGGCGTTGTTAACGTCATCAACAAAGCTGGACAATATCAAATCCTAATTGGAACGAATGTACCAAAATTGTATGCTGAAATAGAAGAATTAGTTGGTGAGACTAAAGCAACTAATTCAGAAAAAGGTGATAGATCAGCGCAAGGCATAATTGGATCCGTTTTCTCAGCTATTTCAGGTATTTTTGCACCTTTGCTACCAGCATTAGCTGGTTCAGGTATTTTGAGAGGGTTACTTTTATTATTGGTTCAGTTAGGTTGGTTAAGTGAAGCAAGTGGGACTTACCAAATTTTGTCAGCGGCTTCAATGACCGTGTTTTATTTCTTACCAGTGTTACTTGCCTTTACTTCAGCAAGAAGATTTGGGGCAGATATCTATATTTCAGCGTTAATTGGTGCGGCGTTATTGCATCCTGATTTTATTGCCTTACTAGGTGATGTTGGTAATGGAGCGACAACCACGTTCTTAGGTATTCCAACTGTATTAATGAATTATAATTCAACAGTGGTCCCAATCATTTTATCTATCTGGATTTTCTCATACCTGTACAAATGGCTCGACAAGGTGATTCCAGAAACACTTAAACTAGTTGTATTGCCTTTAATATCAATAGTAATTATGGTACCGTTGACAATTATCGTAATTGGTCCTTTAGGCGTTTATGGTGGGGAAGCAATTGGAAGTGTAGTTAACTGGTTGATTGCAAGAAGCAGTATTCTTGCCGGAATCGTGGTCGGTGGCGGCTGGTCTGTTCTAGTTAGTTTAGGCATTCACTGGGCAGTTAACCCAATCATGATCAATAACATTGCGACTTATGGTATGGATTACATCGTACCGTTTACCTTTGCATGTAACTTCGCAACGATTGGTACAGCATTAGGTGTCCTTCTAAAAGCAAAAGATTCTGATATTAGAAGTTTTTCAATTACTGGTATGGTCACAATCGCATTATCAGCAATTATTGAACCAACTGTGTTTGGTTTATTGCTTAAAAATAAAAAATTGTTCTTAGCACAAATTATTGGTGGTGCAGTAGGTGGAGCATACCTAGGTTTGACTAACGTATACGCAAATGCATTTGTTTTTGGAAGCGTTACTACTTTCCCTGCATTTGTGGGTGAGAATCCATCAAACTTCATTAATGCAATGATTGGTCTGGTTATTTCATTAGTTGTAGCAGCTGTTATTTCGTACTTTGTTACAAGAATAGATGAAAAATTAATCAAAAACTAAAATAATTCACGATAATAGTTATAAAAGCTTGTCACCTGGTCATTTATATGAAATGATAAGGTGACAAATTTTTTTTACTGAGGTGTGTTTATAATGATTCCGTATGAGAGAAAAAAAGCAATCTTACAAAAACTAAACGAACAAGATATTGTTATACTGGATGAATTACAAAATGTATTATCTGGCGTATCGGTTTCTACTATTCGACGTGACTTAAAAGATTTAGAGAGAGCAGGTCACGTAACAGTATTGCCTGGCGGTGCCGCAAAACTATTTTCCCGTTCTACAGATGTTCCAATTACAAAAAGAACGACTTTAAATCGCAATGAGAAAAAAGAAATTGCCTTATTAGCGGTTAAAGAAGTTAAGTTTGGTGAGACTATATATGTGGACTCAGGATCAACTGGTGAAGAATTACTATTAGAATTAGTAAAGAAAAAAATAACCTTGATTACTTCAGTTACGAATTTCAAAATTCCTCTTCAAGATGTTGAAGCGCAAGTCTATTCTCTTGGTGGTTTTGTTAATTTCACAAACAATTCACTTAAAGGCGATTTGACCGTGCAAAATATTGATTATTTTAATTTTGATCGTGCTTTTATTGGTGCAAACGGAGTGGATAGTAAATTTGGCTATACTACCCCTGATTTGAGTGAGGCACTTAAGAAAAGAAAAGTAATCGAAAAATCGCAAGAAGTTTACTTTGTTTGTGATTCTAGCAAATTCCATGAGGTCTATATGTCCTCGATTGCACCTTTATCAGATTCAGTTCTCATTACGAACGAAAGAGATGAATCAATTGAAAAGAATCTTAAGCAATTAATCTGCTGATTTTTATTATTAGGTACTTATAGATTAAACAAAAAAGGTATTTAAGAATTTATTCTTAAATATCTTTTTTTTGTTTAATCGTTCATTATTAATTTGCTAGATTTAGGGTATGATGAATGAAGTATAAACAATTATTTAGAAATATGGAGGATATAAATTTAATGGTAGAACTTATGGGAATGTTATTTGGTATATATATTATAGTGTTTGGTATGGTAATCTTAAAAAGTTATTTAGATTTTAATAATTCAGATTACCAACGTGCAAGTAATCACACATTTTGGCAAACTTTTTTTAATAAAGGAAATATGGGTGAATACAATATTTATCGTACTCTTGAAAAAATAAAGGGGACAAAATTAATATTAACGAATCTTTATATTCCTAAAGAAGATGGTAGTACGACTGAAATTGATTTAGTAATGTTTACAAATTTTGGTATCTTTGTTATAGAATCAAAAAATTACAGTGGATGGATATTTGGTGATGAAAAATATCGTAATTGGACGCAAACTTTTCCAAACAAAAAGAAATTCAAATTTTTCAACCCTATTTGGCAAAATAAAGGACATGTTAAAGCATTAAAAGAAGTTTTGGATATTACTGATGAATCATTGATGCAGTCGTATATCATTTTCAGCAATAATTGTGAATTAAAGAAAATTACAGTAACTAGTCCTAATGTCTCTGTTATGAAACGAAATCAAATGAGAAATAGATTGAAAAGAGATTTAAGAAATACTGCACCTAAATTAACTTCAGAGGATATAAAAGCCCATTTTCAAGTACTTAAACCTTTTATGCATGCTGATGACAAAACAAAGCAACTACATATCGAGACTATACAAGAAAAACTAAGTCAGTTTAAAAGTTAAGGTTATAACGGATAGAGGCTTAAAGAACGAATACCCAAATGGTAGAGAAGTGGACAAAAAAACTTATAATAAGGACTTGTATGTCCAAAATAGTAAGTATATGTCTTTAGTTTAGCCTGTTCTTTGAGTGTTCTATTCGTTCAGTTTCTAAAGGTGTGATATGATTTAGGTAAAGACAGAAATTTTGGAGGAAAGAAAATGAAATTGACACTTTATCGTACGATTCATGTAAAAACCCCTAATGAGAAAGTAATTACGTTGCAAAAACTTTTTGAATCTTCTAATATTCCTCAAGAAGGCGATTTTATCAAAGATTCTATGTTTGTAGATCCCGATGAAATAGAAGTGATTTCAGTAGATGACAATGAAGTGGAGCAGACGGTTGCTATCCATTTAAGACCGATAGAAATGAATTATGCGACAGATGAACACAATCAAAACATGGTGAATGCTTATAAGGCAAATAACTGGTCAAGTGATAACTATTGAATATTTAAATTAAGTTTAACTATTTTTTATTACTGAGAAAACCGTTCCTTATTTTTTTAAGGGACGGTTTTCCATATACCAAAAAGTAGATAAAACAGCTTGGGAAATTAGTTAGCTTTATTTATCACAAAATAAAGTTGCAACTTTTTTAAAATGTGTATACAATTAAAAAAGCATTAAAAAATAAGTGAAAATGGGTGGGTTTATGGAAATCATAAAGTTAATTGGGATTTTAATTATTGTTGTCGGTTTTGTTTTTAAATTTGATACTATTGCGGTTGTATTGCTTGCAGCATTAGCTACGGCTCTAGTTTCTGGAATTTCATTTACAGATTTTTTAGCTTTATTAGGAGAAGCGTTTGTTTCTAACCGACTAGTAACATTATTTTTACTAACACTCCCTATGATTGGTTTAACAGAACGATTTGGATTACGTCAACAAGCTGTTAAATTGATTGAGAAGATGAGGGGGCTAACGCCAGGTCGATTCCTGTCTTTGTATATGTTGATTCGTGAATTAGCAGGATTCTTTTCTGTACGCGTCCAAGGCCAAACACAGTTTATTCGCCCATTAGTTGAGCCGATGACTCAAGCAGCAGCTAAAACAAAATATGGTGAAATCAGTGATGAAGATATAGAACGTCTTAAAGCACGTTCGGCAGCTACAGATAATTATGGTAACTTTTTTGCTCAAAATACATTTATCGCGGCAGCTGGTGTTTTGTTAATTGCTGGTACTATGGAATCTTTAGGCTATGATGTTTCAGCGGTAGCTATTGCTCAAGCTTCTATTCCAATTGCTCTAATTATGTTGGTTATGGTAGCTGGATCCAATGTTATATTTGATCGGAAAATGCAAAAAAAATATGGAAATAAAACCAATTTTTCGTCACAAAAGGAGGGGAAATAATAAATGGATGCCATTGTAAGCAATATACTAGAATTTTTCTTTATTGTAATTGGTTTGTTATTGATTTACACAGCTAGTAAAGTTTTTCGAGATGCAAAGCATCCAACACGATTAGGAACGGCGTTATTCTGGCTTTTATTAGGAATCGTATTTGCTTTTGGGAACTTTATACCAGACATGATCAATGGAATGTTAATTATGGTAATGGGAATACTAACATTATTTAAACAAGTACGTCTAGGTGAAGTTAAAACTGTGGATGAAGATAAAGCCTTAGAAGCTAGTAATCGTTTAGGTAATAAAATTTTTATACCTGTGATCACTTTAGCGGTAGTAGCTGTGCCTATTGCGCAATTTACACCTCTTGGAGGGCAAGTAGGTATTGGTATCGGAGCAGTTGTT
This sequence comes from Carnobacterium sp. 17-4, assembly GCF_000195575.1. Classification (NCBI taxonomy): domain Bacteria; kingdom Bacillati; phylum Bacillota; class Bacilli; order Lactobacillales; family Carnobacteriaceae; genus Carnobacterium; species Carnobacterium sp. 17-4. The sequence goes on along the minus strand of NC_015391.1, from coordinate 1,527,562 downwards.
TCATTAATTATTGCCATATATCTCACTAAATCAAAACCGTTAATGGTTTTGGAAGAAGGCGACCGCATGATCCAACAAGTAGGAACCACTGGTGTTTTGCCACAACTACTAGCTGCTTTAGGCGTTATATTTACAGCAGCTGGTGTGGGGGATGTCATTGCTAGTGGAGTTTCAACTTTTATACCAGAAGGCAATCGTTTATTAGGTGTTAGTGCATACGTGTTAGGTATGGTTATTTTCACAATGATCATGGGTAATGGATTTGCTGCATTTACTGTTATTACAGCCGGAATAGGAATTCCTTTTGTTATTGCGCAAGGAGGCGACCCTGTAATTGCAGGAGCATTAGCAATGACTGCAGGTTTCTGTGGTACGTTATTAACACCTATGGCTGCTAATTTCAATGCTTTGCCAGCTGCATTGTTGGAAATGAAAAATTTGAATGGTGTTATTAAAGAACAAGCACCACTTGCTATAAGTATGATTGTGGTACATATTGCATTAATGTACTTCTGGGCATTTTAAATAAAAATTGGTAATTTTGCTATATGAAATCAGTTATGTTAAATTATTATAATTAATGGAGCAAATGAGAGGAGCACGATAAAACATGAAAATTTTAGTAACAGGATTTGACCCATTTGGTGGAGAGAAAATCAATCCAGCTCTAGAAGCTGTCAAAGGTTTAGCAAATACGATTAAAGGTGCAGAAATAAAAAAAATAGAAATTCCAACAGTATTTGGCAAATCAGCTGAAGTAGTTAAAGTAGCCATTAAAGAATTTCAACCAGATGTAGTTCTAAATATTGGACAAGCTGGAGGGCGTTTTGCATTGACTCCTGAACGTGTGGCGATCAATGTGGATGATGCTCGTATACCAGATAATGAAGGCAATCAACCGATTGATGAAGCAGTCCAACAACAAGGAAAAGCAGCTTATTTTACTCAGTTACCAGTTAAAGCAATGGTAACAGCAATTAAAGCAGTTGGTCTGCCAGGAGCTGTTTCAAACACAGCAGGAACATTTGTCTGCAATCATATTATGTATCAAGTTCAGTATTTGATTGATACTCAATATCCAACTATTAAAGGAGGATTTATCCATGTCCCTTTCATTCCTGAACAGGTAGTAGATAAAGCAAATCAACCCTTTATGAGTTTAACTGATATGACGAAAGGTTTAACAGCTGCAATTGAAGCAATAGTTGATTTTGAAGGTAAAGAAGATTTAAAAGAAATAGGAGGTGCAATTCACTAAGATGCAGCTTGAAAGTATCCTTCCAGTTTTTGTTTATGGTAGTTTAAGAGCTGGTGAATTTAATTATAAACGTTATCTAGATGGTAATGTACTCAGTTCCACACCGAACCGTGCTCGTATAAAAGGTAGTCTTTATGATATGCCTTATAAAGGATATCCTGCTCTTTTGGTTGAAAAATTCAATACAGAATGGGTATATGGAGAAGTTTTTGAATTATTGGACTTTGAATCAACATTATCAAATCTAGATGTATTAGAAGGTTACATTGGAGTAGATCATCCGGATAACGAATACGAACGCAGAGAAGTGATGGTTGAAGTATGGCAAGAACAGTCTAAAACATTTGTAGCGAAAAAGGCTCTTGTTTATCTGTATCGAATGGAAAACGACTCATTATTTTATAAACAAACGGAATTAATGAAAGATGGTATTTGGAGACCGAGAGAATTTAGAGAAAGCTTAAGTTAATTTAAGTCAACTATATAAATCTATAAAATAAAGAGCTAATACCTGAAGATTATTGATCTTCAAGTATTAGCTCTTTATTTAGTAAAAATGATTAGTTGCCAGTTCTACTTCTTTAAACACGACAAAATAGGAGAGAGCCTAAATTCGATTAACTCTTGTCTTAATAGCAGCTTCTTTAACGGCTTTAGTAACGGCAGGACAGACTCGTGGGTCTAAAGCATCAGGAATGACGTAATCTACTCTTAATTCATCAGCGGCAATAAGGGAAGCAATCGCATGGGAGGCAGCTACTTTCATAGCCTCGTTGATATCGGAAGCTCGAACGCTAAGTGCGCCTTTAAAGATTCCAGGAAAAGCTAAGACATTATTAACTTGGTTAGGAAAATCACTGCGACCGGTTCCTATAACAGCAACACCAGCTTCAATTGCCAAGTCAGGCATGATTTCTGGTACAGGGTTTGCCATGGCAAAAATAATCGGATCTGACTTCATGTTCTGAATCATTTCTGGTTTTAAGATATGTGCGGCTGAGACACCTATAAAAACATCCGCGTCTTGTAACGCATGGCTCAAGTTACCATGCTGGTTCGTCAAATTGGTAACGTTGGTCATGTGTTGCTGTTCATTGTTTAAGTTAGGAGTATCATTTGCTAAAATACCATGTTTATCGGTTAAAATTAAATTGCGAACACCGAAGTTTAATAGGTGTTTTGCGACAGCAATCCCGGCTGATCCTGCTCCATTGACAACAACTTTAATCGTTTCGAAAGATTTATCAACTAATTTTAAAGCATTGATCAATCCGGCTGCAACGACGATAGCGGTACCGTGTTGGTCATCATGAAAAACGGGAATATCCAGTGAAGCCTTCAAGCGGCGCTCAACTTCAAAACATTCAGGAGCTGCGATATCTTCAAGATTGATCCCGCCAAAACTGTTCCCAATCTGCTCGATGGTTTGAACAATGGTGTCCACATCTTTTGATTGTATAGCAATTGGAAAGGCATCAATATCTGCAAAAGATTTAAACAACACGCATTTGCCTTCCATTACTGGCATAGAAGCTGTGGGGCCGATAGAACCTAAACCAAGTACTGCAGTTCCATTTGTAATGACAGCAACCAGATTGTTTTTACGTGTTAGTTCATAAGCTTTATCTGGATTTTCTTCAATGGCTAAGCATGCTTCCGCTACGCCTGGAGTATAGGCAAGTGCTAGATCTTCACGAGTATTTAACGGTACCCGGCTATTGATTTCAAATTTTCCATTCCATTCATAATGTTTCGCTAAGGCTTCTTTTTTATTATCCATAGGAATCTCCTTTACTGCTCAAATGGGAAGCGGTAATCTGTTAATCCAGCGTCATCGCGAATCGCAATCAGTTCTTTTTGAACCGGTTCGCTAACAGGTAAACCTGTTTTTTTGCGCTCTTGCCAGATCAAATATTCTTTTTCACCAGCGGTATAGATTCGTTCCGCACCAGGAGCTTTTTCTGCAGCTCGTAATTCACGCATGATATCACCGGCTATTTTTTTGAAACTGTCTAGTCCCATAAATGCTTCAGTATCAATGGCAATGAAGAAGTGACCTAAATGAAATTTTATTTTTTCTCCGTGTTCTCCAATGCCAGATAATAAGCTTAAGAAATTCCCTTGTTGTAAAGCAGAAGAAAGGACTTCAACGATGGTGGCATAACCGTATCCTTTATAACCAGAAAGATTTTCTCCAATGCCTCCCAATGGAGCAAGAGCAGCTTCTCCAGATTGAAGAGCCTTCAAAATAGTAGGCGAATCGGTCATTGCAGATCCATCATGTCCAATCACGGTTCCAGCTGGAGTATCTTTGCCTTCACGTTCATAAAGTTCAATTTTTCCTCGTTGAATAATAGAAGTGGCGCAGTCTAGTGAGAATGGAAATTCCTCATCTGTTGGAAAGCTTACAGTCAAGGGATTCGTACCCAATTTATTTTGTACACTAAATGTTGGGGCAATAGAAGGGCGGGCATTTGTTCCTGTCATGCCGATACAACCAGCGTTTGCCGCCATATCAGTATAATAACCGGCAATGCCAAAATGTGTCGAGTTTCTTACAGCAACCATACCCATACCATATTGTTTAGCTTTATCAATTGCCATTTGCATCGAACGGTGAGCAATCACTTGTCCCATACCATCATGACCATCAACTACAGCAGTCGTAGGGGTTTCTCGTACAATTTCGAATTCAGTGATTGGATTTTGGATACCATCCTTGATTCGATCGACATAAATTGGTTTAAAGCGATTGACCCCATGACTTTCAATTCCTTTTTTATCAGACTGCAGTAGAACATCGGCACAAATTTTCGCATCGGCTTCTGGTACCCCATAAGCCATAAAAGCTTTTTCAACAAACTCAGTCAAAAAATCCCATTCTACAAAACTTACCATATTATCATCCTCCTTAAATTCTTTGTGTATGAATGAACAAAACAATGCAAGAAAACGCTTTCTTAATCGTCAATAGTGTAGCATAAAAAATTAAGAAACTCAATTATAGTTAGGTCGAAAAGAAAGAAGGTGGATGCACTATCAATAGAGCATCCACCTTCTCTCCAATTTTAAACAAATGCAGCCAACTTACTGATTTAAAGCTGGAGAATATCTGACGTTAGTTTTGTAAGGTGCATTATTTTAATCCTCCTTAATTTCTTTTTTTTCGAGAAAGTTGAGGGCTTGTGAAATTTGCTTTTTGGAAAGAGCGGATTGCAAGTATCATGAATAATACACCATAAAGAAAGACAATTAACCCGCTCATTAAAGGTGTGAGGATAAAGCCGTTTATATCAAGTGCGATACCAAGGTTAACCATTTCGGCATTAGTCATCGTTTCTTCTAGAACGATGCCACGAAAAAACATAGTTGTATAACTCATTGGATTCAAGTAACTGATATATTGAAGAAATGATGGAAATATAGAGATTGGAAGATAAGCACCAGATAAGAAAATTAATGGAATAACGACTGTTTGTTCGACTACTTGGTAGGTTTGGAAATTTTTGACTGTTACCGCAAGTAAAATGCCTAGGGTTGAGTAGACGAGGCTGACCATCACCATTGAAAAGAAAACTAAGATCATAGTATGCCATTTTTCAAAGCCAAGATATGTAAACATACTAATCAAATAGATAAGAAAACCTTGAACAGTGGCTATAGTGGATCCAGTTAATATGTATCCCAATATGACTTGTAACCGACTGATTGGGCTCACTAAAATTTCTTTTAAAAATCCAGAACCGATGTCATCAATGACAGCAGATGCGACATTCAAAGAAGTATTGAATACTGTAGCAATAGAAACACCTGCAATCAAATAGCTTAAAGAGTAAGAGGCAAATTGGTTTTTGAATATCGATGACAAGACATAGATAAATCCAAAAGGAGTGAGGGTAATGACCAAAAGACGAATATTGTCTCGCGTATAATCTCGTAAATTCCGAATAAACAAGGAGTAAATAACATTCATGTTGCATTCCCACCTTCCCGGATCTCTTTACCTGTAATGTTCAAGAAAACATCATTTAAATTTCCTTTTAAAATTTCAATGTCTAAAATATCTTCTTGAAGGAGACTGATAAATTTTAAGAATTTTGGTAGATTTTCTATTTCTATAAAAAAATAGGAGTCTTCTAATATATACTTCATATTTTCTTGAAGCAATAAACGCTGAGCCTTTTCTAAATTTTTTACTTTCAAACTAGCTCTGGACTGAGTATGAGTCTCTTTTAGGTATTGAGGACTAGCGTGGACCATAATTTGTGCATGGTCCATAATAGCTATCTTGTCACAAACCTCAGCTTCATCAATATAATGAGTTGTTAGAAAAATCGTTAAATCTCGTTCTTTTTGGAGACGAAGAAGGTATTCCCAAATTCGATTTCTTGTATGCGGGTCCAACCCGGTGGTCGGTTCATCTAAAAAAAGAACTTTTGGATCATGTAAAAGAGCACGAGCGATTTCCACACGGCGTTTCATACCGCCTGATAGCTGTGAAACTAATTGATCCCGACTATCGGACAAATCAATTAGGGTTAATAGGTTATGGATACGCTCATCTATTTCATCTTTTGGTACCCCATAAAGGATACAATGCAATGCTAGATTCTCCGATATAGTCATTTTTTGATCAAGTGTGGATTCCTGAAAAACGATTCCAATAGATTTACGAACGGCATTTTTTTGAGAAGAAACATCCTTTCCATCTATCAATAACGTACCCGAAGTTTTTTCAATCATAGTACAAAGAGTATTGATGGTTGTGCTTTTACCTGCCCCATTTGTTCCTAAAAAAGCGAATGTGCTGCCTCTTTCGACTTCAAATGAAATATTATCTACTGCACGAAAACTGCCGTAGGACTTTGAGAAATTGTTAACTTCTATAATAGCTCCCATACCGTTTCACCCATTCTAGTTTCTATTTTATAATCTTGTAAAGAGGAAGAGAAATGGTTAAATTATAATTTAATCTCATTATAGTATATACATGTAAAAAACGCGGTTGATAACTCTTATTCTAGTGGGGGTTCTTGTTTCACATTGTTTAAGATGAATCCGTAAGCCAAGAAAATCAAAAAAAACTGCCAAGAGATTTGATCTCTTGGCAGTTTTTTGACAGCTACATTAATTTAGCATGAAGTTGAAAGTTCGCTTTGTACTTCATTGAAAGGATAATTTGAATAAAGATTCAAAAAGTTTTCTGGATCTTTTAACACTAACTCTTTTAAGTTTTGCTTATTCAAGCTATCAAAAATGCGAACGGCTCGGTCAATGAGTCCAGGTTCAGATTTATCACCAATTTTTTCCATACAGACTTCTTTGCGAACCAAAGCAGTCGCAAGCATAACCGCATAATCCATCCGAGCACTTTCAGTTTCCATTTGCTTGATATAAAATAAGGATTGTTCGTATTTTTGGTCCATCATCAGAAGATTGGTTAAATGCAGTAAGAAACTGACTTTTAAATTCCTCACTTCTTCAAGATGTTGGTATTGAGTTAAAGTTTCAAGTGCTCTTTCTGTAAGTAGAGCAGCAGTATCACTGTCAAATAAATACAAAATGCTATTAAGAATGTGTAGTTCAGCTAAGTACCATTTATCCAATGTTTCCATTCGCTTCCAAACTTCTTGAGCATAATCTTTAGCTTTAGTTAAATTTTGTTCCTCAAATAACACCGCATATCCACGACAAGCATTTAATATATCTAGGATCAATTGATCATAGCGTTCCTGCACTAATGTTTCGCCTTTTTCAATGATCTCATAAACTAATTCAAGTGTTGGATTTTTATCTAATTGTTTAAATAAATAAAGGATCGTTTCCTTCTGTCCTAATTCAAAATCATTTAAAAGGTAGATGAATTCCTCATGAGACATATCCATATGGTCTAAAATAGCGAGATATTTGGAAAGGGTAGGAGTAATATCATCATTCTCAAATTTTGTATACGTTGAACGAGCCATTGTATGATCTGAAATTTCCTTTTGTGTATAGCCTTTATTTTCTCTAATTTTCTTTAATGTGGAACCAATGGGAATATTTATGCCAGACATTTGATAGCCTCCTAAAAATTAGCTTTGTTATTATTGTAACGTTTGGTCATGAAGCCATGAATACTCGGTATACTAATTATAGAAACCATTCAAGTTTAGGCAAATCAACCAATCTCAACTTAAGAATGTTTATACGAGCTATACGCAGGAAGTAGGGATACAATATTGCAAACAAAGAGCAACTAATTAAACCAAACAATACTCAACAAACAGACTACTTTTATGTCATAAAGGGAAGACACGAAACCATACGACTAACCGTCGATGCTGACGATGTTTTAATAAATGCCGATGGTGACATTGATTGTCCAATTGATACAGTCCTGCGTAAGAACAAGTACTCGTTTGATGATTTAAATAGTTGGCTAGCTAAAGAAATCCAATTTCTTGTTGTTAAGAATAATGTTGAACAAATTCTTCAAACCATTCAATTAAATGTGAATCTTTAAACGAATTCAAATTATTTTAGCATAAAATTTCTTGAAAAAGATTAAAAATTAAAAAAATTGAATTAGAATTTTTTTAGTAATGAACAAATTATGACAAAGTCAGAAAAAACCTGTTTAATTTATTTGAAAATAGGGATACATAAAAAATGATTTTTAAATAATTATTCAACTGTTATTGCTAAAAAAATCACAAAAATTAAGCTGAGGAGTAGTTCTCAGCTTTTTTTGTCTATTTGGTGTCATTTGCTCTAAAAAGATTGATTAACTGGTGGATTGCGCTAAACTAGTTAAGGGACCATTAGATTACATATAGAATGGAAGATACATAAAAAATGACATTAACAAGTATACGAGTGCTGCTGACGGTGAGCATACTGCTGCTCATTAATTTTGAAAGTCAATCTGTATTGGCAGCAACAAACGATGAGACCGAATCAAGTGAAATATTAGAAAGTGCTCCATCAAATGAAATCAACGAACCTGTAGAAACCCAAAAACCTACCCCAGAGAATAAGGTGATTGTGAGTGATCAGGTATCCATTGAACCTAAAATAGCTCATGCTGGTGAGCAACGATCATTCAGCCTGACGCTGCAGGAAGAACTAAGTTTCGAGACGATTGTTTTAAGTTATTTAGCTAGTGACACCAAAACAGAAACAACCGTTGAGTTAACCTATGATGCTGCAAAAAAACAGTATGTAGGGCAATTGGAGACGACTAAAGAGACAACTAGTGGTCATTGGTTATTGACAAAAGCGGTTGGAATTGATGAAAATGAAGTCTCAAGTGTATTGGAAACGAGAAATTTGACAAACGAAGATTCTGAACTAAAAGTAGGTGATTTTGAAGTGCTTCCACACCCAGCTGATCTAATTGATCTCACATCGATTAAAGTTGAACCAAAAGCAGTTAAAGTGGGTGAAAAGCTTCAATTTAGTTTGCATTCAGTTGAAAATGAACAATTGACAAATGTAACAGTTGTTTATCGCTCGTTGACTAAAGACGGAGAATCAATAGATCAACAGTTGCTGCTCTCTTTAAGGTTTAATGAAGAAACAAAAGCCTATGAAGGAGAATTGGCTTCTATCACCAATGAGTTAATGGGCGATTGGGTGATCGATCACCTAAGTGGTAGTGATGAGCAAGGCAATCCGTTTACCTTGTATAACCAATTTGTAATTGGATTAGACAAAGAAAATTTACAAAAACAAATTGATGAACTAAACAAACAACTACTAATAGAACAAACAGCAGCGGAAATAGAAGACAAAGATGTACAAGAAAATAGAGACTTATTGCTAGAAAAAATTCAACAGTTGGAATTTTTAAAAGAAGCAAAAGAAAAACAGCTTCAAGCTGATTTATCAATCGGGAATTTCACTATAGAAGAACAGTTGACCGAAGAAGAACCGGATACAATTGATGCAGAGATGCCTATACTACATGAAGAAGAAAGTAATACATCAGAAAAAGAAGTCGAGACAAGTTTAGCAGAATCTAAAACAGAAGTTAGTAAGGAAGAAATGACAGTAGAGCTAAAAGATGTACAAAAAAAAGCGATTGCGACTAGTACTCAAAATGAAAATCAAGTATCAACCAAAGAGTCTGCTCAAGCGATAGATGCATCTTCAATTACAGAAGAAACTGTAACGGACGAAAAAAATGAAGCAGCTGCATTTTCTAACAGTTCCTTATTTATTGTGCTGGCTGCTTTTGTCATTATCAATGGATTTATATTTAAATTTTAAAAGAGTAGCAATGGCTTTCAAAGTCTCTTTAATAAGAGATTTTGGAAGCTTTTTAGTCTAGTTTGGTTTCTTGTCGGTTTTATAAGTAGACCTTATGCTTTAAGAGTACAAGGCCTTGTAACACCACAATAAAGGATTTGAAACAAATGATAAGGAAACTAAGTGAAGAAATGGAAAAAGCATTTTTTGATCAGCATTCAGGAATCGTCCATGGGGTATTGAAGAAATTAGGTGTGAGCCGCAATCATTCAGACTACGATGATTTTGTGCAACAAGGCTTGCTGAAATTGGTAGAAGCATACGAAATGTTTCCGAAAGACTTAGAGCAGGAAGAATATCTGTATCAATTTACTGGTTTTGCATACACTAAGGTTCGTTGGAAAATGTTGGACTTGTTAAGGAAACAACAACGAAAATGGGAAAGTGAAATGCCTTGGCCAGAAGACTTGGTTAAACAGCAGCCAGACACTCAATTGCCCTTTGAACAAGTGTATCAAGAGATGGATTTATTGAAAGAAATGTTACCATTGCTGACTAAAAATGAACAAGCTTATTTATTAGACACAGTAGTCACTCGTTTATCGGTTACGGAAATTGCTAAAAAGCAAGGAGTTAGTCGGAAAACAGTCTATCAATGGAAAAAGAGAGTAGCTGAAAAGTTAGCGCATTTTTTGCTTATCTTAAAAGACTAATAGAACTTTGAACCATAAAAACAGCTGATGCGAATCAAAAACAATCGCATCAGCTGTTCGTTTTAGTCATGAAAATAGGTTGGTTTAAATTTTAAACTTAGAGAAAAATCTTCTCTAATCTCATCAATATAGGGGTTCCCTTCTCCGAGAATCGTTTCCAGCGATTCATTTGCACGGTAGATGGTTAAATAATTGATGAGTGTTTCTATTGGAGAAAGTACGGATAGGAAAGTAGAAGATTGTACACGTCTTTGCACAATATTTAGCTCATCAGTAAAATGAGGTGTGTGGGAAAAGTGCAAAAGTCCAACGAGTTCATCAATCACATTTTGCTGAAGAAAAGAAAGTTTAGCGGATCTCTCTACTTGTTCGTTAAAGCTACGAGCTGAAATAAAAAGCTTCAATTCGTGACCGTCTCGAAAATATACTTGCATACTATTTCCTTTTTTATCTTCCACGGCATCGAGCGCATGATGGAGCCCGTACCAGCTGGTAGAGTCGTTGGATGAGCCTTTCTCAGGTACAAATATTTGATAGCCTGAGACAAATGGACAGCGGTGATGAAACCCTAGACTTTTACCAATCGATTGAACGGTTTGGTAATTTAACGGACGTTTACTGAAGTAACGGTTCATAATGGTACGAGAATGTTCCTTTGTTTTTAAAGGTGGAGTTCCTAATTGGAAAACAATGGTATTAAATATAGTGTCTTTAACATCACGAATATCTTTTATGTAATAGGTATTTTCATTTAACAAAATATGAGAGTGTTCAAAACTCATGGCTAACAAGGTGGAAAGAGTCGTGTCTGTAATCAACAAAGGCTTGATCGGTATTCGAGTAAATGACGTTTCATAATAGTAATGCGAGTCACCTTTTTCGCTATGAAGAGATGTATAATCAGTTGGCGCTATTTTTTTATTAAATTGGTAATAGGTTGTTCTTAAATTTTTGTAATATTCTTTGTGTTGATTATCGTAAAAATCTTCTTTCATCCTGCTAGCCCCATTCCATGTGTCAATTTGATGAAAACGTAGTATGACTTAATTGTAAACGTTACCAAATCGATAAACAGTACCTAATCAATTATTCTAATTAAATTATTATCGTTTTTTAATTATTTCACTTTAATCTTTTGCCAATTATTTTGAGGAATTCAAACTAAGGGTTCGATTTATAGCTATTTTGACTTCGATAGATAACTCAATTTGTTAAAGCAGATTATTGACAAAAAAATAAGAGACTGTTATAGTGAGTTAAATTATATTTTGGTTATAAAACGATTAGATATATCTTTTTATTAACTATACATATACACACGATGAAGAGAAGAGTACATTTTATGCGAAACTTATAGAGAGCCTCTAATGGTGGAAAAAGGCGGTAGAAGTAAAATGGAAGATGGTCTTGGAGTGGTTTAATCGAAGGTTGTTAAATTTCAGATTATTCCGGTCGGCACCCGTTAGAGTGTCACAGTATGATAAGGTTCTTCTGGAATTAAACGTACTGGTTAAGGTAAAAGTTGTAAAGCTTTTATAAAACAAGGTGGTAACACGAGAGAGTGAATCTTTCCGTCCTTGCACAAATATTTTTTGTGCAAGGACGGTTTTTTGTTGTTGATAAAACTAAAAATGGAGGAATAGCATATGTCATTAATTGCCAGAACAGGTCCACAAGAATATGAATGCAGAGTAGGGGTATTGAATTCTTTAACCGAAAAGTTGAGTGTACGAGGCATCACGAAAGTCCTGATCATTCATGGAACAGATTCGTGGGATAAAGCGAAAAATTATTTAACTCAGCTGATGGATAGTGAAATTACATTGGAATTTGCACTATTTAACGGTGAATGTACCCATGAAGAAGTTGACCGTATTGTGGGAATCATAGGTCAAACACAAGTGGAGGCGGTCATTGGGGTAGGTGGCGGAAAACTGATGGATGCTGTCAAATATGCCGCAGCTAAATCCCCTGGGGTTGAATCGGTTCTCATTCCAACACTAGCTAGCAATTGTGCTCCCTGGACTCCTCTAAGTGTAATGTATACTACTGAAGGTGTGTGTCTAGGTTTTGTTATCCATACGAAACAAGTAAATACATTAGTTATTGAGCCCAACCTATTGTTGGATGCACCGGTCGATTACTTTGTAGCAGGAATTGCCGATACACTGGCTAAATGGTATGAATCGGATCTTGTCTTATCCAGACCAGAATACCAAACGAATGCTTTGCTTCTATTGTCTCGTGCAGCAGCTTCGAATTGCCGAGACAGCATTGTCAACTATGGTTTGCAAGCTGTGACCGATATCCAAAATCAAACACTGACTCCCGCTTTTATTCAAGTGAGTGAGACCATCATCGCAGTCAGCGGATTGGTAGGTGGTTTAGGAGATGGGTATTCACGTTCAACAGTTGCACATGCGGTTCATGATAAACTGACGGCTTTTCCAGAAACACACACATTTCTACATGGAGAAAAAGTCGGTTATGGCATAATGGTTCAACTTGCGATTGAGGAAAACTGGGCAGAAATTGATCGACTGTCTGCTTTTTATGAATCGTTGAATCTTCCAAAAACTTTAGCTGATTTAAATTTGAGTTATTTGACTGATGAACAGTTGGCTGAAGTTGCCGCTAAAGTAGCAGGCGATGCTATTCTTTTGCAATCTCAATACAAAGTATCCAAAGAAGTGATCCAACACGGTATACGTTCACTAGAAAATTACTTAGTAACAACCGTATAGAAAATTAATTGGGAGGAATTTTTATGACACTATTTGAGCCGTCAGCAACACTCAAACGGCTTCCGGAGCAGTTCTTTTCTCATTTGCGAGCGAAAGCTACTAAACTGATTGAACAAGGATACGATGTGATTGATTTAGGTATTGGAAATCCTGATTTGCCAACGCCTAAATTTATTATAGAAGAACTGAAATCTGCAGCAGATGATCCACAAAATAATCAGTATGGACCTTATAGGGGGTACGATTATTTGAGAAAAGCTGTTGCTGAGTATTACTTATGTGAATACGGGATATATGTGGATCCAGATACTGAAGTAGCGGTCTTACATGGATCCAAAGCGGGAATCGTCGAAATCAGCCAATGCTTACTGAATGAAGGTGATACGGTTTTACTGCCGAATCCTTCTTACCCAGATTACTTATCAGGAATTGCTTTGGCAAATGCAAAAATAGCTTCGTTACCCTTGTTAGCCAGTAATGATTATTTACCTGAGTATGATTTGGTTGATCCGAGTGTTGCTGCTGAAGCAAAATTGCTTTTTCTAAATTACCCAAATAATCCCACAGCAGCAATTGCGACACCAGAATTTTTTTCAGAGACGGTTGCATTTGCTAAAAAGAATCAAATTTGTGTAGTACATGATGCTGCATATGGAGCGCTTGTATTTGATGGTCAAAAACCGTTAAGTTTTTTTACAGACTTCGGGAGCAAAAGATGTAGGAGTTGAATTCTTCACGTTGTCGAAATCACATAATATGGCAGGATGGCGCATTGGATTTGCAGTCGGGAATCCATCCGTTATCGAAAGTTTAAATATTATGCAGGATCATACAAGTGTCAGTTTATATGGAGGAATTCAAAAAGCAGCAGCTAAAGCATTAACCAGTGATCAATCATCTGTAAAAGAATTGGTGTCCATTTACGAAAGCCGTAGAGATCGATTTCTTTTTGAATTGAAAGATACAGGATTAGAGATACATAAACCACAAGGATCATTTTATGTATGGATCAAAATACCAAAAGAATTCACGTCAGAAACATTTTTTGATGTCTTGTTGAATGAAGCGCATGTAATTGTTGCTGTCGGAAATGGGTTCGGCTCACTAGGAGAAGGATATGTTCGGATTGGATTATCACAATCGGATGACCGGATTCTAGAAGCCGCAAAAAGAATCGCTCGGTTAGCACCATTTAACGTCGTAAGGTCAGAAAAATTATTTAGTCATTAATAGGGGGAAAATAAAATGAAATTAAAAGCGGGATTATTAACAACAGTAGCTATTGGAGCTATTTTAGCGGGATGCGGTGGAAATAAGGCTGATTCAGCAGAAGAAGGATTGTTGAGTGATGGCGTATTAACTGTTGGCGTAACAGCTGGCCCACATGAAGATATCGTAAATGAAGTCAAAAAATTGGCAGCAGAAGATGGACTTGAAATTAAGGTCATTTCATTCTCGGACTTTGTTCAACCTAATACAGCTCTAGTGGAAGGCGAATTAGATATCAACTCTTTTCAAACAGGTACCTTTCTAGATACAGTTGTAGAAGAAAGTGGATATGATTTGGCAAAAATAGAACCAACGATTTCTATTCCAATGGGGATTTACTCAGAAGTTTATGATGATGTAAGTGAAATTAAAGAAGGGGATACGATTGGAATCCCGAATTCGCCGACTCAAGAAGGGCGTGCACTGCAATTATTTGAAGAAGCTGGGTTGATTACTTTACCAGAAGGCTCTGGACAAGAAGTCACCAGTAGCGATATCGTAGAAAATTCATTGAACTTAGATTTTATTACATCTGAGGCCGCGCAGTTGCCAGCTCAATTGCAAGATTTGGGTGCTGCAGGTATCAATTCAAATTTCGCTTTAGATGCTGGACTAAATCCAAAAGAATCCGGAATATTTATGGAGAATATCGATAACTTAGAACAAGCCAATTACATTGTTTCCCGTACAGAGGATAAAGATGACGAAGCCATTGCACAATTTGTTGCCTATTATCAAACAGACGAAATCAAGCAGTTTATTGAAGAGGAGTTTAAAGGAGCTCTTGTTCCAGCGTGGTAAAAAGTTATTTTTCTTTGGAATTGCTACTTAAATTTGGGGGATTCATTTGGAATACGATTCTGAGTTAGTCAAACTAAAGCTCGTTGCATCGACTCAAATGAAAAGTGACTTTGAGTTAAACGAACTAAGGCTCGTTGTATCAGCTCAAACCGAATGTGACTTTGAGTTAAACGAACTAAGATTCATTGTGCTCACATTAATTAAATTTTATTTTAAATCGACCAATCGTACCTTGATCACTTAAAAATAGAATGATTTAAAGATAAGAAAATGACAGTCAAGATGCTTTTACAAATCTATTTGTGTGACGTATACTCAACTAAACAAAAGCAATAAGGAGGTATACCCATGCAAAAAATTGTTACGCATCTTTGGTATGATAAAGAGGCTCTTGAAGCAGCAGAATTTTACACAAACTTATTTGATCATTCTTCTATTGACAGTGTGGTAACTCTTAATGACACTCCTTCTGGATCTGCAGACAGTATTGTATTCACTCTGGCTGACCAAACTTTTATGTCTATTTCAGCTGGTCCAACATTTAAGTTGAATCCATCTGTTTCTTTACAAGTCGTTTGTAAAACTTTAGCGGAAGTAGATCATTTATGGAAACAATTATCCAAGGGTGGTTCCGTACTGATGCCACTTGATGCTTATCCATTTAGTGAAAAATATGGGTGGACAGAAGATAAGTATGGTCTTTCTTGGCAAATTATGTATTTACCCGATCAAATGATTTCACAAAAAATCACTCCAACTATGTTATTTACAGATGAACAGTATGGCAAAGCAAAAGAGGCAATGGAATTTTATACTTCAGTATTTGCTAATGCTGTCATTGACGGGTTGAGTTATTATGGTGAGGATGATGAGCAAGGTCAGGGTGGAAAGGTAATGCATGGAACGTTTAATCTAGAAGGGCAAAATTTTGTAGCGATGGATAGTGCTATGACACCTGGATTTAAGTTTTCTGAAGCCATCTCTTTTCTAGTAAATTGCGATACACAAGAAGAAATTGATTACTTTTGGGAAAAGCTATCTTTTGTGCCTGAAGCTGAGCAATGTGGCTGGTTGAAAGATAAGTTCGGATTCTCATGGCAAATTTCGCCTACGATCATGAATGACATGATGAATACAAAAGACCGTGTACAATTGGATCGTGTGACACAAGCCTTTCTTCCAATGAAAAAAATGAATATTGCCGAATTGAAAAAAGCCTATGAAGGGTATTAATGAACCGCCAATTTTATAAAAATATTGGCGGTTTTGTTAAAGGAGAAGATAGGATGAGACGGATTATTATGAACTTAGCAATGAGTTTAGATGGATTTATCGCCAATGAAGATGGCAGCTTTGAATGGATTAAAGGATATGAGGATAATACATTAAATACAGACAATCAATACAATTATGAAACGTTGTTAGAAGATATTGATATTGTAGTAATGGGGAAAAGGTGTTATGAGCAAGATATGCACCTGGAATTCACATCTAAAACTGTTTATGTAGCTACCCATTCGACAATAACTGATTATGATAACATTAAGTTTTGTGGCGAAGACATCATTGAGGTCATCAAAGAAGAGCAACTAAAGCCCGGTAAAGACATTATGCTATTTGGTGGCGGCAAGCTCATCAATACCTTTTTACAAGCAGAATGTATTGATGAGTATATTATTGGGCTGATCCCAGTTATTCTAGGAGCAGGCCGTCCGTTGTTTTATGGCGGGTATCCACCAATTGAGTTAAAGCTGGAAGAATACATGGTGGATAAAGGGATCGTCATTTTAAGGTATGTAAACAGATAAATGAGTATTGGTTATAGGCATTCAATTGAATGCCTATTTTTTTTTGGAGAGCAATGTATATTAATGGTACGATTGATGGAAATGGACAAATAATTTTAAAAAGTAATTTATTTGTCCAATAATTAAGGAAATGGGATAAATGATTGCAAAATAGGGGTTAGTTTGTCTAAAATAATAGAGCGATGGTTAATGATGCTATAACTTAAATAAAAAACTTCAGGAAAACGCTTGCATGTATTTTTAAATGATGGTAAGATTCATGTGTAATCGGTTCCACATAAACTTTTAAAAGAGCGAGGGATAACATGACAACGATAAAGGAAGTCGCAAAATTAGCAGGTGTATCGGTAGCTACTGTATCTAGAGCATTAAACAATAGTGGCTATGTCAGTAAAGACGCTCGAAAAAAAGTAGAGGCAGCCGTAAAAGAATTAAACTTTTATCCTAATGAGGTGGCAAGATCACTCTATCAAAAAAAATCAAAACTGATTGGCTTATTGTTGCCGGACATCGCAAATCCTTTTTTTCCTTTGATGGCTAAAGGAGTAGAAGACGGTGTGAATCAACGAGGCTATAGCTTGTTATTGGGAAATGTGGAAGAGGATCTTGAAAAAGAAAAAGATTATTTGAAAATTTTTTCGCAAAATAACATTGCTGGAGTCATCTCAGCTGTTCAAGGCAACACAAAAGATTTCCCAAATATGCCATTTGTTTTATTAGACCGAGTGAAAAGCAATCACGATTTTGCTGTTCATTCAGATGATTATACAGGTGGAATGATGGCTGCTGAAGCGATTGTAGCCAGAAGCCCAAAAGAAATTGTCGTTATGGTGGGACCGAAAGAAGTGCCAAGTTCAGCTGTTCGGTTAGCTGGAAATCAAAAAGTATTGCAAGAAAGTCACTTAGACTATCAATTGTTCCAAACGACTAGTTTTAAATTAGAAGTAGCAGAGGAAACGGCAGAACAGTTTTTTGAAAAATTTCCAAATGCGGATAGTGTGATTGCTTCAAATGATGTCTATGCAATGGCAGTTATGAAAGAAGCACTTAAAAGAGGTCGCCGCATTCCAGAAGATTTTCAAATCATTGGCTATGATGATATGCCGTTTAGCAGAATGGTTTACCCAGGCTTAGCGACTATTGCTCAACCGGCTTATGAAATCGGATATAAGGGTGCAGAGTTGTTGTGTGATATTTTTGAAAAAGGATTCGTTGAAAATAGCCGTATTCAATTGCCCGTAACGTTAAAAATTAGAGAATCAGTTAGAAAGAAGGATGAAAATGAGTAAAATTACCGTAATTGGCAGTATCTCTACAGATTTTGTAGTGACAGCTAATAAAAGACCAGAAGTCGGAGAAACCATTACCGGCAATGATTTCAGTACAACATTTGGTGGGAAAGGGGCTAACCAAGCCGTAGCAAGTGCTCGATTAGGCGGAGACGTCTATATGGCTGGGACCGTTGGTACAGATTTATTTGGAAAAGAATTGATTCAGAATCTAACAGAAAATAGCATTCATGTAGATTTTGTGGAACCCGTTACACAAGTTCCATCTGGATCAGCTCATATCACAATTGTGGATGGAGACAATTGCATTGTCTATGTTCCAGGAGCAAATAATGTGATTGATACAAACAGAATCGAGAAATTAAATGAGTTGATCCAAACAAGCGACATCGTGGTAGTACAAAATGAATTGCCACAAGAAGTTGTTGAACAAATTATTGAGGACTGTTTTGCTCAAAATGTTAAAGTCATTTATAATCCGGCTCCTGCTAGATTTGTCAGCCAAAGTATTCTAGAAAAGGCTACCTATTTGACTCCAAACGAAAGTGAGTTCAAGTTGTTATTCCCGGATATGACCTTGTCGGAAGGTTTAGCTCACTACCCGAATCAATTGATTGTGACTATGGGTTCTAAAGGTGTTTACTATCATGATGGAATAAGTGAGAAGCAGGTTTCTTCTTACTCGGTAGCCCCGATAGATACAACAGATACAACAGGTGCAGGAGATACCTTTAACGGAGCATTTGCTGTAGCCCTTACGGCTGGTTTAGATATGGACTCCAGTATTCGTTTTGGGAACTTAGCTGCTTCATTATCAATCCAAAAATTTGGCGCTCAAGGCGGAATGCCTACGCTAGCAGAAATGAAAGAGAGTGAGAACTATGAAAAAGAATGGAATATTAAATAGTGACATAGCAAAAGTCTTATCCGATTTGGGACACACAGATAAAATCGCGATTGGTGATGCAGGGTTACCTGTACCAGATGGCGTGAAAAAAATAGATTTAGCTTTGACATTATCTGAACCTTCTTTTCTATCGGTTTTAAAAGTCGTTTTAAGCGATATGAAAGTTGAAAAAGTGGTTTTAGCTGAGGAGATCAAAGAACAAAATGCCACACAGTTAGCGGATATAAAAGCAACATTAGTAGAAGATGAACAAGTAACCTATGTGAGTCATGAAGCGTTTAAAGAACAGTTGAAAGAGGTAAAAGTCGTTATTCGAACTGGAGAAGCAACACCCTATTCCAACATAATATTGCAATCAGGTGTTTTATTTTAGGAGGTGTGTCAGATGGAAGTGAAAATGACAGGCATTAGAAAAAGTTTTGGCAGCAATTCTGTCCTCAAAGGAGTAGACTTCGATATTCATGCTGGTGAAGTTCATGCTTTAATGGGTGAAAACGGAGCCGGAAAATCGACATTGATGAATATCTTAACGGGACTGCACAAATCAGATGCTGGTGAAATTAGTATCAATGAAGAAAAAAAATATTTCGATAATCCAAAAGAAGCAGAAGAACATGGGGTAAGTTTTATTCACCAAGAAATGAATACTTGGCCGGAAATGACGGTACTGGAAAACTTATTTATTGGGAAAGAACTTAAGAACAAAATGGGTTGGATTAAAACAAAAGAGATGCGCAGTCTTGCGGAAGCTACATTTAATGATTTAGGGGTCCATATTGATTTGAATGCAGATGTTAAACAACTTTCAGTAGGCCAACAACAAATGATTGAAATTGCCAAATCATTGATGACAAATGCTCAAGTCATTATTATGGATGAACCAACAGCAGCGTTAACGGAAAGAGAAATTGATGTATTGTTCAAAATTATTGCAACGTTGAAACAAAAAAAAGTAGCTATTATTTATATCTCACATCGAATGGAAGAAATCTTTAAAATCAGTGATCGCATTACCGTTATGAGAGATGGCGTATCGATTGATACAACCTTGACCAAAGAAACCACAAATGATGAAGTTGTACGTAAAATGGTTGGACGTGACTTAGAAGATTACTATCCAAAGAAACACTCCAAAATTGGAAATACTGTATTTGAAACAAAAGGATTAACACAAGAAAATCGTTTTGAAAACATTTCATTTACAGTGAAATCTGGTGAAATTGTAGGATTTTCAGGTTTGATGGGTGCCGGAAGAACCGAAATCATGCGTAGCTTGTTCGGAATTGATGAATTGGATCAAGGAGAAATTTATCTTGAAGGAGAAAAAATCACGATTAAAAATCCAAGTATGGCAATCCAAAAAGGGATCGGCTTTTTAACAGAAAATCGAAAAGAAGAAGGGTTAATCTTAGATTATTCGATTCGAGACAATATCAGTCTACCATCGATTGATGGATTTAGTAAAAAAGGACTAATTGATACACATGCAGAAACCGATTTTGCCAAATTATTGATGGAACGTCTACATGTTAAAGCAGAGGATCAATTTGATAGCGTTTCCAGTTTATCTGGTGGGAACCAGCAAAAAGTTGTCTTAGCTAAATGGATTGGCATTGGATCAAAAGTATTGATTTTGGATGAACCGACTCGTGGTGTGGATGTGGGAGCGAAACGGGAGATCTATCAATTAATGAATGAATTAGCGGATAGAGGTGTAGCCATCATTATGGTATCAAGTGACTTGCCAGAAATTTTAGGAGTTAGTGACCGAGTGATTGTAATCCATGAAGGTCATATCGCAGGGGAATTAACTAAAGCTGAAGCAACAGAAGAAAAAATAATGAAACTCGCTACGGGAGGGTACTAACATGGTAGAAGCAAATGTAGAAAAAAAAGAAAAGAAAACGGGAACTCCAAAAAATTATATTGGAAAACTTGGACCATTCCTTGCATTAATCGTATTAGTGGTATTAGTAACGATTGTAAATCCAAGTTTTATTGCACCAACTAATCTATTGAACCTATTAAGACAAGTTTCAACGAATGCGTTAATTGCTTTTGGGATGACATTTGTCATTATTACAGGTGGAATCGATTTATCTGTTGGATCAACGTTAGCATTAAGCAGTGCTTTAATGGCAGGCACAATAGCAGCTGGTATGGATCCAATACTTGCGATGATCTTAAGTTTGGTAGTTGGAACGGTATTTGGAGCTGTTAACGGCTTATTGATCACTAAAGGAAAAATGGCTCCATTTATTGCAACTTTAGCAACAATGACGATTTATCGTGGATTGACACTGGTTTATACAGATGGAAATCCAATTACGGGTATTGGCGATAGTTTTATTTTCAAATTTGTTGGCCGCGGATATTTTTTCGGCATCCCATTCCCAGTCGTATTGATGATCATTAGTTTTATCTTACTGTATATCCTGTTACACAAAATGACTTTTGGTAGAAAAACATTTGCGATAGGAGGGAACGAGAAAGCTTCATTTATTGCGGGTATCAAAAACGATCGAATCAAAACAGGTATCTACGCTTTATCTGGTTTGATGGCTGCACTAGCTGGTATCATCATCACATCTAGACTGGATTCTGCACAACCGACTGCTGGTACGTCTTATGAAATGGATGCCATTGCATCTGTCGTGTTAGGCGGAACAAGTTTATCTGGCGGACGCGGAAGATTAGTTGGGACCTTAATTGGGGCTTTGATTATCGGAACATTGAATAATGGTATGAATTTATTAGGGATATCAAGTTTTTACCAACAAGTCGTTAAGGGTATTGTCATCATTATCGCAGTATTATTAGATAGAAAAAACAAAAAATAGGAGGAATTACAAAGATGAAAAAATTAGTCGGTTTAGCAACAGTAGCAACGTTATTTTTAGCAGGGTGTGGTGCAGCAACTTTGGAAGGCGAAAACAATACTGAAAGCGGTCCTGTTGAAGAAAAAGAATCCTCAGAATTAGTCGTTGGTGTTTCAATCTCTACATTGAATAATCCGTTTTTTGTTTCACTAGAACAAGGGATTACGGATTTGGCTGATGAGCAAGACACAACCGTAAAAAGTGTCGATGCTCAAGATGACACAGCTAAACAAACCAATGATATTGATGACTTGATCCAACAAGGAGTAGACATCTTATTGATCAATCCAGTAGATTCAGCTGCGATCACACCTGCTGTTGAGTCCGCAAATGCTGCTGGAATTCCAGTCATCACGATAGATCGTTCAAGTGATGGCGGAGAAGTTATTACATTAGTAGCTTCTGACAACGTTGAAGGTGGCGAAATGGCTGCTAAATACATTGAAGAGATCTCAGGAACAGACGCAAATACGGTTCAATTAGAAGGTGTACCTGGGGCTTCAGCTACTAGAGAGCGTGGAGAAGGATTTACGAATATAGCTGAAGGGTCATTAAATGTTGTTGATAGTCAAACTGCAAACTTTGACCGTGCAGAAGGGTTAACCGTTATGGAAAATATGTTACAAGCTAATCCAGACATTCAAGCTGTTTTTGCACAAAACGATGAGATGGCACTAGGTGCAATTGAAGCCATTCAATCTGCAGGAAAAACCGGAGAAATACAAGTTGTAGGCTTTGATGGAACAGAAGATGGAATCAAAGCAGTAGAAGCAGGTACCTTGAGTGCAACTGTAGCTCAACAACCTAGTGAAATGGGTAAATTAGCGATGCAAGCAGCGTTTGATTACTTTGCTGGCGAAACAATTGAAGAGTATATTGCTTCACCTTTAGAATTAGTTAAAAGTGAATAATAAAGAGTACACAAAAAAGGGTTTGGGACATTTTAATTGTCTCAAACCCTTTTTGTATTCAAACTATATTTTTTAGAGCACGATTTATAACTGAATAAATTTCTGCAATATACTTTTCAAAGGGTGTTTTTTTAGTTTGTATTGGTTTTCAATTGCTTGAGCAATATCTATGATATTGCGCTTCGTTGGAACATTTCGGATGCAAATACAACTCTGGTCAATTATTTTACCATCAAAAGGAAGTGTAAAAGTAGTGATTAAAATATCATAAGCATAGTTATTGAGTCGTTTCAATGAAAAAATAGGATCGGTGTATATAGTAGTAGTAAGTTCATGTTTTAAATAACGATGCAATAGATCTTGAATCATCTTAGCATGCTCAACATCAAAATCACTTACGATCAATAATCGAACTTTATCTTTTTGATTATAAAGTTCTGGTATCAAGTGATCCCAATGTATAAGTAAAGTATAGATAATTTCATACCTAGCAGTTTCGCTGTAATGTTCATTTGTTTTCTTTTCATATTTTTTTAAATTCGAAAAAGCTAATGTTATAAAATCAGGAAACAATTCTTCCATCGATTGGACAAAATACTTTTTTGAATTAAATAAAATATAAGGAAGCGGATATTGTCCTTCTTTTGACTTGAAAACAAAATGCGAAATGTTAAACATCTCTTTCAATAAGTGTTGCTGGTTAGGTATGGGTATTCCAATTTGATTTGATAAGTTATGTAACAAGGTGGTATGATAAGAGACTCGTTCTTTAACAGCAGGATTGATTTTAGTATCTTCTATTAAAGATTCATAGCTAAACTTAAAATCATTATTAATAAAAATTGAAAAGACTTGTTCAATAAAATTTTTATCCAGAGTAATAGCTAATTTTTTCTCAATTAATCCTGTTAAAGGTTGGAAATTTGAGAAATCTGGAATCATTTTGGAATAGTTAGAAGACATTACAGATACCTGATGTCCTTGTTTAACTCGTAAATAGGGAACAGCTGTCCAAAGCTTTAAACGTTTAAAATCAGCGAAATTTACTGGAATATTATTGGTTTTTGCAATGAAAATCAGAAGTTGTTCAAAAAAATTTTGATTAATAGTTTTAAATGGCCATTCAAGATTATTGTACCGCTCCGAAAAATAACTTATATAAAAATAACGGATACTTTCTTCAGTTTCACTAATCAACTTACAAGGATTTGTCTGTACTTGGACGTAGTAATCAGTTAATGATATATTGAGCTTTTTTATCAGGCGAAATAATGTGGATGGGCTTACGTATAATTCTTCAGCTAATTCAAAAACTGTTTTTGTTTCATCATAAATTAGCATTTCTATAAAATTAAACGCTAGGCTGTTTGATAAAAAATACCGATAAAGATCATCGCAATCTTTATACGGTGGTAAAACTAATCGAACACCAAGATGAGAAGTCTGTAATACTTCTTTAGTGTAATATTCACGTAGTTGAAGCATATCTTGTTTTAAAATTCTTTCAGAACTAACTGTCTTTAGTGCAAGTTCTTTTAGAGTGACCCAACTTTCAGTAAAATAAAGATGCTCGATTACTTCTAATTTTCTACGTTCACTTGCATCTAACACTTTACGCATACCTATCCCTCATTTTCCTGGAATCTTTACTGGCTGGTAATATTAAATCATAAGCGGAAATGTAAGCCTATTCAATAGACTTATTAATTACAGTTTACTCGTAAAGTTTAAAAAAAGATATAGAGGAAAATAAACCATAAAAATTAGTCAAATTCGATAAAATAAAAACGTTTCGATAAAACGCTTGCATTTTATCGATTTTAGATTTATATTATTTATAGAAACGTTTCACCAACTAAAAGTAGGGAGGAATAGAAGAATGAAAAAATGGTATAAAAAGACAGCTTTTGGAGCTTTAACATTACTTTCAGCTAGTTTATTGATGGCTTGTTCAAGTGATAGTAACGAAACGGAGGACGGTGCATCAAGTGATTCGGTAACTTTTTGGTACATGGGGGATGGAAATGAACATATTCAACCAATTTTAGATGATTTTACTGAAGAAACTGGTATCACAGTAGATGTTCAAAGTATTCCTTGGTCTAGTTCCCATGATAAATTATTAACTGCAGTAGCTTCAGGAGACGGTCCAGATGTTGTTCAAATGGGAACAACATGGATGGCCGAATTTGTTGATGCAGGTGCATTACAAGATATTTCTTCGTATATTGAATCAGAAGATTCAATGAAATCAGAAAACTTTTTTGATGGATCAGTTGCTACAACTAAATTTGATGATGCTTACTATGGGGTACCTTGGTATACAGAAACAAGAGCCCTTTATTACCGAACAGACTTATTAGAAGAAGTCGGCTATTCTGAAGCTCCAAAAAATTGGGAAGAATTAGAAGATGCAGCTGTTAAATTATCTGAACGAGGCGATGATATGTATGGTTTTCAAGTTGAATCGAATGATCCATCATTTGCATTTATGTTTGCTCGTCAAAATGGATCAGAATTGTTTGACAAAGATGGAAACCCAGATTTTAGTGAAGCACCTTTTGTAGAAACGGTTGATTACTTAAATACGTTTATGCAAAATGGATCTTCTCCTAAACAAGACTTAGGTTTAGATATTTCTCAAACTTTTGGTGGAGAAGGAATTGTGCCTATGTTTATCAGTGGACCTTGGATGATCAATGCTATCAACGACAGCACAACGGACATTGAAGGGAAATGGGCAACAGCAGTATTGCCGTCCGGTTCTGAAAATAATCTTTCAAATACTGGTGGAGCTAATTTAGCTGTCTTCAATGGAACAGAAAATGAAGAAAACTCTATTGCTTTGATTGAATTCTTATCTCGTCCAGAAAATCAATTGGCATTCTTTGAAACGTCTAACTCTTTGCCATCTGCAACTGCTGCTTGGGAAGATGAAGCTTTAGCAGATCCAATAATTGCAACATTTGGTAAACAACTTGAGAACTCTGAGTCTATGCCTTTAATTCCAGAATTTGAGCGGATTTCTGCAAGTTATTTAGAAGATTGGGAAGAAATTTATCTAGGCGGAGCAGATATTCAAGAGAAAATGAGTGAACTCAATACCGAAACAGAGGGTTTTATTCAATAAATAAGAAATTTGTAGGAATTGTTCGTTGAAGAAGTTCAGAAAAATAATCAAAACGATTCAGTTCTTGATTTATTTTTCTGGATTTTTGTTGATATGAGCATACAAAATGACGTCAAATAGTTTTGAAGTACTCTCAGTTAGTTTTAGAAAGGATGAAGAATGTTATGAAATCGGCAAATAAGAAAGCTCCTTATTTTTTTATTTCACCTGCAATTATTTTGCTTTTGATTTTTTCTATTCTACCAATTTTTATTGCTTTGTTTATTAGCTTTACAGACTTGAGTTTAGCTGGATTAGCAGATTGGTCAAGAGTTAGTTTCATTGGAATAGATAACTATAAAAATATTTTGGCTGATCCAATTTTTATTAAAGCTGCAGGAAATACTTTGTATTATGTTGTTATTGGAGTTCCTTTAGTCGTAATGATCTCGTTAGGACTGGCAATTTTAATCAATGTTGGTGATGGAAAGTTTTTTTCTTTTATGAGATTAATTTTTTATTCTCCTTCTATAACCAATATTGTCGCAGTTTCTGTTGTGTGGACCTTTTTGTATAATCCAAATATTGCAATAGGGCTGTTTAATCAAATTTTAGATTTGGTTGGAATAGCTCCAGTTTCTTGGTTGTTAGATCCAAGTGTAGCAAAACTTTCTTTGATTGTTTTGGCACTTTGGAGAGGAACGGGTATTAATATGTTGATTTTTTTAGCAGCTTTACAGGGTATTCCACCAGAATACTATGAAGCAGCTGAGTTGGATGGTGCTTCAAAATGGAATCAATTACGTTACATCACCGTACCAATGCTTAAATTTTCTATTTTCTTTGTCAGTGTTACAACCGTTATTGGCTGGTTACAATTCTTTGAAGAACCGTTCGTTATGACTGAAGGTGGACCATTAAACAGTACCACAAGTATTTCACTCTTCTTATATCGAAATGGGTTCCAGTTGAATGAATTTGGTTATGCAGCAGCGGGATCATTGATTTTATTTGTTGTCATTATTCTTATAACCCTATTTCAACTTAGAGGTCAATTAAAAAATAACGAAAATGAAATATAAGAGAAAGGAAGATAAAAAATGAATTCTTACAAGAAATCACAAAAGATAAATAAAGTGATTGTTGGCATTATTCTCATCATAGGTGGAATTATAGCGGTTATGCCGTTTATCTGGATGATACTTTCTTCATTTAAAGTAAATGCTGAAATCGTTTCGATGGAATCAGGAATACTACCAAAAGAATGGACACTGCAAAATTTTATCGATTTATTCGAAAAAATGAATTTTGGAGTTTACTTAAAGAATACACTGATTATTACAGCTTTCTCTTTTGGTGGAATGTTTCTAAATGCTATGGCAGGATATGGATTTGCAAAATATCGTTTTACAGGAAGAAATAGTCTCTTTATTATGATATTGGCAACTATGATGATACCTGGACAAGTAACTATGATTCCCGTCTATTTGATCTTAAATAAATTAGGATTAACTAATACTTTAGCAGGGATCGTATTGCCTGGATTAGTAGGAGCATATGGTATTTTCTTGTTTCGTCAATTTATGTCAACTATTTCTGATGAATTATTAGAAGCTGCTCGATTAGATGGAGCAAGTGAATTTTACATTTTCACTCGTATTATTATTCCTTTATCAAAACCAATACTAGCCGTACAAGGTATTTTAACCTTTATTGCTGGATGGAATTCATTTATGTGGCCGTTAATTATTGCCAACGATGAAAAATACTATACACTTTCTGTTGGTTTGCAACTTCTTCAAGGTCAATACGGCAATAACTATGCGTTGCAAATGGCTGGTGCAACATTTATGGTTGTTCCCATCATCATTATTTTCTTAACTTTCCAAAAATATATTTTACAAGGTTTTAATGTATCAGGACTAAAATAACAGCATTCTAAGGAGGATATTATGGAATTAATAAAATTAAAAACATTAATAAATGAAATGACAATTGAGGAAAAAATAGGTCAAATGATACAAATATCAGCAGATTTTTATAATGCCACAGAAAATGAAATTACAGGACCGATGAACGATATGCATTTGACAACCGAAAAAATGACGACAGTTGGTTCAGTTTTAGGGATATCGGGAGCTGAACAAGTAAAAGCGATTCAACAAGCACATTTAGAATCCAATCGATTAGGGATACCGTTACTATTCATGGCAGATATTGTGCATGGTTACCGTACTATTTTTCCTATCCCTTTAGGACTTGCTAGCTCTTGGGATCCAAAGTTAGTCGAACAAACCGCTTCAATTGCTGCAAGAGAATCGTCAGTATCAGGATTGCATGTGACATTTTCACCAATGGTCGATTTAGTGCGGGATGCAAGATGGGGAAGAGTAATGGAGTCAACAGGAGAAGATGCTTATTTAAATCAACAAATGGCACGAGCTTTTGTTCGAGGGTATCAAGGACCAAACCTTAAGGATGATCTGTCGAAGATAGCAGCTTGTGTGAAACATTTTGCGGCTTATGGAGCTCCTATTGCAGGGAGAGAATACAACACAGTCAACATGTCAGAACGTCAATTACGTGAAAATTATCTACCGGCATACAAAGCAGCTATTGATGAAGGAAGCCGTTTAGTGATGACAGCTTTTAACACAGTGGATGGTATACCTGCTACTGGAAATAGTTGGCTAATGAATGAAGTATTACGTAAAGAAATGGGATTTGATGGTGTACTTATTTCAGACTGGGGCGCAATCGGTGAATTGATTGCACATGGAGTTGCAGAAAATTTGAAAGAAGCCGGAACGCTAGCTTTTGAAGCTGGAGTAGACATGGAAATGATGTCAGCTGCTTATTCAAGTGAGTTGCAAGGTTTGATTGAAGGTGGCACAGTAGATGAGCAAAAATTGGATGAAGCTGTTTTACGCATCTTAGAGCTGAAAAATGACTTAGGGCTATTTGAAAATCCATATCGCGGAGCCGATGAGCAAAAAGAAGTTCAAGAAGTCTTTAGTCTAGAAAATCGTGAAACTGCAAGAATTAGTGCAGAACAATCTATTGTATTACTAAAAAACGAACAAGTTTTACCTTTGAAAAAAGACATGAAGGTTGCCTTAATTGGACCAAACAGTCAAACAAATGATTTGTTAGGGTCATGGTCTTGGAAAGGGGATACTTCAGAAGCACATTCGCTTTATGAGGGAATGCTAAAGCATGTTCCTTTTGAACAGTTAATTGTAATAGATGAAACAGATATTCTAAGTCATTCGGCTGATGTGAAATTGGCAGACGTAGATGTTATCGTTCTTGCGCTTGGAGAAACTTCTGAAATGAGTGGTGAGGCAGCTAGTC
Source organism: Carnobacterium sp. 17-4 (assembly GCF_000195575.1). Taxonomy (NCBI): domain Bacteria; kingdom Bacillati; phylum Bacillota; class Bacilli; order Lactobacillales; family Carnobacteriaceae; genus Carnobacterium; species Carnobacterium sp. 17-4. The sequence goes on along the minus strand of NC_015391.1, from coordinate 1,498,288 downwards.
GAACATCAATCACTTTGCCAGGCAACCAAATTGAATTAGTCAAAGCCGTTCGTAAACTGTCTAAACCAGTTGTAGCAACTTTATTTAATGGTCGTCCGTTAGATTTATCCGATATAGTTGATGATGTAGACGGTTTAGTAGAAGCTTGGTTCCCTGGGACAGAAGGCGGAATTGCTTTAGCAAATATATTATTTGGGGAAGTAAATCCTTCTGGAAAATTAACGATGTCGTTTCCAAGGAATATAGGACAAGTTCCGATTTACTACAATCAAGATAAAACCGGTAGACCTATGAATGAAGAAAACAAAGATGAAAAGTATTTATCCAAATATTTAGATGTTGAAAATTCTCCTTTATTCCCATTCGGTTTTGGCTTGAGCTATACAACATTTTCATACAAATCATTTAGAATTTCTCATGAAACATTTACTGAAGAGGATAGTATAACGGTGAGTGTTACAGTTAAGAATGAAGGGATTATTACTGGATCTGAAATTGTTCAACTATATGTTCAAGATGAAGTAGGAAAAGTTGTTAGACCAGTAAAGGAACTAAAAGGATTTGAAAAAATCACTTTAAATCCACAAGAAGAAAAAGAAGTAAGCTTTACAGTAACAGCTAAAGAATTGGGTTATGTTCATCCAAATCTTACTTTTTCAACTGACAGTGGGGCATTTAAACTCATGGTGGGTTCAGATAGTGAGAATGTACAAAGTGAAACTATTAGATTAATAACTAAATAAGTAAAAATGAGGGATAATATGACGAAAAATCAATTGATTAATTTGAATGAAGGTGAATTAACCGCTCAGTTTAAAATGAGTGGTGATTTATTTGAACTGAATGCAAATGGAATCATGTTGAATCAGTTAAATCTCGGAGCACTAGATGATTCTATTATGAATTTATATTTGCGTAAATTTGAAGCGGGAAAAATAACTTGTACACCCTTGATTGGGCTGCAATCTTCAAGCCAGCTTTCACAAGCTGAAAATAAGCTTCGTTGGAACGGAATCTGGGAAAACATTACTTATAGCGTTACATTCTCTTTAACCGGTCAATCCTGGTTTTGGGAAGTTGAAGTAGAAGGTCAAAATGTCACCGTAGATATTATTTACGGTCAAGATCTTGGTGTAGCTGACAAAGGAACAGTTCAGTCTAATGAGGCTTATAATTCTCAATATCTTGATCATGTAGTAACTGAATCTGAAGAAAATGGCTATACGATTTGTAGCCGTCAAAATCAAGCACAAAGTAGAGGCAATTATCCTTATCTGCAACAAGGTGCGTTAAGCAAAACAGTTGGCTATTCAACAGATGGTTTTCAGTTTTTTGGCAAAAGCTATAAAATAACAAACGAACCTGCCATTTTGACTCAAAAGCATTTAGTAAATGAAGTCTATCAGTATGAAATGGCTTATAGTGCGTTACAATCAGAACAACTTGAACTAAAAGGGAAGGAGTCCATTGTGTTTTACGGTTATGCAGCTTTTGATCATCCAGAATCCATTACAGATCCAGTAGCATTAAAAACAATTCATGAATTTTGGGAAAAAGCTAGGCAAACGGAAGATGTGTTTATAAATGTAGAAACAGTAAAAAAAATCGTTACTATCGGAGAGCCCGTAAAGACTCAGACTTTTTCAAAGACAGAAATTGAAAGCTATTTTCCAGAACGATTAGAAGAAGAATATGAATCAGGAAAATTATTATCCTTTTTCACTCAAGAGAAAGCCCATATTGTGTTAAAAGAAAAAGAAGAAATGATGGAACGGCCTCATGGACATATTATAATTAGTGGTGCTCAATTATCCGTTGATGAACCTGTGTTGACAACAACTGCATATATGTATGGCGTCTTCAACTCTCAAGTAGTTTTGGGAAATACATCTAATAATAAATTTATTAGTAATGTGCGGAATGGATTGAACATTGCTAAAACTGCTGGACAAAGATTGTATGTAGAAATAGAAGGCGTATTTTCTCTCTTAACTATGCCAAGTGCATTTGAAATGGGATTTAATTATGCCATGTGGTACTACAAAATTAAAGATGATGTATTAAAAATTAGAAATTATACAACTATTGAAGGGCCTGAACTCTTTTTAGAAGTTGAAAGTGAAAAAGGTAAAGAGTACAGATTTGCTTTGACTAACCAAGTAACGATGAATGAAGTTGAAAATACAGTGCCTTATTCGCTATCAAAAAAAGGAAATCAACTACAGTTTTGTTCTGAAAAGCAATCGACTATGTCTGAACTTTATCCAGAATTGAATTACACTATGACCATTGAAGATGTGAATTTCTCACTTACGGATGAGCGTTTTTTCTTGGAGAATGGAACAGCGACTGTGAGTCCGTTAGTTGTATTGGAGATGAATGAAACCTCTCACTTTACAGTTGCGATTCAAGGCAGTCTAGAAAATGAAAACAGTAAATTCATTAAACGATCTTTTCAAGAGGAAGTTACAAAATATACACATCATTTTAGAAAAGTGATGAATGGCTTTGAATTATCGATTGATTCTGAAAATCAGGCATTGGATAGGGTAAATATACTTGCTTGGTGGTATACGCATAATATGCTGGTTCATTATCTAGTGCCTCATGGATTAGAACAATATGGTGGAGCTGCTTGGGGGACCAGGGATGTTATGCAAGGTCCAACAGAATATTTCATGGCGACGCAAAATTATACCAGTATTAAAGAGATATTACGGATTTTATTTGCGAACCAATTCGCTGATGATGGAAACTGGCCGCAATGGTTTATGTTTGATCGTTACACTCACTTGAAAGCGGAAGAAAGTCATGGTGATATTATTGTCTGGCCGCTTAAAGTGATGGGAGATTATCTAATGGCCTCAAATGACTATGCCTTTTTAGATGAACTAATCGTTTATACCAATCGCGAAACGTTTGATAAAACCGAACAAACGGCTACCGTATTTGAACATATTGTTAAGGCGATCGACTACATCCAAAACCATTTATTAGAGGGAACGAATTTACCTGGTTACGGGGATGGAGATTGGGATGACACACTGCAGCCATACGATTCTCGTTTGAAGAGCCATATGGCCAGCAGTTGGACGGTTGCATTGATGTATCAATCGTTGAAACAGTTAGCTGAAGTTTTAAATTCATACAATCAAGAATTTTCTGATAAGTTGAAAGAAATGTATCAATCTCTTGAAGCAGATTATAAAGAATATATGCTTTCAACAGATGTGATTCCTGGTTTTGTATTTATGGAAGATCCAAATAAAATTGAACTTATGATTCATCCAACTGATACAAGAACAGGCATAAATTATCGCTTATTACCAATGCAGCAGTCTATGATTGCTGAACTGTTCACTCCTGAAGAAGCTGAACAGCATTATCAATTGATTAAAAAGGAGTTGAGTTATCCAGATGGTGTACGTCTTATGAGTGAACCTGCACGCTATGAAGGAGGTGTCAGCACGTATTTCAAACGGGCTGAACAAGCTGCGAACTTTGGAAGGGAAGTAGGGCTACAATATGTTCATGCTCACATCCGGTTTGCTGAAGCTATGGCGAAGATCGGTAAACGAAATGAAGCTTGGAATGCATTGTCGATTGTGAACCCTATTAATATTAAAAAGGTCGTACCTAACGCTCAATTGCGTCAAAGCAATGCTTACTTCAGTAGTTCTGATGGAGACTTCAAGACTCGTTATGAAGCAGCTGAGAACTTTAATAAGCTTAAAAATGGAGAAGTGGAAGTTAAAGGAGGCTGGCGTATTTATTCAAGTGGTCCGGGAATTTATATGAATCAATTGATTGCGAATATTCTAGGTATTCGTGCAACAGAGGCTAATTTGACAATTGATCCTATTTTGCCTGATTCGTTAAATGGATTAGAGGTTACATTTGAAATTTACAATAAGCCTGTAAAATTCCACTACCATATGAATAATAAAACACCGTACGTAGAGGTAAATCAGAAAAAAATTCATACAAAGGACTATTCAAATAGATATCGTTCTGGAGGATTGGTGTTAGAAAAAGAAGAAGTTGAGAAACACTTAAAAATAAAGAATAATCGCATTGATATTTATATCCAACAAAAAGACTAGTCTTTTTGTTGGATGCTTGATATTATTAAAGAATAAAAGGGTAGGAGAGTAGGGAAAAGAAATGGTAGGAATAAAAGATATCGCTAAAGTAGCAAATGTCTCCATTTCAACAGTGTCTTATGCTCTAAATGGGAGTTCTAAGGTAACTGAAAAAACAAGAGCTAAAATTGTAAAAATAGCTGAAGAATTAAATTATATTCCGAATAGGGCTGGTCGGAATCTTCGAAAAAAAGAAACCCAAATCATTGGGGTCTATCTGGCAACTTATGGTGGGACTTTCTATGGAGATTTATTAGAAGGAATCATGAGTACGGCAAAAGAAAACAACTACGATATGATTGTTTGTTCAGGAGACCGTTCTCGTTTGTTTTTACCAGAACGAATGATTGACGGCGCCATTATTTTAGATACTGGTTTTCCAGATGAAGAGTTGATTGATTACGCTGATCGAGGGCATAAAATAGTAGTAATGGATCGGAAAATTGAGCATGAAAATATTCGTAGGGTGTTAGTTGATAATCGTCATGGAGCTAAAATGGCGATTGAAGAATTAGTAAAAAATCCTGATTCTCTTGTCTATTTAATTACCGGCCCACCTGATTCATTCGATAATCATGAGCGTTTAGAAGCAGCAATTGAGAAGCTCTCTGAAAGCAATCAGCCTTATGAAATAATAGAAGGCGATTTTTCTGAAGTTTCGGGACAGAGAATTGGAAAAATCATTCATAATAAATGGACTGAAAAAGTTTCTGTATTTTCATTTAATGATGAGATGGCTATTGGAATATACAATTATTTTAAAAAGACTAATTTAAAAATTGGAAAAGATATTCGTTTAATTGGATTTGATAACTTGCTGGTCAGCAAATATATGATACCAAGATTAGCAAGCATTGCTTATTCTAAGCATAAATGGGGTTCTATTGCAGCTCAATCATTAATTAATTTGATAAAAGATGAGTCAGTCGAAAATCAGGTTCTAAAAACAACATTAGTGAAAAGCCAATCTTACTAAATGATGGGAGGTATAATGATGAGTGTTATTTCAGGTCAAATCAATTCTTTAGAATTAGGATTTACGATTTCTTATAAAGCGATTTTTCCAGAGGAACGAAAAGGACCTTATCCGGTTTTGTATCTCTTGCATGGGTTATCAGACGATGATTCCAGCTGGCTTTATCAGTCATCAATAGCACGTTATGCAGCGGAGTATAACTTGGCTATTTTTATGCCTCAAGTTCATGTAAGCTACTATACAGATATGCATATGGGTGCAAATTACTGGAGTTTTTTAACAAAAGAATTCCCAAATAAAATGAAAAATTTATTTAATATCTCTCATAAAAGTGAAGAAACATTTGTTGCTGGCCTATCAATGGGTGGATACGGTGCGATGAAATGGGGGCTTATGTATCCTAACGAAGTAGCAGGAATTGCTGCTTTGTCAGCTGCCGTAGATCCTTATAGAATATGGCAAGATGATCCAAACAGAGATAAGCTTTTTAAACCAATATTTGGATCAAAAGAACTATTTATAGGATCACAAAATGATTTATATGCCTTGTTAAAGCAAGTAAAAAGAGAAACCATTCAACCGTCAATTTTACAAATTTGTGGCACGGAAGATTCTCTCTATGCAGATAATCTGAAATTTAAAGAGGCTCTTCAAGAAAATGCTATCGAATATACATTTATTGAAAAGCAAGGAGACCACAATTGGGAATTTTGGGATCAAGAAATACAAAGTGTATTGAAATGGATTCAAGAAAATTTAGAACAAAAAAAGAATTGAGGAATTTCAATTCTTTTTTTTTGTGGTTACAGACAAATATTTGCAATTAATTGAATTGAATAGATAATATCTGTATACTTGAAAAATCATATTAAATAGAAGTTGCACATAAAGGGTGTGTGAAAATGGATATTGCAAACAAAAGACCTATAAAAATTTTTCCATGGCTAATGGTTGTATTTTGGATGGGATTGATCTTTTATTTTTCACATCAAGTTCAACAGCAATCTTGGGATCTAAGTCATACGGTTTTAGGAATCAGTATACAAATTATTAAGGTAACTCAAGTAATCGTAGTGATTGGTTTAGCCGGATTTGTCATAGTTAAATTAAAAAATCGCGGAGTAACGATTGGAACAAAAGAACTTTTGCTGATTTTCCTTGTAGGGTATCTGCTGTATAGTTTATCTATTGGAGTAAGGCATGCACTTGTTCCGCCAGATTTACATCACTTTATCCGAAAAAATGCTCATTTTTTTATCTATCTGATTCTAGGGGTATTAGTAAAATACGCATTGAACAGTACTGGAATAATAGGATTCAAGGCAGTAGCAGTTGGTTTGCTCATATGTGTTGCTTACGCTTTTTCAGATGAAATCCATCAATTGGTGGTACCCGGTCGAGGTGGACAATTAAGCGATGTGGTTATTGATAGCTGTGGAGCAGGATTGGGCATTCTTTTGCAAATGACATTCATTAAATTCATCTCTAAAAAAGCATTAAACAGAAAAACACCTGAAAATAAAGTAGCTGAGTAGCTGCCTTTATTTTCAGGTGTTTTTTATATGGGTAGATTATAGTAAAGAATTAATGTGTTTAATTTATTTTTGGACAAATAAAAGAGAATTAGGAATAGTTTGTCCATTTCTTCTAGTTTATGGACAAATAAAGGTGAATTGTCCATAAGTTTGTCCAATTGCTGCAATTAGAATCCATTTCATCATTATTTGAAGCACTCAGCTAGGTTACACTAAATGATCTGTTTGGTTCCATGCATTTAAAGTAAATTGACCATTAGCGTAGCCTAACTCAGTGATGCTGGTATTCGCTAATGGTTCTTGTGAACGAAGGTCTCTTAAATCCATTCCAATCAGTGACAAAAGGGTCGTTGTCCATGTGATGCTATGTCCAACAAATAATAAATCTTTATGAGGAAACTGTTCAATTGAACGATGGATCGCTTTGCTGCCTCTAGCAATTAATTCAGGATAAGTCTCGCCATTAAATTCACTCGGGTCATACAAATCAGGACGATGACGCAAATGGTAAAAGCTGTCAGGAGAAGTTTCACTCCAGTGTGGAATAAAAGCCCCTTCCCACGATCCGTAGCCAAATTCTTTTAAATCATCTGTGTATTGAATAATGAAATCTTGCTCAAATTGAGAAGTGATCAAACGAGTCGTTTCAACAACACGTTTTTGAGGACTGGCAATAATGTGTTTAAATCCAATATCTTTCAGACATAGCCCTGTCTTTTTAGCATCCTCTAAACTTTGCGGCAATAGAGGAGAATCAATATCTCCACCTTGAACGCGATCGGCTAAATTGTATTCGGTCATTCCATGGCGTACAAAATATAGTCGTTGCATGTGAGTCCTCCTATTTTTAAAATATAATTTCATTTTAACACAAAAAAATCGATAATAAACCTTAATATTTTGATGGTTTCCGAAAGAATGTTAACGAAATAACGAGTGTTTATAAATTAAAATGTAAAGGTATACATTTTAATTATTATATTACACTAGTGTGTAATGGATGTTTTATAACAATTGGTCTATTTTTTTATAAAATGAAAAAAGTTATTGAAATTATATTTTAACATGTTATGATTAGTCATGTCATTAAAACGATTTCAAAGGAGTGGTGCTATGTTTGGTGTATCTGTCTTTCTTGGAGATGAGTTAACTACTGAAACAAGAAACTATCTACAAAGAATGAAAGACAGCGGTTTTGAAGGTGTATTTTCTTCACTGCATATTCCAGAAGAGGATGCGTTTCAATATGTCACACGCTTGAAGATGCTGGGTCATTGGACACAAGAATTAAAGATGCAATTGATGATTGATATTTCAGGAGATGCTTTGAAAAGAATCGGGTTTTCATTTGACCGACCTGAGGAAATGCTAGATATCGGAATTACCGGTTTAAGAATGGACTATCATATAACAAATCAAATTAGTGCTAAAGTCAGCCGTTCAATGACAGTTGCTCTTAATGCGAGTACCATTACTCAAGAAGATATCGATGAATTAAAGCAATACAATGCAAATTTCCAACAAATGGAAGCGTGGCATAATTATTATCCACGTCCTGAAACTGGATTAGATAAAGAGTTGTTTATTCGTAAAAATCACTGGTTGAAATCACTAGGATTTAACGTAATGGCTTTTGTTCCAGGTAATGAAATATTACGAGGCCCATTGTTTTGTCAGCTGCCAACGTTAGAAAAACAGCGTGGAGTTCATCCTTTAGCTAGTGCAATTGAATTATTAAATGAGTGTGAAGTCGACGATGTTTATATTGGTGATCCAACAATTGATGACAGAACAAAATTGCAATTTTTTTATTATATTAAAAAGAAAACGTTATTATTTTCAACTGAAGAAGTACAAGGAACGAATTATTTACCCGTCATCATAGGAAAACATCAAAATAGGTGGGATGCTGCTAGAGACGTGATCCGCAGTGCTGATGCACGTTTTAGAACCATTCCGAACATCGAACCGCAGCATACTCAAGAACGAGTAAAAGGAAGCATCACAGTAGATAACCGTCTATATGGACGATATATGGGAGAAATCCAAGTTGTTCAACAACCTTTACCTAAAGATACAAAAGTAAATGTTGTAGCGCATGTTATTCCAGAAGATATCCCATTAATAGATTGGTGTAAAGAAGGTCAATTATTTGAACTTCAAACGATACAAGAGAATGAAAGAGGTTAGGAAAATGAATTTAGACAAATTAACGACAGAAACAAGAAACACACAAACGATGAACTTAGATGAGCTTTCAACAAGCGAAGTCATGACTTTAATGAATCAAGAAGACCAAAAAGTGGCTGTAGCAGTTGAAGAAGCATTACCTACAATCACAAAAGTAGTAGAAGCCATTACTGAATCGTTTAGCAAAGGTGGCCGTTTAATCTATATGGGCGCTGGAACAAGCGGACGTCTTGGTGTTTTAGATGCAGCTGAATGTGTACCAACATTTAGTGTTGACCCAAGTATGGTCCAAGGATTGATTGCTGGTGGAATGAAAGCAATGACAGTTGCTGTTGAAGGAGCAGAAGATTCAAAAACGCTTGGTGCAGAAGATTTAGAAGCTATTCAACTAAATGATACAGACGTGGTAGTGGGTATCGCTGCAAGCGGACGTACACCGTATGTTATCGGTGGGTTAGAATATGCAGCTAGCGTTGGAGCAACAACGGCAACTATTTCATGTAACAAGAATGCTGAAATCAGTCAATTTGCCCAAATGCCGATCGAAGTAGATGCTGGTCCTGAAATTTTGACAGGTTCTACAAGATTAAAAGCTGGTACAGCTCAAAAATTAATTTTAAATATGCTGTCAACTGGAGCAATGATCGGTTCTGGGAAAGTCTATCAAAATCTAATGGTAGACGTAAAACCGTCAAATAAAAAACTAGAAGAACGTTCAAAACGTATAATCATGCAAGCTACAGAATGTACGTATGAAGAGGCAAGTGAAGCATTTGAAGCAGCTGATCATCAAGTGAAATTAGCAATCGTGATGATACTGACACATTCAGATAAAGAAACTGCAGAACAAAAATTAACAGAAGCGAAAGGGTTCATTCGTGAAACCTTAGCATAAACTAGGAGGGTAAAGATTATGGCTGAAACAAAAGAGCAACGTATAGCTAGACAGATTTATGAGCAAGTTGGAGGTATGAATAACGTTGATTCTGTTATTCACTGTATGACTCGTGTTCGTATGGATATTAAAGATAATGATAAAGTGAATTTTGATGGACTGAAAAAAATTGACGGCGTAATGGGCGTTGTTGAAGATGATACATTACAAATCGTTGTTGGACCTGGTACAGTAAATAAAGTAGCAAACCAAATGGTTAGTATGGCGGGTGTTCGTTTAGGCGACAAAATTCCTGCTGGAAAAGCTACGGCTACAGCATCATCTGGTCGTTCTGAAGCAGAAAAACAAGCAGCGGCAAAAAAAGCTGAATTAAAGAAGAAAAATAATACACCATTCAAACGTGTATTAAAAGACATTGCAAATATTTTTGTTCCGTTAATTCCAGCATTTGTTGGAGCCGGAATTATCGGTGGTATTGCTTCTATTTTTGGAAATATGTTAGTGGCTGAAACCATTAGTGGAGCAAACTGGGAAAATATCGTTGTTGTACTAAATATCATTAAAAACGGATTGTTCCTTTACTTGAATGTGTACGTAGGGATCAATGCTGCAAAAGTTTTTGGTGCTACAGAAGGTCTAGGTGGAGTTATTGCCGGAGTGATTTACCTTCCAGGAATGAACATTGAAGCACCATTGACGAACATCTTTACTGGTGCCCCTATGGCTGGTGGACAAGGTGGAATTATCGGCGTTATCCTAGCTGTTTACCTACTATCATTAGTAGAAAAAAGCTTGCATAAAGTTGTTCCAGATTCAATTGATATCATTGTAACACCAACGATTTCTTTACTAGCTATCGGATTAGTAACGATTTTCTTGATCATGCCAATTGCGGGTGCTGTTTCATCTAGTTTAGTTGGAGCAATCACTTGGGTATTAAATGTTGGTGGAGCATTTGCCGGATTTGTTTTAGGTGCATTGTTCTTACCTATGGTTATGTTTGGTTTACACCAAGTATTAACACCAATCCATATTGAAATGATTGCTTCTCAAGGCATGACTTTATTGCTACCAATTTTAGCAATGGCTGGAGCTGGACAAGTTGGAGCTTCAATCGCTCTATGGGTTAAATGTCGTAAAAATAAACAATTAACTAACATGATCAAAGGTTCATTGCCTGTTGGTATTTTAGGAATTGGCGAACCCTTGATCTATGCTGTAACATTGCCTTTAGGTCGCCCATTCATTACTGCTTGTATTGGTGGCGGAATTGGTGGAGCTGTTATAGGAATGTTTGGCGGAATCGGTGCAACAGCAATTGGACCAAGTGGAGTTGCTTTGATTCCATTGATCGCTAATGGTCAATGGTGGGGTTATGTTGTTGGATTATTAGCAGCTTATGCTGGTGGATTCGTAGCAACTTACTTCTTTGGAGTTCCAAAATCAGCAATGGAGCCAACTGAATTAGTAGGATATGATTCAGATGAGTTTGAAGCTGAAAGTATTGTTGGTTAATTCGATTCATCTATTGTAAACTAATAATAGCATTTGAAAAGGCATGTAAGTCTAGCGATTTGCATGTCTTTTTTATTACGAAAAATGTCTGTCAGCTTTTTTTTAAAGACTACGGAGGTCACAAGTTATGCAAAACAATGTTTTACTGAAAATCAGAGAAAAGATAGTTGCTCTACCACAATCTGAAAAAAAAATCGCCGAAACGATCCTTAAAAATCCGATGAAGGTTATTCAAATGAGTGCAATAGACCTAGCGACCGAAGCAGAATCAAGTTCTGCCGCCGTCATTCGATTTTGTCGATCCATCGGTATAAAAGGATTTACTGAATTAAAGCTGCAGCTATCAGCTGATTCTCAAGGCATCAAAGATAATCTATACACGGATATTTTATCCGATGAAAATTTAGAGCAAGTAAAGAAGAAATTATTGGTCAATACCAATCATCTTTTTGAAGAAACCAACAATGTATTGGATACAAAACTAATTGAACAAGTAACAGAACTGTTGCATGAGAGTTCTGTAGTTTACCTATACGGATTAGGTGCTTCTCACATCGTTGCTTCGGATATTCAACAAAAATTTAGCCGGATGGGAAAAATAATGGTTTGTTCACTTGACCAACACTTATTAGTCACTTCAATGGCGGTTTCTGATAAACCTGCCGTGTTTTTTGGAGTTTCGAATAGTGGAGAAAAGAAAGAAGTATTGGCATTATTGACGATTGCAAAAGAACTTGGATTAAAAACAGTATCTCTTACAAGCAATACAGAAAATCCTCTAAGTATCGAAGCGGATATTGCGTTAAAAACAGCCTTTGCGCACGAAGCTCCATTAAGAAGTGGTGCAACAATTTCATTGCTGACTCAAATGTATGCTGTAGATATTTTGTTTTATGATTATGCTTCTAAACACTTCGATCTAACTGTAACCAATTTAGAGCAATCAAAGGCAGCTATTCAACGATACAACCAAATGTTCGACTAAATAAATTGTTGGAGAAAATACTGAAAATAGGAATGTGACTCAGCTGATCAAAGCTCGACGATCATTCCTTTTTTTTGAAGCTGAGTGTAGTAAGAATGATTGCAAAGCATCCGCTCTATTGATCTTTCTGGATTAGTGGTATGATAATTGTAGATGAATTTTCTGTGATTGAAACAGGTGAGGAGTGGCTAACAGTGAAGAAAAGAAAAATTTCAACTTATTTTAGTGTTTATATAAATGAAAAAGAAGTTGTTTTGCATTATGCGAACACAAAAGAGCTTGCTCAAGAGTTTCAATTTAAAATGGAAAAAGATGCCCTACAATTCTTTCAAGCTTGTTTGGACATTGAAAATTCTATTGAAAATTTATCAACGCAAAAACAGGAAAAAACTCACAATCAATGGGTAAAACAGACGTTAAAAGGGATAGATTATGAATACACAGAGTATTAGTAACCTGTTGTTTTAAAGGAATAGTTAAATGGAGGAGAACAAATTGATCAAATTAATTGCAATTGATATGGACGGAACATTATTAAATGAACACCATTTGGTTACCGATAAAGTGAAAAAAGCGATAACCAGAGCAAGTGAAGCAGGAATCAAAATTGTTTTATGTACAGGAAGACCTGTTCAAGCGGTTTATGAGTACCTTAAAGAATTAGAGTTGCCTCAAGATGAAGAAGACTACGTTATTTCATTAAATGGTACAGTCGTACAAAAAACTACGACATGGGAAATTGTGTATTCACATGAGTTAGACCACGATCATTTAAAGCAAGCTGAACGATTAATTGAGCCTTTTGAGATGAACTTTACTTATTTTGATGAAAAGGAATATTATTACACCGGTGCACCAACGGAAATGCTGCAATTTGATGCTGATTTATTAGGTATGGAAAAAGTACACTTGCCATTAACAAAATTACCGCATGATCTGACTGTTTTCAAAGCAATGTATGTAGCACCAGAAACGGAACTTGATCGTCTAGCTTCTTCTTTTCCATCCTTTATCTCCGAGTATTTTTATCCTATTCGAAGCTTATCATATGTTTTAGAATTATTACCGAAAAAAGCGAATAAAGGCGAAGCTTTAACAGGACTGGCAACTAAACTTGGCTTTGCTATGGATGAAGTAATGGCAATTGGCGATGGAGAGAACGATTTAGACATGATGAAAGTAGCAGGTACAGGTGTTGCTATGGGCAATGCTGTGGATTCTATTAAACAGGTCGCTAAGTACGAAACTAAATCTAATCAAGAAGATGGCGTAGCCCATGCAATTTATGAGTGGGCATTACAAAATTATTGTAGTTGAGTTAATGAAATTTAAAATAAAGGAGCTCTAAATCGAAATTTTTATTTCGGTTTAGAGCCCTTTGTTATTTTTTTGATACAGTTTACATATTAATAGTTTATGCTTGGTGGCTTACTAAGGATAATTCTTTTTAATTAGTTTACTTTTTTCATAAGCTTTAAAAAAAAAGGTGTATTAATTAAACCTCACACTTGAGTTAGAATAAATTCAACAAGTTGAAAGGGGTTTATTTTAATGACAAATGATTGGTTAGAGTTAAAAGATAAAAATGTTATCGTAACTGGAGGAGCATCAGGAATTGGATTACACATTGTCAATGAATTGAAAAATAATGGTGCTACTGTAATTGTTGCTGATTTGAACGTAGAAGATGGCGAAAAAAATGGAGTATATAATATTAAGACAGATGTAACATCGGTTGAAAGTGTAAACGGTTTAGTAAAAAAAGCATCAGAAAAGTATGGTATTATTCACGTACTAGTAAATAATGCTGGGATTAATCAGCCTCGACTATTAGTTGATTTGTTTAGCGATAAAGGTAATTATGAAGTAAATGAGAAAATGTTTGATTTATTAGTAAATATTAACCAAAAAGGCGTAGTCTTAACTACACAAGCAGTTGTTCGAAATATGCTTGCAAAGAATACACTAGGAACAATTATTAATATTTCTTCAGAATCTGGCTTAGAAGGTTCAGTTGGACAAAGTATTTATTCAGGAACAAAAGGGGCGGTTAATTCTTATACACGCTCATGGGCTAAAGAATTAGGAAGTAAAGGAATACGAGTGGTTGGAGTAGCACCAGGAATAAATGAAAAGACAGGATTAACAACACCTGCATATAATGAAGCTTTAGCTTATACAAGAAATATTTCAGTAGATCAAGTCGATGTTGGATATGAAAAAAATATTCCGTTAGGACGTGTTGGGAAATTAGATGATATTGCTAATTTGGTATCTTTCTTAGCATCTGAAAAATCTTCTTACATTACGGGAACGGTTATTAATATTACAGGTGGTAAATCAAGAGGCTAATTTAAAGGAAGTGATAAAATTGACATCAATAAGTAGAAGAGTAAAAATTCTAAACTATTTGAGTCAAAACGATACTTTATCAAATAAAGAATTAGAGAATAAAATTAAAAGTACGTCTCAAACTCTGAAAAAAGATATCGATGAATTAAACGAATCAATGAGTGATGCAGCGATTATTCATTTCAAGCATCACCATTATTCGCTCGAGATAGTAAATCATAAAAAATTTCAAAAAATTATTAATGGAGAATTTAAGCAGTATTTAGATTTTAATTCTTCCCATAAACGTGTTGCATTCATCATTTATCATCTTATTGAGAAAAATAATTTTGTGAAAATTGATGATTTATCAGAAATAATGAGTATCAGTAGAAGTACTTTAAACAATGATATAAAAAAAGCAAAAATGCATTTAGTTAAATACAGTATTTCTATCAAAGGGATCCCAAACAAAGGAATACTTATTGATGGAACCGAGTTTAACTTTCGACTAGCATTATTGTATTTAGTTTATGATTATTACTTTAGTAAGTTTGAATTATCTAGTACTATAGTAGTTTTAATGGACGAATTAGCAGATGAATTTCAGTTGAATTATCAAAATAAAAATTTATTTAAAAAAATAATTGCTATATCAGTAAAACGCTTAAATATGAAGCATGAGTTAAATGAACTGACTTCTCTCTATCAAAATTATGAAAAAGATAATGATAAATTAGATGTATTTTTTTCTATATTAAGTAGAGAAGTGGAAAGTGGTATTTCAGAAAAAGAAAAAGATTTCATGTCTTTTCCTATTAACACTGGAAATTCAGCATCTGTTAAAGTAATCAAAAATCAAGAGTATGAGAGAGAAATTAGATATATTTTTGATCAAATGATCCGAACGGTGGAAGAAAGTTATTTTATTAATATGAATACAGAGGAGTTTTATAATAATATAAAACACCACTTGATGCTTTTAATTAATCGTTTAGCCTTTCATGTACCATTAAATGATATTTTTTCTGATAATATTCAACTGAAATTTCCTTTAGCTTTTGAATTAGCAAAAGTTTCAACAGAAGTATTTAAACAAAGGTATCAATTAGAAATAGAGGAAACAGATACAAGTTATTTAGCTGTCTACTTTGCTCTTTTCCTTGAAGAAGCAAAAATAATAGAAGAAAAGAATACAAAGAGAATTGCAGTTATTTCGAATACAGGAAGAGGTACTTTTGAATTAGTCAAAAGACAATTACAAGAGGTAGTAGGATTAGAGGCAGACATTCATCATATTAATGAAATCGATTACGAGAATAAAAATTTGCAGTATTATGATTTTATCGTAACTATGATTCCTATAAAAATCAAAGAGACTATTCCAGTCATTAAAATCAACAGTATCTTTGATAGGAAATATATTGCTAGAGAAATTGACAAAATTAATTTACCAAGTCATTCAATACCATCTAATGAGATAGATAATAATATTGATTTTAGTTATTTTAAGCTTTCTAAAGATTTTAATTATCGTTCCAATGTAACTTTTATGATCGAACAACTGGTTGAAGATAACCTAATGGATCAAGACTTTTATAAACGTTGGGAAGAAAGAGAGAATATTCAACAAATGATTTATGACAACGGAATAGCTATTCCTCATACCATAAATAAAGGAAATGCTAAGTTTGTTTTGAGTATTGGGATTTATGAAAATGCTGTAGTAACATCAAAAGATAAAGTAAAAGTAATTTTTTTATTAGGTATACCAGAGACATTAGAAGATAAACAACAACAATATTTGACTTTTATATATGATAAAATTTTCTCTTTTGGAACAAATAAGAATGATTATGAAAAATTAATAATGGCTAAAAACGACAATCAAGTCAAATCAGTATTATTGAAGGGATGGTAACTATGAGTAGTTCGATGATTTTATTAATTGTTTTGGGTATAGGAGCATTTTTATTACAATCATTTTTAGGGTTTATACAAATTAAAAATTTTGGTTTAGAATACTCTAGGATGAGAAAACTAGGCAGGGTTGCTATAGGGAGACGTCCAGGAAAGTTTAGATCCGGTACAATAATTATGTTTGCACTTGATAAAGAAGGAATAATTAAATACGGTCGCAAACTTCAAGGTACTTCAGTAATAGCGAGATTTAAAGAATTAGAAGGATATGATGGTATTAAACTAGATACTTTAACACTTCAATCAAAAGTTATGCAAAAAGAAATAAATCTGACAAAACAAGCCATTATAAATGCAGTTGAAACATATAACCATGTTGTAAATGGAGAACCAATTCCAGAAAAGAAAGCCCCATTAGCACATGCAGCACATAAAATGAAAGGGTTAACATTAAGTTTTTCAAAAAAATAAAATAAGAGGAGTGGAAAAAAATGGATATCATTGTAATGTTGGCTGAAGGTTTCATTGGATTATTTGAAGAGGGAGCAGCCGTATTTATAAGTTGGGTAAGCGGTATTATCCCTTTAGTTTTAATGCTGTTGGTTTTTATGAATACATTAGTAAGTGCATTAGGAGAAGAAAGAGTAACAAAATTAGCACGTGCTTCAACAAAAAACCCTTTAACTCGTTATATGATCTTACCTTTTGTAGCCGCATTCATGTTGGGTAATCCAAGCTCATTCACGTTAGGCAGATTCTTACCTGAATATTATAAGCCTAGTTATTTTGCTGCGTTAGCTCAGTTTAATCATACTAGTAATGGTGTTTTCCCGCATATCAATCCAGGTGAATTATTTGTCTATCTTGGAGTAGCACAAGGTATCGAAACATTAGGACTAAACCAAATGGATCTAGCTATTCGTTACCTTTTAGTCGGTTTAGTAATGAACTTTATTGGCGGCTGGGTAACAGACTACACAACAGCATTTGTATGTAAACAACAAGGCATTACGTTAAGCAAAGAATTGAAAATTGAAGCAATTTAAGAAAGCTAAAGGAGAGAAAAAACATGGCAGAATATAAAAGTGTTATCGTGAAAAAAGGGTCTGGCGGTTATGGTGGCCCATTAATCATTACACCGACTGAAGAAAAACATAAAATTTTATATGTTGTCGGTGGAGGAGAAAGACCAGCAATTGTCGATAAAATTGAAGAATTAACTGGAATGGAATCTGTTAATGGATTCAAAACGTCCATTCCTGATAATGAAATTGCTGTAGCTATTATTGACTGTGGTGGAACATTAAGATGTGGCATTTATCCTCAAAAAGGAATTCCAACAATCAATATTCTTGCAACAGGAAAAGCAGGTCCATTAGCAAAATACATCCATGAAGAAATCTATGTATCTAAAGTAGGTGTAAATCAAATATCGCTAGCAGATGAAAGTCAAATTGCTTCTTCAGCTGTAAAATCTGACAGTTCAGCAAAACCAGAACCAAAATACGATACCAATAAAAAAATCACGCAGCAAAAAGCTGAAGGCGGAAGTTTTATTGCTAAAATTGGAATGGGGGCAGGTAAAGCGATTTCCGTGATCAATCAAGCAGCACGTGAATCAATCCAAACTGTTATCAATACCATTTTACCATTTATGGCATTTGTTGCATTACTGATTGGGATTATTCAAGGAAGTGGAATTGGGACATTATTTGCAAACATTATGGCTCCTTTAGCAGGAAATATCTGGGGCTTGATCATCATTGGTTTTATTTGTTCCTTACCATTCTTATCTCCTTTATTAGGACCTGGAGCAGTTATTTCTCAGGTTATTGGAACGTTGATTGGTGTAGAAATTGGAAAAGGAAATATTCCACCATCATTAGCACTTCCTGCTCTATTTGCTATTAATACTCAAAATGCAGCTGATTTTATTCCAGTTGGTTTAGGACTTGAAGAAGCAGAGCAAGAAACAGTTGAAGTAGGAGTTCCTTCAGTCTTATATTCACGTTTCTTAAATGGTGTTCCGCGTGTTATTGTGGCATGGTTAGCAAGTTTTGGATTATACAGTTAAATATAAAAAATGCATGAATGAATCTGATTGGAGATTTTTTTCATATCAGATTCTTAAACACTTAAAAAATAAATCTATTTATGAGGTGAAGTAATGACTATTTTTGAAACAAAAGTAAACAGATATGGCGAAAACGCTGCAGCATTTAAGGAAGAAAATATGGTGGTGTTATTTGGGAATAATGCACCAGCAGACTTAGCAGATTTTTGTTACATTATTGATATCAATCCTATTAATGGGGAAATTGAAGTAGGCGATATTTTGTCACTTGATGACACTGAATATTCTATTACAGCGGTTGGTAATGTTGTTAAAATAAACCTTACAAATTTAGGTCATATTACCTTGAACTTTAATGGAGAGACAGAAGCTGAAATAGCAGGAACGCTTTATGTTGAAAGGAAAGGAATTGTCAATTTAGAGGAAGGTTCTGTTGTGAAAATCACTAAAAAGAGCTAATTTAGAGGAGGCCTCAGTGCATGTTTCTTGATACTGCAAGTATTGATGAAATCAATGAAAAGTTACCTTTAGGCATATTTAAAGGTGTTACCACAAATCCAACACTATTGTTAAAAGAAAATAAAGAACGCTTTAGTCATCTCAATACTCTTTTAGCAAGTGATGTTGAACTGTTATTTGTGCAAGTGATAGGTGAAACAGTAGAAGAATTAAAGAAAGATTATACTATAATCCAGAATATACAAACAGATAAGGAAATTGTTATCAAAGTTCCAATGGATACAATTGGGCTAGAATTCGTTAAAATCACTAAACAAAACTATTCAGAACAACTTATTTTAGGAACAGCTATTTATTCATCGGATCAGGGTATTCTATCAGCTGTTGTTGGTTGTGATTACTTAGCTCCTTATGTAAATCGTATGTCAAATAATAATTTGGATCCTTATCGATCAATCACACAAATGCGCAAATTTATTGATAATCGACAATTGCCAACAAAAATTATGGCAGCGAGCTTTAAAAATGCAAATCAAGTTGTAGATGCGTTGATAGCCGGAGCACATACAGCCACTATTCCGACTGATATTGTAGACCAAATGATGAATAAAGAATTAGCCATAAATGCAATTAAGATTTTTAACAGTCATGGTAAAGAATTAAATAAATTAAAAGAGTAAAAGAAAAACTTAACCTTAAACTAGCTTCTTAGTGGGTTAAGTTTTTTTATTCGAAATTTAAGACAGCAGAATTCCTATAGTAACTATTGTGACAATAGCTTCATTTTTTATAAATTTTAAAATCTTTTGATAGTCCTAATTTATTAATGGGTTTAAACACAAAATAAAAATTGTATCATTTGATAGCCCTTTCTAAAAGATTTATACTAAAAGTGTAAAAAATAATAGGAGGGGTAATATGCAAGAACAATTAGTGAAAATTTCGGAAAAAATGTTTGAGTGTCAACGTGTTTGTAATGAATGTTTTGATGCTTGCCTAAAAGAAGATAACGTCCAAATGATGGCAGAATGTATCCGATTAGATAGAGAGTGCGCGGATATTTGTGCATTTGCTTCAACAGCAATAACCCGTGAAAGTGCCTTATCAACTGATCTTATTTCTTTATGTGCCACTATTTGTCAAGCTTGTGGAAAAGAATGTGAAAAACATGAACATGACCACTGTCAAAGATGTGCAAAGGTTTGTTTGGAATGTGCAGAACTTTGTAGAAACTACGCATAGTCAACTATTTTTTAATATTTATCCCAAATATGTACAGCTCTAAATGCCTATAGATAGGTGTTTTCAATAGAGCTGTACATATTCTTGTCACAAATTATGGTCAAAAGTTAATTTTTGATTATAAAACGGTAGCTCTTTTAAAGTGTACTTGTTATACTCTGGTTATCAAAAACAATAGCAAATGCCCCAAAACTTTTGCTATCATTGAATACTTATTTTTAACCTCTTTAAAGCAGTACCCCTCAGTTTTATCCTAGGTCATCCTGACCGCTCATACACTTTATATTTTTAGATTCGTTTCAAGAAGTACATCCACAAACTCTTATTTAATTTACTCTTTTTTACCCCACATGCCACAATGGATATCCCATTATTTTGAACTACCTCATTTACTTTTTTTACCGTAATCCAGAAGCTATGTTAGAAAAAAATAGTGTAACGTAGGTTTATTTAGGTTGCCTTTTTATAAATATTTTATTAAAAACGTGAAGGAGAAATGCTAAATGGAAATTAATTTTACAGAACCTTATGGAAAGTTATATGAGTCGATTGAAGAAGGAGAGTTAAAAGTTTTCAATTTTGAAAGCGAGTATGGGAAAATAAAAAATATGTTTATTAAAAGGGGCATTCCATTTAACTTAGAAAATAAAGAATTTTTTGATATTGTAACCCCATATGGTTATGGCGGACCAGTTATTCAAGAAACTACAGATGAAAAAAAATTATTAGAAGGCTATTTTGAAGCCTTTTCAAATTATTGTCAAAAAAATAGTATTATAACAGAATTTATACGCTTTGATCTATTCGAAAACACACAAGTACGGAAATCTTTTTACGGAGACGTATCATTGGTGGGTAACAACATCGTTAGGGATTTAAAGTTACCAATAAATAAAGATATTCGTAAAAATATTTTGCGAAGTGCAGAATCAGCTAAAAAAAGCGGAATAAAAATTGTTATGGATGAAACTGGAGAATATATTGATGATTTTCTAACTGTCTATTATTCAACAATGAAACGAAATGGTGCAGAAGATTATTATTACTTTGATAAGTCATTTTTTGAACAAATCCACGAAACGATGAAAGGTCAATTTGTTTATCTCCATGCCGTAATGGAGGATAAAGTCATTTCGACAGCATTGGTATTAATGGGTAAAGAAAGATCCTTTGGTTTTTTAGCTGGAACACTTGAGGAATATTACTGTTACCATGCAGAAGCTTTAGTAGAGTTAACAACTATACAGTGGCTAAAAGAGAAAGGGTTAAAGAAATATATTTTAGGTGGAGGTCATAAAGGGGAAGACGGAATATACCTGCATAAAAAAGGTTATGCTAGAAGTGGAGACCACCCATTTTATGTGGGTAAAAAAATACATGATCCAATTATTTATGAAAAATTAGTTCAAATGCGTAAAACATTTGGTGATTTTGATAAGGAAACTTCTTTTTTTCCAAAGTACCGAACTTAAAAACGAATATTTGTAACATTCTAGGAGTTTACTTCAAAGGAGTGATGAGAATGGTATCGTTCAGCGAAACATATCACGAGTATACATGGATAGAAGAAACAGATTTTTATCACCATTATCAAAATGAAAAACTACCCTTTTTATATTCTTGTAATATATTAAAATTTAAACGAAATCCTTCATTAGAAGAATTTTGTTTAGCTGAAAAAAAACTGATGGATTTCCAAAAAAAGATGCAACAAGATTTCATTCATTTTTATGCAGCAGAGAATGAACCTTTTTCTAAGGAGATAGAAGAATATCTCACAAAAGAAAATTATACGATTGCTGCTGAAGAATTGCTCGTTATTGATCCAAAGAATTTTTATTTTTCTCATCAAAATGAAGAAATTAGTGTGGAAATAGTAGGAGATAATGAACGATTAAAAGAGTATTTAGATTTTATGTATCAACTAAATTTAAAGAATGGAGTGTTATACGCTCACAAAAAGCAGGATTTTTATGTGGATCGTTTTATTTCCCCAAAAATCCAGCAAATCAATGCTTATTTAGATGGAAAAGTTGTAGGAACAGCCAATATTATTTTATCTTCAGAATACATTGAAATTGATCACTTTGAAGTAGAACCAAATTTTCAAAATAAAGGGATTGGAACACAAATACAAATATTTATTATGGCGTTAGCAAAAGATAAAAAAGTGCTATTAGTTGTAGATAAAGAAACTAAAGCTAGTCGTATGTACTATCATCAGCACTACCAATATTGCGGATATCAATTGTCTGCATTTAAGCGATTTAAAACTGCCACGATAATTAATATCCCTCAAAATTCCTCTTCAATTGCTTCAACCTCATGAAAAAACACTCTATTTAATCGTAAGTTACTAATTTTTGACTTAATTCCTCTTATTTTCCCCTTGATTAAACCTAAACCTCTGAATTCCTCACATTAGTTATACCCCTATTTAATAAACCCTCTCTAGATATCCAATTTTGAAGCCTCTCTTACTGATATCCAGTTAACAGATATGTAAAAAGATAAAGGAGAGAACATTATGACGATTTATTATCCTATTAAATCAATGATTGAATGGATTTTTGCCGCTATGTTATTTCTAATAGTTTTACCAGTCATTTTAATTGTAGGAATTTTGATAAAAATTGAAGATCCTACTGGTCCTATCTTTTTTATTCAAGAACGTGTAGGAAAAGACAATAAACTATTCAATATGTATAAATTACGAAGCATGAGAAATCCAACGATAATTAATGAGAAAGAAATGTCTTACGATGATCGTATGTTAAAGGTTGGTCAAGTTATTCGTAAATTAAGTTTAGATGAACTACCACAAATGATCAATATTTTAAAAGGAGAAATGAGTTTCATTGGTCCTAGACCGTTATTAGTCGAGTACTTGCCTTGTTACAACAAGAAAGAATTGCGTCGGCACAATGTGAAGCCCGGTATTAGCGGGTGGGCTCAAGTAAATGGACGTAATCACTTAAGCTGGGAAGATCGATTTGCATTAGATGTGGAATATGTTGAAAAATGTTCATTTTCCTTCGATATAAAAATAATATTTATGACAATCCAAAAAGTTTTAATGAAAGCGGACATCGTTGAAAAAGAAGGCGATTACATCGTTGCATTTGATGAATATCGCAAAAGACAATGGGAATATGAGAAAGGTAAGAACAATGTCACATCGCTATTTACTAAGGTAGGTTCTTTTGACTCCGTTCCAATAGTACAAAACAGCAAATCTGAAATGCAGTAAGTTAAAAACTAGTCATCGCTGATTCAAACGAAATCTGATGGGAATAAGCGATAGAGAAAGAAGGGAAGTCTATGGCAAACAGTGAGCGAATTTTATTGTCTTCACCACATATGTCAGGAAATGAACAAAAATACATTCAAGAGGCGTTTGATTCAAATTGGATTGCTCCCTTAGGTTCGAATGTCACTAATTTTGAAAAAGAGTTAGCTCAATACACAAACAATAAAGGTGCTTCATTAACAAGTTCAGGTACGGCTGCTATCCATTTAGCTCTAGCATGTCTAGGGGTAGAAAAAGGAGATAGTGTATTTTGTTCGAGCTTTACATTCATTGCGAGCGCTAATCCAGCACTGTATTTGGGAGCCGAATTAACATTTATTGACTCTGAACCAAGCAGTTGGAATATGTCACCACAAGCCTTAGAACGAGCTTTATTTGATGCCAGTCTAGAAACCCGACTACCAAAAGCGATTATTGTGGTGAATCTTTACGGACAAAGTGCAGATATGGATGCATTATTAGCCATCTCAAATCTATTCGGTGTTCCAATTATTGAAGATGCTGCAGAATCTTTAGGAGCAGAATACAAGAATAAAAAAAGCGGAACATTTGGGAAAATTGGTATCTATTCCTTTAATGGAAATAAAATCATCACAACTTCTGGTGGCGGAGCATTAGTGAGTGATGATGATGAATTGTTGGATAAAGCTTTTTTCTTAGCTACTCAAGCAAAAGATGCCGCACCATATTACCAACATTCACTTGTTGGATACAATTATCGGATGAGCAATGTTCTTGCAGGAATTGGAAGAGCTCAACTAGAAGTATTGGATCAGCGAGTCGATAAAAGAAGAGAGATATTTCAGAATTACTACCAAGAATTAAATTCAATTGAGGAAATTCATTTTATGCCTGAAATCGAACAGTCAAAATCCAATCGTTGGTTGACCACGCTTGTTATTGATCCGTTTATGACAAAAATTACTCCTTTTGAATTCATGGATAAAATGAATCAAGCAAACATTGAGACGCGTCTATTATGGAAACCACTTCATATGCAACCGCTATTTAAACACACTAAATTTTATAAACATAATGAAAGAACAACAGCTGTATCAGAGTTGCTCTTCAAGATGGGAATATGCATTCCTTCAGGTTCAAATATGACTGAAGAAGATCAATTTAGGGTCATCGACGAAATGAAAAAAATTCTTGTTCCTGAAAGTCAAGTCCAACTTCTTTGGAAAAAAGTTCAAGTGAGTCCACTATTGGTCGACTAACAGTTGGTCATTTTGTATAAATAACAACTTTGGAGGGTACTATAATGGATAAAGTATTAATTTTAGCATCAATTGCTCCAATGATAGAAGGGTTTAATGTGCCAAATATAAACCTGCTGCAGGATGAGGGGTATGAAGTCCATGTTTTAGCAAATTTTAAAGATGAAGATACAGCAGCGAATGAACGAAATAATCGATTTAGAAAGCAACTAGAACAACAAAGAGTAACCGTGTTCGATGTAGCCATTAACCGAAATCCATTTAAAGTTATAAATTACACTGCGTATAAAGAAATCAAAACAATTATTGACCGTGAAGATTATGCGTTTATTCATTGTCATTCACCAATCGGAGGAGTTTTATCCAGACTTGCCGCTAGAGAAGCTCGCAAACGTCACACTAAGGTTGTTTATACCGCACACGGGTTTCATTTTTTTAAAGGTGCACCAAAAAAAAACTGGTTGATGTACTATCCAGTAGAAAAATGGTTGTCTAGATATACGGATTGTCTAATCACCATTAACGAAGAAGACTATCGTACAGCTCTGGCTAAACAATTTAAGATGAAGAGGATTGAAAAAATTAGCGGAGTAGGAATCAATAAAAATAAATTTAAACCAATCGATTCAGGATTAAAAGACCTAAGAAGAAGTTTATTAGGGTATAACAATGAGGAATTTCTTTTGATCTATGTTGGAGAACTTAGTAAAAGAAAAAATCAGCATCTAGCTATCGCTATGATGAAAAATGTCATTCAAATAATACCACAGGCTAAGTTGCTGTTGGTTGGAGATGGTGAGCTAAGAGAACAATACGCTCAACAAATCATAGATCTGCAGCTAGAAGAAAATGTATTTTTATTAGGTTATAGAACTGATGTTGACCAGTTAATGAGCATATCAGATATCGTTATTTCTACTTCAACTCAAGAAGGTTTGCCGGTCAATCTTTTAGAGGCAATGGGAACGGGTCTTCCGATAATTGCTACGGACTGCAGAGGCAACCGAGACTTGATTCATCATGGTGAGAATGGTTACTTGATAGGTTTAGAAGAAGATGAACGGTTGGCAGGATATGTTGACACACTTTATCATTCAAGTAGCTTGAGAGAGAATTTTGGTTTGAGAAGCTTAGAATATCTTGATACCTATTCTGTTCAAGCTGTAATGAGTCAGATGACACAAATCTATCATTTTGTAAATTATGCTCAAGATCCATCACTTGTCAGTGAAAGAAAAGCAACAAAAGCTTTTATAAAATGAGTTTCCTTTAAAAACGGTTCTCATTGGAGGTGGAAAATATGGCCACAAATTCTTTACCATTAGAAAGAAAGCGAGATGCATCATTCCTAATAATTATGGTTTTTGTCATGTCGTTCTTTTTAAATCAATCCAATGTGTTATTTGGAATCAACTTATCTTTATCAGACTTTATAGTTGTAGGAGTATTGATTAGTTTGATTATGAAGCAGGAATTAGAATTACCGCTCACGCATATTTTGGTTTTTAGTACGTTTTCAATTGTTATTTTGTTTTATTCTCTGTTCATCATCCCCAATCAATATATGATTGTAGCTAATCCATTAGCTACTCTAATTGATTACACTAAACTACTAGTTGTTTTCCTCTATTACACTATAGGTTTTAATCTTTCCCGCTTAAAATTAACCACTTTTTTTTTAAGAGGCTTTGTAATAGGGGCTGTTGGAATAGGTTTTATTGGTATTCTGATTTCATTTGTTCCAATCCCATATTTATCTTCTATCATGTTATTTGGTGAAAGTCGGTTGATTGGCTTTATGAATGATCCGAATTTTTTCGCAGTCATTCAATGTTGTGCACTAAGTATTCTTTTAAGGATAAAACCTTTAAATTCAGTTATTCGAATTGGAGCAATCGGGATTATACTTTTATCCATTATTAGTTCAGGTTCAAAATCAGCTGTTATATTGGTTTTTCTATATGGTGGATATTTTTTAATAGCGAAAGCCGTAAAATTGAAAAGGACAACTCCATTGAGAGCTGGTGGTTCTCTTATTCTAATACTAGGATTGTTAGCGATTGTACCAAATATTTTGACTTATACGGATGAATTAATGGCAATAATCGTAAATCGATTTCCGATTTTTTCTAGAGTAGAATTGTTGTTTACTGATTTTTCTTCAGCGGTTTCTGACGGTGGATCAGGAAGAGCACAGGTCTGGGAAACAGCAATGCATATAATCAACTCCGCACCATTTCTGGGAATTGGATTAGGAAATTATATTCCAATTGCCGAACAATTTGTCCATAACCCAAATGTTGCTCATAACACGTATCTTCAGCTTTCGGCAGAATGGGGAATCGTATTAACCGTTTTATTCTTTATATATGTTGGTTCCGCTCTATTTGAAGCTAGACCAAGTTTGTTGGAAAGCAATCAGGAAAATCAAAACAGGCAAATTATTCGAGACATTTTAATTATCTTCTTAATTGCCTCTGTATCTATTTCATTAAATAATGCCCGGATTTTTTGGTTAGTCCTAGGAATGAGTGTTTTCCAAACAAAATACACTCACTCATTGAAAGAGTCATGAAAAGGAGAAGATTAAAATGAAAGTATCTGTTGTAATGGGCATTTATAACTGTGAAAAAACGTTAAAAGAAAGCCTAGATTCCCTTTTGAATCAAACGTATGAATCTTTTGAAATCATATTATGTGAAGATGGTTCGAGGGATAATACCTTGAAAATAGCAAAAGATTATGTGAAGAACTATCCTCGAAAGGTACGTTTAATTCAAAATACAACCAATAAAGGATTAGCCTATTCACTGAATAGGTGCATTGAGATTTCGAAAGGCGAATACATTGCACGAATGGATGCAGATGATATTTCTTATAAAGATAGGTTTGAAAAACAAATGCATTACTTAGAATCTCATTCAGAATATGCATTAGTTGGAAGTCAAGTTTTCCTTTTTAATGACGACGGTATTTGGGGAGTACGAAAAACAAAAAATGATCCATTAAAAAAAGACTTTCTATTTGGATCACAGTTCATTCATCCTACCATTATTATTAAAAAGGACGTTCTTAACCAAGTTGGAAATTATACAGTTTCAAAAGCAACCTTAAGGGCAGAAGATTATGATTTGTTTATGAGGTTATACGCTGCAGGGTTTAAAGGGCACAATATGCAAGATATTCTACTTAATTATCGAGAAGATTCCGCAACATTTAAAAAGAGAGCGTATAAATACAGATTTGGAGAGGCTAAGGTAAGATATAACGGTTTTAAAACAATGAATCTTATGCCATTAGGTCTGATTTATGTACTCAAACCATTAATTGTCGGACTGATTCCTCAAAAGATTTTGACACATCTCCGACATCAAGAACTTGATAGCAATCTTTTTGATGAAACAACTCACCCAACTGTTTAGAAACGCTATTTTGAAAGGAGAGCTATTATGGTTGCTGTATCTGTCATTATGCCCATTTACAATGTTGCAGATGGATTAAGAAAATCGATTCAATGTTTGTTGAATCAAACGTATAAGGATTTTGAATTAATATTAGTTAATGATGGATCAACGGATGGATCTGGTCACATTTGTGATGAGTTCCAAAAAAAAGATAATCGAATACAGGTTCTCCATCAAGCAAATGCAGGTTCTGGATTGGCTCGAAATGCAGGACTTGATCGAGCAACAGGCCATTATATTTATTTCTCGGATCCAGATGATTATGTAGAAGCTGAGTTGATTGAAGACAACTTAAAAATTGCTTGGGAAAATGAAGCGAATGTTGTTGTTTTTGGGTATTATGTCGAAGAAATAAATGCAAGAGGAAAAAGAATAATGACGGCTCAACTTCCAAATTTATCCGTGTTAAACACAAAAGAGGATTTTAGAAAAAATTTCAGAGCATTTCAAAACTTAGATTCCAATATATTGTGGAATAAACTCTATAAACATCTTTATTTGCTGGAAAATAACTGTCGTTTTACTGATCAGCGAGTAGGACAAGATGCGTTATTCAATCATTTAGTCTATCGAAATTTAGACGCTATCTATTTTAATCAGATACCTTATTATCATTATGTTTCTCGAGTTGGATCAGCTGTTAATCGTTATCATCCAGATCGCTTTCTGTTGGAGTACAACATTGCTGAACATTTTGAAAAATTAATCGTTACATGGCATTATGAACAAAGTTATCAAGACTTAATTAGTCTAGCTTACTGGAGAACTCTTTATGTAGAACTAAATAATTTAGTTTTGGAAGATTGTCCTCTTAACGAAGACCAAAAAGTACAACAAATTTCCTCTGTTTTACACCATCCGAAAATCCAACAAACATTATTTTCCCCAAACTCTAGTTTAGAAATGAAATACCACATCAAATTATTGACCCTTCTATTAAAGAACAATAAATATTCACTTGCTTTAAGAGTTATGAGAGCCAGAACACAAATTAGCAAAAAATACCATTATGCATTCAATACATTAAAAAAACTAGCAGGGACTTAATCAGAATGAAGTAGTCATCATTTTTGTTAGTGAAAGGGGTCTTTATTCTATAGGGCTAAATCAATAAAATTGAGGTGCTTAAAAATGACATCAAGTGTTGGGAAAAATTTATTTTATCAATCATTGTTTCAAGGAATCAGAATTTTAATGCCTATTGTTACAATTCCAATAATTTCAAAGGCATTAGGGGCACATGGAATTGGAATCTATTCATTTACCAATTCAATAGCAGAATATTTTATTTTACTATCCGGTTTGGGAATTACCTTATACGGAAATCGTGAAATTGCAATGGTAAGGGAAGACAAGAAAAAACTGGATCAAACATTCTCTGAATTAGTTAGCTTGAAGTTAGTAACAACAGCTGTTTCATTTATTCTTTATTCAGTTGTAGTTTTGGTCTTTCTTCACAGGGATTTCTTGTACTACATTATTCAATCGCTGCACATTATTGCTGTATTATTCGATATTTCGTGGTTTTTTATGGGTATAGAAGATTTTAAAAAAGTTAGTTTAAGCAACTTAGCTGTTCAAACAGTTGTGTTTTTTGGGATTGTATTTTTTATTAAAGATTACAATGATTTGCCACTCTATTTGCTCTTACAAGCGTTAGGCAATATTTTCTCTCAGCTTGTTATGTGGGTGTTTATTTATAAGAAGATTTCATTCCGCTTTGTACCTATAAAAAAAATGATGAGACATTTGTTTCCAATGATTGCCTATTTTTTCCCACAAATCGCTGTTATTTTTTATACTACATTAAGTAAAACCATTTTGGGTGTATTGGATAGTCAAACATCCGTTGGGATCTATACAAATACACTCAATTTAAGCACCATTATCATTACCATGATCTCAACAATTAATTTGGTGATGCTACCCAAAATGAGCAATTTATTTTCAAAGAATAAGATAGACGAAATAAATAAGACGCTACACAGCTTAATACATGCTCAATTGTTTATTTCTATACCAGCAGCGTTTGGGGTAAGCGTATTAGCTGCAACGTTGGTTCCATGGTTTTTTGGCAGTGACTTTGAGGCGCTAAAGGTTTTTATACCGATCATCGCACCCGTTATAATCATTATGCCAATTGGGATCGCAATCAGTAACCAATATTTATTGCCAAGAGGAAATACAAAAATTTATGCCATTTCTACATTTGGTGGGGCTGCGATTAGTATACTGCTTAATTTTACCCTTATTCCAATTTTAGGCGTGGTAGGTTCTGTATTAACCAGTTTAATAGTAGAAACTTTTGTTACGGTGTTTCGTGTGATTTATTTAAACAAACAGACCCAGTTTACATTTGATATGAATCTAATTTTAAGAATAGTTGCTTCAGCTGCAGTTATGGCACTAATGATTGTCGTTACTACGAATGGTATGAATGCAAATTTTGTAACAACTTTAATTCAAATTTTTATTGGCGTTGTAACTTATGCAGGTTGCTCTACAGCTTTGAAAGTCCCTTTTTTAAAAGACCTATTCATATTGTTAAGAGGAAAGTTGTATCATTCAAAAAGGTACAAAGTTAAAAACTAGGCTGAATGATTTGGTAGGCCAATCTAGATTATAACCTACCTTAGTGTTTTAAAAACAAGATTTATAAGGAGGAATATAGGATGATGAATACGATTGGAATGGTAGACATATTTAAAATGTTGAAGAAACGTTGGTGGGTAATAGTATTGTTAAGTTTGATTGGTATCGCACTTACAACAGCCTTAACAAATTACGTGCTTATCCCTAGATACAGTTCTACAACGCAACTTTTAGTTAGTAGACAAGATATGAATACACAATCAATAGAATTAGGGGAAATCGAAACCAACATTCAAATGATCAATACTTACCGAGATATCATAGAAGATCCTGTTGTAATTGACAAGGTAATAAATGAACTAGGAAATACAATGTCTGAAGTTGAGTTACAGCAAAAAGTTGAAGTGATCACTCAGGACGATTCACAAATTTTTGGGATAAAAGTTACCGATACTGATCCAAACCGTGCAGCAGAGATGGCCAATCTAATGGCTGCTACATTCCAAGAAAACATAGATGGAATCATTAATGTTGAAAATGTAGCCATTCTTTCAAAAGCTAAAGTAAATGCTGTTCCAATTTCTCCCAATTTATCATTAAACCAAGTAGTAGGTTTATTAGTTGGATTCCTATTAGGGATGATTTTATCCATTATTTTAGAAACAATGGATAAAAAAGTACGCGATGAAAAAGTCATTACTGAGAAGTTAGGATGGATCCATTTAGGAAATATCAGTGAAATGTCTAAGTCAGAAACGGCGATTGAAGAAAAAAATCTGGTTTTGCAGTATCAACAAATCACACTAAAAAAGTTTTAGGAGGAGATTAATGATGTTTAAAAAGAGATTAAAAGAGAAAAAATATGAGGATAAAAATCTTATCACACTAATCGATCCCTCTTCTATTATTTCAGAAGAGTTTCGGACACTTAGGACAAATATTCAGTTTTCTATGATAGATAAAGAGTTGAAAACATTAATGGTAACTTCTTCAAAACAAGGAGAAGGCAAATCTACAATTGCTGCTAATCTAGCAGTTGTCTTTGCTTCCCAAGGGAAAAAGGTATTACTTGTAGATGCAGATATGCGTAATCCATCACTTCATAAACTATTCAAAGTGCGAAATCAACAAGGATTGACAAGTATTCTCACAACTAAAAATAGACAAATAGCTAACCTTTTGCATAAAACTAGTCAAGAAAATTTAGAATTATTAACTAGCGGGATTTTACCACCGAATCCATCAGAATTACTAGCTTCTCAAAGAATGTCACAATTTATTGAGACAGTAAAACAAGAGTATGATCTGATTGTTTTTGATTTGCCACCAGTCAATGTTGTTACGGATGCTCAAGTGATGGGAAATAAATCGGACGGGACAGTCTTTGTGATTCGAAAAGAAGTTGCAGATTTAAGTGAAATCTTAAAAGCTAAAGAATTATTGAACTTAGTACAAGCAAATGTTTTAGGAGCTGTATTTAATAGTAAAGAACGAATGAAAAGCTTGAATAATGGGTATTATGCTAAAGAAAAAGAACTAGACAGCGTTGGTTAAGTGTTGTTTGAGAAAATAAAATCAACTATTAATGTGGTTGAAAAATAATAGGAGTGATCAAAATGATTCGAACAATTCTAAATAAGAAAAAGCTCTATTTACTGTTGGATAGTTCCGTAATTCTATTAGCTGGTGTGATAGCGTATTTCTTTTTAAATCCTTATGTAGCACTCCCAGCGTCCTCTTACTTATTTATGGTTGCTTTTGGGATAGCAGGTTACAGCTTTTTAGCAGGTTATTCAGGGATCTGTGCTACTCTCTATCGCTACACAAGCATCAAGGATATGCTGATCATTTTTATTTCTATCACAGTATCTTTCGGAGCAACGACAACGCTTGCTGTTTTATTACTGGATGAAATGAGTTTTCGGTATATTTTATTGATCTATCTCGTTTCGTTATTACTAGTTAGTGGGGGGCATATTGTTTTTAGAATTATCCACGATTACAAAACAAGTACTTCTCCAGAGAAACAAACAGCTGAAAAAATCCGAACGTTAGTAGTCGGTGCAGGTGATGGTGGAAATCTATTTATCAAGAATATTCAAAAGAATTCAACGGATATAAAAGTAGTCGGTGTTGTTGATGATGATGAAGCTAAACATGGTATGCGGTTATACAGCATCCCTATTTTAGGGAATATTTCTGATATCCCAGTATTCACAAAAAAATTAAATGTTGAACAAATTACAATTGCAATTCCTTCATTAAAACCCAAACAACTTGAAAAGATTTTAGAGATTTGTAATGATATCAATCTGCCGGTCAATTTAATGCCATCTATAGAAGATGTGATAAATGGGAAACTAATGGTCAGCCGCTTCAGAGAAATCGATGTGGTCGATTTATTGGGAAGAGACGAAGTAACGTTAGATACAAAACAAATCTCAGAAGATCTATTTGGCAAAACTATTTTAGTCAGCGGTGCTGGCGGATCTATTGGCTCAGAAATTTGTCGAATCATATCTACTTTTGCTCCTAAAAAAATTATTTTATTAGGACATGGTGAAAACTCGATTTATCAAATCCACCGTGAATTAAATAAAAATTTTGTTGGTAAAATTGATATTACACCGGTTATAGCAGATGTCCAAAATCGACAAAGAATGTTTGATATTATGGAAATGTATAAACCTGATATTGTTTATCATGCAGCTGCCCATAAACATGTTCCAATGATGGAATCAAATACTTTTGAGGCTGTAAGAAATAATGTTTATGGTACAAAAAACATAGCTGAAGCTGCTAAAGCGGCTAATGTAGGAACCTTTATCATGATCTCTACTGACAAAGCTGTGAACCCGCCGAATGTTATGGGAGCAACAAAACGTATTGCTGAAATGATCGTGACTAGTTTAAATGAAGAGGGGAAAACAAATTTTGCAGCTGTCCGCTTTGGAAACGTATTGGGCAGTCGTGGCAGTGTGGTTCCACTATTCAAAGAACAAATAAAAGCAGGTGGCCCTGTGACGGTAACAGACTTTAGGATGACACGTTATTTTATGACAATCCCAGAAGCCAGTCGTTTAGTGATCCAAGCAGGAACTTTAGCAAAGGGTGGAGAAATCTTTGTCTTAGATATGGGAAAACCGGTTAAAATTGTTGATTTAGCTAAGAAAGTAATCAAATTAAGTGGATTTAGTGATGATGAAATTTCAGTAGTTGAAACTGGAATTCGCCCAGGAGAGAAGCTGTATGAAGAGTTATTGATTGCTAGTGAAAATACTGGTGAGAAAGTATTTGATAAAATATTTGTTGGAAAAGCGGTAAGGCGTTCACTAGAAGAAGTAATGTCGTTTTTAAAAACATTAGATGGATGTAGTGATGCTTCATTAAAAGAACAATTAATTTACTTTGCTAAAACACATCAAGCAGCAGCATAACAATTTTTTATACAAGAAACTTTAAAGAAAGGAACATGGAATAGGCTGCTTATCCATGATGTTATGCAGAAAGGAGGAGCAGTTATGTTGTCTATCATTGTTCCTGTATATAATGTGGAAAATGTTTTAAAACATTGTTTAAATAGCTTAAGATTTCAATCTTATAGAAACATTGAAATTATTTTAATCAATGAAGGGTCTACCGATATGAGTG
This sequence comes from Carnobacterium sp. 17-4, assembly GCF_000195575.1. Lineage (NCBI taxonomy): Bacteria > Bacillati > Bacillota > Bacilli > Lactobacillales > Carnobacteriaceae > Carnobacterium > Carnobacterium sp. 17-4. The sequence continues at coordinate 1,463,787 of NC_015391.1, read as the reverse complement.
CTGCTATATGTGATCGATTTGCACGAGTAGATCCTCGTTTTAAAGTACTTCATAAAGAAGTAAAAGGGCATTATGACGCTTTGAATACTGGATTACTTTCAGCTAAAGGTGAATATGTCAGTTTTATTGATCCAATTGACCGAATAGATGGTTTGATGTTCGAAAAGTTAATACTAACGATTATTAAAAATAAAGCAGACATAGTCATAGCTAACTATGGAGAAGAATTAGATCAGGATGATAAAGAATATATAGAACCTTCAAGCAACGTTAATTGGACTAAAGAGACTGCTCTGAATAAAATCGTTGATCATTTCCGATTGAAAAGTTTTTTATGTAACAAACTTTTTTCTATCGATTTATTCAGAGTTGATCCTGTTTTAGAGTTTAATTCGACGTTAGACATTTTTGGTGATTTGTTGATGTGTGTACAATGTATATTAAAAAGTAATAAAATTATATTTGACCCTAATTTGCATTATCATTATATAGCCTATAAGCATACCTCTTTCTTTAATGATATTACTAAAGAAAAACTTTCTGGACCTAAAGCACTACTGGAAATCATTGATTTAACAAAGGAATTAGACAACTTTGATGTTTCAACAATAAAAGATATTTATGTTAATTATTCTATTCAATTATTGATGCAACTTCTAAATGAAGAGGTTCAAGACCACCATCAAATCGAAGAAGCGAAGCAAAATTTGTATCGGTTTTCCATAGATGAACTTAACAGCCAAGATATTAAAATGTCTTGTATAATGGCTAGGAAAATGACTATGGTTTATTATAAATTTTGGAAAATGAGAAACAAATCATTCGATTAATTTTAAAAATGTTGTGGTATTTCACATTTCATTCAAATAATTCGAAGCGAGAATGCGGTTTTTTTGAATTTTTTTCACATACTTAGTTGAATTTACTTGAATATTTCGGTTTTTCAAGTAAAATAGGGATGTGAATCTATCTATTATCTTTTTTAAAAGTTAATAGGTAAAAAATAAGAAGGAGTTGACCTATCATGGCAACTATTCAAAAAGAAACGATTATTATTGGAGCTGGTCCAGGAGGCTACGTTGCAGCAATTCGAGCAGCACAACTAGGACAAAAAGTTACAATTATTGAAAAAGAATACATCGGTGGAGTTTGTTTAAACGTCGGATGTATTCCTTCTAAAGCGTTAATTACTGCTGGACATCATTTTCACAATGCACAACACTCTGAAGTCTTTGGAATCACAACTTCTAATGTAACGTTGGATATTACAAAAATGCAAAACTGGAAAGATACTAAAGTTGTAAGCATGTTAACGCGCGGTGTTGAAGGTTTATTGAAAAAAAACAAAGTAGAAATTATTCGTGGAACAGCTGTTTTTACTGATAAAAATCATTTAACTGTTGAAACTAAAGATGGATCTCAAGATTTTGAATTTAAAAATGTTGTTATTGCTACAGGTAGTTCACCATTAGCAGTTCCAGAAGTTCCATTTGGTGGACGTATTGTAGACACCACGGGCGGTTTAAACATTAAAGAACTTCCAAAACGTTTAGTAATCGTAGGCGGCGGTTATGTTGCCACTCAATTAGCTTTTGCTTTTAATAATTTCGGCTCTAAAGTAACCATTCTTGAAAAAGAAGACAGCATTATCAACTTCTTTGATAAAGATATGGTGAAATTGGTCAAGAAAAGTTATGCAGATAAAGGTGTAGACGTTATTGAAGGTGTAAACATAACTAAATCTTCACAAACAAATGACGTAGTAACCGTCACTTATGAAAAAGATGGCAAAGAAGAAATGATTGAATCAGATTATGTTTTGGTTTCTGCTGGACGAGTGCCTAATACATCTAAATTGAATTTAGAAGCAGTTGGCGTTAAGTTATTAGAGAATGGTAGAATTGATGTAGACGATTCATTGAGAACTGGTGTTGAAGGCGTTTATGCAATTGGAGATATTACTCCAGGACCAGCATTTGCCCACAAAGCCAGCCATGACGCAAAAATCGTGGCAGAAGTTATTTCGGGTAAAGAAGTCGTTGTGAATTATAAAACGATGCCAATTGCTGCATATACAGAACCTGAAATTGCTACAGTAGGATTATCAGCTGATGAAGTTAAAGGCAATAAAGAGTACAAAGTCAGCAAATTCTCGTTAGCAGGTAATGGACGTGCATTATCATTAGATGCGGCTGAAGGATTTGTTCGCATGATCACTGAAGAAAAAACAAATAAAATTGTGGGAGCTCAAGTTATTGGAGTAAGCGCAGGAGATGTTATTGCTGAATTAGCATTAGCGATTGAATTAGGTATGGTCGCTGAAGATATTTCATTAACCATCCACGCTCATCCATCACTTGCAGAATCAGTAATGGATACAGCTGAATTAGCTTTAGGATTACCAATCCACATGTAAACCGATAAACTAAAAGCTTGTAAGTAAAGGATTTTCTTTACTTACAAGCTTTTTTGTATTTAAATTACGGTAAGGAGAAATTGTTAACAAAACAAGGGGGGATTAAAATGTCAGAAAAACTAAAGACTGCTTTTCCATCCAAGTGGGTTGGGCTTAGTCCGGCTCGTTTTCGAAAATACAAAACATGGATAAATGCCGTAAAACCTGGAATATGTGGAACGTATGTTGGAGCAGTGATTCTGCACGATGCTTTCAACCAACGGTATGGAATAGAATTAGAAAAACAGAAATTGATTACCGGATTAAAGACAGTTATTGACGATACCTTTCCATATAAAGGAACTTTTCCCTGGGACGTTTGGCGTGGATTGGATTGGGTACTAAAAGATAACCCTGATTTTTCTGTTAAGATGCATTTTGTTCCTGAGCGTAAAATAGTTTCACTATTAAATAGGAAGGACCCGGTCCCAGTAGCAGTTGGTACGGCAACTTTATTTGGCAGTCCCTATAAAAATCATTGGGTAGTGGTTTATGCATATGGTTACGATCAAGAGGGAAAATTATTTTTCAAAGCTTATGATAATCATGGAAGATACACGGCTATTTTACCAGCGTCACAAACAATTGGTTGTGTATGGATAGAATCCAATTAAACGACCAATAGATATAAAAATCCCAATAGGCATGAAGTATTTCCTTCATACCTATTGGGATTTTCGATTAATTAAGAATAAACTTTACAGGTTTACTCAACAGTTACGCTTTTAGCTAAGTTTCTTGGTTTATCAACGTCGTTACCACGATGTAAGCTTGTGTAATAAGCAATTAGTTGAGTAGGAATAACACTAACTAATGGAGTTAATAAGTTGTGCACTCTTGGCAATACGTATGCGTCACCTGATTGATCTAGACCTTCCATAGCAATAATCATGCTATGAGCTCCACGAGAAATAACTTCTTGTGCATTTCCACGAGTGTGTCCAGCAGTTGCTTCATCCGTAATAATTGAAATAACTGGAGTACCTTCTTCAATTAATGCAATTGTTCCATGTTTCAACTCGCCAGCTGCGAATCCTTCTGTTTGAACATAAGAAACTTCTTTTAATTTAAGTGCAGCTTCCATAACAACATAGTAATCAATACTACGTCCAATATAAAATGCGTTACGACTGATACTTAAATGTGTAACAGATAATTGTTCGAAAATTTCTTTTTCATCGATAATAGATTCAATTGCTGTAGCGGCAATACCTAGTTCATGTGCCATATCTACATCTAATTCTAATCCTTTTTTGCGACCAGCAAGCTCTCCAAGGATTGCAAGTACAGCGATTTGAGCTGTGTAAGCCTTTGTTGAAGCGACAGCGATTTCTGGGCCAGCGTGCAACAATAAAGTATATTTTGCTTCTCTAGAAAGAGTAGAACCTGGTACGTTTGTCAATGTTAGAGAAGGGAAGTTCAAATCATTTATTTTTACCAATACTTGACGACTGTCAGCTGTTTCTCCACTTTGAGATAAGAAGATGAAGAATGGTTTTTCAGTCAATAAAGGAGTATTGTAACCAAATTCACTAGATAAATGAACTTCTGTAGGAATATTGGTCAAGTTTTCAATAATTTGTTTGCCAACCCATCCAGCATTGTAACTTGTCCCACAAGCGATAATGTAGATACGGTCACTTGCTGTCATTTCTTCAAGAATAGCTGAATCAATTTCTAATTCGCCATTGTCATTCTGATAATTTTGAACAATTTTACGCATAACAGCAGGCTGTTCATCAATTTCTTTTGCCATGTAGTGAGGGTAAGTACCTTTGCTTAAATCATTTGCATCCAATAAAGCAGTATATGAAGCACGGGTGATCACGTCACCAGCTAGTGTTTCAATTTTGATGTCATCTACTGTTAATGTAGCAATTTCGCCATCCATCAGTTCAACAAATTGATTCGTTTCTTGAATCATTGCCATAGCATCGCTACAAATAACATTAAAACCATCACCTCTACCTAATAGAAGAGGACTTTTATTTTTCGCTGCATAAACAACATCTGGATTTTCATTGTCAATCAAAGCTAATGCGTAAGATCCTTTCAGAGCTACAATTGCTTTCTTGAAAGCATCGATTGTTTCTAATCCTTCTTCTTCAACGTACCAAGCAATCAATTGTACAATAATTTCAGTATCTGTATCGCTATGCAACATTGTATCTGTAAGGAAAGCATCTCTTACTGCTTTGTAATTTTCGATTACTCCATTATGAACAAGGTTAAAACGACCACTATTTGATTGATGAGGATGAGCATTTTCAACACTTGGTACACCGTGAGTTGCCCAACGTGTATGTCCGATACCTGTTTTTGCAGGAACGTTATGGTCTACTTTTTCTCTTAAAGCAGCAATGCGTCCTTTTTCTTTAAATAAATGTCCTTTATCTTGATCGTCCATTACATAAATACCAGCTGAGTCGTAACCACGGTATTCTAACATTTCAAGTCCTTGTAATAAAATATCTTTTGCATCTTGTCTTCCAATATATCCTACGATTCCACACATGCTAAATTCCTACTTTCTTTTCTTTATTTAATAGAGAGTTTCATACTGAAGTCAACTTCTTTAGTGTTTTTTTCTGATGATAAAGTACTTATAAAAATGATTTTCAAGTGTATAATGTTAAATTGGTATATACACTAAAAAAAGTTGTTAATCTGTCAAGCAGGTTAATGATAAGGGATTTGAAAAATAAAGTCAACACTTTTTTTAAAAGTGGTATATTGGTCTATATCAGTTTAATGATGACAGCATTTATTAGGATGTTAAAGGATGTTGAGTTGACAAGGGAATGTTATCGGTACTTTTGACAAAGCATGTGATGACAAACTCAACACTACACTCTGTTGTAATCGGATACAAACCGCGTTAAGATTAACTTAACAAAAAAGTTTGAGGAGGAGTTATTGTGGAACAAACAGAAAAAAAGGGAGCGAAAGCTACCGTTCAACGCATAGGTAGTTATCTAAGCGGTATGGTTATGCCGAATATCGGTGCTTTTATTGCTTGGGGAATTATTACGGCATTGTTCATTGAAGCAGGTTGGCTGCCAAATGCACAGTTAGCAACAATGGTTGACCCAATGTTGAAATACCTGTTGCCAATCTTAATTGGATACACAGGTGGTAGTATGGTATACGGACAACGCGGAGCAGTTGTTGGATCAATCGCAACAATCGGTGTTATCGTAGGTTCAGATGTTCCAATGTTTATCGGAGCTATGGCTTTAGGACCATTAGGTGGATATTGTATCAAGAAATTTGATGATTTTTTTGGAGATAAAATTAGAGCTGGTTTTGAAATGCTAGTTAACAACTTTTCAAGTGGAATTATCGGATTTGGCTTAGCTATTATTGCTTTTTATGCTGTAGGACCTTTTGTAACCGGATTAACAAATCTTCTTGCAAGTGGTGTTGACTGGATCGTTAACGCTGGGCTATTGCCATTAGCAAATATTTTTATTGAACCTGCAAAAATCCTGTTTTTGAATAACGCTATCAATCATGGTATATTGACACCATTAGGAATTGAACAAGCTGCAGAGACAGGGAAATCTATTCTATTCTTACTAGAAGCGAATCCTGGTCCTGGTTTAGGTTTACTATTAGCTTATTCGTTCTTTGGAAAAGGAGCTGCTAAAGCATCTGCTCCTGGTGCTATTTTAATTCAGTTCATTGGTGGGATTCATGAAATTTACTTCCCATATGTATTGATGAAACCTGCTTTATTCTTATCTGTCATTGCTGGTGGGGTTGCTGGTACGTTTACAAACACAATTTTCAATTCAGGTTTAGTTGCCGCAGCTTCTCCAGGTTCAATTTTTGCAATCTTATTGATGACTCCACGAGGAAGTTATCTTGGTGTTATCTTAGGAGTTGTTGTTGCAGCAGCTGTATCATTCCTAGTTGCAATGGTGATTCTTAAGTCTGACAAATCAACAGAAGCTATTGAAGAAGACAATTTTTCAGCAAAAGTTCAAGAATCAAGATCTCTTAAAGCTGAATCAAAAGGAACAAATAAAGGTACTACTGCTCAAACAGCTGTAACTGATGATGCAGCAACTGTTGGGCAAAAAGAAGTCAAAAGAATTATCTTTGCATGTGATGCCGGTATGGGATCTAGTGCAATGGGAGCTTCCATTATGCGTAAAAAAGTAAAAGACGCCGGGTTGGACATTTCTGTAACCAATTCTTCTATCAATAACTTAACAGATGAAGATGGCCTATTAGTTATTACGCAAAAAGAACTGACAACGCGCGCGAAACAAAAGACGCCAAATGCAACACAAGTTTCAGTTGATAATTTCTTGAACAGTCCTAAATATGAAGAAATTGTTGAAAATTTAAAAAATCAATCATAAGCATATTATCTTGACAATAAGATGCACATAAAAAGGGATAAAAGCGGTGAGTGTTGACTCACTGCTTTTATCTGTTTAAATTTTGTCCAGAAACGAGATGAAAGAATTGTATATTTCCAATAGGGAAAAAAAGATTATAGAAATCTTGCTCGAACAAAAAAATGGTGTCTCCTTAGATTATTTAAGTGACGAATTGCAGGTCAGTAATCGCACGATCTACAGAGAACTTTCTAGTCTTGAGAGTACATTGGCTCAATATCAAATTAAATTGATACGTGAACTGGATATTGGCTATCGACTAGTTGGTAAGCCGGCTTTGTTTAGAGAGTTGCAGCAGCAATTATACGCTTCACCAGAAGAGTTTACTGCTCAACAACGACAAAGTGCTTTAGTTATCAAGCTTTTGACGCAAGAAAATGAAGTGAAAATGGAGTCACTGGCTATTGACCTTCAAGTAAGTATCAGTACGATCCAGGCTGATTTGGTTTCAATAGAAGAGGTTTTTAAAGCTTACCAAATTGATATTGAACGTAAAAAAGCGAAGGGCATTCAAGCAATGGCTTCTGAAAGCAATCGACGTTTGATCATCAGTGGGTTGATCCATAGTGAAATCAATGAGTATGATTTTTTTCAATTATTGGAAAATGAAACTAAAGCACAAGATAAAGAATGGGGCAATGGACAAAACCCATTTTTAAAGCAGTTAACTAAAGAAGATCTGTATCATGTGTATGCTGTGGTCAAGCAGTTTGGTCAACATTATTTTGATGAAGTTACGGATAGTCAACTGCAGCGATTAGTTATTCTGTTGTGTGTCTCCATCATGAGATTGCGAGAAGGGTATCAAATCACATCATTTAAAACGAATACTTTCCTAACAGATAGTAATCAAACAAAAAGTTTGGAAACAGCCACAGCTATTTATGAATTTATGCAGAAACTATATGGAATGACTATACCTAAAGAAGAAATTCAATTTTTAGGGCTTCAAATTCAAGGGTTGAATGTTCCGTTGCGCAATGATTTTTTTTCACAGGAATATGATGCTGATTTAGGTTATAAGGTAAGAGAGTTGATTCAACTCGTTTCCAATGAAATGGACTGGAATTTTAATCAAGATGAGACACTTTTTCATGATTTGTTGGCTCATATTACAGCAGCACTCAAGCGAGCCATTGCACCGATGCCTGAGAGCAATAATCCTTTACTTGATAAAATTAGCACTCAGTATAGTCAATTGAGTTTTTCGGTCAAAGAAAATTTAACGCATATATTTCCATTGATCCATTTCTTGCCGAATGAAATTGTGTATATTGTGATTCATTTCGCTTCAGCTTATGAACGACAACCTAAAATACAAGAATTGAAAGCATTGGTCATTTGTTCAAGCGGAGTTGGTACAGCAAAAATATTAGAAAGTCGTATACGAAAACACATTCCTGAAATAACAGTTATTGAAATTTCCAGAATTTCAAAACTTCACCGGATCGATTTTAATGAATACGATTTAATTTTATCAACAATTTTTTTACAAGGTTTTGAAACGGAGTATAAAGTAGTGACACCGCTATTGATGGATAACGAAATCAAAAGTATTCAATTGTATGTTCGCCAGATTATCAACGAAAAGATAAAAGGAAAAGTTAGAAAAGAAACTTTAGTCCTTACTACCCCACAAACAGATAAATCTGAATTTAAAGAATTCTATCAGAAATTAACGCTTGCGAATGGTGTGTTAGAAAATTTTGATTTGCATCAAACTATTGGAATGATGGACTTAAATTCTATTATTTCGGCCATTTGTGAAAGTTTAGAAGGCGAATTTTTGACAGATGGTAAGCATGTTGCTACTAAACTAATGGAGCGAATGGAATTAGCTCCTATTGGACTTCCTAATACAAACATGGCATTATTTCATTGTATTGATGCAACGATTAAACAACCATTTTTTTCCATATATGAATTGCCAAATACTATGGATGTGCTTGGAATCGATCGGAATCCAGTACACATGAAGCGGGTTTTAATGATGCTAGGTCCAGACCCATTAAGTGAAAATGCGCAGGAAATTTTAGGTTTTATCAGCTCGGCGATTGTTGAAAGTGATTTGACTATGGAAATCTTTAATTCGGGTTCTGAACCATTGTTAAATAATTACTTAAGCGGTTTATTTTTAGAAAAATTAAAGAAATAAAGGAGAGAATAGATTATGGCTATTTTAGAAGAAAGCAGTATTCAATTAAATCAATCATTTAACACAAAAGAAGAGGCTATTCGTGCCGCGGGTAAGATTCTAGTAGAAGGTCAATATGTAAAAGAAGGCTACATTGAAGAAATGCTGAAGCGTGAAGAAAATGTCACGACTTATATGGGAAACTTTATTGCTATTCCTCATGGTACAGAAAATTCAAAAGACTTAATCACTCAATCGGGTATTTCAGTTGTTCAAATTCCTGGTGGGGTAGATTTTGGTACTCCTGAGGAAGAAAAATTAGTAACCGTTGTGTTCGGAATCGCTGGAGTAGGGAATGAACATTTAGACATCCTTTCAAAAATCGCTGTTTACTGTTCAGAAGTAGAAAACGTGGTTAAGTTAGCGGATGCATCTTCTGAACGAGAAGTTAGAGAATTATTAGAAGGGATTGAATAATATGTTAGCCATTCATTTTGGTGGAGGAAATATTGGTCGAGGATTTATAGGAGAAGTCTTAAATAAAAATGGATTTAAGATTGCTTTTGTGGATGTAAATAAAGAAATCATTGATGCGCTAAATGACAAACACGAATATACTATTGAACTGGCTCAAGAAGGCACCCCTCAACTCAAGGTAAACAATGTCTATGGTATCAACAATGGGACTCATCCAGAAGAAGTCATTGCAGCATTTGAACAAGCTTCTATTGTAACGACTGCTATTGGTCCAAAAATTTTACCGTATATCGCACCTTTAATCGCTAAAGGGATTCAAAAAAGACGAGCTGGAAAATCGACTCAACCAATTGACGTGATAGCATGTGAAAATATGATTGGCGGAAGTACATTCCTGAAAGAGGAAGTTTCAAAACATTTAGTTAAAGAAGATATGGATTACCTTGAACAGTATATCGGATTTCCTGATGCCGCAGTGGATCGTATTGTTCCTTTGCAATCTCATGAGGATAAATTGTTCGTATCCGTTGAAGGATACAAGGAATGGGTCATTGATGAATCTAAACTTAAAAATACGGAACTACGTTTAGAAGGAGTTCATTATGCACCTGAACTAGAACCCTTTATTGAAAGAAAATTATTTACCGTAAATACCGGACATGCGACTACGGCCTATGTCGGGAAATATGAAGGATACAAAACAATTGACGAAGCGTTAAAAGATGAAAAAGTGAAAAAACAAGTTGAGAATGTTTTAGCTGAAACAGGAGCCGTGATGGTTGAAAAATGGCAGTTTAATGCTGAAGAACACAAAGCGTACATTACTAAAATTCTTTCCCGTTTTATGAACCCATATATCTCAGACGATATCACTCGTGTTGCTAGAACGCCAATGCGTAAGCTGGGATACGACGAACGGTTTATTCGTCCTATCCGAGAAGCAAGTGAAAGAGGACTTGAAACAGACTATTTGATTAAGACTGTTGCTAAAGCTTTAGTCTATCGTGACAGCAATGATGAGGAAAGCCAACAATTAGAAAAAATGTTGGAAGATAAATCTGTTGAAACAGTTATTCGTGAAGTTACGCAATTAAAAGATGAAACAATTATTGGGAAAATAGCTAGTGAATATGAACTTTTAACAAAATAAAAATTAGTGAATTAACAAATAAAGTTAGTGTTGTAATTGAAATTACTTCTGGTTGAATCCTTTAAATGGCTACAGGTAATTTTCATTTCTCTATAAATTTCAAGTGAGTGATGGAGTTAATTAAATAATACTAAAATTAGATAAAAAAACAGTTGAGCAAAATATGCTCAACTGTTTTTTTATCCAACCGAATGTTCATTTCTAACAGCTTCTAATTTTTCTGTGACCATATTGAGAACTTTTTCAGCATCTTCTAACTTTTCTAAATCATATTGATTAATATCAATTATCAGAGTAGCACTTTTATCGTAAGCGTTAAACCAGCTATCATATTGACTATGAAGATGAGTATAATAGTCTAGTAATCCACTATTTTCTCCGATTTGCTCAAAAGTACGACCACGTTTTTCGATCCTGTTTAAAACAGTATCTAAAGAGCCACGTAAGTAGATTAATAAATCCGGAGATTTTTTAGGCATATTGTCTAGCTCTTCCATCATGTTATCCAATAAATCTAAATAAGTGTCCATCTCAGCATCACTCATATTTCCTTCTTCATAATTGATTCGAGTAAACAAGGCATCTTCGTAAATCGAACGATCCAGTACATTGTTTTCATGCTTAAAGGCAGCTTTAATGCTTCTAAAACGAGTATTTAAAAAATAAATTTGTAGTGAGAAAGCCCATCTTTCAGGATTCTCATAGAACTTTTCCAAAATCCGATTATCATCCACACTCTCATAGAAAGCCTCGCTTCCTAATGCTTCTGAAATGAATTTTGTGTAGGTGCTTTTACCAGCACCAATCATACCAGCTAAAACAATCACAGCTTTGTTTTCTCCCTTCATATAACGGCCACACTCCTATCAAAGACCGATGTCTTCTTCTTTCTTTTGCGTACTTTAGTATACCATATATTAAAACGGCTTTTCGGGTAATTTTGGAAAGTTGAAGGAAAGAAATGAATCAGCAAAATAATTTTTGACATGTTTTTGGACCAGTGATGCCGTCAGCTAAAAGCCCAGAATTAAGTTGAAATTGTTTGACTGCCTCTGTTGTTTTTGGACCATATTGTTTATCTGGCGTACCTAATTTTAAATGATAGTTACCTATTAAAAAAGCTTGGACTACGTACACATCCGATCCAGAGAATCCGGTTTTTAGAATTCTCATTTTTGAAGCAGATTCAGGCCCCCAATAGCCATCGAGTTTGGAACCAATTGTTTTTTGAACTAGACAGATTAAGCTTTGTTTTGTTACCGGGCCAAAAAGACCGTCTTGCTTGATGCCAAGAGTCTTTTGAATAGTCTTTATGATCGCAAGTTGGGAAAAGGGAGCTACATTTGAATAATTTGTTGAAATGATTAACCTTTGACCAATTAGGATAGTTTCAGAAGATAGTAGATTGATCGTTTTCAACCAAGTAAGGGTAGTATGATATCTTTTAGCAATACTCCATAAAGAATCGCTTTTCACTACAATATGGTACAAGTGATTTGGTCTAGTAGGAGAAGGGGTTGATAAAAATTCCTTTTGAGTAGTTGAGGATAAGTCACGCGCAAATTGAGTAAGAGAAATACCGTTTTGCATTAGATAAGCATCAGGATCGGTATGAGTGGTACCTCCTAAATTGTTGGAGATCCAATGATGTGTTTTAATGCCCTTTGATGCAAGAGTAGTACCCGCATTTAATGAAGTAGGGATTCCGGCTTCTACAGCAAGTTTTTTTAATAGCCATACATAGGCTAGATAATCTTTTTTAAACCAAACTGGATTTGATGTGCGTGCTAATTCTACTTGAGCATATGCATGAGGGTTGGCGTTTTTTCCAGCACCATACTGTATTTTTCCTGTTTGAGCGATCTGGATAATTCTTCCGCCTCCACCAACCCAACGGCTTGTGAACGGACCATTGGTTTGAGCGTTACGCTTCATATAAGTAATTTCATTTTCTAGGGAAAGTAATCCCGTATTTTTTGCATTTCCAGATTCGTGGGCGATAACCAGGCTGTTGCTGATCAAGTTTTTCTGAGTGATTGTCAAAAGCTGGTGTTCAATTGTATAAGTCATTATTATTCCTCCTGTAATAATTAAATAGGGTGAGACTGTTGTCCCACCCTATTTTTTAGCGATTAATTTATGCGTGTTCTAAAACAGACTCGGTAGTGCTTTACCATTATACTTATTAGCTGTTATTCTACTTCGAAGATATCATCTACTACACGCTCGACGTAGCGAGCACCTACTACAGTAGCGTAGGGGTTTGCACCTTCAATTTGGAACATATTTAACGAGATGATTGAATTCATTGCTTCCTGAGCTTTTTCTGTAGTTAAATTAAGAATTGGATCTTTTACACTCATTGTTTTTGACTTTCCTAAACTAGTAACGAATCTTAATTCCAATGATTTTGCCATATTCATTTCCTCCTTAGTGGATAAATTGATTTAAATAAATGTTCTCTTTACTGCTTAGCGTGTATAGGTATATTCTTCAACCATGACTGATTGTACATAAGGTAAACTTGTTAAAGATTCTAAAGCTGCAGAGAAACCTTCAACTTGTTCGTCTGTTACAGAGTTGATTGTGTTAGAATAGCTACGTTTTAACGTTTTTTCATTTGCAGCATCTTCGAAATGTACTTCAATTGCCCCTTTTGTCCATTCTTTTTGCATAATTTATTCCTCCTTATAAAATAAGTTACTGTGTAAGTTATTGTCATGACATCTTACATCTGTAATAACGTTTAGAAGGGATGGAGTGTTACATAGTATTGAAAAGGTAAACATTCTACTTTAGAAAGCGGGCATAAAAAAAATACCTATCGCTGCTTCGTGTCATCCGGTTTAACCAATGCTGTCTTGAAGGAAGGTGTAGTTCTTATTCAGATATACCAATCATCTTGGGAAAGAGAGAGTACCCCGTTGAATACAGTACACTGGACTCAAGTTTGACAGAAAAATGAACAGGAGAAATGCTTTCAACCAATCACTCTTCTAACTTAAAAGAAGTATTTAAAACGTTTACAAATCTTTCGATTTAGTGGATAATAAGTGAACTATTAAAAGCCTATGCTTTTACTTGCGAAATAGTTTTTAATTTTGTAAACTTAAAAATAAATAGTGTTTTTTAATTATATTAGAATACTGAAATACTTCTAAGCCAAGCGAATAAGGAGATCAATATGAATTTAACAAAACTTGTCCAAACATATGTCTTAAACCAGAATATTGGTAGTCCAATTTTTATTTCTGACATCATGCATTACATAGAACAATTTGCTGATGACCAAAAGATGTGTCAACAAGCAAGAAAAAATGTGAATGTTATTCTAATGAGAATGGTAAAGGATGGTAACTATTTAAAGCGTTTTGGAACTGGTGTCTATTACCGGGATGACATGGATCCAGCCGAAGAAATAGGGATTGATAGTATTGAACTAATTAACCGAACTTATATAGAAGATAAAAGAGGAAATGTATTTGGTTATCTTACAGGAGCAGCATTTTTGCATAAATTAGAATTTATCGAAAATTCCCCAAGCGAAATGATTATTGCAACCAATGCAAAAAGAAATGGCAATATTGAAACAACGGACATAAAATTCAAGTTGGTCAATCCTCCAACAACCGTGACACGAGAAAATTATCGTTATTTGCAAATGTTAGATTTAATAAAAAATGATTTAATACATGGAAATAACCTTCAATATAGCTTTGCGCTGACACATTTTATGAATGAGTACCATTTAAAAGAAGCAAAACTAGTAGCGTTGGCTGTAGATTTTTATAGTCAGAAAGTCGTTCTTAAAGTTGCCGAATTTATTAGCAATAAAGTGTATTTGGAAGAACAAAAAGATGAAATTATCATCACGCTAGATACTACAAAGCAGAAAGAATTATATGAGAATGATTAAAGGGTGTTTTAACAACTAGTTTTGATGGTTCAAAAAAAATTCTGAAAAGAATTAGTTATGGGTACCTTAGAATCTAATCTATCTCTCGAACAATCTTTCATAGCATTAGCAAAGGCTTCTTCTTTGCTAGTGCTATGAATTTTTGCTATCATGAATATAAATTAAGGATGACTAAAAATACCAAAATAGTCATCACGTAGCAAAACGTTAAACTGTTCAACGTTACTATAGGAAATGGAGTGTGAGTTCAAATGGATAGAAGAGTTGAAGGAACATATACATCAAAAGAAGAAACGGTAAGTGCAGTAGAAAGACTCATTAATGAAGGGTATGCAACAGATGAAATCATTATTGTGACCAATGAAAAACATGAAAAAGAATTAGAAGATTTAACCCTTGTAGAGGTTGAGGCTGTCGATTCTACTGAAGGATTGTCTCTTTGGGGAAAATTAAAGGAATCTTTCAGTTTTGGACGATACAATTCAGATGAAATTTCAAATCCTCTAGAAGAATATGGTGTAGAGGGAGATATTGGTGAACATTATACAGAAGCTTTAGAAAGTGGAGAAATTGTTATCCTTGTTAGCAGTGTAGGCCCATCAAAAATACAACACTTATCTCAAGTAAATGAAGAAGTGCTAAATGGAGATAAAGAAAATGAACGTGGAGACATTGCAGCAACAGATTCGGTTAAAGTTCCTACAAAAGAAAAAATGGATACAGTACCTGGAGAAGGCGAACAATTCGATCCCACTAAAGCTCAATCTTCCAGAGAAGATATCGAAGGAAATCCTGTAACAGCTCCAGATAAGCAAAGTTCAACTTCAGAGGAATCTATTAGTCCGATTACGTCAAATCAAAAACAAGATGGCAATACAGTGTCATCAGTAAATGAAGATGTTAAAGGTTCTTCTCTTGAAACAGAGCCTGAATTAACCGGTGACGAATCTACAGTAGTGGCTGAAAACGAAGGACATGTATACCCTGGAAATATCAGCAAAGGAGTTGTGGATGGAGGAGATTCTTCTCACAGCAAAGGAACTGAAAAAACAGAAGAATCAAAACCTGAGATGAACTCCAAGCAGCCCGAAAGCGATGCGTATTATAGTGATAATTACGAAGAAGCTGGCGGAAAAACGATTCAAAAAGATGACGAAGATAAATAACAATTAGTATTTCAAAAAATCATAAAAAAGGATTGAGACATAAAAGTCTTAATCCTTTTTTGTATAAATGTTTTAGCACTAACGTTTATAATTCTCTTTGAATCCTGTACAGGGCTACAAGCCACCCATTCCTCCAGAAATTTTGGTGAGTAGTTTGATTAATTTAGCAACACTAAAAATTATAGATTCCTATTAATGATAGCTTATTTTTTACCAAATTTTATGCAGAGAAGTCTTCTTATTTGTATTCGTTTTCCCAAGTTGCTATCCTTAATTTGTAGAGAAAAATTAGGAGGAATGTTAAATGGAAAATCCTGATAAAGAAACTCAAAAACCGAAGAAAAATTATTTGTTAAATGATGATAGCAAGAATATTAATCCTGAACCACAAACAGAAGATCCAAATTACAAAGCAGCAGGTAAACTTGAAGGTAAGACTGCCATCATTACGGGTGGAGATAGTGGGATCGGGCAAGCTGTAGCGATTGCTTTTGCAAAAGAAGGTGCAGATGTTGCTATTGGTTACCTAGAATCAGAGGATGATGCAAATTATACAAAAAATCGAATTGAAAAGATTGGTCAAAAAGCCTTAGTGTTTAAAGGTGATGTAGGACAAGAGTCTTATGCTAAGGAAGTAGTATCGAAAGTAATTGAGAAATGGGGCCATCTAGATATATTGGTCAACAATGCTGGCGAGCAACATGTCCAAGAGAAAATTGGAGATATAACCGCAGAACAATTGGATCGAACATTTAGAACCAACATATTTAGTCAATTCTACTTTGTGAAAGCTGCAATGCCACATTTGTCAGAAGGTGCATCAATCATCAACACAACATCCATTACAGCTTATCGTGGAAGTGAACACCTTTTAGATTACTCAGCTACTAAAGGTGCAATTACAGCGTTCACTAGATCTCTTTCTCAAAATAGTGAAGTGATTGATAAAAAAATTCGCGTAAATGGTGTGGCTCCTGGTCCAATATGGACTCCACTTATACCAGCTACTTTTACAGAAGAACAATTAGAGGACTGGGGTAAAGGCGGAGCAATAGAAAGAGCTGGTCAAGCTTTTGAATTGGCGCCAACGTATGTCTATTTAGCGAGTACAGACTCTAGTTATGTTTCTGGCCAAGTGTTGCATGTTAATGGTGGAGTGGTCATAAACGGCTAAAATAGTTTCTTGATTTTTTTAAAATTACAACTAAATGCACTTCTAGTCTGATTACAAGTCGTCTATTTTGAAAACTTATTTTTCATTTGGTAAAGTTAATTATAGAAATATAAGTGTTTGATTTTAGTCCTCATGATTACTTAGCAGGTTGATTAGCTAAACCATAAAGAGGATACAAAGAAGAGGAGCGTGTAAAGGATGAATAAAGTAGTTATCGGTTCATTTTCAAACGTACAAGAAACAACGGCTTGTGTAGAACAATTGATCGCGGAAGGCCATTCAACAGACAGTATAAAAATTGTGACGACTAATCAAGATCCTGCAACGATTCAAAGTCAAACAGGTGTAGAAATCGATAAAGTTTCATCAGAAGAAAAAGAATCTTTCTGGGATAAATTTAAACATTTATTCGCTGATACAGATGAAGATTTGGTATTAGAAAATTTTGGTGTAGATGAAGCTAGTGCAGAGCAATACAATGAGTCTTTGGAAAAAGGTGAATACATTGTACTTGCTGATAAAGATAAAGCCTCAACTTCAAAAACCAATACAACTAAAAAAAATTCTGGGACTGTTGGCCAAGCTGGTCAAGGTGTACGAGAAGTCAGAAATGCTTCACAACCGACCGATGAAGTGAGTTATGCAAATGATGGAAATGATTATTTAAACAATGCTGAAGTTCCTTTAACGAATCAGTTTACAGAACAAGATGAACTTGATGAAAGCATAATAGTGAAATCTGATGTAATCGACACGACAATTCCTGAAACGATTGAAGAAGATGACATTATGGTAGAATCGATTAGACAAGAGAACAAGCCTAGATTGCAAGATAATCAAGACAGTGAATTAACCAATGATTCATTTAGTAGAGATCAAGATCGAAGAGATGATACAAGAGATGTTGTATCTCCAAAAAGACAACCGTGGTCACATAAAAACTTTGATCCTAATGACAATCCGTTGCAAGGAAAACCTACAGAGGATAAATTAAAGCATGAAGATCAGGTTGGCCCTAGTTCACCAAACGAAGAGGAAGTAGATTTGCCAATTTTTGATGGTAGTACTTTATCAAACCAACCGATAAATGACCCAAGAGAAGAGTTCAGAGATTAAATAGTAAAATTAAAAGTGATTCAGGCTTATGTCTGAATCACTTTTTTTAATTAAAATCGTTGCATGATAACTTTCGAACATGTGTTTGTAGTTGTTTTATGTTATAATAGTGGAACTGAAGTAGGAGGGTGATGCTATGATCTATAAACCCAATAGTGGAAATGATGGCTCTTCAACGTCTGAATTACCCAAAATTACAAAGATTGAAGCGCAAAAAAGAAAAGGGCGCTACAATATTTATTTAGATGGAGAATATGCTTTTCCTGTTGATGAAGCTATTTTAATTAAGCACATTTTGCATAAAGGAATGGAGATCTCAAAAACATTCCGTCAAGAATTAGAGATAGAAGATGGGTACCGCAAAGCTTATACAAGGGCGCTCGTTTACTTAAACTATTCTTTGCGTTCAATAAAGGAAGTGAAAGATGATCTGGTCGCTCATGAATTTACTAGCGAAACTGCTGATCAGGTTATCGAACAATTAAAAGAACAAGGCTACTTAAACGATTTAATGTATGCTGAAAGTTATACAAGAACCGCTGCAAATGTTAGCGGAAAGGGGACTTACGTGATAAAAAGAGAGTTGAAAAAACGTGGAGTTAAAGATGAAACGATTGAAGAAGCAATGGAGCAATATCCGTTTGATCAAATGGTAGAAAATGGTGTTGCCTTAGCGGAAAAAGTTATGCGACGTTCTTCGCGTCATTCATCAAGAGAAACTAACAATAAAATTCGTCAAAATTTAATGCAAAAGGGATTCCAATCAGATGTTATTACACAAGTATTGGAACAAATTACTACAGAAAAAGAAGTAGATGAGGAGTATGAAGCATTAAAAGCACAAGGTGATAAAATTTGGCGCAAGCAAACTAAGTTAACAGGAGCTAAAAAAATTCAAAAAGTTAAAAGTGGATTGTTTCAAAAAGGATTTGCTGGCGACTTAATTACACAATATATCAATGAAAAAGAAATGGAAGAAGAGGAAGAATGACATTAAGTGAATCAAATTTAGATGCAACAAACAAAAATGAAATTTATGGTATTCCTATGTGGCCCCAAGAAAAAATCAATCGATTTAGAGAAACCCTCTTAAGTTGGTATGATTTAGAAAAACGAGATTTACCATGGCGAAAAAACAACGATCCGTATCGTATTTGGGTATCTGAAATCATGTTGCAACAAACAAGAGTAGATACTGTTATTCCTTATTATTTAAATTTCATGAATACTTTCCCAACGATAGAAGCATTAGCACATGCACATGAAGACGTATTGTTAAAGGCTTGGGAAGGGTTGGGATATTACTCACGAGTTCGCAATATGCAAACTGCAGCTCAGCAAATCATGAACGATTATGATGGGGAAATGCCTACTGATCCTAAAGAAATTGGTAAATTAAAGGGAATAGGACCTTATACAACTGGCGCGATTTCGAGTATGGCCTTTGGACTTCCTGAACCAGCTGTAGATGGAAATGTGATGCGCGTGTTGAGTCGGTTATTTGAAATTGATGCGGATATTGCTAAGCCGGGCAATCGTAAAATTTTTGAGGCCATCATACGAGAACTGATTGATCCGTATAAACCAGGAGATTTTAATCAAGCATTTATGGATTTGGGTTCAAGTATCTGTACGCCTAAAAATTACCATCCAGAATTAAGCCCCATTAAAGAATTTAATCAATCGTATCAAAATGGCACGTGGGAGAAATACCCCGTAAAAAGTAAAAAGAAAAAAGCAAAGCCGGTTTATTATATAGGGGCGATTATTAAAAATTCAAGTGGTGCATTTTTACTAGAAAAGCGTCCTGGAAATGGCTTGTTGGCTAATATGTGGACTTTTCCACTAATTGAAGAAGAATTAGTGGTTCAGGAAACAGGAATTGCACACGGAACATTGACTCAAGTAGACGATGAAGAGCGAACAGAACAAGTGATGGAAAAGGTTATGACTGAACTGGAAAATAAATACCAAATTAGGCCGACTTTAATGGAAGCACCCTTTGTTGAAGTTCAGCATATTTTTAGTCATTTGAAATGGTTTATCGCTGTTTATTATGGTCAATTACTAATAGAGGAACCTATCGATATTCCTGAAAACTGTTATTGGGTAAAGCCTTCTGACTTTGATCAATATGTATTTCCAGGCCCTCAAACGAAAATGTGGCAAAGCTATTTAACAAAATTTAAAAATCAAGTCTGACAAAACTAGATTAAAGACCCTTTTTTCAGTAACAAATGAAAAAAGAGGTCTTTTTTTTTGAGTGTCGGTTCTCATTTTTTTTTCATTAATTATTTGGTTTTGTACTATAAAGATTAAGAGTTGTGATATAATAAGTACGAGTCGAGTGTTCATTCACTCTCTGGTTTATTATTTACTAAGTTCTTACGATCTTTATGTGAGAAAAAGAAAGTTGGGTTAGGGATGCATATTCCAAAAGAAGGAGAATACATCACAATCCAAAGCTATAAACATGATGGCAGTTTGCATCGCACTTGGAGAGATACAATGGTACTTAAGACAAGTGATCAGTCGTTAATAGGAGTGAATGATCATACTCTTGTAACGGAATCGGATGGCCGAAGATGGCTAACGCGAGAACCAGCGATTGTTTATTTTCATAAGCACTATTGGTTCAATATTATTGCAATGATAAGAGATAATGGTGTTTCTTACTATTGCAATCTCGCTTCGCCTTATGCATTAGATGAAGAAGGCCTGAAGTATATTGATTATGATTTAGATATCAAAGTCTTTCCAGATGGCGAAAAACGCTTATTGGATGTAGATGAGTATGAAGATCATAGCATAAAGTGGAATTATCCTGATGATATTGACCATATCTTAAAAGAAAACGTGAAAATTCTAGTGGATTGGATCAACGAAGAAAAAGGTCCTTTTTCACAAGACTATGTTGACATATGGTATAAACGCTATCAACAGTTATCGCATAAGCAATGACCTTCTACTGGATAAGATGACAGTAATTTCTCCATAATAGATAGACAAATAGTAAAGGGGTTCCAAAATACCGGAGCCTCTTTACTATTTTAGTGAAAAAGTATAGTGGCTTTGAATGAATGTATGGTAAAATAATCAAGGGTTCAATAACAAATGAAATTATTCGAGAGAAAAAATTAATGGATAAATTAGGAGTGAAAAAAGTGTCTAAAAAAAGTGGGTTTATTATTTTTTTACTAATCATTTTAGCTGTAGGAGTTGTCTTTTTTGGCATAAACTTCTCTAAAAAACAGCAAGAACAATTAATGTCAGTTGCTGAACAAACAGATCAAAAAACAGAAGCAGTAACGCAAGAAGATGTATCTACACAGGTTGCTGGATATGAAGAAAGCCGTGGAGAGCTTTCGGTAATAGACTATTTAAAGTACGTTAGCTTATTAAAAGATGAGGTTTCAATCAGTTTTTATGGAGACATCGCTCAAGAAGAGCAATGGGTTTCAGAAATAGATACATACATAAATGATCAAGTTGGCAGCACAATGAAAGTTAATCGTTTACCTTATACCGATTATAATTCTTATCAATTAATCAGTGAAAATAAAGTGACAGATCTTGCTCAAACAAATCCAGATGTTGTATTTTTTCAATTAACTCCTTATGCAGATCAAGAGTTAGATATCGCTTTAGCTGACTCAAGTGATTATTTAGCAATGAATTATGCCGCAATAAAAGATGTCTTGCCTGAGTCGTTGATTGTCTTTGTTTCTCCTAATCCAAGTAGCAGTGAAAAAGGAAACAATAATTCAAGAACACTTGATTATACTTCCTATTTAAATGAGATGGTGTTAACAGTTGAATCTAATGAATGGATTGGGTTCAATTTGCATGATAGCTACCTTGAAAAACTTGAGGCTGACGGAATTTCGTTGGAGAGCACTTTAACAGAGAATGGAAAATCATTGAATGGTGAAGGAACAGCGGTATACCGTGCGTTATTCGAAGAAGCATTAAATCAAAAAAGAGATACTACCAGCGGAATTTAATCAATATCAGTAGAAAAAAAGCAGTTGAGCGAATACGCTCAACTGCTTTTTTTTCTACTATTTTTTATTGTTCAATGTGTTCGATGTTAGAAATATCTGTATCCGGGTTCCAATCGTTTCCTTTATAACTACTGACTAAAATGTTTAAATGCTCTAAATATTCCTCATATTTTAAAATACTGGACATAATATGAATAACCGCATTACTTTGGCCATAGTCATCATGCAAGTATTCTTCCAAACTTGCTTCATCAAAGAAGGACTGCATAAATTCTTTTCTGAGCGGGGCTTTATACGCAATAAAGTTTACACTATCTGGTGAAACACGACCGTTAAATTTTAATAAGATTTGTTCATGTGCTGTGAGTAAAGTTTCCAGACGTTCTCGTATCAAAATACGCAAATCTTTTGGGAAATGATTAAAGGAGTTTTCATATTTATGAAACGTGTAAGACAAATTATAGGCTTCTCTTGTTGTTGCAATGATTTGTCTGTAAACTACTACTTTACGCATTTTTTGAATGCGGTCTTTTTTTCTCGTGGTCACTCCTTCATCTTTGAATAATGAAAGGTAGACATCCATCCGATTGAGCTCTGATTTGATCCATTTTAAATCTTTTTTTAAAATAGGGTATTGGCTGTTTTTCCGCACACTTGCACGTAAAAACTTCATGATTTCAGTTGTTGAGTAGTCGGTAACGTGATACAATTTTTCTTCATACTTTGGAGGAAACAAAATAGTATTCACCAAGAAAGCGATAAAAACCCCCATAATGGTAGCTGCGACTCGTATAGTGGCATAAAGGATAAAATTATCTTCAGTGGTTTCCATAATAACAATTAGTGTTACAGTAGCTAAACCAATCACACTGCTAAGGTTCAACTGATTTAAAATAGCAATCAATAGACAAGCAGCTAACCCAACAATGATATAGTGATTGCCTAAAGTTAACGTGATGGATATAGCAACCAAAGCGCCGATTAAGTTGGCAATAATGCGATCTTTGAGGGTGTTGATGGATCGTTTGACTGATGGCTGCAATGCGAAAATAGCTGATATAGCAGCTAGAACACTGCCAGATGGAAAGTTTAATAACGCAGGAATAGCTAATGCAAGCGCAACAGCTATTCCTGTTTTGAGCGTTCTTGCTCCAATTCTCATAAAATAGTTTCACTCCGATTAATTGATAGTTATACTTGTATGATAAGCTACTTAGAGTCAATAAGCAAAGAATTTATAGCAAATAGTTTGAAAATTAAGATAATAGAACAGCGTACAGTTATATTTTTAAGAAAGTTTAGAAAAAGCTTTATCAATCGCTTTTTTAGTTACATCAATATCTTCTTGTGTATGCATGATGGTTAGAAACCAAGCTTCATATTTACTTGGTGCAAGATTGATGCCTTCGTTCAACATTGCTTTAAAAAACCTTCCGAAACGTTCGGAGTCCGTATTTTTTGCATCAGCATAATCTTCAATTGGATGATCTGAGAAGTAGACGGTTAGTGACCCACCAATTTGGTTCACAACTGTTGGGATGTTATGTTTTTTACCAGCCGCAAGAAGAGCATCTTTTAATTGAATAGCAAAGTCAGCCATTCTTTCATAGATTCCAGGTTCTTGTAAAACTTCTAAACAAGCAATTCCAGCTTGCATAGAAAGCGGGTTTCCAGACATTGTACCGGCTTGATAGGCAGGCCCGAGAGGAGCTACAGTATCCATGATGCGTGATGGTCCACCGTACGCTCCAATCGGTAATCCTCCACCAATAGATTTTCCAAATGCTGTTAAATCAGGAATAACACCTAACATATCTTGAGCGGCTCCGTAATGGAAACGGAAGTTGGTGATTACTTCATCATAGATGACTAAGGCTCCATGCTCATGAGTGATTTCATTGACAGCTTCTAAAAATCCAGGTTTAGGGGCTACCATACCAAAGTTTCCGACGATTGGTTCCACTAAAACAGCTGCGACTTTATCTCCTAATTTTTCCATAACTGCTTTGTAGGATTCAATATCATTGTAAGGTACAGTGACCACTTCTTTTGATGTACCTACTGTTACTCCACCGGAATCTGTGGTACCTAGTGTAGATGGTCCGCTGCCTGCTTCAACGAGTACGAGATCAAAATGACCATGGTATTGACCAGTAAATTTAACGATCAACTCCCGGTTTGTATACGCACGAGCAACACGAACGGTTGTCATAACGGCTTCAGTTCCAGAATTTGTAAAACGTACTTTATCCATTGAAGGAATAGCAGAGGTTAACATTTTTGCAAAAGTCACTTCATGTTCAGAGGGTGTACCAAATAACACACCGGTATCCGCAGCTTTTTTTATTGCTTTTACAATAT
The DNA here is from genome assembly GCF_000195575.1 of Carnobacterium sp. 17-4. Classification (NCBI taxonomy): domain Bacteria; kingdom Bacillati; phylum Bacillota; class Bacilli; order Lactobacillales; family Carnobacteriaceae; genus Carnobacterium; species Carnobacterium sp. 17-4. The sequence goes on along the minus strand of NC_015391.1, from coordinate 1,439,425 downwards.
GAGGATGATTGAATCCAGTTATAATGGGTCCAAAAGCTGCTAAATAGTCAATATAGCGATTGCCATCAACGTCATATAAATAGGCTCCATCCCCACGCGCCATAGTAACCGGATTGCCTCCTCCAACGCCTTTAAATGAGCGGCTTGGACTATTCACTCCTCCAACAATAACTTGGTTCGCTTCATGAGCTAACCGATCGCTTTGAGTATGGTTTAACATAAAATAATTGCCTCCTTAAAAGTATAATCATTTCTATTGTAATGCTCCCACCATAGAAGTGCAATAAATCCTTTGATAGCGATAAAAGGATTTATTTGCAAAGTTAAGATAGAAAAGTTATCATTAAATTATAAAACATTTATTATAAGGTAATAATCACTATTAAGTAATCATTATAAAAAAAATATAAGCATTGGAATTTTTTTATTCATTAACTTTGAGAGGAAGAGAATTATGACCTCAAATCATTTAGTCGCTCATTCGATTGAGAAATTAAAGCGCGCGCACATACGTATTACGCCACAGCGTTACGGTATTTTAGAATATTTAATTGAGAATGACAACCATCCGACAGCGGATGAAATTTATCAAGCTTTGGCAGTTAGATTCCCTAATATGAGTGTTGCAACTGTTTATAATAATTTGCGATTATTTACTAAAGTAGGTTTTGTGGATGAAATGAACTATGGAGACGCTTCAAGTCGATTTGATTTTACTTCTGCACAACATTACCATGCCATCTGTGAAGAATGTGGAAGAATTGAAGACCTTTATTATCCAGGATTAGAGGATATTGGTGAAGTAACGACTACTCTGACCGGTTTTAAGGTTAAGCGACATCGATTAGAAATTTACGGTGTCTGTCCGGAATGTCAATTGAAATTAGAAGGAAATGAAAAATTGTGAATCGTGCTAAAGAGGAATAGGATAAATAAAAAACACCTTTTTGGTGCTTTTTTATTTTGCGTAAGATTAAAGATTATTAAGGGAACATTGACACAAAAATAAATTCTCTATACTATTAGCTTTATAATGGAAGATACAGATAGAGTATATAAATAGATATGAGACTAGATAAAGGAAGGGAGACGGCATGACTACACTTAATGATGTTGCGAAAAAAGCGAATGTATCAAAAATGACAGTATCCAGAGTGATCAACCATCCCGAACAAGTGACTGACGAATTAAAAGAACTTGTTTTTGAAGCAATGGAAGAACTTAATTACCGTCCAAATGTTGCAGCAAAAGCATTGGTCAATAACCGTACACAAATCATAAAATTGTTTATCCTTGAAGAAATGGACACAACAGAACCGTATTACATGCATTTGTTAACCGGTATTGCACGAGAATTAGATAATCGTCATTACTCTTTACAATTGGTTACTAAAAATAATTTTGATATAGGTGCGTGTGATGGATACATTATTTGCGGCATGCGTGAGAGTGATTACAATTGGATAAGCGGTGCTACAAAACCCGTCGTTTTATTTGGTGAAAATCGACATGGTTATGATTTTGTTGATTCGAACAATAAAGAAGGAATTGCGAAAGCAACACAATATGGCGTTGATTTAGGGTATGAGAACATTATTTTTATTGGGATGGATGTAAAAGAACCCTTTGAATATTCACGTGAGAGTGGATACATAGTTACGCTTCAAAAAAATAAACGCCTACCAGAAATTCATCGTTTTGAAAATCGTTCGCGTTATGCTGCAGAGTTTATTAGAGAAAACTGGGAGAAATTCAAACCCAGTACGCTCTTTATTTGCAGCTCAGATCGTTTAGCCATTGGGATCCAAAGAGGAATTATCAATATGGGTGGAAGTATACCTGCTGATTTTGGCATTATTGGATATGATGGCGTTTTTTTAGATCAGATTGCTTTCCCACAATTGACTACAGTCAAACAACCTGTTATTCAAATGGGAGAAGCTTGCGCTAAAATGGTGTTAAATAAGATTGAACAAAAAAATGCACCTCAAGGAGAACTTTTTTTTACTCCGGAATTAATTATTAGAGGAACAACTACACAACAACAACCCTTTTCAAAATGTTGAAAATTTATTTTAGAAAGAAGAATGAATATGACTAAAGCTATGATTATTGTAAATCCTTCTTCGGGTGGAGAAAAAGCAGAAAAATATATGGGAAAATTGAAAAAGCAAATTGAACCTGATTTTACTGAACTTATCATTAAGAAAACGGAAAAAGCAGGAGATGCCACAGCATTTTGTGAAGATGCTGCCCTAGAAAAATATGAAGCTGTTTTTGTATTGGGCGGTGATGGAACTGTTAGTGAAGCCGTTAATGGATTAATGTTGCATCAAGCTCAAACGATATTAGGAATTATACCGCTTGGAACAGTTAATAATGTTGCTAGAGCTTTGGGGATTTCAACGAATCCTGATATAGCAATTGACTCATTTAAACAGCGTGCGGTTAAACAAATTGATGTAGGGAAATTAAATAGTCGGTATTTTATTAGTTCAACTTCCGTAGGTCCAATACCGGAATCTATTCAAGAAGTAGATGTTGAGATGAAAACCAAATTTGGTGTGTTTGCTTACTTGATTGAAGGAATAAAAGCTTTAAGAGATGACGAAACATACACAGTTGAATTAGAAGTTGATGGAGAGAAATGGGTAGCCGATTACAGCATGGTCTTAATTGCCATGAGTAATTTTGTTAGTGGAGTGGGTACTGTCATTCCTGGAGCCGAAATGGATGATGGTTTTATCCATTTAGTGACATTAAAAGAAACCACAGCTAAAGAAAAATTGAGTTTAGTGCCAGAATTACTTCAAGGAAAAGAATACACTAAAGAAAAATTGGAACATCGCGCTTTTAAAAAAGCAACCATTCGATTGTTAGAAGATGAGGATACCTACTGCACTGTTGATGGCGATAAAGGTCAACCGTTTCCGATTAAACTAGAAGTGCTACCAAGTTCACTAGCAGTTTTTGTTCCAAAAAACTAACTAGTATAAAGCTTTTCTGAAATTTATGTGATTATTTCTCTAAAGCACCATAGTTCAGGCGAGGCTAATCAATGGTTGTCTATAATATTAGTTAAATGAATTTTTTTTAGATCCTAATTTGATCAATAAACCTCCTTTATTAGTCAAATAATAACTTGTTCTGGTGCTTATTAATCAATAAATTTACTGTATTAGTCAAATAATTCCTTACTCAGCACCAATGTAATCAATAAACGAAAACAAAATTCCTTTTCTCATTAAATATGTAGTTAGAACAGGAAAATAAAGCAAAAAAGAGGTGGGGACAAAAGTCCCACCTCTTTTTTGCTTTATTACTTTATATTTTTTCTGTCAGTGGAGATAGTAAACCCGATTCGTAAAATTGATCCATATCTTCTTTAGGAACCATGCTCCCGCCAGTTGCCCATGCAATATGTGTAGCTTGTTCCATTTTATCCATCAAATGATGTTTTTCTAAATAACTTTTGCCTTCCTCAGTCTGAAACAGTCTGAGTGCACCTGGAACTCCCGCTAAAGCAGCTGGTTCTAAAAAGATTTTTTCTTTATCAATAAGAGCACTTAATAAACGGTTTGTTTCAAAGTCATCAATAGTATAAGAACCGCTAAAAAAGTGTTTCATAATACTAGCAACTAGTTTTGATGTACGAGGTACGGCTAATCCATCGGCGACGGTTAAACCATCTAAGCCAAAATCTTTAACGGATACTTCATTATATTTTTGAGTCATTAATCCTACTGTCATGGAAGGAACATGTGTAGGTTCTGCGAAAAAACAATGAACATTGTCCCCGTAAATTTGTTTTAAACCGAAAGTAATCCCACCTGGTGAACCACCAATACCACATGGCAAGTAAACGAATAAAGGGTGAGTTTCGTCTACAATAATATTTTCTTGAGTCAATTGTTTTTGTAACCGATTGGCAGCAACCGTATAGCCTAAAAACAATTCAATTGAATGTTCATCATCGACGTAATAACTCATTGGATCTAAATTAGATTGCTGACGTCCTTTTTCTACGGCATTTGTAAAGTCAGACTCATGTTCAATAACCGTGACTCCACGAAAACGCAATAAATCTTTTTTCCATTGCTTTGCTTCCACGGACATATGTACCGTGACATCAAAGCCTAACTTAGCACCGACAGTTCCTACGCTGATACCCAGATTTCCGGTAGTACCTACCGCAATTTTATAATTTGAAAAGAATGATTTAAACGATTCACTTGCAAATACGGCATAATCATCTGCGTAACTGGTAATCAAACCATGTTCTAATGCTAGATTTTCTGCATGCTTCAACACTTCATAAATGGCTCCTCTTGCTTTGATCGTTCCAGCAATTGGTAGTGTATCGTCTCGTTTTAATAAAAAAGTCCCTGGGATAGAAGAATGATAAACTGTTTCAAGGTATTCTTTCATAAAAGGAATCGAAGATAAAGGGGATTCAATGATTCCATTGGCTACTTCAGTTTCTGGAAAATCGATTCTTAAGTAAGCCGCAAAACGGTTTAAGCGTTCTTCAGCATCATTCACATCATCTTTTGTATAGGGAACTAAGGACGAAGCTTCTTCAAATGGAATTTTAGCTTCGTTGATCCAAAAGATTTCTTTTAAAGAAAGAAGATCTTCTAATTGGGGGATTTCTTTTTCCCATGTATCCACAGTTTTACCAGCAACACTAATACTTGTCATTATTATACCTCTTTCTACTAGGCAATTACGCCTGTTGCAATTACTGAAAGAGTAACACTTTTAGCATTTGAAATCTAGAAAGTTCCTTATTTTTTAGGGAATTATTAGAAATCCTCAGCATATGATTCTGTTTCGTTTAGTTTTAAATTCAATTTTAAATAAATAAAAAACGGACGCCATTGGATGAGACTAGAATAATCTTAAATCACTAAAGTGGCAATCCTCTTTATGAATGAATACAATAATTACTATAAGCAGTTATCCATTTATAAAGGAGTGGTAGGAATGCAAGAGAATAATTGGTGGAATGAAGCAATCGTTTATCAAGTTTATCCAAGAAGTTTTAAGGATACAAATGATAATGGTATAGGAGATCTTAAAGGAATCATCAGCCGTTTAGACTACATTCAGCAATTAGGTGCGACAGCTATTTGGCTCAATCCCATTTTTTCTTCACCACAAGTCGATAATGGTTATGATGTCTCTGACTATTACACGATTGATCCAATTTTTGGAACTGTTGAGGATGCAGTGGAATTAATCGAAGAAGCGCATAAACGTAACTTGAAAATTATTTTTGATTTAGTTGTCAACCATACTTCTGATCAGCATGTTTGGTTTCAAGAAGCCTTAAAAGGACCAGACAACCCTTATCGCAATTTTTACATTTGGGAAGATGCAAAAAAAGGTGGTCATTTGCCCAATAACTGGGTCTCTGTTTTTGGTGGATCGGTGTGGGAAAAGGAACCGGTTGGAGAACAGTATTATTTCCATCTATTTAAAAAAGAAATGCCAGATTTAAACTGGGACAATCCAGAGGTCGAAAAAGCAATTTTGGATGTAGGGAAATTCTGGATGGATCATGGAGTAGATGGATTCCGATTAGACGCATTTATTCATATGGACAAAGCTAATGATTTTTTCCAAGTCGAAATGGAAAATGGTGAAGAACTGGTATCTGCGCAAAAAATAAATGCTTTTTACCCAATATTAAAAATTATGTTCAAAAGTTATCGATGGATTTGCGTAAAGTTAAAGAAGATATTTTCATCTTAGGAGAAGCAGCTTCAGCGAACGTTGATTTAGCCTTTGAATATACCAATCCTGATAATAATATGTGCAATGCCATTATATCCTTTTTAATTTTTCCAGAAGATGAGTCAATGAAAGATCCTCGGTTACCTTTTAATATGCAAGCAGGCCGGCTAGATAAAAAAGCATTCAAAAAAGTCATGAATGAGTGGCAAAATAAAATGGATCCATATGGCGGCCCAATTTTATATTGGAACAATCACGATATGGCACGTGCACTATCTCGCTATGGAAATTTAGAGGAACACAGGGATAATAGCAGTAAGATGTTGGCAACGTTAATGTATCTTCAAAAAGGGATACCGTTTATCTATAACGGGGAAGAGATCGGCATGCGTAATTTACATTATAGTGACCGCGCACAATTTGATACTCCAGGTGCAATCTCTTTTTATGAAAAAGCAAAACAACTAGGGTATTCTGAGGAACACATCTTAAAAGAGTTAAACCATACTGGTCGTGATGTTAGTCGAGGAGCTATGCAATGGGATAATTCTGAGTACGCTGGGTTTTCATCAACTAAGCCTTGGAGCGGTGTAAACGTAGAAGAAAAATACAATGTGGCAGCTCAAGAAAAAGATCCAAACAGTATCTTAGCCTACTATAAAAAAGTTTTAAAATTAAAGAAAACAGCAGTATTTACGAAAGGATCATTTACTTTACATGAGACAAAAGATACATTATACATTTATGAACGAAACTACGATGGGCAACGAGCAATTGTCTGCTGCAATTTAACGGACACACAAGAACATCTACAAGAAGAAGGTGTTTCAACACTGGGATGGAAAGTTATTTTGCAAAATGAAGGCAATGCTATCGATAAAGATGCCATTACATTTGCACCATATGGGACCATCGTTTTTATGTATGAAGATCAACTAGCTGATGAAACAGCAGAAAAAGAATAAATTTCAACTAAAGAAGTTGTTAACGGTAACAATGCAATTTTCATTGTAAGTGCTTTCTGGATTCTGTAAGCTAATAGTTGAAAAAGGAATTTAGCAAAGTCAAAGGTGGTATGTGCTCCATGCAGGATAAATGGTGGGAAAATACAGTTGTGTACCAAATTTACCCTAAAAGTTTTCAAGATACAAATAATGATGGAATTGGAGATTTAAAAGGAATTATTCAACGATTGAATTATATCCAGTCGTTAGGAGTGAATATGATTTGGTTGAACCCCATTTTTGTTTCTCCACAAGTTGACAATGGATATGACGTTGCAAATTATTACGCTATTGATGATCATTTTGGTACTATGGCTGACATGGAGAAATTGATTGATGAAGCACATAAACGCGGTATAAAGGTTATGCTTGATTTTGTGCTAAATCATACATCTGATCAACACCCATGGTTTCAAGAAGCTTTAAAAGGGCCGGAAAATATATACCGAGATTATTACATTTGGCAAGATCCGATAGAACAACGCTCTGTACCAAATAACTGGGGTTCATTTTTTGGCGGTTCTGTTTGGGAAAAAGAACCAAACGGAAACTCTTTTTACTTTCATTTATTCGCAAAAGAGATGCCTGACCTGAATTGGGAAAATCCTGAAGTGCGCTTAGCAATGGCTGATTGTGCTGAATTCTGGTTAGGCAAGGGAATTGACGCCTTAAGATTAGATGCGTTCATCCATGTAGACAAAGAAAACGGATTTCCAGATGTTGACACAGCAAGTAAAGATGAAATTGTATTAGCAGAAAATTATTATGCCAATCTGCCAAAAGTAATTGACTACATGAAAGAGTTTAGTCAACGTATACGTAAAAATTATCCCGATGTCTTTTTAGTTGGTGAAGCGGCATCAGCAAGTCTTGAGTTAGCAAAAAAATACACAGATCCGGCAGATGAAGTGTGTGACAGCGTGATAACATTCCGGTATTTTCCAGAAATAGAACATTCAAAAGATGAACGACTTCCATTAAGCCTGCAACATGGAAAATTGGATCTCGAAAAATTCAAACAAACTATGTCTGAATGGCAAAAGGGATTAGCTACAATTGGCGGACCTGTTTTGTATTGGAATAATCATGATATGGCACGAGCGGTATCGCGTTTTGGTGAGGTTGAACATTATCGTGATAATAGTAGTAAAATGTTGGCCACCTTAATGTATTTGCAAAAAGGTATTCCTTTTTTATTAAACGGCGAAGAAATTGGGATGAAAAATTTAGAGATTGAAAGAATCGAACAGTTCGCATTACCCGGGGCGGATCTATTTTATCAACAAGCACTTGATTTAGGGTATCCAAAAGAATTTGCATTAGAACAATTAAATGCACGGAGTAAAGATGTCAGTCGTGGAGTGATGCAATGGGACAACTCTAAATATGCTGGATTTTCAACTCATCGGCCATGGAGTGGAGTGAACCTTGAAGAAAAATACAATGTAATGGATCAAGAGTCAGACCCGGACAGCGTATTGCATTACTACAGAGTAGTATTGAAATTGAAGCAAAAATCTTTATTTATCGAAGGTGATTTTAAACTGTTGGAAACCAGTTTGGAAACCTACTGTTATGAACGAAGCTGGGGATCCAGCAAAGCAATCGTGTGTTGCAATATGTCAGAAAATAAGCAAACGATTACAATTGACAAGTTAACAGCACAGTCCTACACAGTTGCGTTGACCAACGAAGGCAACACTCTGCAAGAAGGCCAGTTAAAGTTGAGTCCATATGGCGCTATAGTTATTTTAATAGACCTATAAAAATTAATTTATTCGTTACTAAAAAAAAAAAGAATTGAGGAAATAACAATGGAAACAGCAGCAATTTACCACAGACCAGATAGTGAATACGCGTACTTGTATAAACCTGAACAGTTTCATATTCGTCTAAGAACAAAAAAAGGTGATGTAAAAAAAGTTAGTTTGATTAGCGGAGATCCTTACTCTCATGGAACAGAAAAATGGTATGAAGAAGATAAACCAATGAAATTGATTTTAAGTACGGATGTCCATGATTATTGGATGATTGAAACCTACGTAAAAACAAAACGCATCGCTTATTGTTTTCATGTTGAAGGAACTGACGGTATAGAAGTTCTTTACGGAGATCGTGGGGTATTTCCGTTTACAGATCACTACTTAGAAGATGCCAATACCTTTTTTAGAATGCCATACTTACACGAAGTCGACAGAGTAAAAACACCGGAATGGGTGAAAGAAACCGTGTGGTATCAAATTTTTCCAGAACGGTTTGCTAACGGGGATACAATGAATGATCCTGAAGGAACGTTGCCATGGGGCAGCAAAAAAAATCCTGGACGAGACGACTTCTATGGAGGAGACCTGCAGGGTGTGATAGACCATTTGGATTATCTAGTTGATTTGGGAGTCAACGGTATTTACTTTTGCCCATTGTTTAAAGCTAAATCGAACCACAAATACGACACAATTGATTATTATGAAATCGATCCTGATTTTGGCGATAAAGAACTGTTTAAAAAGGTCGTTCAAGAAGCACACAAACGTGGTATTCGAGTAATGCTGGATGCGGTTTTTAACCATTTAGGAATGGATTCGATGCAATGGCAAGATGTTCTTGAACATCAAGAACATTCACGCTATAAAGATTGGTTCCATATCAATCAGTTTCCAGTTGAATCACTGACTGACTTATCGGTTGAAGAACTCGAAAATGTTAGCGAATTAAGTTATGACACTTTTGCATTTACCGGACACATGCCCAAGTTAAATACCAGCAATCCAGAAGTTCAAGACTTTTTATTAGATGTGACTACGTATTGGATCAAAGAGTTCGATATTGATGCTTGGCGTTTGGATGTTGCAAATGAAGTCGATCATCATTTTTGGAAGAAATTCTACCAAGCTTCGGTAGATGTAAAAGAAGACTTTTATATCTTAGGGGAAATTTGGCATTCGTCGCAAAGTTGGCTTCAAGGTGATGAATTCCATGCTGTGATGAATTACGCTTATACACAAACTATTGAAAATTTCTTTATGAAAAAAGACATTACAGCGAGTAAAATGGTAGCTGGATTAAATGAACAATTGATGTTGTACCGCAATCAAACGAATGAAGTTATGTTTAATATGCTGGATTCTCATGATACTGCTCGACTGTTGACTGTCAGCAAAAACAACAAGGAATTAGCTAAGTCAGGACTAGCCTTTATGTTTGCGCAACATGGATCGCCGTGTATTTATTATGGAACTGAAATCGGTATAGATGGGTTTGATGATCCTGATTGTCGTAAATGTATGATTTGGAATGAAGAAGAACAAGACAATGATATGTTTACTTTCACAAAAGAAATGATTGCTTTTAGAAAAAACAATCAAGAATTGTTAAGTTATGGAGCAATAGAATGGTTTGATATTCGCGATGATGACAAAGTTATTGGAATGAAAAGAACCTATGGTGATGAAGAAGTGATTTGCTACTTTAATCAAGGTGAGCAAGATTTAGAACTTACGTTAGAAAGAACACCAGAAATCTTACTATGGAACTTAGCTTTTGTAGACAATAAATTATTATCAGTCAAAAAAAATGGCTTTGTTATTTATAAAGCATAAAAGAAAAATAGAACTAGGGATGAGGCTTAGTTCTGTTTTTTTGCGTTTAAATGGTAACGTTTGCAAAAAAATGAAGGAAGTAAGATAATAAAGTTAACTGAGAAGGAGGAGATTACAGTGGAGAAAAGGGTTTGGAAAAATATAGTGTTAGGTTTGCTATCGGCTAGTGCGTTAGTCTTGGCTGCTTGTGGCAGTGGGGAAGAGACAACTGAAACGAATTCGTCAACGGGTGGAGACGGAAATGCTTCAACTTTAAAAATAGATGTAGATCCTCGATACATTGATTATGTTAATGAAATTATTCCAGCTTTCGAAGAAGAACATAATGTAACGATTGAAATTTCTGAACGAGACATGTTTGATGGACTAGAAGCTTTACCACTGGATGGACCTGCTGAAATTGGATCTGATATTTTGATTGCTCCGTATGATCGAGTAGGTATATTAGGTCAACAAGGTCATATAGCAGAGGTTACCTTACCAGATGATGGACGCTATGATGAATTAGATCAAAGACAAGTTACGCTTGACGAAAAAATTTATGGTGCCCCGTTTGTTATTGAATCATTAGTAATGTATTACAATAAAGAGTTAATTGACCAAGCACCGGAAACGTTTGAGGATTTAGAAGCATTGTCAGAAGATGATCAGTATGCTTTTGAAAATGAAGAAGGTACAAATACTGCTTTCTTAGCTAACTGGACAACTCCGTATCAATACATTGGTTTGCTTTCTGGATATGGAGGTTATGTCTTTGGGGAAGAGGGAACGGATCCAACCGATATTGGATTAAATTCACCTGAATCTGTTGAAGGTATCACCTATATAACAGATTGGTATCAGAATGTTTGGCCTCAAGGAATGCTAGATGCAACCAGCTCAGAAAACTTTATGAATGAATTATTTACTAGCGGTAAAACGGCAGCTGTGATTAATGGACCATGGGGTGCAAGCGGCTATGATGATGCAGATGTGAATTATGGCGTTTCAACCATTCCGACATTACCGAATGGAGAAGAGTATGAACCTTTTGCAGGAGGCGTAGCTTGGGTAGCCAGCAAATACTCGAAAAATCCTGAATTAGCCCAAGAGTGGTTGAATTATGTTACGAATGCAGAAAATAGTGAAACGTTGTATGAGTTGACTTCAGAAATTCCGGCTAATCAAGAAGCGAGAACAGTTGTCAGTGAATCAGGAAATGAGTTAACAAAAGCAGTCATTGAACAATTTAATACAGCCGTACCAATGCCCAATATCCCTGAAATGAGTGAAGTATGGACCGGTGCTGAGACAATGATTTTTGATGCTGCTTCTGGAAATAAATCTCCACAACAAGCTGCAGATGATGCGGTTCAATTAATCGAAGAGAATATCGCACAGAAATACCAAGACTAAATTTTAAAAGACAATGCTGTTTTTAGAGCAACCGCTCTTTAGACAGCATTGTCTTTTTTTTTGTAGGTGCAACACATAAATGAATACTGTTACCGGTAACAATTAGAAAACGTTTGCACAAAGTGCTTGGATAACTGATAATAGGTATGTAATCAAAAAAACTCATACATGAGGGGGATATACAAAGATGAAAAAGACAGGTTGGAAAAAATATGTTTTAGGTTTAGTATCTGCTAGTGCACTAGTGCTTGCAGCATGTGGAGGCGGGGAAGAAGCCACAGAAACGAGTTCAACATCCGGTGGAGAAGAAGCAGGTGGAGACACAACATTACAAATTTCTGTTGACAAAGGGTATGTAGATTATGTTGAAGATATTAAAGGTGATTTTGAAGAAGAACATGGGGTTACCATTGAAGTAACGGAACGCGATATGTTCGAACAATTGGAAGCGTTACCTCTGGATGGTCCATCTGGAAATGCGCCAGACATTATGATGTCTGCTTATGACCGTATGGGATCTCTAGGACAACAAGGACATATTGCTGAAGTGACATTAGGAAATGATGATCAATATGATGACACAGATAGAGCTCAAGTTACTTTAGATGGAAAAATTTATGGAGCACCTTCAGTAATTGAAACATTGGTATTATACTATAATACAGATTTATTAGATGCAGCACCAACAACATTTGCAGATTTAGAAGAATTAGCAAAAGACGATCAATTTGCTTTTGAAGGAGAAGAAGGAAAAAATACAGGATTCTTAGCTAAATGGACTGACTTTTATTTCACTTACGGTTTAGTTGCTGGTTACGGCGGATACGTTTTTGGTGAAGACGGAACAGACCCAACAGACATTGGACTAAACAATGAAGGTGCTGTTGAAGCTATCGAATATGCTACTGACTGGTTCCAAAATACATGGCCACAAGGTATGCAAGATGTAACAAGTTCTGATGCTTTCATTACAGATCAATACTTAAACGGTAAAGTTGGCGCATTTATTGGCGGACCTTGGCAAGCAGCTAGCTTAAAAGATGCTGGTGTTAACTATGGTGTTTCTACTATCCCAACATTAAACAATGATGAAGCGTATGAAGCATTTGGTGGCGGAAAAGGATGGGTTGTCAGCAACTACTCTGAAAATAAAGATGTTTCTCAAGCATGGTTAGACTATGTGACAAATACTGAAAACCAAAACAAATTCTATGATGCAACAAATGAAGTACCGGCAAATCAAGAATCACGTGTTTACGCTACAGGGAAAAATGATGAATTAACAACAGCTGTAATCAATCAATACAAAGATGCACAACCAATGCCAAACATTCCTGAAATGGCTGAAGTTTGGACAGGTGCTGAAAATATGTTGTTTGATGCAGCTTCAGGAAACAAAACACCTCAAGAGTCGGCGGATGATTCTGCTAAATTGATCAAAGAATCGATCGAACAAAAATATACAAATTAAATTATAACTAAAATTGAACAGGTTTCGGCAGAGGATGCAATTGTTCTCTGCCGAAAAATGTTAAAAGAAAAAGGAGGAGTTAAAAATGTCTTCTCAGACAAAACCTCAAAATGGTAAAAACGAAAAAAAGGCAATGTTGTACTCAATAATACCAGGTTTAGGACAGCTTTATAACGGACAACGGTTTAAAGGAATTGTATTTTTAGCTATTTTTGTCGCATTTATTGTCGAGATGATCGTTTTTGGTATTGATGCATTTAACGGACTTATTACTTTAGGAAGCACTCCAATGGAAGATCATTCATTATTTATTATGATTGAAGGAACACTTCAACTCATTATAACCATTATCTTCTTAGCCTTCTACGCATTAAATATCTATGATGCTAGACGAGTAGCTAACATTTGGAATAAAGGACAAAAAGTTAATGTGACAGCTAAAGAAGTCATGTGGAATGTCTATAATGCAGGTTTTCCTTACTTATTGATCGTGCCTGCTTACTTAATGATGGCCTTTACCATTATCTTCCCCGTTTTGGTTACATTATTTATGGCATTTACAAACTACGATTTTTATCATATTCCACCAGCATCTTTGATTGACTGGATTGGTTTAAAAAACTTCGTAAATATTTTCTTCTTAAGTACCTATAGGGATGCTTTTACGTCTGTTTTCAGTTGGACAATCATTTGGACATTCAGTGCGACAACCTTACAAATTGTTGTCGGAATTTTCACAGCAGTTATAGCCAATCAATCCTTTATTAAAGGGAAAAGATTCTTTGGTGTTATCTTCTTACTCCCTTGGGCGGTACCTGCTTTTATCACGATTTTATCTTTTTCAAATATTTTTAACGATAGTATCGGAGCCATCAATACTCAAGTTATTCCATTAATAAACAATTTACCCTTCGTAGAAATCGGGAGAATCGCTTGGAAAACAAATGCATTTTGGTCTAAGATGGCTATTATCATGATTCAAGGCTGGTTAGGATTCCCATATATTTACGTTATGACAACGAGTATATTGCAATCTATCCCAGAAGATTTATATGAAGCTGCTAAAATTGATGGAGCTAGTGCTTTTCAGCGTTTCAGAGAAATTACAATGCCAATGGTCTTTATGGTAGCTGCTCCAACTTTTATTACGCAATACACTGGAAACTTCAATAACTTTTCAATGATCTACCTCTTTAATAATGGTGGGCCAGGAAGCGTTGGTGGTGGTGCAGGAGCTACAGATATCTTGATATCGTGGATTTATAAGTTAACAACTGGAACTTCACCGCAATATTCAATGGCTGCTGCGATCACCTTGATTATTTCAGCTTTGGTTATCACTGTTTCCTTGTTAGTCTTCAAGAAAACAAATGCATTTAATATGGAGGATGCATAATATGGAGAAATTATTTAAATCCCAAAAGACTTCTCGTTTCCTTAGTCGGTTTTTCACTTATGCCTATATGATTGCTTTGGCGATTATTATCATCTATCCGTTGCTGATTACAGCTAGTTCAGCATTTAAATCTGGTAATATAACGGCGTTCTCATTAGATCTAAATTCAGAATGGACTTTATCTAACTTCACGCGTTTATTCCAAGATACGCTGTACGGTACATGGTATAAAAATACTTTGATTGTAGCAGTCTCAACAATGGTCATTCAAGTAGGATTGGTTACGATTGCTGGATATGCCTATAGCCGTTACAACTTTTTAGGACGGAAAAAAAGTTTGATGTTTTTCCTTGTTATTCAAATGGTTCCAACAATGGCTGCTTTGACTGCCTTTTATGTTATGGCGTTACTATTAGGGGCACTGGATCAATTTTGGTTCTTGACTATGCTATATATTGGTGGAGGAATACCGATGAATACGTGGTTAATGAAAGGATATTTTGATACAGTTCCAAAAGATTTAGACGAGTCAGCTAAATTAGACGGAGCAGGACACTTTAGAATCTTTTGGCAAATAGTACTTCCACTTGTACGTCCCATGATTGCGGTGCAAGCACTTTGGGCATTTATGACTCCATTTGGGGATTACATGCTGGCTAGATTTTTACTAAGAAGTCCAGAAAAAATTACAGTCGCAGTAGGGTTACAAACTTTTATTAGCAACCCACAAGATCAAAAAGTGGCTTTATTCGCAGCCGGTGCAATTTTGATTGCCGTTCCAATATCTGTATTGTTCTTCTTACTGCAAAAGAATTTTGTTTCTGGTTTAACTACCGGTGGAACAAAAGGATAATATTTTGAGAATGAAAATTTTAAAAAGAAATGAAGTGAAACAATGAAAACTGATGCATTCCCGTTAAATTATTTTAAAAGCATTTGGTCTCCTAGCAAAATCTTCAAAAATCGTCATCAACTAAACTGGTTTCAAATTTTTGTTGTTTTGCTTTTTGTTAATAGTTTATTGATGATCCCAGTATCATTAAATTATATGAAAATGGATACTTTTCCAGTGGAAGGGACGTTACCTGGTTCGTTCGGTTTAATAGATGAAACAGTTGTTTTAAAACTACAAGAAGGCAGATATGAGAACGGAACATTAGCGTTACCAGAATCATTTATGCTTTCATCCGAAAAAGGTACGGTTAGTGCTTTACTGACAGAAAATGAGATTACAGAAGCGCTAACTTTTGAAAATGCGCTGATTTTTCAAGAAAATGAGTTCATGATTAAAGAAGGCAGCCAGGATGTCTCGACTATTCCTTATACAAAAGATTTTGATCTAGCTAAAGTTACGAATGGGGACGAATTAAAAGCCGCCCTTTCGCGACAATGGTTTATTAAAAACAAAGGATATACCATAGCAACGTTAATGTTTCTAGTATTCACCATTACATTGATTAGCACATTTTTTCTAACGTTTGGTTCAGCTATCTTTTTGTATTTGACAAAAAAAAGTCAATTTTCTTCTATCAAAACCTATAAAGAATCGGTCAATCTTTTGATTAATTGTATCGGGTTGCCATCATTCATAGGTTTGTTGATTGGGTTGATTCAATTCGACATCATCATTTTGCTAATGATTCAATCAGTAGGACTAGTAGTCATGCTTCTGTTTGTTTTTTATCAAACGAAATTTAATGATGCAACGAATGAAAAGAACCTAAAAAAGCATTTGGAGGTAAAAGTACATGATTAAGCGTTTATTTGATGTTGACCCATGGAGAGTAAAATCAACGAAATTAGATAGAACAGATAAAAGACTACAAGAAAGTTTAACTTCCATTGGAAATGGGTACATGGGAATGCGTGGAAACTTTGAAGAAGGTTATTCAGGTGATTCTCATTTAGGAACGTATCTTGCAGGTGTCTGGTTTCCGGATAAAACAAGAGTCGGCTGGTGGAAAAACGGCTACCCAGAGTATTTTGGAAAAGTGATCAATGCCACAAATTTTATTCCTATTGAGTTAATGGTAGACGACCACAAAGTTGATTTGGCGATTGATGAAGTAAAAGACTATGAAATCGATTTAGACATGAAAAAAGGTATTTTGTATCGTTCATATACATGGGTTGAAGGAGAAAAAGAAATCCGTTTCACCTTTAAGCGCTTTGTAAGTGCTGCGACTAAAGAATTAGCGGTTGTTGAAGTTACAGCTGAAGTCCTAAAAGGCGACGCAACAATCATTTTCATACCGAAGATGGATGGCAATGTTAAAAATGAAGACAGCAACTATGAAGAAAATTTCTGGTTAGAAATGAACCGTGTTTCGGGAGAGAAAAGCAGTCTAACGACTAAAACGATTGAAAATCCTTTTGGGGTAGAACAATTTACTGTAACTACCATGATGGAAAGTAGTGCAGTAAATTATGAAAAAAGAGAATTTTCTGAAGGATTTATGCAAGTGGAAGAAAAAATCACTTATAAACTAGCTGTTGGTGAAAAAGCCAAAGTAACTAAATTTATCAGTGTACTGACAAGTCGTGATATACAACCTGAAAACCAACAGACAGCAGCTGCAGAAATGTTGGATCAAGCCATCGCTTTAGGGACGGAAGCAGTAGAAGCACAGCACATAGCAATCTGGAAAAAACGTTGGCACAAAGCTGATGTGGTGATTAAAGGAGATGCCGAAAGCCAGCAAGGAATTCGATTTAGTATATTCCAATTGTTTTCTACTTACTATGGTGAAGACAATCGTTTGAATATTGGGCCAAAAGGATTCACGGGTGAAAAATATGGCGGAGCTACTTATTGGGACACTGAAGCGTTCATTCTTCCTATGTATCTATCAGTTGCTGATGAAACGGTCTCAGAACAATTGTTGACCTATCGCCATAATCAACTTCCAGGTGCGTTCCATAATGCTAAACAACAAGGCTTGCAAGGAGCTTTGTATCCAATGGTGACATTTAATGGAATCGAAAGCCATAATGAATGGGAAATTACCTTTGAAGAGATCCACCGTAACAGCACGATTGCGTACGCTATCTATAATTACACGAATTATACTGGTGATGAAACCTTTTTAACAACTAAAGGGATTGAAATGTTGGTTGCAATCTCACGTTTCTGGGCTGACCGTGTGCATTTCTCTAAACGAAATAAGCACTACATGATTCATGGCGTTACAGGTCCAAACGAATATGAAAACAACATTAATAATAATTGGTACACAAACACGATGGCTGCTTGGACGCTCCGCTATACATTGGAAAGTCTAAAAAAAGTTTTTCCAATAGTTGCAAATGAATTGCATTTAAAGGATGGAGAAACATCTAAATGGGAAGACATTATTGAAAAGATGTATTATCCTCATGATGATGAATTAAATGTTTTCGTACAACACGATACATTTTTAGATAAGGATTTGCTTACAACCAATGATTTGGATCCAGCTGAAAGACCCATCAATCAACATTGGTCATGGGACAAAATTTTACGCTCTTGTTTTATCAAGCAAGCGGATGTCTTACAAGGTATTTATTACTTGAACGACGAGTTTACGCTAGAAGAAAAAGAAGCCAACTTTAACTTCTATGAGCCAATGACGGTTCATGAGTCTTCACTTTCTGCATCCATTCATGCTATTTTAGCAGCAGAACTTGGCAAAAAAGAAAAAGCGGTTGAATTGTATGCACGTACAGCTCGTTTAGATTTAGATAACTACAACAATGATACTGAAGATGGGTTGCACATTACTTCAATGAGTGGCGGATGGTTGGCTATTGTTCAAGGATTTGCCGGTATGCGTACATTCAATGGTAAACTGATTTTCAAACCTTTTTGTCCGGAAAACTGGACAGAATATAACTTTATGATCAAGTACCGCGGACGTTTGCTTCATATCTCGGTGACACAAGAAACTGTGAGCGTCCGTTTAGAAGAAGGCGAGCCGCTTGACCTTACTTTATATGATCAAGAAATGGTGTTGTCAGATGTAGTTGAAAGTCCGATTCGGTTTTTCCAGACAATTAAATAAAAAAATGTTGAATTTAAAAAAGCAATCAATAGAAGGCTATCAAATTGATAAATTCATTTGATAGCTTTTATTATTGTTAAAAAGGAGCAGTTAGCAAATGATTAAAGGATTTATTTTTGATTTGGATGGTGTTTTGACAGATACTGCTGAGTACCATTACCAAGCTTGGAAAAGAATGGCAAATAAATTAGGTATCCCGCTTGACCGTGAAATGAATGAGCAATTAAAAGGAATCAGTCGAATGGATTCTCTTGAGCGCATTTTAGCGTTAGGCAATCAAACGGAAAAGTATTCTGTCGAAGAAAAAAAACAATTAGCAGATGGAAAAAATGAAGATTACAAAAAGTTGATCTTAAGTGTTACACCTAATGATTTATTGCCCGGAATAGCAGATTTATTAGCAGATCTAAAAAAAGAAAACATTCGATTAGCGTTAGCATCTGCCAGTAAAAATGGACCAGTCATAATGGAGAAACTTGGAATAGCAGATTTATTTGATACGGTAGTTGATCCTGCATCATTAGCTAATGGAAAACCGAATCCGGAAATTTTTATTAAAGGTGTAGAACAATTACAGTTAAAACCAGAAGAATGTGTAGGCGTGGAAGATGCTCAAGCTGGCATTGAATCAATTAATGCGGCCGGGATTTTTTCTGTAGGTGTAGGTACAAAAGAGATGATGAGAAACGCTGATTATGCTGTGTCAGATACAAGTGAGTTGAAATTAAGTGACATTCTAAAAAGAGCAACCAACTAAGGAGTGATTGATAGTGGAAAAAAAATGGTGGCATAGTTCTGTTGTTTATCAAATATATCCCAGAAGTTTTCAAGATAGCAATGGAGATGGCATAGGAGATATTCAAGGTATTATTCAACGGTTAAGCTATTTAGCTGATTTAGGGATTGATGCCATCTGGTTAAGTCCAGTTTATCAATCCCCTAATGACGATAATGGATATGATATTAGCGATTATCAAGCAATTTCTCCAGAATTCGGAACAATGGATGACATGGATGAGCTTATTCGAAAGTCCAATGATTTAGGAATCCGAATTGTCATGGATCTAGTTGTCAATCATACTTCTGATGAGCATTCTTGGTTCATAGAATCACGAAAAAACAAAGACAATGGATATCGAGACTATTATATTTGGCGAGAGGGACAACCCGATGACACGCCTCCTAATGAGTTAACGTCCATCTTCAGCGGATCGGCATGGGAGTTGGATGAACAAACCAATCAATATTATTTGCATCTATATAGTAAGAAACAGCCAGATTTAAATTGGGAGAATCCAAAAGTTCGCAATGAGATTTGGCAAATGATGAATTTTTGGCTGGATAAAGGGATCGGTGGATTTCGAATGGATGTTATTGATCTAATTGGAAAAATTCCAGATGAACTAATTACCGGCAATGGTCCGATGTTGCATACGTATCTTCAAGAAATGCATCAAAAAACATTTGGCAAGCTAGATGTTTTAACAGTAGGTGAGACTTGGGGAGTAACGACTGAAGATGCCAAATTATATTCTGCACCTGAGCGCAATGAATTATCGATGGTTTTCCAATTTGAGCATATTGGTTTAGACGAACAACCTGGTAAACCCAAATGGGATACTAGGCCCTTGGACTTTATTAAATTAAAACAAGTCTTTACAAAGTGGCAGTTAGCTTTGGATGGAGACGGTTGGAATAGTTTGTTTTGGAACAATCATGATATTCCACGCATTGTATCTAGTTGGGGCAACGATTCTTCGCAATACCGTGTCGTTTCCGCCAAGATGTTTGCGACTTTTTTACATTTTTTAAAAGGAACGCCATACATCTACCAAGGTGAAGAAATAGGTTTAACGAATACACCGATCTCTTCTATAGAAGAAGTTAACGATATAGAAAGTATTAATATGTACAATGAACGATTGCAGCAAGGTTACAACAAAGAAGAGATTATTCGTGCTATTAATAAAAAAGGACGAGATAATGCTAGGCGTCCGATTCCGTGGGATGAGTCTTTAAATGGAGGATTTACTACTGATACTCCCTGGTTGGCGCTCAATACTAACTATCAAGACTTGAATGTCAAAAAAGATCAACAAGACGAAGAATCCATTTTTAACTATTACAAAAAGTTGATTCGTTTAAGAAAAGAACACGAACTGATTGTATGGGGCGATTATAAAGAATTATTGCCAAATGATCCTCAACTTTTTGTTTATGAAAGAAGTTATCATGGTGAAACATGGCTAATAGTCATTAATTTTTATGAAAAACCGACCATTTATAAAGATAATGAACGGAAGGTTGAGACCATTGTAATCAGTAATTATAAGGACAGCAGTAAAAAAACAGATAAGTTAGAATTACGTCCATTTGAATCGATTGTTTATAAGTTAAAGAAAAGTCTCTAACGCAACTAAAATAAAAAGCGAACAAAAACCTTTTTTTATTTGCAATAGTTCCGATGTGAAAAGCGTTTTGAATATATATACGTCTTTTTATGAATTGCAAATAAAGAAATGTTCGCTTTTGTATTTTTTTTGTAAAGAATGTAAACTTTATGGTTGACCATCTGGGATAGACTTGTTATAGTAATTGATGTTGCAAGTAGTTTAACACTAGCAATAACGGAAAAAATCATTCTTAAATTAATCAATATTTCATTTGACAGTTAGCTGCAGATTGTGGTAATCTATTAAATGTCGCTAAGCCAAATAGGAAAAACGTTTTTGGATAATTATTCAAAAATAAAATAAAAAAGCTTGACGAATCAAAAAAACTATTGTATTATTTAGAAGTTGTCAGAAACGAGGCAACACGCTTTAGACCTTTGAAAACTAAACAAAGTAAGACGGACCAAATGTGAGGGTGACTTAGCAGTGCTAAGTCAACAGTAACAAAATTAGTGAATAATTATTCGCTAGCAATCAATATGAGCTTCAAGCATCATTTTATATGAGAGTTTGATCCTGGCTCAGGACGAACGCTGGCGGCATGCCTAATACATGCAAGTCGAACGCTTTGATTTCACCGGGTGCTTGCACCCACCGAAGTCAAAGAGTGGCGGACGGGTGAGTAACACGTGGGTAACCTGCCCATAAGTGGGGGATAACATTCGGAAACGGATGCTAATACCGCATACTTCTAATCGCCTCCTGGCGAATGGAAAAAAGGTGGCTTCGGCTACCGCTTATGGATGGACCCGCGGCGTATTAGCTAGTTGGTGAGGTAATGGCTCACCAAGGCGATGATACGTAGCCGACCTGAGAGGGTGATCGGCCACACTGGGACTGAGACACGGCCCAGACTCCTACGGGAGGCAGCAGTAGGGAATCTTCCGCAATGGACGAAAGTCTGACGGAGCAATGCCGCGTGAGTGAAGAAGGTTTTCGGATCGTAAAACTCTGTTGTTAGAGAAGAACAAGGATGAGAGTAACTGCTCATCCCCTGACGGTATCTAACCAGAAAGCCACGGCTAACTACGTGCCAGCAGCCGCGGTAATACGTAGGTGGCAAGCGTTGTCCGGATTTATTGGGCGTAAAGCGAGCGCAGGCGGTTCTTTAAGTCTGATGTGAAAGCCCCCGGCTCAACCGGGGAAGGTCATTGGAAACTGGAGAACTTGAGTGCAGAAGAGGAGAGTGGAATTCCACGTGTAGCGGTGAAATGCGTAGATATGTGGAGGAACACCAGTGGCGAAGGCGACTCTCTGGTCTGTAACTGACGCTGAGGCTCGAAAGCGTGGGGAGCAAACAGGATTAGATACCCTGGTAGTCCACGCCGTAAACGATGAGTGCTAAGTGTTGGAGGGTTTCCGCCCTTCAGTGCTGCAGCTAACGCATTAAGCACTCCGCCTGGGGAGTACGACCGCAAGGTTGAAACTCAAAGGAATTGACGGGGACCCGCACAAGCGGTGGAGCATGTGGTTTAATTCGAAGCAACGCGAAGAACCTTACCAGGTCTTGACATCCTTTGACCACCCTAGAGATAGGGCTTTCCCTTCGGGGACAAAGTGACAGGTGGTGCATGGTTGTCGTCAGCTCGTGTCGTGAGATGTTGGGTTAAGTCCCGCAACGAGCGCAACCCCTATTATTAGTTGCCAGCATTCAGTTGGGCACTCTAGTGAGACTGCCGGTGATAAACCGGAGGAAGGTGGGGATGACGTCAAATCATCATGCCCCTTATGACCTGGGCTACACACGTGCTACAATGGATGGTACAACGAGTCGCAAGGTCGCGAGGCCAAGCTAATCTCTTAAAGCCATTCTCAGTTCGGATTGTAGGCTGCAACTCGCCTACATGAAGCCGGAATCGCTAGTAATCGCGGATCAGCACGCCGCGGTGAATACGTTCCCGGGTCTTGTACACACCGCCCGTCACACCACGAGAGTTTGTAACACCCGAAGTCGGTGAGGTAACCCTTTTGGGAGCCAGCCGCCTAAGGTGGGACAGATAATTGGGGTGAAGTCGTAACAAGGTAGCCGTATCGGAAGGTGCGGCTGGATCACCTCCTTTCTAAGGAATATAACGGAAACCCACACATTCGTACTTACTTTGTTTAGTTTTGAGAGGTCTAATCTTCTCAAAAAACGCAACTTTGGTTGCGGCAAGACGTTGTTCTTTGAAAACTGGATAAAGTTAAAAAGTGTAATTCAAGTAACAAACCAGAAACACACCGAAAAGTTTTAAAAATGAGTTTTTTTAAGGTTCTCATCGAAAGATGAGGTTTAAAAATTAACTGTTAACCATAGGTTAAGTTAATAAGGGCGCACGGTGAATGCCTTGGCACTAGGAGCCGATGAAGGACGGGACTAACGCCGATATGCTTTGGGGAGCTGTAAGTGAGCTTTGATCCAAAGATTTCCGAATGGGGGAACCCAGCATCTTTGATAGGATGTTACTACTGACTGAATACATAGGTCAGTAGAGGTAGACGCAGAGAACTGAAACATCTAAGTACCTGCAGGAAGAGAAAGAAAAATCGATTCCCTGAGTAGCGGCGAGCGAAACGGGAATAGCCCAAACCAGAAAGCTTGCTTTCTGGGGTTGTAGGACTGAACACATAGAGTCATAAATGAGATTGGTAGAAGAAGCGACCTGGAAAGGTCCGCCGAAGAAGGTAAAAGCCCTGTAATCGAAACCCATTTCACTCTGATCAGTATCCTGAGTACGGCGGAACACGAGAAATTCCGTCGGAATCCGGGAGGACCATCTCCCAAGGCTAAATACTCCCTAGTGACCGATAGTGAACCAGTACCGTGAGGGAAAGGTGAAAAGAACCTCGGAAGAGGAGTGAAATAGCCCCTGAAACCGTGTGCCTACAAATAGTTAAAGCCCGTTAATGGGTGATAGCGTGCCTTTTGTAGAATGAACCGGCGAGTTACGATCCCATGCGAGGTTAAGTTGATGAGACGGAGCCGCAGCGAAAGCGAGTCTGAATAGGGCGAATGAGTATGTGGTCGTAGACCCGAAACCAAGTGATCTACCCATGTCCAGGTTGAAGGTGCGGTAATACGCACTGGAGGACCGAACCCACGTATGTTGAAAAATGCGGGGATGAGGTGTGGGTAGCGGAGAAATTCCAATCGAACTTGGAGATAGCTGGTTCTCTCCGAAATAGCTTTAGGGCTAGCCTCGGAATTAGAATCATGGAGGTAGAGCAACTGTTTGGACTAGGGGCCCTTCTCGGGTTACCGAATTCAGATAAACTCCGAATGCCATTGATTTATATCCGGGAGTCAGACTGCGAGTGATAAGATCCGTAGTCGAAAGGGAAACAGCCCAGACCACCAGCTAAGGTCCCAAAGTTTATGTTAAGTGGAAAAGGATGTGGAGTTGCTTAGACAACTAGGATGTTGGCTCAGAAGCAGCCATCATTTAAAGAGTGCGTAATAGCTCACTAGTCGAGTGACCCTGCGCCGAAAATTTACCGGGGCTAAACATAACACCGAAGCTGTGGATAGAACCATTGGTTCTATGGTAGGAGAGCGTTCTAAGGGCGTTGAAGCTAGATCGTGAGGACTAGTGGAGCGCTTAGAAGTGAGAATGCCGGTATGAGTAGCGAAAGACGGGTGAGAATCCCGTCCACCGAATGACTAAGGTTTCCTGGGGAAGGCTCGTCCTCCCAGGGTTAGTCGGGACCTAAGTCGAGGCCGAATGGCGTAGACGATGGACAACAGGTTGAGATTCCTGTACCAGTTTGTTTTGTTTGAACAATGGAGGGACACAGTAGGCTAAGGAATACGCGCTGTTGGATATGCGCGTCCAAGCAACAAGTTTTGAAGTGAGTCAAATGCTTGCTTCTTTAAGAACAAGTTGTGATGGGGAGGGAAATTAAGTACCGAAGTTCCCGATGTCACACTGTCAAGAAAAGCTTCTAGTTAGAAACAAACTGCCCGTACCGCAAACCGACACAGGTAGTCGAGGAGAGAATCCTAAGGTGTGCGAGAGAACTCTCGTTAAGGAACTCGGCAAAATGACCCCGTAACTTCGGGAGAAGGGGTGCTGACCAATTGGTCAGCCGCAGTGAATAGGCCCAGGCGACTGTTTATCAAAAACACAGGTCTCTGCAAAATCGTAAGATGACGTATAGGGGCTGACGCCTGCCCGGTGCTGGAAGGTTAAGAGGATGGGTTAGCTCTCGGGCGAAGCTCAGAATTGAAGCCCCAGTAAACGGCGGCCGTAACTATAACGGTCCTAAGGTAGCGAAATTCCTTGTCGGGTAAGTTCCGACCCGCACGAAAGGCGTAACGATCTGGGCACTGTCTCAACGAGAGACTCGGTGAAATTATAGTACCTGTGAAGATGCAGGTTACCCGCGACAGGACGGAAAGACCCCATGGAGCTTTACTGCAGTTTGATATTGAGTGTTTGTACAGCTTGTACAGGATAGGTAGGAGCCATTGAAGCCAGGACGCCAGTCTTGGTGGAGGCGTTGGTGGGATACTACCCTTGCTGTATGACCACTCTAACCCACAGCCCTTATCGGGCTGGGAGACAGTGTCTGACGGGCAGTTTGACTGGGGCGGTCGCCTCCTAAAGAGTAACGGAGGCGCCCAAAGGTTCCCTCAGAATGGTTGGAAATCATTCGCAGAGTGTAAAGGCATAAGGGAGCTTGACTGCGAGACCTACAAGTCGAGCAGGGACGAAAGTCGGGCTTAGTGATCCGGTGGTTCCGCATGGAAGGGCCATCGCTCAACGGATAAAAGCTACCCTGGGGATAACAGGCTTATCTCCCCCAAGAGTCCACATCGACGGGGAGGTTTGGCACCTCGATGTCGGCTCATCGCATCCTGGGGCTGTAGTCGGTCCCAAGGGTTGGGCTGTTCGCCCATTAAAGCGGTACGCGAGCTGGGTTCAGAACGTCGTGAGACAGTTCGGTCCCTATCCGTCGCGGGCGTAGGAAATTTGAGAGGAGCTGTCCTTAGTACGAGAGGACCGGGATGGACACACCTCTGGTGTACCAGTTGTTCTGCCAAGGGCATTGCTGGGTAGCTATGTGTGGACGGGATAAACGCTGAAAGCATCTAAGCGTGAAGCCCCCCTCAAGATGAGATTTCCCATCACGTAAGTGAGTAAGACCCCTGAGAGATGATCAGGTAGATAGGTTGGAAGTGGAAGTATAGCGATATACGGAGCGGACCAATACTAATCGGTCGAGGACTTAACCAAAGCAATACCCGGTGTACGAAGGTAAGCAAACGAATTACACTTTAAACTTTATCCAGTTTTGAGAGTCCAACGGACTTTCGATTGAAATTGTGTGGTGATGATGGCAAGAAGGTCACACCTGTTCCCATGCCGAACACAGAAGTTAAGCTTCTTAGCGCCGATGGTAGTGAAGGGTTTCCCTTTGTGAGAGTAGGACGTTGCCACGCAGATTCAATTATTCCGCAATAGCTCAGTTGGTAGTAGCGCATGACTGTTAATCATGATGTCGTAGGTTCGAGTCCTACTTGCGGAGTTCCATAGTCAAACTATGTAAACAAAAACGTGAATAGTTTTGGTGAACCGAATCTGGAGAGTTGTCCGAGCGGCCGAAGGAGCATGATTGGAAATCATGTAGGCGGTGAACACTGTCTCAAGGGTTCGAATCCCTTACTCTCCGTTCAAAAAACGGCCCGTTGGTCAAGCGGTTAAGACACCGCCCTTTCACGGCGGTATCACGGGTTCGATTCCCGTACGGGTCATCAGTAACGACGTTACTGGTTAAGGAATGCAGTAAGGATTCACTCGGAGGTTTAGCTCAGCTGGGAGAGCATCTGCCTTACAAGCAGAGGGTCGGCGGTTCGATCCCGTCAACCTCCATTGTTTCAAAAAGGTCTCGTGGTGTAGGGGTTAACATGTCTGCCTGTCACGCAGAAGATCGCGGGTTCGATTCCCGTCGAGACCGTTGGTTTAACAATTAAATAAACCATTTTTATAATGGCCTGGTAGCTCAGTTGGTAGAGCACTTGATTGAAGCTCAAGGTGTCGGCAGTTCGATTCTGTCCCAGGCCACCATTTATGGAGGGGTAGCGAAGTGGCTAAACGCGGCGGACTGTAAATCCGCTCCTTCGGGTTCGGCAGTTCGAATCTGCCCCCCTCCACCATTTTTTAAAAAGCAGCACCCTTTTATCAGATAGGGGTATAGTTTAAAGGTAGAACTATGGTCTCCAACACCATCAGTGTGGGTTCAATTCCTACTACCCCTGCCATTTTTTAGAATCAGATTGGCAAAAAAGAATAGATTATTACCATGGCGATTGTGGTGAAGTGGTTAACACACCGGATTGTGGTTCCGGCATGCGTGGGTTCGAACCCCATCAGTCGCCTTTTTTTTTAATGGGCTATAGCCAAGCGGTAAGGCAAGGGACTTTGACTCCCTCATGCGTTGGTTCGAATCCAGCTAGCCCAGTTTAATTGAATAGCATTCAACTAAAAAGATGGCGGTATAGCCAAGTGGTAAGGCAGAGGTCTGCAAAACCTTCATCACCGGTTCAAATCCGGTTACCGCCTTACATCAGAAAAGATGAAAAAGAGCAGTCCATATGCCGGCGTGGCGGAACTGGTAGACGCGCTGGACTCAAAATCCTGTGCCCGCGAGGGCGTGCCGGTTCGATTCCGGCCGCCGGTATACTAAAGAGCCCCAAGAACATTTCGTTCTTGGGGCTCTTTTTTTGTTTGAAAAAAGGTGTAGGTGATATAAAAAATTTAAGTGAAATTATAATAACCTAACTTAGCAGTTGTTTTGTTACACATAAACCAGCTGCAGATATAGCACCATTGATAGATAAATAAGGTTTAAATTCAATCTGTATTTTTTTCTCAGTTGCTAGCAAAGTACTATTATTTTCTAAGTAGTCGTTTATTAAATCTGCAAGTTGAGTTTCCGTAAATAATTCCCCATGAATAACCATTTTATCCATGTCAATCATCATAGATAAATTATTTATTGTAATTGAAAGATACTTAATCGCATTGTGCAATATATTTATGACGCCTTCGTCTCCTAATTTGTAGGCTTGTAGGATTGTTTCAATGGTTAGATGAGATCGATTAGTTGTTAATTGTCTTAAATAGGTACTGTCAGAATTGTCAAAAAGAATTTGTGATTTCTTTATAATCCATGATTCACTTGTATACGTTTGTAAGCAACCTCTTTTTCCGCATTCACAGAGCTCGCCATCTGGATGAACAACAATGTGTCCAACTTCTCCGACTAAAATAGCATTGTCACCGTAAAGTTTATTTTGATAGATGGATGAACAAAACATACCACGTCCTACATGTAAAAATGTAAAATTACTCATGTTCTTATCAAGGTTAAACAATCTCTCAGATAAAGCCATACATTGCACATTATTCTTAAAGTAAATGGGTAAATCAATATCAGATAAAATCTGGTCTAAATTAAAATTTTTCCAAAATAAATTATTTGTTAGGATCATCCGAGTGTTTTCATCAAAATGTCCAGGTAGAGCAATCCCAATACCTTTTGGCTGATATGCAAAACTCTGTTTGATGAACGAATGTAGTTCCTCAATAAAAAGTGTTTCAGTAAGATTAGTTTCTGATACTAGTTGGTTATATGGAATGATTTTTTTTTCAAGCAAGCTTCCTTTGTTATCAATAAGGCAATAGGAAAAGAATTTTTCAGATAGTTCAACGCCAATATAAAAACTATGATTAGGAGAAATATCCAATAATATTTTCTTTCTGCCTGATTTATTTAATGAAGAACTTACTTCACCTGTCTCATGAATCAGTTGCTCTTTGATCAAATTTCCAGATATCTCACTTACGGTTGCGGGTGTGATTCCAGTTTCTTTAGCAATATCAATTCTTGAGATAGGTCCTTTTGTATAAATTGTATCTAATAGTTTGATTTGTAAGGCATTCTGCCTTTTTGTCAGCTTCATAATATCCTCCTGTTCTTCACGCAAGTATTATACCTCATTAATTATTTTTTATAAACAATTAATACTCGTTTTAAAGTTGACATTCGTAAAAATGTCCATTAATATAAAGATATTAATAACTAACTATTATTAATTTGATAGGAAAATATCATTATTCGCTTATATTGGTTATAAATTATAATTAAATAATAGAGGAAAGGAGGTATGGATCTTTTAATAGACAATTTTTTTAGTATAGAATGATAACGGTATCATTCTATACACTTGTTAAGAGTACAAACAAAGTAGTTAAAAAAAGGAAGAAGAGGGAGTTTTATTATGACAAAAAGATTTATAAGCGCGAACGCTTCAGAAATAATGAGTATGACAGCTAGTGAGCTAAAACAAAGTATCAAGGCAAGTGAAGGAAGAATCGTGATGTCTGAAAACGTCGTTAGAAGAGAACCTTTTATTGAAGACATTACAAATGCAGAAATCGCTAGAGCTTTTGGTGCCGATTTGATTCTGTTAAATGGGATAGATGTATTAAATCCTAAAATTTCTGGACTAAGTAGTATGGAAGAATCATTTGTCGATCAACTACATAAATTGGTTGGTCGTCCAATTGGAGTCAACTTAGAACCCGTTGATGAAGAGGCAACTATGGCAGAGGATCGCTTAACTATTGCTGAAGGTAGACAAGCAAATTCAAAAACGATCAATGAAATTGAATCTTTGGGCTTAGACTTTGTTTGTTTAACGGGAAATCCAGGAACTGGCGTTACAAATACTCAGATTGAAAAAACAATCAGTGTTACGAGAAAACTGTTTTCGGGGTTAATTATTGCTGGGAAAATGCATGGAGCTGGTGTTTCAGAAAGTATCGTTGATTTGAAAACAGTTAAATCATTTATTAAAGCTGGGGCAGATATTATCTTAGTTCCAGCAGTTGGAACAGTTCCAGGTTTTGATGAAAATGAATTAAAAGAGATCGTTAAAGCTGTTCATAAAGAAGGCGCGTTAGTGTTATCTGCCATCGGAACTAGCCAAGAAAGTTCAGATGAAGATACAATTAAACAAATTGCAATCCGCAATAAAATTTGTGGTGTTGATATTCAACATATTGGAGACGCAGGATATGGTGGACTTGCTCCAGTAGAAAATATTTTTGCTTTAAGTAAAGCATTGCGAGGTATGCGCCATACAGCTTCAATGATGGCAAGATCGATACACAGATAAATGTGATAAATTGAGATTTTGGTAAGGGGTTAGGAGTAATTAAGACAATAAAAATTTGATAGAGGAGGAGATTTGCTTGAATAATATTAATGTGTTTTTAGAACAAAAATTAATGCCTATTGCTTCAAAGATAGGAAATAATAAATTTCTTGTTGCTATACGTGACGGTATCACATTGGCAATGCCGCTAATTATCATTGGATCTTTGTTTATGGTCGTTGCTAGCTTTCCAGTTCCAGGTTGGGAAAAATGGCTTGGTGAAATAGGTGTTGCTGATTTTCTCTGGAAAGGAACCGATAGTAGTTTTGGTTTGATTGGCTTAATAGCCAGTTTTGGGATTGCTTATAGTTTAACAAATCAATTTGGAGTTGATGGCGTTCCATCGGGTATTATATCATTGTCTTCTTTCATTGTAGTCACTCCATTTGTTACTTCTGATGCAGGTGCTGGGATGCCTACCTCTTATATGGCAGCAAAAGGTCTGTTTGTTGCTATTATCATAGGATTATTAAGTGGTTACATCTATCAATGGTTTATTAATCACAATATTCAAATCAAATTACCAGAAACTGTACCACCTGCAGTGGCAAAAAGTTTTAGTGCGATTATACCAGGAGCATTTATTGTTACTTTCTGGTTGATCATCTATGCAATTTTAATAAAATTAAATTTGCCGAACTTACATGATATTGCTCAAGTTGTTTTAGGGGGTCCTCTAGGATTACTAGGAAATAATGTGTTTGGTACTGTGATCGTTGTAGGTTTGAATAGTTTATTCTGGTTTGTTGGTATTCATGGGGGAAATGTTGTCAACTCGGTAATGCAACCTTTATGGATCGCTAATTTAGATGAAAACCGTGCAGCATACCAAGCTGGCACCGAAATGCAACATATTTTTACCATCGCGTTTATGGATAATCTTGTGTATATTGGTGGTGGCGGTGCAACACTTGGTTTGGTTTTAGTGTTGGGTTACCTAGCTCGAAAGAAAAAAACAAGTAAGCAAACAAAAGTACTAGCTCCAATTACTGTGGTTCCAGGAATTTTTAATATCAATGAGCCGACTATGTTCGGACTACCTGTAGTATTAAATGTTGTGTTGTTAGTTCCGTTTATTCTTGCTCCGATGGTCAATGTGGTTGTAGCGTACTTGGCTATGGCATCTGGACTTGTTCCTTTGACTCGAACAGTAGCGTCTTGGACAATGCCGCCAATCATCAGTGGGTTTTTAGTAACAGGGAGCATCAGCGGTTCCATTCTGCAAATTGTATTAATTGTATTAGATGTATTGTTATACTTGCCATTTTTCATAGCTGTTGAGAAGCGCTTTAAAGCTGAAGAATTGGGAGAATCAATGGTTCAGGAGCAAACGTTAAGTGAGTCGGAAGTTTATATAAAAAAATAAACTAATTGAAAAAAGGTTTAATTTCGGTTTAACACCGAAGTTAAGCCTTTTTTGATTGCATAAAATAAATTTGTAAATACAACTTTATTTTATGTCTTTACATTTTAAATGAAAAGGGTTACAATTCTTTTGTAGAAAACATATTAAAAGGAGGAGATAAGAATGGAAGATAATAAATGGATTATAATGCTGGGGAATATGGCTAGCAAAATTAACAGCTATAAGTATATTATAGCTATCAAAAATGCTTTTACTGCTCTAATACCGATCATCATCACGGGGGCTTTTGCAACACTATTTTCTAATATGGTTTTTGATTCAACAAATGGTTTGGCACAAATAGATGCTTTATCATTTTTAGAAGAATTGAAACCGATTGCACAATCGATTAATTATGCAACGATGAATATGCTGACAATTAGTGCAGTCTTTTTAATAGGACTGGAAATTGGTAACTTAAATAAAGAGAGTGGATACTTTCCTGGTTTACTAGCAGTTATCAGTTATATAACCGTCAACCCAACAACTTTAGAGTTGTTAGTGGATGACAAAA
Organism: Carnobacterium sp. 17-4; assembly: GCF_000195575.1. Classification (NCBI taxonomy): domain Bacteria; kingdom Bacillati; phylum Bacillota; class Bacilli; order Lactobacillales; family Carnobacteriaceae; genus Carnobacterium; species Carnobacterium sp. 17-4. Next base: position 1,407,210 of record NC_015391.1, on the reverse strand, counting down.
TGCGTGTAGTAGAAAATGTTTTGTCTCGTAACTATACGGATACAAAAGGATTATTTTTAGGAATGTTTATCGCAATTGTTTCGGTAGAACTATTCACTTGGCTAGGCAAACAAGATAAAATAAACATAAAAATGCCTGACAGTGTACCTTCAAATGTATCAAGAAGTTTTTCAGCGTTGATTCCGACAATCTTAACGATCACTATGATAGCCACAGCAGGATTTGCTATTTTCCGTATAACTGGTATGTATCTATACGATATTATTTATATGGTTGTTCAAGCACCATTAGAAAATGTTATGCAAGGATTACCTGGTGTCTTAATTTTGATGTTCGTGGCTCAGTTCTTCTGGGTTATCGGAATACATGGAAACCAAATGATTAAACCGATTCGCGAACCATTATTATTAGCTTCAATAGCAGTCAACACAGATGCATTTAATGCAGGTAAAGAAATCCCGAATATTATCAATATGCCTTTCTGGGACATGTACATGAATATTGGTGGTTCTGGAGTAACGATTGGATTGTTATTTGCTATCTTTATCGTTGGTAAAAGGGATGACATGAAAGAAATTGCCAAATTATCTATGGGACCTAGTTTATTCAATATTAATGAACCCGTAATATTTGGAATGCCAATCATGTTAAACCCTATCTTAGCTATTCCATTTATCGTTACACCACTAATTACAGGTGTAATCGGTTATGTAGCAACTTATATTGGTTTTGCTGGAAAAGCAGTTGTCATGATTCCATGGACTACACCACCAATTATTAGTGCTTACTTAGCGACAGCAGGTAGTTTAGGAGCAGTTGCGACTCAATTAATTTGTATAGTCGTGTCTACATTAATTTACTTGCCATTTGTTAAAATTTCTAATAGCCGTCAACTCGTTGAAGAACCAGGTCGTACTGAAGAAGTAAAAGAATTAGATGAAGTTACTATAAATAATTAATAGTTTAATAAATTTAAAGTATTAATTGTACGCTGAAGTAAAATGATATGAGAACCTATTGAGCTTGAGAGTCCCATGATTTTACGAAAGGGGCATCTCAAGTTCTTTCTATTTGAGTTAATGGATGGTTTTGAGGATATGATATACTAAGGAAAATAGAGGGAATAACATAAATTATATAAGATGAAGTGAGTGAGAACAATGGCGAAATACAAAAATGTTGCAGATGAATTACGAAAACAAATTAAACAAGGGAATTACCCAAAAGGTGGTCAATTGCCCAATCAAAACGAATTAGCAGAAAAGTTTGATACAAGTAGAGTCACAATTAAAAAAGCACTAGATTTATTGTCTATCGAGGGACTGGTTTTTTCAGTTCAGGGTTCTGGCACTTACGTCAAAAAAAATATTGCGCAGACAACTGATACAGGAATTAAAATTGGACAAAATATTGGATTAACTCATCAAATAGGAGAACAGACCGAATTAGTTAACAAAGTATTAGCTTTTAATGTTCGATTTCCAAGTGAGGAAGAATGTGGACAATTAATGATCAAAAATGAATCTCCAGTATATGAAATCAAACGTTTAAGAGTTATTAATAATAAACCCTATTCGATAGAATATTCATTACTTCCAGTAGAACTGGTGCCGAACATAACCCCTACTATATTAGAACGTTCAGTTTATGACTATATTCGCCAAGATGTAGGACTAATTTTTGGTGGAAATCAACAGTTTATAAAGGCTGCACCTCCTAATGAAGAGGATCGACAGTATTTAAATTGCAAAGATAACGAGCCTGTTCTTGAGGTTACAAAAGTAATGTTCCTTGAAAATGGAAGACCTTTCGAATACTCAAAAGTAAGGCACCGTTATGATATGGTAGAAATGTGTTTTAATAATACGCAACATGAGTAAAGATTAATGAAAAAAGGGAATAGATTCGAATTTTTAAACCTATTGAACTTCGAGTCTAAATCCTAGAAAAATGGATAGAAAAAAATCTGTAGAGAGATAGAAGACTATTTATTGAATGAATCGGATTAATTTTAAGAACTTAAAGAAAAATAGTTGACAATTTTGTAAAAAGCATGTAAAGTTATAGGAGTTGTTAGAGCAAGTAACTTTCAAAAATATGAATAAAAATTCTTTTCAAATAATTTTTATAAAAAAGTTATTGACATTTAAAAAATAACTTGTTATTATATAGAAGTTGCAACGGACTGTTACAACACGCTTTAGACCTTTGAAAACTAAACAAAGTAAGACGAACCAAATGTGAGGGTGACTTAGCAGTGCTAAGTCAACAGTAACAAAATTAGTGAATAATTATTCGCTAGCAATCAATATGAGCTTCAAGCATCATTTTATATGAGAGTTTGATCCTGGCTCAGGACGAACGCTGGCGGCATGCCTAATACATGCAAGTCGAACGCTTTGATTTCACCGGGTGCTTGCACCCACCGAAGTCAAAGAGTGGCGGACGGGTGAGTAACACGTGGGTAACCTGCCCATAAGTGGGGGATAACATTCGGAAACGGATGCTAATACCGCATACTTCTAATCGCCTCCTGGCGAATGGAAAAAAGGTGGCTTCGGCTACCGCTTATGGATGGACCCGCGGCGTATTAGCTAGTTGGTGAGGTAATGGCTCACCAAGGCGATGATACGTAGCCGACCTGAGAGGGTGATCGGCCACACTGGGACTGAGACACGGCCCAGACTCCTACGGGAGGCAGCAGTAGGGAATCTTCCGCAATGGACGAAAGTCTGACGGAGCAATGCCGCGTGAGTGAAGAAGGTTTTCGGATCGTAAAACTCTGTTGTTAGAGAAGAACAAGGATGAGAGTAACTGCTCATCCCCTGACGGTATCTAACCAGAAAGCCACGGCTAACTACGTGCCAGCAGCCGCGGTAATACGTAGGTGGCAAGCGTTGTCCGGATTTATTGGGCGTAAAGCGAGCGCAGGCGGTTCTTTAAGTCTGATGTGAAAGCCCCCGGCTCAACCGGGGAAGGTCATTGGAAACTGGAGAACTTGAGTGCAGAAGAGGAGAGTGGAATTCCACGTGTAGCGGTGAAATGCGTAGATATGTGGAGGAACACCAGTGGCGAAGGCGACTCTCTGGTCTGTAACTGACGCTGAGGCTCGAAAGCGTGGGGAGCAAACAGGATTAGATACCCTGGTAGTCCACGCCGTAAACGATGAGTGCTAAGTGTTGGAGGGTTTCCGCCCTTCAGTGCTGCAGCTAACGCATTAAGCACTCCGCCTGGGGAGTACGACCGCAAGGTTGAAACTCAAAGGAATTGACGGGGACCCGCACAAGCGGTGGAGCATGTGGTTTAATTCGAAGCAACGCGAAGAACCTTACCAGGTCTTGACATCCTTTGACCACCCTAGAGATAGGGCTTTCCCTTCGGGGACAAAGTGACAGGTGGTGCATGGTTGTCGTCAGCTCGTGTCGTGAGATGTTGGGTTAAGTCCCGCAACGAGCGCAACCCCTATTATTAGTTGCCAGCATTCAGTTGGGCACTCTAGTGAGACTGCCGGTGATAAACCGGAGGAAGGTGGGGATGACGTCAAATCATCATGCCCCTTATGACCTGGGCTACACACGTGCTACAATGGATGGTACAACGAGTCGCAAGGTCGCGAGGCCAAGCTAATCTCTTAAAGCCATTCTCAGTTCGGATTGTAGGCTGCAACTCGCCTACATGAAGCCGGAATCGCTAGTAATCGCGGATCAGCACGCCGCGGTGAATACGTTCCCGGGTCTTGTACACACCGCCCGTCACACCACGAGAGTTTGTAACACCCGAAGTCGGTGAGGTAACCCTTTTGGGAGCCAGCCGCCTAAGGTGGGACAGATAATTGGGGTGAAGTCGTAACAAGGTAGCCGTATCGGAAGGTGCGGCTGGATCACCTCCTTTCTAAGGAATATAACGGAAACCCACACATTCGTACTTACTTTGTTTAGTTTTGAGAGGTCTAATCTTCTCAAAAAACGCAACTTTGGTTGCGGCAAGACGTTGTTCTTTGAAAACTGGATAAAGTTAAAAAGTGTAATTCAAGTAACAAACCAGAAACACACCGAAAAGTTTTAAAAATGAGTTTTTTTAAGGTTCTCATCGAAAGATGAGGTTTAAAAATTAACTGTTAACCATAGGTTAAGTTAATAAGGGCGCACGGTGAATGCCTTGGCACTAGGAGCCGATGAAGGACGGGACTAACGCCGATATGCTTTGGGGAGCTGTAAGTGAGCTTTGATCCAAAGATTTCCGAATGGGGGAACCCAGCATCTTTGATAGGATGTTACTACTGACTGAATACATAGGTCAGTAGAGGTAGACGCAGAGAACTGAAACATCTAAGTACCTGCAGGAAGAGAAAGAAAAATCGATTCCCTGAGTAGCGGCGAGCGAAACGGGAATAGCCCAAACCAGAAAGCTTGCTTTCTGGGGTTGTAGGACTGAACACATAGAGTCATAAATGAGATTGGTAGAAGAAGCGACCTGGAAAGGTCCGCCGAAGAAGGTAAAAGCCCTGTAATCGAAACCCATTTCACTCTGATCAGTATCCTGAGTACGGCGGAACACGAGAAATTCCGTCGGAATCCGGGAGGACCATCTCCCAAGGCTAAATACTCCCTAGTGACCGATAGTGAACCAGTACCGTGAGGGAAAGGTGAAAAGAACCTCGGAAGAGGAGTGAAATAGCCCCTGAAACCGTGTGCCTACAAATAGTTAAAGCCCGTTAATGGGTGATAGCGTGCCTTTTGTAGAATGAACCGGCGAGTTACGATCCCATGCGAGGTTAAGTTGATGAGACGGAGCCGCAGCGAAAGCGAGTCTGAATAGGGCGAATGAGTATGTGGTCGTAGACCCGAAACCAAGTGATCTACCCATGTCCAGGTTGAAGGTGCGGTAATACGCACTGGAGGACCGAACCCACGTATGTTGAAAAATGCGGGGATGAGGTGTGGGTAGCGGAGAAATTCCAATCGAACTTGGAGATAGCTGGTTCTCTCCGAAATAGCTTTAGGGCTAGCCTCGGAATTAGAATCATGGAGGTAGAGCAACTGTTTGGACTAGGGGCCCTTCTCGGGTTACCGAATTCAGATAAACTCCGAATGCCATTGATTTATATCCGGGAGTCAGACTGCGAGTGATAAGATCCGTAGTCGAAAGGGAAACAGCCCAGACCACCAGCTAAGGTCCCAAAGTTTATGTTAAGTGGAAAAGGATGTGGAGTTGCTTAGACAACTAGGATGTTGGCTCAGAAGCAGCCATCATTTAAAGAGTGCGTAATAGCTCACTAGTCGAGTGACCCTGCGCCGAAAATTTACCGGGGCTAAACATAACACCGAAGCTGTGGATAGAACCATTGGTTCTATGGTAGGAGAGCGTTCTAAGGGCGTTGAAGCTAGATCGTGAGGACTAGTGGAGCGCTTAGAAGTGAGAATGCCGGTATGAGTAGCGAAAGACGGGTGAGAATCCCGTCCACCGAATGACTAAGGTTTCCTGGGGAAGGCTCGTCCTCCCAGGGTTAGTCGGGACCTAAGTCGAGGCCGAATGGCGTAGACGATGGACAACAGGTTGAGATTCCTGTACCAGTTTGTTTTGTTTGAACAATGGAGGGACACAGTAGGCTAAGGAATACGCGCTGTTGGATATGCGCGTCCAAGCAACAAGTTTTGAAGTGAGTCAAATGCTTGCTTCTTTAAGAACAAGTTGTGATGGGGAGGGAAATTAAGTACCGAAGTTCCCGATGTCACACTGTCAAGAAAAGCTTCTAGTTAGAAACAAACTGCCCGTACCGCAAACCGACACAGGTAGTCGAGGAGAGAATCCTAAGGTGTGCGAGAGAACTCTCGTTAAGGAACTCGGCAAAATGACCCCGTAACTTCGGGAGAAGGGGTGCTGACCAATTGGTCAGCCGCAGTGAATAGGCCCAGGCGACTGTTTATCAAAAACACAGGTCTCTGCAAAATCGTAAGATGACGTATAGGGGCTGACGCCTGCCCGGTGCTGGAAGGTTAAGAGGATGGGTTAGCTCTCGGGCGAAGCTCAGAATTGAAGCCCCAGTAAACGGCGGCCGTAACTATAACGGTCCTAAGGTAGCGAAATTCCTTGTCGGGTAAGTTCCGACCCGCACGAAAGGCGTAACGATCTGGGCACTGTCTCAACGAGAGACTCGGTGAAATTATAGTACCTGTGAAGATGCAGGTTACCCGCGACAGGACGGAAAGACCCCATGGAGCTTTACTGCAGTTTGATATTGAGTGTTTGTACAGCTTGTACAGGATAGGTAGGAGCCATTGAAGCCAGGACGCCAGTCTTGGTGGAGGCGTTGGTGGGATACTACCCTTGCTGTATGACCACTCTAACCCACAGCCCTTATCGGGCTGGGAGACAGTGTCTGACGGGCAGTTTGACTGGGGCGGTCGCCTCCTAAAGAGTAACGGAGGCGCCCAAAGGTTCCCTCAGAATGGTTGGAAATCATTCGCAGAGTGTAAAGGCATAAGGGAGCTTGACTGCGAGACCTACAAGTCGAGCAGGGACGAAAGTCGGGCTTAGTGATCCGGTGGTTCCGCATGGAAGGGCCATCGCTCAACGGATAAAAGCTACCCTGGGGATAACAGGCTTATCTCCCCCAAGAGTCCACATCGACGGGGAGGTTTGGCACCTCGATGTCGGCTCATCGCATCCTGGGGCTGTAGTCGGTCCCAAGGGTTGGGCTGTTCGCCCATTAAAGCGGTACGCGAGCTGGGTTCAGAACGTCGTGAGACAGTTCGGTCCCTATCCGTCGCGGGCGTAGGAAATTTGAGAGGAGCTGTCCTTAGTACGAGAGGACCGGGATGGACACACCACTGGTGTACCAGTTGTTCTGCCAAGGGCATTGCTGGGTAGCTATGTGTGGACGGGATAAACGCTGAAAGCATCTAAGCGTGAAGCCCCCCTCAAGATGAGATTTCCCATCACGTAAGTGAGTAAGACCCCTGAGAGATGATCAGGTAGATAGGTTGGAAGTGGAAGTATAGCGATATACGGAGCGGACCAATACTAATCGGTCGAGGACTTAACCAAAGCAATACCCGGTGTACGAAGGTAAGCAAACGAATTACACTTTAAACTTTATCCAGTTTTGAGAGTCCAACGGACTTTCGATTGAAATTGTGTGGTGATGATGGCAAGAAGGTCACACCTGTTCCCATGCCGAACACAGAAGTTAAGCTTCTTAGCGCCGATGGTAGTGAAGGGTTTCCCTTTGTGAGAGTAGGACGTTGCCACGCAGATTCAATTATTCCGCAATAGCTCAGTTGGTAGTAGCGCATGACTGTTAATCATGATGTCGTAGGTTCGAGTCCTACTTGCGGAGTTCCATAGTCAAACTATGTAAACAAAAACGTGAATAGTTTTGGTGAACCGAATCTGGAGAGTTGTCCGAGCGGCCGAAGGAGCATGATTGGAAATCATGTAGGCGGTGAACACTGTCTCAAGGGTTCGAATCCCTTACTCTCCGTTCAAAAAACGGCCCGTTGGTCAAGCGGTTAAGACACCGCCCTTTCACGGCGGTATCACGGGTTCGATTCCCGTACGGGTCATCAGTAACGACGTTACTGGTTAAGGAATGCAGTAAGGATTCACTCGGAGGTTTAGCTCAGCTGGGAGAGCATCTGCCTTACAAGCAGAGGGTCGGCGGTTCGATCCCGTCAACCTCCATTGTTTCAAAAAGGTCTCGTGGTGTAGGGGTTAACATGTCTGCCTGTCACGCAGAAGATCGCGGGTTCGATTCCCGTCGAGACCGTTGGTTTAACAATTAAATAAACCATTTTTATAATGGCCTGGTAGCTCAGTTGGTAGAGCACTTGATTGAAGCTCAAGGTGTCGGCAGTTCGATTCTGTCCCAGGCCACCATTTATGGAGGGGTAGCGAAGTGGCTAAACGCGGCGGACTGTAAATCCGCTCCTTCGGGTTCGGCAGTTCGAATCTGCCCCCCTCCACCATTTTTTAAAAAGCAGCACCCTTTTATCAGATAGGGGTATAGTTTAAAGGTAGAACTATGGTCTCCAACACCATCAGTGTGGGTTCAATTCCTACTACCCCTGCCATTTTTTAGAATCAGATTGGCAAAAAAGAATAGATTATTACCATGGCGATTGTGGTGAAGTGGTTAACACACCGGATTGTGGTTCCGGCATGCGTGGGTTCGAACCCCATCAGTCGCCTTTTTTTTTAATGGGCTATAGCCAAGCGGTAAGGCAAGGGACTTTGACTCCCTCATGCGTTGGTTCGAATCCAGCTAGCCCAGTTTAATTGAATAGCATTCAACTAAAAAGATGGCGGTATAGCCAAGTGGTAAGGCAGAGGTCTGCAAAACCTTCATCACCGGTTCAAATCCGGTTACCGCCTTACATCAGAAAAGATGAAAAAGAGCAGTCCATATGCCGGCGTGGCGGAACTGGTAGACGCGCTGGACTCAAAATCCTGTGCCCGCGAGGGCGTGCCGGTTCGATTCCGGCCGCCGGTATACTAAAGAGCCCCAAGAACATTTCGTTCTTGGGGCTCTTTTTTTGTTTGAAAAAAATTAGTAAGCGACTACCAGTTCACCTTTTTTTGTAATATAAGGATACTTTATTCATTATTTTTATGCTATCTGTTATGATGGTGGTGTAAATATCGAATGTTTTCTTTTGATGTAAGCGTTTGGATGTTCGAGTAAATTCTATTGATTATATGTATAGTCCGTTCAAATTTATCACCCAAAAAGGAGAGGATAATATGTCAACAAGATCTACTTTTTCAAAAGCCGAAATTAGGAAAAATAACCCTCTATTTTCGCCATTACGTGCGGTAGTAGAAACAACGATGTATGGGAACAATATTAATGAAGTGGGAACAATAGAAGAGGCATACTTACTGGCTAAAGAGTCAATGCATACCGTTGTAACAGATTTATTAGTTAAGTATCCAGAAAAATTAGGCTTACCATATGGAGCAAAAGTTCTGGTAGAGAATGGTGGTGCTGTCGTAGGACGTACAGCTGCAGCAAAACGTATTCTGGGAGAAGATCCTGAAGAAGATGCTAAATTGGCTCCAATCATTCGGGAAGCTATTTATCAAGGTGAAAATAAAATGCGGTATAAAGGAACAGCTTACGTTGGTTTAGATCCTGAATTTATGGTGAAAGCTCATTTGAGTGTGCCTGTTGGCCAAGAAAATAACTTATACTCTTGGTTATTAAATTTTCAAATTTGTAATGAGTTGTACGATGAAATGTATCTTGAATCAAGACCTATAAATGAAGGCGATATCTTTATTTATCAAGATCCAGAATGGCATCATTCGGATTATCCGATGGGACTGGCTTATTTTGATTCAGAACACAACACAGCGGTCATTTTAGGTATGAATTATTTTGGAGAGTTAAAGAAAGCAACGTTAACTCTTGCTTGGGGCACAGCTCACAGGTTAGGATACGTTGCATGTCATGGTGGACAAAAAAAATTCACCTTAGCTAATGGAAAAAACTATGTGTCAGCTTTTTTTGGTCTATCAGGATCAGGGAAATCTACATTAACGCATGCTAAACACCAACACAAATATGATGTGGAAGTTTTGCATGACGATGCGTTTATTATTTCCTTAAAGAATGGTTCATCTATTGCATTAGAACCCGCTTATTTTGATAAAACACAAGATTACCCTTCAGACCATGTTGAAGTAGATTATTTTGTGACTGTACAAAATGTGGCAGTCACGCTAGATGAAAATGGCGATAAAGTCCTATTAACGGAAGATCTACGAAATGGAAATGGTAGAACTATAAAATCACGTTACTCTACTTCAAATCGTGTAGATAAATTTGATGAACCCATAGATGCAATCTATTGGATTATGAAAGATGAAAGCTTGCCACCCGTAATTAAAATAAATGATCCAATACTTGCTGCAACATTCGGAGCTACCTTAGCTACCAAACGTTCAACAGCTGAACGTTTGAAAAAAGGGATCGATGTCAATAAACTTGTGATTGAACCGTATGCAAATCCATTCCGTATTTATCCACTTGAAGAAGACTACAATCATTTTAAAGCATTATTTACTGACCAAAACATCGACTGTTATATTTTAAATACAGGCTATTTTGGAGACAAAAAAGTTACTGCAGCTGTTACATTAAGCAGTATTGAATCGATCGTTGAAGGAACAGCAGAATTTAAACCTTTTGGAACGCTTGGTAATTTGAATTATCTAGTAGTAGATGGATATGAGCCCGGATTTAACGATCAAGAGTATCGTCAATTAGTTCAAGAACGTCTAAAAATGCGTGTAGCTTATATTCATGAACAAAAGGAAAAAAATCAAATGAATGTTTTACCAGATGAAGCGTTAGAAGCTATGGAAGCATTGATTGAATAAAAAGTGTAGTACTTGCATTAAAGATAAGCTGTTTTATTCGTTTTAACTAATCCTTTTCATTTACTAGAAAGGAGTATAAAAAAATGAAAGAACGTACGATTGAAATTACGGAAACCGTTTTGAGAGATGCCCATCAAAGTTTGATGGCTACAAGAATGTCAACGCAAGAAATGTTGCCTATTATTGAAAAAATGGACCAGGTTGGATACTATTCACTGGAATGCTGGGGAGGAGCTACTTTCGATGCTGCGATTCGTTTTCTAAATGAAGATCCGTGGGAAAGGTTAAGAGCCATAAAAAAAAGAGCACCACATACAAAATTACAAATGCTATTGAGGGGCCAGAATCTACTGGGCTATCGGCATTATGCAGATGATATTGTAGAAAAATTTGTTGAAAAAGCTAGTGAAAATGGCATAGATATTTTTAGAATTTTTGATGCCTTAAATGATTCTAGAAATTTGGAAGCTTCTTTAAAAGCCGTGAAAAAATATGGAAAACATGCTCAATTGACCATTTGTTATACCATAAGTGAAGTACACACAATAGAGTATTACACTCAGCTAGCTCAAGAATTGGAAAAAATGGGCGCAGATTCGATTTGTATAAAAGACATGGCGGGTATATTAACACCACATGTGGCAAAGGAACTTGTGCACGCGCTGAAAAACGTTCTTACTGTACCGCTTAGTTTGCACACTCATGCTACGAGCGGTGTTTCGCAAATGACGTATTTAATGGCTGTTGAAGCTGGTGTGGATATGATAGACACCGCTATTTCACCTTTTTCAGAGGGAACTAGTCAACCACCTACTGAATCAATGGCTATTGCATTAAATGAAGGATTTGCAGCAACAAAATTAAATCTCCAACTGTTGGAGGAAATTGCTGATTATTTTAAGCCTATTCGAGATAAGTATTTAGCTAATCAGCAATTGGATCCAAAAATGATGGCTGTAGACCCGAAAGCACTGTTGTATCAAGTTCCAGGAGGTATGTTATCCAATCTGTATTCACAATTAAAACAAGCCAATGCGACTGAAAAATATGAAGCTGTCTTGAAGGAAGTCCCACAAGTTCGCAAAGATTTAGGATATCCACCACTGGTAACTCCTATGAGTCAAATGGTGGGTACCCAAGCGGTTTTTAACGTCCTAGCGGGAGAGCGTTACAAGATGGTTCCAAATGAAATCAAAGAGTATTTACATGGTTCATATGGACGTCCGCCAATGCCAATCAGCGACGATTTCAGAAAACAGATTATCCATAATGAACCCGTTATTACGGATCGACCAGCTGATCATCTTCAACCAGAGTTTGAACGTTTGAAAAAAGAGATAGGAAATAGTGCAAGAACGGATGAAGATGTATTAACGTATGCATTATTTCCACAAGTTGGAAAAGAATTTCTAATCAAAAAATACTCGACTCAAGAAGTTGATCAAAAACAAGAGACAAAAGCTAAGGAACAAACAATCAGAATATCGGCCTATCTATAAAAAATGAGGTGAACAAATGGAAAGTTTTTCTTATTTAGATGTGGTGGTGATTGCTGTTGTTGGATTTTTAGTCCTATTTGTACTGCTTATTGGGTGGCAATTGTTTCGTCAGCTGATTCAATTGCGATCAAAACAACATAGAGTCACTCATCAAACAGAGACATTTGTCCAAACAAACCAAAATTTTCCAGCACTTAATAAGGATGAAGATGAAGAAACAAAAATAATTGCAGTTTTAATGGCATTGATTTTAGCCAATGAAGATCAACAAGATAAGAGCTATCAAGTAACAAAAATTGAGCGAATTCGATAAAGGGAGTGCGCTGATGAAAAATTATGAGATAACAGTAAATGGTAAATTGTATCAGGTTTCAGTAAAGGAAATTGATGGGGAATTGAATAAGAATAAAGAAAAGGAACCCCTAAAATCGGCTAAAAGCAGCGTGGATCAGATGGAAGGAGTAACAATTACAGCTCCTATGCCAGGAAGGATTTTGTCTGTTAAGGTACAAGAAAATCAATCCGTAAAAGCAGGTGAAACAGTCTGTCTATTAGAAGCAATGAAGATGGAAAATGAAATTGTTGCTCCGGTTGATGGTGTCGTCTCGCAAATAAAGGCTCAATCTAATCAATCGGTAGAAGTTGGAGAAGTTTTAATCTTGATTACTCCAAATTAAGGATAAATATTTCCGTTTCAAATTCCTAGTGAGGGAGGAGATTTTTTGAGCACATTTTTTTCTGGCATGCTATCCATTTCAATTGGACAAATCATTATGATGGCCATTGGGGCATGCTTAATGTACCTAGGCATTAAGAAAAAATTTGAACCGACTTTGCTAGTTCCTATGGGAATTGGAACACTGTTGGTTAATTTTCCACAATCTGGCTTAATTACTCAACTAGTAAATAATCAAGAACAAGAGGGCATCCTCGATGTTTTGTTTGATTTTGGTATTGCGACAGAATTATTCCCACTGTTGATTTTTATTGGGATTGGAGCAATGATCGATTTTGGACCATTGCTGCAAAAACCGATTTTATTGCTATTTGGAGCTTCTGCTCAATTTGGGATCTTCTTTACTATCTTAGTTGCGGTTATTTTTGGTTTTGATATTTTAGAAGCTGCTTCGATTGGTATTATCGGTGCGGCAGATGGACCTACCTCTATTTTTGTAGCATTGCAGTTAGCCCCACAGTTATTAGGCCCTATTACCGTAGCCGCTTATTCCTATATGGCTTTGGTACCCATTATCCAACCATTAGCGATTAAGGCTGTAACGACAAAGAAAGAACGATTGATAAGGATGCATTATACCTCATCATCTATCTCAAAAACAGTTCGTATTCTCTTTCCTATCATTGTTATCATTGTGTCCGGATTTATAGCGCCAGTTTCTTTACCGTTAGTTGGGTTTTTAATGTTTGGTAACTTGCTAAGAGAGTGTGGGGTTTTAGATCGATTAAGCCATACTGCTCAAAATGAGTTAGTAAACATTGTTAGTATCTTACTAGGTTTAACCATTTCAGTTAAAATGACGGCAGAATTATTTTTAACTGTAGATTCGTTATTAATCATTGGATTTGGATTGATTGCATTTATTATGGATACCGTTGCTGGGGTACTATTTGCCAAATTTATTAATCTATTTCGTAAAGAAAAAATTAATCCTATGATTGGTGCGGCTGGTATTTCTGCATTTCCAATGTCTGCTCGAGTTATCCAAAAAATGGCTCAAGAAGAAGATAAAGAAAATTTTGTCTTGATGCATGCGGCAGGAGCAAATGTTTCAGGACAGATTGCTTCAGTAATTGCTGGTGGTCTATTACTAGGGTACTTTTCATAATTTTTTAAGAAGAAAGTGGTGAAAAGATGTTTAATATTGACTATACAGCCTTACAACAAGGTTTAGAATTAATGGGGTATGGAATGGTTGGTATTTTTATGGTATTAGGGATTCTTTTCTTAGCTTGTACTGGTTTAGTCAAATGGTTTTCCAATAAGAATTAAGGTAAGCAAAACAGGGTTCACCTCGAACTTTGTTTTGCTTTCTTAATTGTTCTTCGCTATACTTTTTTAGAAGAGTAAAAGCGAAAGGAGACAAAGAAATGAAACAATCAGCAGAAGAGTTAACAAAATATTATAATCACCTAAAAATAATTTATAACAAATATGTAGAGCAACCTTTGAATTTAAATATAAAAAGAGGCATACCGAGTAAGGAACAATTACAATTATCGGAACCAATGTTGGACGTATTTTCTTCCTCATCAGATTTTATGAGTCAAGGTAACGTAGATATTCGCAATTATGGAGAATTAACTGGTATTTATGAAGCTAAAAAGTTATTTTCTGAACTTTTAGAAACCGACTTTGATGAGATTTTGATTGGAGGCAACTCTAGTTTAAGTTTGATGCACTTAGCAATCGTATCTAATCTATTTTCCAGAAATAAAGGCCATCTTTCTAATGAAACAATTAAGTTTTTATGCCCCAGTCCAGGATATGATCGTCATTTTGCAATGACAGAAAATTTAGGTATTGAGATGATCTCGATTGAATTAAAAGAAGATGGTCCTGATATGGATGAAGTAGAAAGACTTGTAGAGAATGATGTTGCTATAAAAGGAATTTGGTGTGTTCCTACGTATAGTAATCCAACAGGTATAACCTACTCAGATGAAGTGGTTGATCGCTTAGCCAATATGAAGACAGGATCAGAGGATTTCATGGTTCTTTGGGACAATGCTTACCTTGTGCATCATTTGACGGAAGATAAGCATTCAGCTAAAAATCTATTAACAGCTTGTAAAGTTGCTGGGAATCCAGATCGTGCATGGATGTTTTGTTCAACATCAAAAATCACTTTTCCCGGTGCCGGTGTATCAGCTTTAGGAGCAAGTAAACGTAATATTGACTTAGTAGCAAAAGAACTTTCTTTTCAAACGATTGGATTTGATAAAATCAATCAAATGCGTCATGTGAAGTTTTTAAAAAATAAAACCCATATCTCTCAACATATGGACGACCATGCACGTATTTTAAAACCGAAATTTGATTTGATCAATCAAAAACTAACGGATTATTTTGCAGATAAAGATTATGTGAAATGGACAGAACCAAAAGGTGGTTATTTTGTTCATTTGACTACCAAAAACGGATGTGCAACTGATATTGTTCATGCATTAGCTGAAATTGGCGTTGCCATAACAGAAGCGGGTGCAACATATCCATATGGTGATAATCCTAAAGATAATAGCATTCGCTTGGCACCAACACCGGTATCATTACAGGATTTAGATGCAGCAATGGACGCCATTTGTTTATGTATTGAATCTATTAGTTTGAAAAAAGAATTATCTTTGTAAAATAAAACTGAAAATGAAAAAGGGTAACTTTTGTTATATTGAATCTAAAAATGTAGAATGATAGTAGAAGTAATTGAAGTCTAAAGTTTTTTATGGGAAACTTCAATTTTAGTTTTATTACAGAAAGGAAGATGACAAATGTCAAAAGGAACATTTTTATTTGGAGCAGTAATAGGGGGAGCGGCGGCATATGTAGCAGCTTACTTATTTGCACCTAAATCTGGAGAAGAGTATCAATTAGAGCTGAGAGATAAGGCAGAAATGCTTAAAGAATCTTCTAGCGATTATATGTCCATTGCTAAAGAACGTGGCGGAGATTTTAAAGCCATTGCAACCGATGCGGCAGTTGGTTTGAAAACAGATATGCAATTGGTTTCAAAACAATTAGCAGAACAACTTAAAATGGACTCTCAAATCCTAAAAGCGGATTTGAAAGATATTAAGGATGGCGTACCAGGAAGCAAAGAAAATTTAAAAGCTAATTTAAGTGAAGCTGTAAACGAAGCAAAATATACAGCTGTAAGTTTGAAAGATCAAGTCAGTCAAACAACTTCAGAAGCAAAAGATATTTCAATAGCGGTTGTTGATGAAGCAAAAATGGAAATTGATGAAGCTAAAGTTGAAAATAATACAGTAGATACTTTTTAAAGGATTGCTTATAAAAAAGTAAGGCACTTGCGATGAGGTTTCACCCATCACAAGCGCCTTACTTTACTGTTGTCGAGTACCATCTTTTTTATAAATAATGACTTCAGAGTCCTTATTTGCAGCAATTTCAGTAGCACGATCTACTGCATCACTCTTTTTATCAAATGTATCGCTAGCTCGTTTGGCTTCTTTGGTTTTTACGACCCAATGATCGTCTTCATAAAAAACTTCAACAGGATTATCTAGTAACTTGGGATTAGCACTTGAGGTATCGTGCTGATCCTTTTTATTAGGGTTTTTTTCTTTATGAAAAGCGTCTTTTTCATCTTTAGAAGCATCCTCCATCCACGATTTAGCTTGTGAAATTGCAATTGGAATAGCACGGTCATCTTCATATCCATTAGCTAAAAGAGCGTTAGCAATTTCAATCGTTTTTTTTCGTAATAGTGGGTCAAAATTTTTTAATGAAACAGGGTAATCGTTCATATCCCATGGCATCAAAATTAGCCTCCTTTTAAGTGATTGTTTAAGCCTGTTATACCATTCTTAGTTTAATCAAACAAATAAAAAGATTGAGTCAGTATTTTGATAGTAATTATGAAATAATCGGTTAATAATGGTATATTGTTAGATGGGTATTTAAACACTGTAATGGATAAGTAAGTAAGATACTATCTTAAATGAAAGAAGGCTATATATGAAGAAAATAGAAACAGCAGCATTATTTATGAAAGAACATAGTGAGCTGTTCCAGTGTCCAATTTGTGAAGAAGAAATTAGCAAAATAGAAGGAAATAGTTTAAGTTGTGTAAATGGACATCTTTTTGATATTTCGAAAAAGGGTACGCTTTATTTCTTATTAAAAGGAACAAAAAATGAGTATGATAAAGAAATGTTATCTTCACGATTTAACATTGCAACTGCAGGCTTATTTCATCCCTTATTAGATGAACTTTATCCAAGCATTGCTGAAAAAGAAAAAGGGCATACTTTAGATGTTGGTTGTGGAGAAGGTTCACAACTAGATTATTTAACAGAGTTAGGGTTAAAGGGCCAAAAGATTGGCTTTGATATCTCTAAAGATGCCATTCAATTAGCAGCTACTCATTTTTCTAGTGCCTTTTGGTGCGTTGCGGATTTAGCACAATCACCGTTTGCTACACAACAGTATGATACGATACTAAATATTTTTTCACCTTCAAATTACAAAGAATTTGATCGTCTTTTAAAAAAAGGCGGCCAAGTGATTAAAGTGGTTCCTGAAAAAGAATATTTAATTGAATTAAGACAATTACTTTACCGTGATCAAGAAGAAAAACAAACTTATTCAAATGAGGTCGTTATCGCGAAGTTTAAAGAACATTTTCCATCAATGGAAATAAAAAAAATCAAGTATTCATTTGATTTAACACCATCATTATTTGCAGACCTAATGAAGATGACACCATTAAGTTGGGGTGCAAGTCTAACTTCTAAAGAATATGCCATGGATCATCCATTAAAAAAAGTCACCATTGATATTTGTGTCTTAATTGGACAAAAATAAGGAGCATTGTGAACGAATTGTGAACTTTGTGTTAATATATACCGTTTTCATAAATAATCTCAGCCGCAGACACTTGCAACAATACCACAGCGATGTTATATTACCTATAAGTTCTTAAACGTCATTCGTTTTTATCAGGAATCCATCAGATTTTGATAAAAGTTAATGAATTGTAATAGGCTTAACTAACGTATCGTTTCGCAGTGCTGGACACCGAAGCGATGCGTTTTTTTGTGCTCTTTTTTATCTTGATGATCTATCTTTTAGTGTAATTGAATTTTTACGAAAGATTTTTTGTCTTTAAAGTGAAAATGCGCTAAAATAGACGAGAAGATTGAGTTTATGGGAGTGAAGCTTATGGTTGGAGAAGCAACTTCATTAAAAGAAAAAATTATTGAAGAAAGTAAACGAATTGGAATAGATAAAATTGGATTTACAACCGCCGATCCATTTAATGAACTAGAAGAAAAATTAGAGAAACAACAAGAACTTGGGCATCATTCTGGTTTTGAACATAAAGTGATCAAAGAACGGATTTACCCTGAATTGATATTTGAAAATCCACGTTCGATTATTTCAATTGCTTTAGCTTATCCTACAAAAATGGATGCTCCACCACCTAGGGTGAAGGGAGAACGTCGTGGAGAATTTGCACGAGCTTCTTGGGGAACCGACTATCATGATGTCTTACGGGATAAAATGGATCAATTAATTGCATATATCCGCCGTGAAGCTGGAGAAGTAGCTACGTATAAACCCATGGTAGACACTGGAGAACTGATAGATGTAGCTGTTGCACAGCGTGCAGGGTTAGGGTTTATCGGAAGAAACGGCTTACTGATTACCGAAGAATTTGGTTCCTATGTTTACTTAGCCGAAATTATTACGAATCTTGATTTTTCAGTAGATACTCCTGTCCCTTTTGGATGCGGAGATTGTACGCGTTGTGTGGATGCTTGCCCTACCGGAGCGTTACTAGGGGATGGACGAATTAATGCTAAACAATGTCTCTCATACCAAACCCAGACAAAAGGGATGATGGAAGAACCATTCAGGCGGAAAATGGGACATGTTATTTATGGATGTGACATTTGTCAAATTGTCTGTCCTTATAATAAAGGGAAAAATGCCCATTTCCATCCTGAGATGGAACCAGATCCTGAGAGTGTTATGCCAAAACTCAAACCACTGCTGACTATCAGCAATAGGAATTTTAAAGAACAATTTGGCCATATGTCCGGTTCTTGGCGTGGGAAAAAACCACTCCAACGTAATGCCATTATCGCACTAGGCAACTACCGAGACAAATCAGCTTTACCAGATCTATTGCGCTGCATTGATGAAGATGTTCGACCTGTAATCCGAGGAACAGCGGCTTGGTCAATAGCAAAAATTGTTTCTGCTAGAGATGAATTGGTCATTGAATTTCTAGAAGAAACTTTAACGAAAGAAGAAGACAAAGAAGCCTATTATGAAATACAACAGGCTATTGAAACGATTAAAAGTAAAAGAGAGAAAAAAAGATAATTCATTTGAAGGTTATTTTAGGAGGAACTTAATTAACATGACAAACCATATTGCTTTATTTGAACCGCAGATACCTGCAAATACAGGAAACATAGCTCGAACATGTGCAGCAACAAATACACATTTGCATTTGATCGAACCTTTAGGATTTCAAACGGATGATAAACATCTAAAAAGAGCCGGATTGGATTATTGGAACGAAGTCCATATCACGTACCACAAAAATTTAGCAGCATTTATGGAAGTCGCACAAAATGGTCAACTACATTTGATCACAAAGTTTGGTCATCGTGTCTATAGTGACGTTGATTATGCAACTACTGAAGGTGACCATTATTTTCTTTTTGGCAAAGAAACGACTGGTTTACCAGAGGAATTTATGCGTGAACATGAAGAAGATTGTTTGCGTATTCCAATGAACGACGAGCATGTACGTTCATTGAATTTATCCAATACAGCGGCTATTTTGATTTATGAGGCTCTTCGTCAACAAGGGTTTAAGGATATGGAATTATCGCATCATTACGACAACGACAAACTGGATTAATGATAACCGTTAAGGATCAAATTTATTTGATCCTTATTTGTTGAATAAATGACAATGATTATCTTAAATGTAAAGCTTTTCTTAATATTGCTTAAATAGGGCATTGTGGTTTGATAATCTTTTTTGCACGAATTATAATGAATAAGAATGCATCCCTATAAGTTAAGGAGAGGTTAAGTTTATGCCAAGATTTAAAACTGATGATCCCATTGTAATTGTTGGAGCAGCGCGTACACCAATTGGTGCTTATTTAGGAGGGGTAAAAACGGTTCCTACAGGAGAACTGGGAGCGGTTGCGCTCAAAGAGGCTATTAAACGAGCTGGCTTAACGAGTGAAGAGATAGATGAAGTCATTGCTGGTCAAGCAATGGGAACACAAGAGGAAAGCAATATTGGACGCGTAATAGGGTTGAAGGCTGGCTTGAGACATCAATCGACGGGAATGACGGTAAATCGCATTTGTGGTTCGGGCATTCAGTCTGCTATTTCAGCAGTTCAAGAATTGATGACGATGGATGTTAATTTCATTGCAGCTGGAGGAGTTGAAAGTTTGTCTCGCTCAGAATATTATTTGCCACTCGAATCGAGATGGGAAGGCTTTAAAGCTGGAAACTTTAATATTATTGATGCAAACTTAGCACTTCATATGCATGCTCAACCCAACGCTCAATACCCTGAAGTTCATCACATGGGAGACACTGCAGAAAAAATTGCTGAAATGTATACAATTACTAGAGAAGAACAAGATACTTATGCAATGGATAGTCAACGCAAAGCTGCTCAAGCAATTGAAAGTGGGCGTCTTGCTCAAGAGATCATTCCGGTTGAAGTAAAAGGGCGCAAAGGCAGTATAACTGTCATTGATGCAGATGAACATCCGAGACCAGGAACAAATATGGAGAGCTTAGCTAGATTAAAACCTGCTTTCCGTAAAGATGGTAAGGGTACAATCACTGCTGGGAATGCTTCTGGATTAAATGATGGGGCAGCTTTTGAAATTTTCACTAAAGCTTCTGTTGCAAAAGAGCGCGGATTAGATGTAATGGCTAAAATCGTTGATTTTGCAGTAGCTGGGTGTGACCCAAATGTAATGGGATTAGGTCCTGTTTATGCAATCAATAAAGTTTTGGCACAGAATAATTTGACACTTGAAGATATCGATATTTTAGAAATTAATGAAGCTTTTTCCGCTCAAATACTGGGTTGTATGAAAGAATTAGGAATTGAACCCGGTTCAAAACTGTACAAACGATTGAATCCAAATGGTGGAGCTGTAGCGTTAGGTCATCCTTTAGGAATGTCTGGGGCACGTATCATTACTTCACTTTGTTATGAATTTAAAAACCACCCTGAAAAAAAATATGCCATTGCATCAGCTTGTATTGGTGGCGGTCAAGGAATCGCATTATTATTAGAGAATGGATCTGTTTAAGTATGAATGAAAAAAGACTTGTAAAAAGATGTCGCGAATCATTAGTGGTTCAAACTCATAGTATCTTCCCAAATCAATTAAACAATCACGGAACATTATTTGGAGGAGAACTTATGAGCATGCTGGATGTTGCAGCTTCGATAGCCGTGACCAGACATGCTCGTACACAATCCGTAACAGCTTCAACGGATTCAGTAGATTTTCTGCATCCAATTCAACGAAATGATGCTATTACTATTGAAGCCTATGTTTCAGGTGTTGGAAAATCATCTGTAGAAGTTTTTTGTAAAGTTATTGGAGAAAATTTACTTACTGGAGAACAATATTTAGCGGTCACAGCCTTTTTAACATTTGTGGCATTTAAAACCGATAAAAATAAAGCAATCGTGCCTCTAATCGAACCTGAAACTGAAGAAGAATTATTTATCTGCAATGGGTACGAAGAACGGAATAAAAATCGCTTTATTAAAAGAGAATTCAACAAACAATTTTCTCAAAAGATTACATTGACGAACTCTTGGATGGATGAAGATTAAAAAAATAGATAACAAAAAGGGATTAAGACAAAATAAAATGTCTTAATCCCTTTTGTTGTTTATTACATTTGATCAGGTGCTTGAACACCTAATAATCTTAAATCTTCTTTTAGAATTGTTGCAACAGATTGAACAAGTGCTAAACGAGCAGGTTTTTGAGCATCGTCAGCAAGTACTTTACTGTTTGCATAGTATTTATTGAACGCTTGAGCTAAATGAATAGCGTGTTTAGCGATAACAGAAGGTTCAAATTTTTCATAGGCACGTTGAACATCATCTGGGTAGCTTTCTAGCAATTTGATAATTTCCCAGCTATAAGCATCATCTAAAGGATAGTCAGCAGTTGTATCGATTCCAGCAATCCCTGATTTTCTTATGATACTCATTGCGCGAGCTCTTGTGTATTGTACATAAGGACCCGTTTCTCCTTCAAAACGAACAACTTCTTCAATAGTAAAGTCAAAATTATTTAAGCGATCATTTTTTAAATCATGGAAGACAACAGCACCAATACCAACTTGATCAGCAATGATTTCTTTATTTGGCAAATCTGTATTTTTTTCTTCAATTTGTTCAAGTGCAGAAGCAACAGCGTCATCTAAAACTTCTTCAAGTAAAACGATTTTTCCTTTACGAGTAGACAATTTTTTGCCGCCTTGTGTAATCAAACCAAATGGAATGTGGTGCATATCGTCTGCCCAGTCATAACCCATCTCTTTTAACACAGCTTTTAATTGTTTGAAGTGGTGGCTTTGTTCATTACCGACAGCGTATAAAGACATTGCGAAATCATACGTACGTTTACGATAGATGGCTGCAGCTAAATCACGCGTAATGTATAACGTTGCTCCATCAGATTTTTTGATTAATGCTGGATTTAAGTTGTATTTTTCTAAATCAACGATAGTAGCACCGTCATTCACGGATAATACATTTTTTTCTTCCAGTAAGTCCATAACTTCTTGCATTTTGTCGTTATAGAAAGCTTCACCATCAAAAGAATCAAAAGTAATATCTAGGCGTTCGTAGACATGGTTAAATTCTTTAAGTGACTCTTCACGGAACCATTTCCATAGTCGTTGAGCTTCTTGATCGCCATCTTCTAATTTTTTGAACCATTCGCGAGCTTCGTCATCTAATTCAGGTTTTTCTTCTGCTTCTTCATGGAATTTTACATATAAGCGTAAAAGTTCGACAATCGGATCATTTTTTACAGCTTCTTCGCTGCCCCAAAGTTTATAACCGACAATCAATTTCCCAAATTGAGTTCCCCAGTCACCAAGGTGATTGATTTTAATGGGATTAAAGCCTACTTTTGTTAGGATATTTGCTAAAGAATTTCCGATAACGGTTGAGCGTAAGTGGCCCATTGAAATGGGTTTGGCAATGTTGGGTGATGACATATCAATGGGAACATTTCTGTTTCCACCAATCTCAGCATCGCCATAGTGAGGACCTTTTTCTAGAATTTCTTTTAATACGGCAGAACTAACTTCCTTTTTGTTTAAAAAGAAGTTTAGATAGGGTCCAACAACCTCAATTTTTTCAACAATAGGCGAATTAACCGTTTCTCCTAAATCAGTTGCAATTTGTTGTGGCGCTTTACGAAAAGCTTTTGCTAAAGCAAAGGCTGGGAACGCAATATCACCATGTTCTGCAGATTTCGGGTTTTCTAATAAGCTGACAATTTTTTCAATTGGTAATGCATCACCAATTTGCTCTTTTAAAGCTTGTGCAACACCTAATTTATAATCCATTCTTTTTCCTCCTAGATGAACGCCTTTTGACGATCAGAATTTAGTATTTTAGACATAAAAAAAACGCCTATTTTTGATTCTATGCTAATCAAAAAAGAGACGAGGTTTTCCCGCGGTACCACTCTTGTTGCTTCGTCCGTTGACGAAACCACTTGTTTTTAGATAACGGCAAACAAAACCGAATGAGCTGATGGATACAGGCGAACTGTATTTTAAACCAGCTTTATTCTCTCCGAAGTGCGGTTCCTGAAAGTTTACATTGTTGGCTTACACCGCCCCAACTCGCTTGAAATGTTTCTTAACAGTACTCTCTTCATCATAGAGCAGATATAGTTGAACTTTATTTATTATAGCAAATTGTCTAAGAGAATACCAATCTTTTTGGAGAATAGAATTTTTATTCACCTTTTTGTAAAAATATCGTAAAATATAAGCGTATACATCAATTGTTTGGTATACTACAAAAGAAGAATCGTTAAATTAGAAGGAGGCCTTGCAGTATGAAAAAATCAAATCGACAATTAGCAATCAAACAAATTATCACAAATCACGATATTGCTACACAAGAAGAGTTGTTGCATTATCTCAAACAAGAAGGGGTTGAGGCTACACAAGCAACCATTTCAAGAGATATCAAAGAAATGCATTTAGTAAAAACAACGTCATCCAATGGTAACGTTAAGTATACGATATTCCAAAACAATCGAATGTCTAATGAAGAAAAGTTACAATCTACATTAGGAGATGTTGTGATTCGATTGACCCAAGTACAGTTTACGAATGTATTGATGACTATACCGGGTAATGCGCATGTGGTGGCTGCATTGTTAGATGCCATTGATTTTCCAGAAATGGTTGGTACTGTAGGCGGCAATGACACTTGTTTAATTATTTCAAAAGATGAAGAAGAAGCTAAAAAAATGCATGAGTATTTAAAAAGATGGATCGAAGCGTAATCTTTAAAATTTCATAGGGAGTGGATCGATTATGGAGTCTGAATTTAATTTAGCTTCGTTGCAAAATGGATCTGACATTCGTGGGATAGCCATAAAAACGTCAGACCATGATATAACATTAACAAATGAAAACATTGAAAAAATTGCTTATGGATATGCTGTATGGCTAAAAGAAGTAAAGCAATTAGCTATAGAGGATGAAAAGAAGCCAGTGACCGTTTCTGTAGGTCATGACAGCCGGTTGTCAGCTGATCGGATTAAAGCAGTCTTCATAGAAGGGCTGAATAACGCAGGAATAGATGTTGTAGATGTAGGACTTTCTACCACACCTGCAATGTTTATGTCTACGCAATATGACTCATACAAATGTGATGGTGCCGTTATGATAACGGCTAGTCATTTGCCATTTGAATACAATGGATTAAAATTTTTCACAAAAGACGGTGGAGCGGAACACGAAGATATCGACTTTATTCTGCAACAGGCAGATTGGGAAAATGTTACTTGGGAAAACAATCAAGGAAAAGTTTCAGAAGCTCCCTTGCTGAATGATTATGCGAAAGATTTGGTAACTAAAATTCGAATAGGAATCAATGATAAAGATCATTATGAAAAACCGTTAACCGGTCGTCATATTGTTGTGGATGCAGGAAATGGAGCTGGAGGTTTTTTTGCTGAGAAAGTACTGGTTCCGTTAGGTGCTGATATCAGTGGCAGCCAATATTTAGATCCAGATGGTCATTTTCCTAATCATATTCCAAATCCT
Organism: Carnobacterium sp. 17-4; assembly: GCF_000195575.1. Lineage (NCBI taxonomy): Bacteria > Bacillati > Bacillota > Bacilli > Lactobacillales > Carnobacteriaceae > Carnobacterium > Carnobacterium sp. 17-4. The sequence continues at coordinate 1,382,247 of NC_015391.1, read as the reverse complement.
GATAATAAAGAAGCGATGAAGAGTATTCAAGAAGCTGTTCTGCAATATAAAGCAGATATGGGCGTTATTTTTGATACAGATGTAGATCGTTCAGCCTTAGTTGACCGTAAAGGTGACACGCTGAATCGAAACAATTTAATTGCTGTTATTTCAGCTATTTTGATAAAAGAAAACCCAAGTACGACAATTGTGACAAGTTCAGCTACTTCAGAACATCTAAAAACGTTTATCACGTCTTTAGGAGGCAAACAAGACCGTTACATTACAGGGTATCGGAATGTAATCAATCGTGCGATTCAATTGAATAAAGAAGGTGTAACAACCAGCTTGGCTATTGAAACAAGCGGACATGCTGCACTCCAAGAAAATTATTTTTTAGATGATGGTGCATACTTAGTTGCAAAAATATTAATGGCCGATGCGAATTTGAAAAAAGAAGGAAAAGACTTCTCAGATTTGATCACAACTTTAAAACAACCCGTTGAAACGGATGAAGTACGGTTTAAAATTTTGCCAGAAGATATTCATGCGACTGGTAAGAAGGTTATGGAAGATTTCAGTCGTTTTATTGAGAAAGAAAGCGATCTGTCAATTGAACTTGCCAATTTAGAAGGTGTACGCGTAAACACCTCTGGACAATATGGTATTGGGTGGATGTTGTTGCGTATGAGTTTACATGAACCTTTACTGGTTTTGAATCTCGAGAGCGATCAAGCTGGGTCCATTAAAAAGTTAAGAGAAAAAATGAAAGACTTTTTTTATGAACAAGTTGACTTAGATTCGTCTCGCTTGTAAATACCATTCAAAATGGTTTAAACTTATTAATGTAAAAATCATACCGAAGGAAGTGTAGTAAATGAGTGAACCGTTAGTAGAAAGCATTGAATTATACAATGGAGTTAAAATTCCTAAATTAGGTTTAGGTTTGTTTTTAATGAAAAATGAAGCTGAATTAGTGGATGCTGTTAAATATGCAGTTGAAGTAGGCTACCGTCATTTTGATACAGCTAAAATTTATGGCAATGAAAAATATTTAGCTCGTGGTTTAAAAGAAGCTGGGATTAAAAGAGAAGAAGTATTTATTACTTCTAAGGTATGGAATTACGATCAAGGTTATGAACAAACAAAAGTAGCATTCCAAGAAAGTTTAGACCTTTTAAACACAGATTATTTAGATTTGTATTTAATTCACTGGGCTGCTCCAAAATATGTTGAAACATGGAAAGCCATTGTTGAATTGTATGAAGAAGGAAAAATCAAAGCAATTGGAGTGTCTAACTTCCAAATTCATCACCTTGAAGAACTTAAAAATCAAGGGTTGATGCAACCAATGATCAACCAAATTGAAACACATCCAGAATTCCCACAAAATGAATTGCATGAATACATGAAGGCAAATGGCATCATTCATGAAGCATGGGGTCCTTTAGGCCAAGGGAAATCTGACCTACTAAACCATCCAATACTATTGGAAATCGGTCAAAAGTATTTCAAGACTCCTGCACAAGTGATTATCCGTTGGCATTTAGAACGAGGAGAAGTTGTTATTCCAAAATCAGTTCATGAAAATCGTATTTTAGAAAATAGCGATGTATTCAACTTTTCTTTGACAACAGAAGAGATAGAACAAATTAATTCATTAGAAACTGGAATAAGATATGGCAGTGATCCTGATGACCAGGAAAGATTATTAGAAACTTCCATTAGACCAGTATAAGAACAAAAAAATAGACGTAAGCAGAATGTGCTTACGTCTATTTTTTTTTGTGTTTTTTGATTATTCAGGTGCAATAGGGTTCCAATGCCAGTTAAAGCCGTCTTTTGCTAACAGGGCATCACTTTCTGTCGGACCCATAGAACCGCTTGGGTAACTTGGAAGATTTGTCTTATCTTGATCCCATTCTTTACGGATAACATCAACAAATTTCCAAGAAGAAGCTACTTCATCCCAATGCGTAAAGTTTGTTGAGTCACCATTTAAACAGTCAAAAATCAACTTTTCATAAGCTTCAGGGCTGTTTGCAACTGTTTCAGCTGAATGCTTGTGTTTAAGATTGAATGTTTCTGTTTCTAAACCAATGCCAGCCTTTTTTGTATTTAATTGAAGTGAGAAACCTTCAGTTGGTTGAATAAAAATGGTCAATACATTTGGTGGCAATTCTTCTTCAATATCTTCACTAAATAAGTTTAAAGGAACGTTTTTAAAGACAACATTGATTTGTGTGCCTTTTTCGGCCATTCGTTTACCTGTTCGAATATAGAAGGGGACACCCTTCCAACGGAATGTATCGATCAGAACTTTACCTGCCACAAATGTTTCTGTTTGAGAATCTTCTGCAACATTCAATTCATCTTGGTACTTGTTCAATAAACTATCGGTGTTAGTACCAACATCATATTGAGCGCGAACAAAATTTTCTTTCACTTCTTCAGGCTTGAAAAGACGAACAGCTCGTAAAGCTTTTATTTTTTCATTGCGAATATCTATGTCTGTAAGTTTTGCAGGAGGCTCCATTGCCAGAAGAGAGACAATTTGCAAAATATGATTTTGTACCATATCTCTTAAAGCACCACTTTTGTCGTAATAGCCGCCACGTTCTTCAACACCTAATGATTCGCTCAATGTGATTTGAATGTTATCGATGTAGCGATTATTCCACATAGATTCAATCATGTTATTTGCAAAGCGTACAGTAGAAATATTTTGTACCATTTCTTTGCCAAGATAATGATCAATACGGAAAATTTGATTTTCATCAAAGACTTCTCTAAGTTGTTCGTTTAAAATAGCTGCACTCTCATAGTCATGCCCAAATGGTTTTTCAATAATCAAACGATTGAATCCATTAGTTGACACCAATCCTTGTTGGTTTAATTGTTGAGTGATTGTGCCAAAAAAATTAGGCGACATAGCTAAATAAAATAAACGATTGCCGTTGATTTGGTAGCGTTCATCTAATTCTTCGGCTAATTGTTTTAAGTTAACGTAATGTTCTTCATCATTAACATTATGTGATTGATAGTAGAAGTGGCTGGCAAACTCAGTTGCAGCTTCTTCAGAAGTAACGAGGTCACTTATCGTTTCTTTAATAATTTCTCGATAATAGTCATTCGTCCATTCTCTTCTAGCAGTTCCAATTACAGCAAAATGTTCTTTCAAGAACCCTTTTTTATATAAGCGATAAAGAGATGGATACAATTTTCTCTTTGCTAAATCTCCGGTTCCTCCAAAGATTGTAAATAAAACATTCTGTTCAGTTGTCATCTATCTTTATACCCCTCTTCTAGAACAAAGACGTTCATCTTTTCTAAAACTATTGTACTGGTTTCTGCTTTTAGAATCAATCATTCGTTAATTCTTTCTTTTAAAAAGTAAGAGCTTATTACACATTTTTAGTTTGTTCAATTACCATTATACAATAGTACACAAAGAATGACGAATTGCTATGTTAAAAATGGTAGTAATTATTTTCTTAAACAGTGCAATAATGAGGAGCATTTGTCCACTAAATTAAGTTGTTGACAATGGCTTCGAAATTATTATAATAAAGGATGTTAATCAAACCATACAATTAAATAAGCCTATCAAATAGGGGAGTAGCTAGCATATATTATGTGTTTAAATCAACTAGTCTGTGTTAGTAGAACACTGGTTTGAACTTAAAAAGCAAGACCTATGCGTAATTTCAGAAGATTATGTATAGGTCTTGCTTTTTTGTATTGTTATAAAACAGATATATGAATACGGAAGGAACGGAACAGAAAATGGAAAATAAATTAACTACTAAACAAAAAAAGAGCCTATCTATTTCAGGTTTGTTAGTAACACTAGGAGTTGTCTACGGTGATATTGGGACATCACCGTTATATGTTATGAAAGCTTTAATAGAAGGCAATGGGGGACTAGTTTCCGTTACTAATGAGTTTATTTATGGAGCGTTATCTTTAGTATTTTGGACACTTACGTTATTGACAACAATTAAATATGTAATGATTGCTCTAAGAGCTGACAACCATGGAGAAGGCGGTATATTTTCTCTCTATGCATTAATTAGAAAAAAGGCGGGTTGGTTAATTATACCGGCCATCATAGGAGGGGCGGCTCTCTTAGCCGATGGGATATTAACGCCTGCAGTTACAGTTACAACTGCAATTGAAGGTCTAAGAACGATTCCTGCTTATGTTGCATTTTTTGGAACAGGTCAAGAAACCGTAATTATGATTACGCTAGTTGTGATTACTTTTTTATTTTTAATTCAACGTTTTGGAACAGAATTAATTGGTAAACTATTCGGTCCTTTAATGTTCCTTTGGTTTTTTATGATTGGAACAATCGGATTAGTGAATGTATTAGGGAATTTTGATATTTTCCGTTCACTTTCGCCTGTATATGGTATTAAATTTTTGTTTAGCGAAAATAATAAAGCTGGATTCTTAATCTTGGGCAGTGTTTTCTTAGCAACTACTGGAGCGGAAGCTTTGTATTCTGATTTAGGACATGTAGGTCGTAAAAATATCTATTTAACTTGGCCATACGTTAAAATTTGTTTGTTACTAAGCTATTTAGGACAAGGGGCTTGGCTTTTAGATGTTAAAGATAATGAACAACTGCAAGCGATAAAGGGTTTTAATCCTTTTTTTGAAATAATGCCCGATTGGTTTAGGATTATAGGTGTAGGGGCGGCAACGTTAGCAGCAATTATTGCTTCACAAGCATTAATATCAGGGTCGTATACCTTGGTTTCAGAAGCTATAAAGTTAAAGTTATTGCCACGTTTGAAAACCATCTATCCATCAAATTCTAAGGGACAACTGTATATTCCAGTTGTCAATACGATTTTGTGGTTATCTTGCTTAGGAGTCGTCTTATATTTCAGAAATTCAGAACATATGGAAGCAGCTTACGGACTAGCCATTACCATTACAATGTTAATGACGACAATTCTGTTGTTTAATTACCTAATTGTTAAAAAAATCCCTAAAGTATTAGCAGGTGTTATGATTGTTTTCTTCGGTGTACTTGAAGTCATATTTTTCATTTCAAGTATTTCAAAATTTTTCCATGGCGGATTTGTGACCATCATTATTGCAGCTACGATCTTAATGATTATGGTCGTATGGCACAAAGCAAATCAAATAGAGCAAAATGTTGTAAGAGAAGTGAGTCTTTTAGATTATAAAGACCAATTGAGTGAACTTCGATCAGAAGAGTCAATGCCGTATTATGCTACTAATTTAGTTTACCTTACCAGCAAAGAAACTGCGGGGATGATTGATAATGAAATTATTTATTCGATATTTGATAAACAGCCAAAACGAGCAGCTGTTTACTGGTTTGTAAATGTTCTTGTAACAGATGAACCTAGAACGATGGAGTATACCGTAGAAACATTTGAGACGGATTTTATTGTTAAAGTTCAATTGCGTCTTGGTTTTAGAGTTCCTCAACAAGTGAGTACCTATTTAAGACAAATCGTTATAGACCTTATGGCAGATGGGACGATTGAAAAACAACCCCAACATTGGTCTACAAATAATTTTAATCAAGACATTGGCGATTTTTGTTTTGTGTTGGTTCGCGAAGAGCTTTCTGTAGATTCTGAACTATCCGACAGAGGTCACTTTATTATGTCAGTCAAATTAGCAATAAAAAAAGTCTCCGTTTCTCCAATAAAATGGTTTGGACTTGAATACACAGATGTAAAAATTGAACATGTTCCACTATTGCTTGGAAATCGAAAAAAAACCAAATTAAAACGAGTAACTACAAAAAAATAAAGGAAGCATGCAAACAAAGAAGCCTACGGAAGAAAGTTACTTTCTTCCGTAGGCTTCTTTGTTTGCATAGAAAAGATAATTTTGAAAGCAAAATATATTTAAGTAACGAATACTTCAGTTTTATGGTATAATACAAAAGATGCAAAAGAGTATCAAGAGAAATGAGGCGATAAAATGGAACATACCTTTGAAAAGTTTGGGTTACAACCCTTTTTAATTGACGCAATAAATGAAATTGGTTTTACAAAGCCAACAGAAGTACAAGAAAAGCTTATACCAGCTATTAAAAGTGGGAAAAGTGTTATTGGTCAATCACAAACGGGGTCAGGAAAAACTCATACATTTTTACTTCCATTAATAAACAAAATTGATCCATCACGTAAAGAAGTGCAAGTGGTGATCACTACTCCTAGTAGAGAACTAGCAGAACAAATATATCAAGCAGCACTTCAATTAGTTGAAAAAGCTCCTGCAAAAATTATTGTACAAAATTTTGTAGGTGGAACAGATAAAAAACGACAAATAACTAAATTAGCTGGAACTCAACCACATATTGTAATCGGAACACCTGGGAGAATTTTAGATTTAGTAACTGAAAAAGCTTTATTGATTTATACGTCTCCAGTCTTGGTTATTGACGAAGCAGATATGACTTTAGATATGGGATTTTTAACGGATGTTGATCAAATCGCAAGTAAATTACCTGAAAAGTTGCAAATGCTTGTCTTCTCAGCAACTATCCCGATTAAGTTACAACCGTTTTTGAAAAAATATATGTCTAATCCGTTATTTGAACAAATTCAGCCTAAAGCAATTATTTCACCAACGATTGAAAATTGGCTTATTTCTACAAAAGGGAAAGACAGAATTGATGTTATTTATGAATTATTAACGATTGGACAACCGTATTTGGTTATGATTTTCGCAAATACGAAATCTAAAGTCGATGAATTAGCGGATGGTCTTAAATCTAGAGGGATTAAAGTAGCTAAAATTCATGGAGATATTCCTCCACGTGAAAGAAAACGTGTAATGAAACAAGTACAAAATCTTGAGTATCAATTTGTCGTTGCGACTGATTTAGCTGCACGCGGTATTGATATTGAAGGTGTTTCACATGTGATCAATGCTGAGATTCCAAGAGACCTTAGCTTCTTTATTCATCGTGTTGGTAGAACTGGAAGAAACAATCTTAAAGGAACTGCCATCACTTTGTATGCTCCAAGCGATGAAAACTTAATCATAGACATTGAAAAATTAGGGATTCCTTTTGAACCAAAAATGATTCAAAAAGGTGAAATAGTAGACACGTATGATCGTAAGCGTCGTACGACTCGTGAAAACACGGCTACTGATAAAATTGATCCTAAATTGAAGAGTATGATAAGTCAGACAAAGAAAAAAGTTAAACCAGGATACAAGAAAAAAATGTCTCGTGCCATTAAAGAGAGTGGTTTGAAACAGCGTCGTGTTGAACGTCGTAGTCAAGCTAATGCTATTAAAAAAAGCAAACAAGAAAAAATAATTTAAAAAAAGGAGTTGAGAATAAATTCTCAACTCCTTTTTAATCTTCATTTTTAGGGCATACGTTTCGTTTTAGGCAGTACTCGAATGGCTAAATAATAGATGAATAAAGTTACAATTGTTTTGATTTCTAATTGAAAAACAGGTATTAAATTAACACTATTTAATAGTGCAATGAATAGCGTTGGCAATGTAGAAGCAACTAAGACAATTTTCCAGTTATCGCCAAATTTCAACTTTCTTCCGGTAAGGATAGAGAGAATATTTGCAAATAAGGTGTACAGTAAAGTATACAAAAACGTAAGAAAAAGAGTAGACAACCATATGAGAATAAATGTAATAAGCGGCAAACTAATACCAAATGCTTGAACATTTAAAATAAGGTCGATAAATGTTTCGCTTGTTAAGCCGTTTAACTGAGTATACGGCAATTGGATAGGGTAATCTGGAAGAACAAAATAAAGACTGTCTTCTAAAAAAGCAATTCCCAATAAGTTTGCAACTAAATCTTGTTCTACATCTTCAATGGTTCTTTCTCCGTTTGGATCAAAAGTGAAGATAATCGAATCGGTTTGATATATATAACTTTTTACAGGTTCAGTTGTAACAATTTGATCATTTTCTATTTCAAAAGGTGGAATACTTTCCGCAATAATTTGACCATCTCGACTAAAATCATTGATTATTTGATTGCTTTGTATCCAAGTTGGAATTGTTGCGATAAAAGCGATGAATAAAAAATAAAGAAATACTTTCCCTTTTTTTAACGTAATTGCTTGTGCTAGCTTTTCTGGATGAAATAATGAATCTTTAATTAAAGTTATGAATTGGATAGTAATCTCTCCTGACTTGATAAAACGAATGAATTTTCTATTGCATACTAAATAGTGATTAATTTTATTGTAGCGGTTAAATTTGATAAACTCAATAGGCTATAGGTGTTAAAAAGTAATTGTGTTATTTTTTTCTAAAATAACTACCTGAATACTTTGTGTTTTCTATTGAAAGGTGTTACATTTATTAGGGAAAGCTTAAAAAAAAGATAAATGGAGGAATTGATTATGACATACGAATTACCAAAATTACCTTATGGATATGATGCATTAGAACCACATATCGACCAAGCAACTATGGAGTTTCATCATGATAAACATCATGCAACATATGTTGAAAAAACAAATGCTGCTCTTGAAAAATACCCAGAGTTAGCAAAAAAATCAATTGAAGAATTAGTAGCAGACTTAAATTCAGTTCCTGAAGAAATCCGTACAGCTATCCGTAACAATGGTGGCGGACATGCTAACCACAGCTTCTTCTGGGAAATTCTTTCACCAAATGGTGGCGGAGAACCAACTGGAACGTTAAAAGAAGATATTGAAGCGACTTTTGGAAGCTTTGATAAATTCAAAGAAGCAATTGAAACTGCTGGAGCTGGCCAATTTGGTTCAGGTTGGGCATGGTTAGTTCTTAATAACGGTAAATTAGAAGTAACTTCAACAGCTAATCAAGATTCTCCATTAACAGATGGAAAAACACCACTTTTTGGAGTAGATGTTTGGGAACATGCATACTACTTGAACTACCAAAACAAACGCCCTGCTTATTTAAAAGCAGTATGGAATGTTGTTAACTGGAATGAAGTAGCAAAACGTTACGAAGCAGCTAAATAAATTTTTAAATTTAAAAAGACAAGCACTCATGTGTTTGTCTTTTTTCTATAGAGTATTACGTTGCGAATCTTTGTAATCGCTTTCTTTTGTGGTAAAATTAAGATGTGAAAATAGGAACACCTTAATCAGTGAGGAGTGGTGAAATGAATAAACGATTCATTGGTGTCTATCCGTCTATAGAATCATTGATAGAAAAAGTAAACAAACTTTTAGGTGAGGGGCAAGCGATTAACCAAATGACACTCGTTACAAACAAAGACAGAGAAGATATTTTACATGAATTCCAAATGGCAGTTCCACTTTATGAAAATCGTCCAATTCTGTTAGAAAAAGCAACTTGGATGGTTCACCATACAGAATCTGATGATATTTTCTCGTTAGAAAAATATGGACTATCTGTAAAAGAAGAACAAGACCAATATAACCAAGCAATGTCTGAATTAACGTATGTTTTGTTGTTGGGTGAGAATTCAGATAAAGAATATTGGTATCAAAAAAATCGGTTAGGCCAACCCGTTACAGATCTTAAAGGAAACAAAGAATTTAATCATCAATCTGATTTTATCAATTCTGGTTCAGCGAATAGCGACATTAGCAGTCCGAGATTTAATGGCACGTACAATAATCAACCATGGTTTGGACCGGATTCAGATAATGATACCACCAGACGATGAAAATTCTCTAAAAAAAATAACCCTAGTTTCCTTAAAAAGGAAATCAGGGTTATTTTTATCTTCAAATCGTCCGTTAGTATTTACTAGAATACATTAATCAAAAGGAACGTTTGACCAGAAGCACGTTAGGATTATACAATTTGAATACCTAACATATTTGCAATAACAAGAGCTTGTCCAGCATTGAGTTTGCATCCTTTTACTAAATCAATGGATACCGATAAATTTTCAAATTCAGAATCGCTAAAATTTAATCCGTTGAGGTTTGTTTGCATAATAGATAGTTGATTCAATTGACACCGTACAAAATCTAGTTTTTTCCAAGTCACTTCGAAAAATTCACTTTCAAGCAATGAACAGTCTTGGAAACGAACTTGCTTCATTGAAGCATAATTGAAAGAACTGTAATTCCCGATACAATGATCAAACTGAGCATCAACAATAGAAGATTCAGCAAAATTAGTACCCAGAAATTTCGTATCTTTGAAAGTCGTGCGATGGAAAATAGCACCAATCCATTCATTGTTACTGATGTTGCATCCTTCAAACGTAACATCTAAACATTCAAAACGAGTAAATTGGCAATGTTCAAAGGTCACATTAATAAAAGAAACATGTTGGAAGCAGACATTTTCTAGCTGCTTACTAGATAGGGTACAGTCCTTAAATTGACAATTTGTGTAGTAAGACTCGTGATCGATTTCATCAAAATGCGAAGCTGATAGATTGGCAGGTATTCTAGGTTGAGCTATTTTTATTGATGTATTCATTGGTTTCCACCTTTAAGATTTTTTTTAAAGAAAAGACTTGTTACAAAAAGAAGCATTGCCGAAATGAGCGTTAAAATGGTTCCTTCAAAAAATAAGGGTGTCGTATAATTAAATTCAACAACGTGTTTACCTTCAGTGATAGGAATAACTAACAAACTGTCTAAAGCTTTCTTCGTTTGGATAGGAATACCATCAACCTTAACAGACCAACCTTCACTATACGGAATAGTCGTCATTAAGACTTCTTGGTCTTGCTGAATATCTACAGTGCCTTTAAAAGACGTGTTGCTATATTCCTCGATGGTTATGCCACCAGCTTTTAAAGATTGGATAGCTGACTCAAATGCGGTTGAATTTAAACGATACAGTTGAAAGTCTTTTAAGCGTATCGTAGATTCTTCTAATTCAATTTTAAACGTAAGAGTATCTCCTTTATTTTGACTGGCAATATTTAAAATTAATTGATCTCTATATGTCTCATATTGAGTGAACGGTTCTCCATTTAAAAATAAGTTAACATCTTCTTCTTTAATATTGGGGCTAAGTGTTAAATAGAAGGAATCATTAGTTTCCGGTGTAAATTGAAAACTCACGGATGCATCGTTATTCAAAACTTGTTTCCGGTAAATCTTCTCGTTAAGAGCATCAGATAGGGTCACATTTTGGTATACGGTACTATCAAAATCGCTAGGCATAAAGAACTGCTCTGTACCTCGATTATTGGTCAAAGCTTGTAAAATCGCTTCTTGTAACTGAATCGGCTGATCCTCTATTAAAGAAACGTCTAGGATAGAGTCAGAACTTCCGAAAGCAATTGGTAAGGTATTGGGATTTTCGTAAATAAACGTCTTATCCGTTTCGCCAATTTGTGTATAAGAGCGTAAATCGGGTTTTGTCTGCATGGTACTTAGTTCAAATTCCTCTTTTTTAGCATCTGAAACAGAAGGGATCAGTAAAGAATCTATTAATGATGGTACTTGTTGCGTCCGGCTCAAAGAATCTTTCAACCGGGTACTTTTGACGCCTAAAGGTTGGTTGGTTTCTGCAAGATAAAGATCCTTTTTTTCGCTCATGTAATACTGAATATTAAATAAAGCATCAGTTACCAGCGTTCCATTAGAATAGGCAAGAAAACCATCTCCTACAGGAAAACCAAGACTACCAAATAAGGCAGGTATTGTTCGCTCAAAAGTTGAACTGAAATGAGTCACACTCGGATAGTCAGCTTGAAAGCTATCATTTTTTGTTCGTAAAAATGTTTTTTCGACTCGATAAAAATTATCATCCATATCTTGTATGGCATCAATACTATCATCCAGCCCGGTTTGGTAAACCGTAAAGCTGTCTTGATCGACATAACTCAAACGAGATAAATCGATTTGGGCATTTACACCCATTTCTACTGCGGTGAGAAGAAAGAGTGCAGCAGGTAGCCAAGTGTATTGTTGTGGTTTGATAATAAAGAAAAAGATAACCATACAGGTAAAAAGAACCGTTAAAATAATTTGTTCTGTATAAATAAAATCAAATTCACCATTATAGACGTAAAAGCTTACTAAGGCCGTTAATAGCATGCTGACAAGTGTACTAATAGGCCGCATGCCTTCATAGTGCATAAAACTTCTAAATCCGTTAATTAACATAAAGAAGCAAACCACAAACGAAAAACGATAAGGGTACCAGATAGGGTACTGCATAGCATGCCAGATTTTGTTGAAAGCTTCTAAATTCATAGAAACAACAAATAGAATCATCATTACTAAGGCGGTCAATCGCTCTTTTTTTGAAAAGTAACTATTAAAGAAATAACAAATGAATGAGACAAGCGCTAAGCTGCCAATGAATAAATTAGGATAACCAGAAGGCATTTGGTCAAAATTAAAAGCGCCAATAAATAATTTGGATACCATTTCTGGAAACGGGTAGGCTAATTCCCAGTCAAATTCAAATTTCGTGTAGCTGGCTTTACTTTCCATAAGGGAATGAAATGTTGGCAGCAGTAATATCCCTGCTAATCCTGCTCCTAATAGAGAATGCCAAATGAACAATCCAATAGAAGTGAGCATGTCTGTAAACTTGGTTTTCCACTGAGTTCCATTTGGATAAGAAACACCGGTCAAACGAAAAATGAAATAACAGACTAGAAAGAGACAAATCATATAAGCGATGTAGTAATTTGAGAATAACATCAGTCCAAGAAAAAGAGAGTAATGTACTCCCTTTTTCTCAGCAATCAATTGTTCAAGACCCAGCACAATAAGTGGCATAAAAATGAGGCCGTCTAGCCACATGATGTTTAATTGATTGACAATCGTGTACCCCATTAAAGCGTAACTAATTGAAAAGGCTGCTAAGATAAATCCTGTTCCACTGAATGATTTTTTTAATAAATAACCAAAACTTAACCCTGCTAAACTAATTTTTAAAAGAGTCAAGCAAGTCACTGCTAACGAGATCTGAGTATACGGAAAGAGTAAAAATAATAAATTAAAAGGGCTGGTCAAGTAATAGGCCCATAACCCTACCATATCTCCACCGATAGCTTTAGAAAAAGAATAAAAAAATGTAGTTGGATCATCAAAAAAGGTTTGTCGATAATACGAATAAAAATCAATGTATTGTTGTCCTAAGTCGACTGTTAGTAGAGAATCATTTCCAAAAGGATAAACGCCTTGAAAAATATAAATGAGCGACATCGTAAAGAACGGAACAAAAAAAGCTAACAACATGGGCCATTGTTTTTGAATAAAGGTCTGCATTGTTTTTTGCATAAGTTTCAACTCCATTAACGGACTAGTAATTCTTTCAAGTACTAGAATAGCATAGAATGAGATGAAATAATTAAAGTTTTCTTTAATCAGTAGTTAATTCAAAACAAATTTGATACAATGAGACAAGTAATTTGAACAGGAAGGTGTCTTTTTTGAAAACAAATAAAAACAATAATAAGAAGAAAAAATCGCATATTCCTTTTCGGTTGAATTTTTTATTTTTCACTGTATTCTTGCTATTTGCTATGTTGATCCTTAGATTGGGTTATTTGCAAATTGTTAAGGGTGAAGAATTTGAAACAGAAGTTCAGCGAACTGAGACTACTTTGGCAACTGGAACCGTTCCTCGAGGTGAAATTTACGATAGTCAGCACCGTAAATTAGTCGGAAATGAAGCTCTTCAAGCGATTACTTATACTAGAGGTAAAGGTGTTTCTAGTGAAGATATGGCAAAAATCGCTATGAATTTAGCGCAGTACATCGAAATGCCGAATGTTACAGAATTTGAACAAGATAGTGATTTTGATTTGTCAAAACGAGACTTAAAAGATTTTTGGATTGCTCTAGATGAAGACAAAGTGAATAAACGCATAAGCGATGAGCAAAAGGAAACTTTAAGCGGGTCAGAACTTTATCAACTTCAAGTAGATAAAGTGACAGATGAAGATATTCAGTTTTCAGAGGAAGAACAAGAAGCAGCAGCTATTTTTAAACGAATGAATGGCGGTTATGCTTTATCAACAATCAACATTAAAAGCGAAAATGTGACGAATGACGAAATCGCAAAAGTAAGTGAAAATCTTTTGACATTACCTGGAATTGATACCGGTACAGATTGGGTCAGAACGTATCCAGAGGGGAACATGCTTAGGAGTATCCTTGGAGATGTTACAAGTGAGTCTGAAGGTCTTCCAGAGAATAAGGCAGCGACTTATTTAGCACAAGGATACGCACGTAATGACCGAGTCGGGAAAAGTTACCTTGAGTTGGAATATGAAGAAGTGTTAAGCGGATCAAAATCAAAATCCGAAACTGAATCGAATCAAAATGGAGATATCGTCAACACGATCCAAAGTTATGCGGGTGAAAAAGGCGATAATCTTGTTTTAACAACTGACATGGATTTTCAAAAAATTGTTCAAGATATTGCTAAGCAATCTGTAGCTACTGAAAGCGAAGGGCTGAATAACAGTATATATGTTGTGGCAGCTGATCCAAACAATGGTGAAATTTTAGCGATGACTGGTCAAAAACGGAATGCAAAAACTGGTGAAATTGATGATGCTACATTAGATATTATTAATTCAAGTTTTCAAATGGGTTCAGTAGTCAAACCGGCAACTGTACTGGCTGGATATATGGATGGAGCTATCACCCTGGCAGATAACACGTTAATTGATGAACCTTTAATGATTAGAGGTAGTAACACTATTAGTTCAGTTTTTAATCGTTCTGGCAGTGTCGCAGTAAATGATATTTCGGCACTGGAACGTTCTTCAAATGTTTATATGTCAAAAATTGCTCTGCGGATGGGCGGAGAGTACGATTACTATAGAAATATGGCGTTAGATATTGATTACAGAGCAGTTATAAAAAAATTGAGGAGTTATTATGCTCAATTTGGATTAGGTATAAAAACGGGAATTGACTTACCAGGTGAGGGTTCTGGATTCATAGGAACCGCAGAAAATCCAGGTTTAGCCTTAACATTTGCATTTGGACAGTACGATACGTATACTCCAATTCAAATGCTGCAATATGTTTCAACAATTGCAAATGGTGGAAAAAGGATTGCCCCTCGTTTGATAGACGAAATTAGAGAGACGGATGCAAATGGAAATATGGGCGCTATTCAAACGCAATTGGAAACAGAAGTTTTGAACATTGTTGATGTTGGAAAAGAAGAAATGAGTCGTGTGCAACAAGGAATGTATCAAGTAGCTAATGGGGCAAATGGTTCAGCCACAAGTTACTTTGCGGGGACTGAATACACTGTTGCCGGTAAAACAGGAACTGCTGAGGCGTTCTATGATGGAGTTGTTGAAAACAGAAAAGGGGAAAGTGTAACAAATAGAACTTTTGTGGGGTATGCACCATATGATAATCCTGAGATAGCAGTTTTTGTTATTGTTCCTTATTTACCAAATACGAATAGTAATCACGAAAATACAATCGTTGCTCGTAAAGTTTTTGATGCCTACTTCCAAGTTGGCGAATATAAGGAACTTTCGGGGGAAATTGCTGAAGATCATGATGAAAACACTGAAGAATGATTGATAGAATAAAAAGATTTTGCCTGATTCTCAGGTAAAGTCTTTTTATTTCACAAAAAATCAGAGTGCACTTAATAATTTTTAGATTCAAATGCTATTTTCCTGATTTAGCAAGATACATTGCTAAATTATTAAGTTTATTTTACAGAGTATTTTTTTAAACTAAGTTATGTTAAACTTGACTTTGAGATTAATAAAGAAGAGGTGAATTTGATGGACTTATGGATAATTGTGATTATCTTATTAGTCATTGCGGTTGCATTAATTGGCTGGTCATTTTATAAAAAAGATAATGGCGAGAAAATTAAAGAAGAATTTGAAGAATTGTCTCTGCAATTGCTACAAGACATTTATAGTTTGAAAAAACGTGTTTCAGTTTTAGAAGAAGAATTAAATATTCAAGTAACAGAAACCCCGACTTCAGCTAAGATTCATGATGTTTTGAAGAAACATGTAGTCAGTTTATATACACAAGGTGTGGCAGTGGAAGACATTGTGATGCAAACACGTTTATCTGAAGCAACTGTAAAAGTTGTTATCGATGAGTATGTTAAAAATAATTAACCCCTAATAAAGGAGAATAATAACATGAGTAAACCGGCATTACGTTACTTAGCATTAGGATTTTTAGTTTCTGCTATTGTTCTTGCAGGATATAGACTTTTCCTTTATGATGTTCAACCTATCGCCTCTGAAAATGAGAAGACTGAAGAGACTGTTCCAACTAAAGAAGAAATATCCTATCAAGAAAAATATGAAGCATTGCTAGCTGATAGGGAAGTTGCTGATTTAGAAAAAGAAACGGCAACAAGTGAATCTGCTGTTGTCAACGAAGAAGCAACAAGCGAATCAGCGGAGAGTGCTGATTCGGAATCTTCTGAACCAAGTGAGAAAAAAATCACGGTTATTATCAATGATGGAGATCCAAGCAGTGTTGCTAGTCAACAACTACAAGAGCAAGGATTAATTGAAGATGCTTTTGACTTTGATGGATTCTTAGAAGAGAATAGTTATGCTGCGCTTATTCGTCCTGGTTCTTATGAAGTATCAAGTGAGATGGATTATAATGAATTGGCTAGTGTATTGATGGATAATAATTAGGTTGAAATAAGGGGCGTAAAGTAAAAAAACTTTACAACCTCTAAAAAAATACTAGCATGTTTATACAAAAAGTGATATGATATTTAAGTCAGAAGACAACAACTATGTCTTCAAATACTGTTTAATGCTTGGAGGGAAAATCATGCGTGTAAACATCACATTGGAATGTACAGAATGTAAAGAACGTAATTACATCTCAAAGAAAAACAAACGTAACAGTCCGGACCGTGTTGAATTCAAAAAATACTGCCCGCGCGAACGTGTTGTAACTTTACATCGTGAAACAAAATAACATTTCTTGTTATTTTTAATTCGCAAAAAAATGAGATTAATATAGATAAAGCTGAAAGAAATTCTTTCAGCTTTTTTATATGGAGAAAATTCAGTTGAAAAGCTTAGCATTAGGTTCAACGACTTCTATTTGCTATACTAAAAGCAATAAATGAAAAGGTGGTTTTGAGGATGGATAAAAGTGAAGTACATTTAAGTAATGGAAAAACAGTAACCTTCAATAGTTCTGCTGAACAACTGCTAAATAAAGTAACAGATGAAGATGGAGAATTGTTAGAAAGTTTTGTCTTATTAGAAGACGAAAAAGGCATTTCATGCTATTTAAATCCAAGTCAAATCGTTACCATTTCAGTTCTTAAATCCAATACGAATGAAGAAAAATCAGATTCAAAAGGCAAACATACAAAAGAAAACTTAGATGCTATCAGCAATTTAAGCAAAGATATTGGGAATATGGAGTAAACTCATTTGTTTATTGAAAAAAATACTGTTGAAATTTAGTTGACCACCTAAATTTCAATAGTATTTTTTTGTTTAGATTGATAACAGGAACTTAAGTATTATTGTCAAGAATAAGCAGCTTTATGCTATAATAAATGTTAGAGGTTATTTGATTAGTTAGATCTTTTAACTAGTTCATTTAGTAATAGAATGGAGTTGATAGTTTGGAATACAGCACCCAAATGAAATTAAAGCGTTTTTTTAGAAAACCAGTTGTAACCTATGCTCTTTTGATCATTCAAATTTTGGCATTTGTTTTAATGACTTTAGATGGTGGAAGCACTAATGTTGCTACATTAATAAAATATGGAGCAAAGTTTAACCCGTATATTGTTTTAGGAGAATGGTGGAGATTGATTACACCGATGTTCTTGCATATCGGATTTATTCATTTATTAATGAATTCAGTGATTCTGTACTATTTAGGTGAACAATTAGAAGGTATGTTTGGTCATTTACGATTTGCTGGAATCTACTTACTTAGCGGTATAGCTGGAAATCTTGCGAGTTTTGCTTTTAGTGACGCTTTGTCTGCCGGTGCGAGTACAGCTTTATTCGGTCTATTTGGATCGACCATTATGCTTGGACAGACGTTTAAACACAATCCTGCAATCCAACAGATGGCGAAAAGTTTTGGTACGTTGATCATTATCAATATTGTATTTGGAATATTTAGTTCTTCTATTGATATGGCCGGGCATCTAGGGGGCTTGTTAGGCGGTTTCTTAATTGCCACAGCAATCAGTGTGCCTAATCCGTTAAAAACCTGGAGAAACAAGCGTTTGATTTATGGCGTCCTCTTTCTCTTAATGGTTATTGTTTTTGCTTATATAGGATACCTTAATACCGCTGTTCCTCTATTTGGACTTTAGGGAGTGAAGTAGTGAGGACATTATATGATGTACAACAATTATTGAAACGCTTTGGTATCTATGTGTATATTGGAAAACGAATTTGGGATATTGAATTAATGATGGTTGAATTAAAAAAACTGCATGAAAACGGGCTGATAGAAAATGATGAATATTTGCCCGCTTTACTAATTTTAAAACAAGAGCATCGTAAAGAAGACGAACAAACAAAAGAATAAAAGCTGAATGTGGAGGAAGAAGTATTATGACAAAAAAAATCATTGGAATCGATTTAGGTGGAACAACTGTAAAATTTGCTATTCTAACAAGTGAAGGGGATATTCAACAAAAATGGAGTCTTGTAACAGACACAACTGAAAACGGATCACGAATTGTTCCAGCTATTGTTGAATCGATCAATGAGCAGCTTGAAAAATATCAATTAACTCCAGATGACTTCATTGGAATCGGGATGGGATCGCCCGGAACGGTTGATCGTAAAGCCGGAACCGTTATTGGTGCATATAACTTGAATTGGAAAACAAGCCAGCCGGTTAAAAAAATAATCGAAGAAGGCACTGGAATTTCATTTGCTATCGATAATGATGCAAATGTAGCGGCTCTTGGCGAACGCTGGAAGGGCGCTGGAGCAAATGAAGAAGATGTCGTGTTTATCACTTTAGGAACTGGTGTTGGTGGTGGAATTATTGCTGGTGGACGGTTAATTCATGGTGTTGCTGGTGCTGCAGGAGAACTTGGACATATTACAGTGGATCCAGAAGGATACGACTGTACATGTGGAAAGAAAGGTTGTCTGGAGACTGTAGCAAGTGCTACAGGAGTTGTGCGTTTAGCTAGAGACTTTTCAGAAGATTACGCTGGCGAATCACAATTGAAATACAATATTGACGATGGTCAATTAATAACTGCCAAAGATGTTTTTGATTTTGCGAAAGAAAATGACAAATTAGCTGTTCTAGTGGTAGAAAAAGTAGCTTACTTTTTAGGCTTAGCATGTGCGAGTGTTGCAAATACGTTAAATCCATCTACCATTGTAATTGGCGGAGGTGTTTCTAATGCTGGAGTATTCTTAGTTGATCAAATCAAAGTATATTTTGATAAATTTACTTATCCAACTATTCGTGAAACGACAAAAATTAGATTAGCTCAATTAGGAAACAATGCAGGTGTAGTTGGAGCCAGTTCATTAATTAAAGAACATTTGAATGGAACTCTTTAATTTAATCATCTCTTTAGCTGTTAAAAATAGAACTATATTGAATAAAAAAAGACGACTTCGGTAACCGCCGAAATTGTCTTTTTTTATGTATCTAGAAGGTTGTTTTTGTATGGGGATACATTCATTGATGCTGTTATATAAAGGATAATGAGTGTTTAAACGTATAGCATATGTTATAATCTAACGAGATGATAAGAATACTTTCGAGAGGGAGAATCCTAAATAAATCAAAAATAAGGTGATTAGAATGAAAAGAAAAAAGAAAAAGTATATCATTTTTAGCTTAGTTATTTTACTTTTTTCCGCGACCTTATTTTTAATAAGTTGCACTAAAAAACAACCGACGGAAGCTCCTGACCCAGAAAAAAATCCTTTGTCGTATAAGGAAATCCCAATAGAGTATGAAAGTTTTAGAAAA
Organism: Carnobacterium sp. 17-4; assembly: GCF_000195575.1. Taxonomy (NCBI): domain Bacteria; kingdom Bacillati; phylum Bacillota; class Bacilli; order Lactobacillales; family Carnobacteriaceae; genus Carnobacterium; species Carnobacterium sp. 17-4. Next base: position 1,362,385 of record NC_015391.1, on the reverse strand, counting down.
GTGATTGGATGGATGTCAGATGAAGACGTTTTGTTACACACTGGTGAAGTGAATAATGACAGCTTATCTATTTTTAATATTTTTACGGGTGAGATCAAGCCTGTCTATGAAGCGGATGCCATTATTTTAACCGCTGTTATTTCAGAAGATCAGCAACAAGTGTTAATTCAAGTTGTTGGTGAAGATGGTGGAGAGTTAAGAATAGTTGACCTAAATGGAACGGTTATACAAAAATTGCCATTAGTGACTAAAGGATTTGTTAACGTAAACTGGAACCCAGCAAATCAAAATCAGATTTTCATTTCTTATTATCAGTCAGAAGCAGAAATAGTTGTTGGCAATTGGAACGTTGAGACTAATGAGGTTGTACCCGTTCCTTCTGCTTCGTTGACCCCTGCCTGGTATTCTTCTAATTTGTATTTATATGTAGATAATAAAGATGATTTTTCTCTTGAAACGGGTGATCTTTATATGGGGGATACTCGAACGAATGAATCTTTACGATTAAAGAGTCAGGTTTCTAATTTTTTTGTTCATGAGGATACTTTTATTACCTACACACCTTCTGATTTTTCAGATGATGAATTACTATTGAACTACCAATACCCTTTTATGGTGGATCAGTCATTTATGGCAATCCCTAAAGTAACAATGAACGATCGTCTGGTCTTTCCTTATCTAAGTCAGGCTGCAAGAAATACCCCTGTTTACGGAGTGTTTGCAAAAGAAGCGGTGAAATTAGAACTTGAAACAGGGGCTTTTGAATTTGGGCAGTTGGATTTTGATGGAAAGACGATTAAACCCATTTTAGATCTGCCAGATAATGCTCCGATTTCCATGTCGAAAAATGGCAAGTATAGCTTATATGGTTGGCGTTTTGAAAGTGTTATAGATATAGAAGCGCAAAAAATCTATTCATTGATTAGTATGCCTAATTAAGTGCATGATAAAGTCTGTAAAAAACAATGGTAATAAAAAAAGCTAGTAAAAGAGCCCGTTCTTGTGTACAATTATCCCTGTAGAAAGAGTTGAAAGGGGTAAGTAAGAATTGGATACAGGTCAAATGATTAATATCGTTTTATGGATCATCATTATTGTATGGGCAGGTTACGAAATCTATAGTTATTTCAGACGCAAAAATGCTTCAATTGAATTAACAGAGGAAGAGTTTAAAAAAGACATGCGAAAAGTTCAATTAATTGATGTCCGTGAGAAAAAAGATTATGATGCAGGGCACATCTTAGGAGCTAGAAATATTCCGTATTCAACTTTAAAAACACGTATCGTTGAAATAAGAAAAGACCAACCTGTTTATCTTTATGATCACAATAAAGCAGTTAGTTTACGAGCGGCTGTTCGTTTGCGTAAGGAAGGCCACACGGATATTCACCATCTTAAAGGCGGTTATCGTGATTGGACTGGAAAAACGAAAGCAACACAATAACATATAAACTAAACGATTGAATTTAATAGTCAAGAAAACGAGGCTGGGACAAAAATCCCAGCCTCGTTTTCTATATACAAATGTTTATTCCAACCAAGTCGCTAGGAAATAGAACTAACAAGCTCCTTCAATTAATTTAATCTTCGTCTTTTATATCAATATCTTCAGGAATAGGTTCGTTTAAATAATCTTGTAAATCTTTTTTGTATTTTTCAATTTCCTGTAAATATAAATTGAATTGTTCTTTATAAATTAAAATGGTTTCGCCATCTGATAAGGTGCGAATCTGTTTTTCGCGAATAAGACGTGTAATATCGGTGATGGACAGGTCTAAATATTCTGCGGTTTCTTCAATCGTTAAATACATCTCGATTCCTCCTTCTGACAGACTCTATTGTACAATAATTTAAAGAAAAAGACGACTATTTCATAGGATGAAATTGAGCTATCTATAGGGCATAGAATAGAAATATGCTATAATTATTAAGAATGTAAGCAATGGAGGGACTATACGTCATGAACCAAACGAAAATTATCGCTCATCGTGGAAGCAAAGGAACACATCCAGAGAATACATTAGAAGCAATCGAAGAAGCTGTTCGAGTGGGAAGCGATGGCCTTGAAATAGATGTACATTTAAGTTTAGATAAAGAAATGATCGTTATTCATGATGAAACTGTTGATCGTACAACAAGTGGAAAAGGAAAAGTTAAAGATTTAACGTTAACGGAACTGAAAAAAATGGATGCAGGTAATTGGTTTGCGCCTGAATACAGCAATTGTCGTATTCCAACATTAAAGGAAGTTTTTTATTTTCTTGAAAAAATAGATTACAAAGGATTAGTCAATATTGAGCTCAAAACAGATTGTTATTCATATCCCGGTATTGAGGAAAAAGTAATAGCCTTTGTAGCTGAAAAAAATTGGTCGTTTACTGTAGAATATTCTAGTTTTAATTATCAAACATTAATTCGACTAAAAAGAGTGGATTCTTCTTGTAAGATCGCTCTCTTATTTAAAAATAGTGGCGAAAACATTGCTTTTTTAGGTTCGGATATTCCGGTTAGGATGTGGCATCCTCAATTGAGTTGGTTCAGAAGCATTAGCCTTTTTCGAGCGCCAGAGATCCCGGTACGTGTCTGGACTGTCAATAAAAGTGAAGACATCCAATTTTGTTTAAGCAAACAAGTAGCAGGTATTATTACTGATTACCCTCAAAAGGCTCTTGAGATTAGAAATAATTTGTAATATGAAGGAGAATAGCGTGAAAAAGAAAAAAATTATTATCATCGTAGGACCAACGGCTGTTGGAAAAACAAGTTTAAGTATTTTCTTAGCTAAAGCTGTCAATGGTGAGGTTATTAGTGGCGATTCTATGCAGATTTACCGCAACTTAACTATTGGAACAGCTAAAGTTTCCAAAGAAGAACAACAAGAAATCCCGCATTACTTGATTGATGAAGTAGATGTCACAACAAGTTATGCAGTATCCGACTTTCAAAAGCGAGCGCGGTTTTTGATTGAGGAGATCTCTGCTAGAGGAAAAGTACCAATTATTGTTGGTGGCACAGGGTTGTATATTGAATCGTTGCTATATGATGTAACCTTTGGCGGCAGTGGCGAGAATGATCTCGCTTTTCGTGAAGCTCAAGAAGCATTAGCTATAGAAAAAGGGAATCACTATTTATGGGAACAGTTAATTAAAGTGGATCCTGTTGCTGCTGAAAACATCCATTTTAATAATCGTCGGCGTATCATTCGAGCTCTTGAAGTCTATCATGTAACTGGTCAACCTTTTTCCAGTTATCAAAGTGAACGCCAAGAGAAAGAACTGCTCTATGATGCTAAAATTATCGGGTTAACGACTGAACGAGAAGAATTGTATAAGCGAATCAATCTTCGTGTAGAGCACATGCTTGAAGCAGGATTGATTCAAGAAGCTGAGTGGCTGTATCAACAACAATTACCGGATGCCCAAGCTTCAAAAGGGATTGGGTACAAAGAATTGGTTCCCTATTTTGAAAAAAAAGCTACTTTACAAGAAGCGCAAGAAGCGATCCAACAGAACTCAAGAAGATACGCTAAACGTCAGCTTACGTGGTTTAAAAATAGATTAGAAAACGTAGAATGGTTTGATCTATTGGCTTCTCTTGAAGAAGAGGAACACATCAAAAACGAAGTGAAAAGATTTTTAAAAGAATAAGTTTATTAACGTCATTAAAATACTAGAATAGAAGGTGAGCGGAATGGAAACAAAAGAAACAGCTGAAACAGTAGAACGCGTCATCCTTGTAGGGGTGCAAACAAGAGAAAGCGATCAAGATTTCCGTTATTCGTTGACAGAATTGGCACAATTGACAGAAACTGCTCTTGGAGAAGTAGTAGGGGAACTTACTCAAAAAAGAGATCGAGTCGATTCACGTACCTTTTTAGGCAAAGGGAAAATGGAAGAGTTGATTTCTTTAGTGGATGAACTAGAAGCAGACACTGTTATCTTTAATCAAGGTTTAACACCTGGACAAACAAGAAACATTCAAAAACTTCTTTTGGATGACGTAAAAGTGATTGACCGTATTCAATTGATTTTAGATATTTTTGCAATGAGGGCTAAAAGTAAAGAAGGTAAATTACAAGTTGAGTTAGCTCAATTGCAATACTTGTTGCCGCGATTAGCCGGTCAAGGAATCAATTTGTCACGGTTAGGTGGAGGAATTGGAACACGTGGTCCAGGGGAAACAAAATTGGAAACGGATCGTCGTCATATTCGTGATCAAATTACTGATATCAAACGAGATCTTGCTGAAACCGAAAAACACCGAAGCCGTACGCGTGAACAACGCAAGGAGAGCGGAACTTTTCAAATTGGTTTAATGGGGTATACAAATGCTGGGAAATCTACCTTGTTAAATAAGTTGACTCAAGCAGATACGTACGAAGAAAACCAATTGTTTGCGACCTTAGATCCCTTGACTCGGCAATTATTGTTGCCAAGTGGAATGACGGTTACATTAACAGATACCGTTGGCTTTATTCAAGATTTGCCAACCCAATTAATTGAATCCTTTAAATCAACTTTAGAAGAAACGAAGGGCGTCGACCTGTTGCTGCATGTAGTAGATGCTTCTGCTGAAAATATGGCTGGACATGAACAGACAGTAGTTCAACTGTTGAAAGAATTAGGTATGGAATCTATTCCAATGATCACAGTGTACAATAAAAAAGATCTCGTCGAGGATGCATTCTATCCATCGCTTTTCCCTAATGTTTTTATCTCGGCGAATGATCCTGAAGATATCAATCAATTGCTGTCTGAGATCATGAACAAAATGAAAGAATTGATGGTCCCTTACCGGATTGAAGTTGAAGTTAGTCGTGGAGAACAGTTGGTTCGCTTAAAAAGAGAAACGCTTGTTGAATCAGAAGAATACGATGAAGAAAAAAATGTTTATGTAGTAAAAGGCTATGCGAAAGTAGAGTCGAAATGGAATGGAGAGAATCAAACGTCATGAGTTGGAACAAAAACTATGCACCCGAATTAATTGAAAAAATTAAAGCAGTAGAAGAAAAAATCAAGCCTATCCATGATCAGATTCATGAAATAGCATTATTCAATCAAAATAAAGTCTTGCAAAGTTTTAGAAATAAAAAAATCACGGAACAACATTTTACCCCCTCTACAGGATATGGGTACGATGATTTTGGAAGAGACGCTTTAGAAGAAGTATATGCTGAAGTCTTTGGAGCTGAAGCGGGTTTAGTTCGACCGCAGATCATTTCTGGGACACACGCTATCTCGACGGCTTTATTTGGTGTGATGCGCCCTGGAGATGATTTATTGTACATCACGGGGACTCCTTATGATACACTGCTTGAAATTGTGGGTGCTACTGGAAATGGCATTGGATCATTTAAAGAATACCAGATGGGATTTGATCAGGTAGATTTATTGTCGGATGGAACAGTGGATTTTGAAGCAGTAAAAGAAAAAATAAATGCGAAAACAAAAATGGTAGCTATCCAACGTTCTAGAGGTTATGCAAGCAGACCGTCATTTACGATAAGCCAAATTGAAGAAATGATTCAATTTGTTAAAGGGATCGATCCAGAAATCATTGTCTTTGTTGATAATTGTTATGGGGAATTCGTGGAAGGGCAAGAACCAATCGAAGTTGGAGCAGACTTGATGGCGGGATCATTAATCAAGAATCCAGGCGGAGGTTTAGCTAAAACAGGTGGGTATATTGTCGGAAAAACAGAACTGATTGATGCTTGTGGGTATCGCTTGACAACGCCCGGTATTGGTAGAGAAGCTGGTGCCTCTTTATATAGCTTACAAGAAATGTATCAAGGATTTTTCATGGCTCCTCATACTGTTGGTGAAGCCATAAAAGGAGCTGTTTATACAGCTGCACTTTTAGATGCTTGTGGTATTGAAAGTACACCAAAGTGGGATGATAAGCGAACGGATTTAATTCAAATGATTTCGTTGAATGACAAAGAAAAAATGGTTAAATTTGCGCAGACGATTCAAAAATATTCTCCTATCAATGCACATGTTTCTCCTATTGGTGCCTATATGCCTGGTTATGAAGATGATGTCATTATGGCAGCAGGAACCTTTATCCAGGGTTCAAGTATGGAATTAACGGCTGATGGCCCTATTCGTGCGCCATATACCTTATATGTCCAAGGTGGTTTGACGTATGAGCACGTCAAGTTAGCGGTCAGTTCTGCTGTAGAAGAATTATTTTTCCAATTATAAAAAAAATAATCATTTGTTATGCTGAAAATCGGGCTCTAAAGATATAAGATTTTTGACATTTTAAAAAGAGATTGTTACTGTAGTAATATGCTAGATGGGAGGATCCTCATGAACGAGAAAGAGCTAAGGCGTTCCATGTCTGTATTTCCAATTGGAACAGTCATGACATTGACGGACTTATCTGCACGTCAAATTCGGTATTACGAAGAACAAGAATTGATTTCTCCTGAACGTAATGAGGGGAATAGAAGAATGTATTCTTTAAATGATATAGATGTTCTTCTGGAAATCAAAGACTATTTAGCAGATGGCATCAATATGGCAGGAATAAAACGTATCTATGAATTAAAAGAAAAAGAAGTTGAAAACGAAGAGCAATCTGTTTTAACAGATGAAGACGTTCGTCGAATTTTACAAGATGAATTTTTAGCTCTACGAGGAATGAATCCAAAAGGTCCTTCACGTTTCTTTTAATTTTTTCATAGTAAAGTATAAAAAAACTATTATAAAAGGGAGTAAAGATAACCAAAATGAAGAATTTTACACGCAAAGAAATAGAAGTTAGTGCCAAGGAACAAAATGTTCGTTATTTAAGATTGATGTTTACAGATATTGACGGAACCATCAAAAATGTTGAGGTTCCAATTAGTCAATTAGAAAAAGTTATGGAAAATAAAATGATGTTTGATGGTTCTTCTATCGATGGATTCGTAAGAATTGAAGAAAGTGATATGATTTTACGCCCTGATTTATCTACTTGGTTGATTTTCCCTTGGGAAGAAGTAAACGGAAAAGTTGCTCGTTTGATTTGTGATATTTATAATCCCGATGGTACGCCGTTTTCAGGAGATCCTAGAAACAATTTAAAGCGTGTTCTGAAAGAAATGGAAGAACAAGGCTATACAGATTTTAACTTAGGGCCTGAACCGGAATTTTTCTTATTTAAATTAGATGAAAACGGAAAACCGACAACTGAATTAAATGATAATGGCGGCTATTTCGATTTTGCACCAACAGATCTAGGTGAAAACTGTCGTCGTGACATTGTATTGCAACTTGAAGACTTAGGCTTTGAAATTGAAGCCAGCCATCATGAAACGGCTCCAGGTCAACATGAGATCGATTGGAAATACGCGAGTGCAATAGAAGCTTGTGACAATATCCAAACCTTTAAGTTGATTGTTAAAACTGTTGCTCGTAAACATGGTCTGCATGCCACTTTTATGCCGAAACCTTTATTCGGCGTGAGTGGTTCTGGAATGCACTTTAATATGTCTTTGTTTAACAATGAAGGAAATGTTTTGTGTGATGAATCGGATGACCTAGGTTTAAGTAAAACAGCTTACCACTTCTTAGCAGGTATATTGGATCATGCTTTGGGATACACAGCGATTTGTAACCCGACTGTAAATTCTTATAAGCGATTGATTCCTGGCTATGAAGCGCCTGTATACATTGCGTGGAGCGCTCGCAATCGTTCACCTCTCGTACGTATCCCAAGTTCAAGAGGAATCTCTACTAGAATAGAGTTACGAAGCGTAGATCCTAGCGCAAATCCTTATTTAGCAGTAGCGGTATTATTACAATCAGGATTAGATGGCGTGAAGAAAGAAAGCAAAGTCCCTCAACCAATTGACCGTAATATCTACCGTATGTCTTCAGAAGAAAGATATAAAAAAGGTATCAAAGATCTTCCATCTACTTTGCACAATGCTGTAAAATATCTGCAAGAAGATAAAGTTGTGCAAAATGCATTAGGAGATCATATTTACAAAAGTTTTGTTAGCGCCAAACGTGTAGAATGGGCTGCTTATCGTGAACAAGTTTCTGAGTGGGAAAAAGATAAGTACCTAACGTTGTATTGATCAATTTAATAAAATCCGAAAAGAACCTGTGAATAGCTTATTCACAGGTTCTTTTTTAGCAATCGAACGATTGGTATAGTTCGATTCTTTCTTTTTAATCGGAACGAAAGAATTTTATATAATTTTAACGTTCGTTATATCATGTTAGGTTTTCTGACATTCGACGCATATTTTTGTTGACATCGAAAAAAAAGACTGATATTCTATAAAAGTAATCGAAAGGAGGACTAGAATGAGTGAGAAAGAACTACGGCGTTCACAATCGGTATTTCCGATTGGTACAGTTATGAAACTGACTGATTTATCTGCTCGACAAATACGTTACTACGAAGAGCAAGATTTGATTCATCCATTACGTAATGAAGGAAATCGGCGAATGTATTCTTTGAATGACATTGATGTTCTTCTTGAGATTAAAGATTATTTATCTGATGGAATCAATATGGCAGGCATCAAACGTATATATGAATTGCAAGAAAACAAAGAAAAAGCTAGGGAACAAGAAGTGTCTAAAGTGATGACAGATGATGATGTTCGCAAAATACTGCACGATGAGTTTTTAGCAGTAAGTGGTTTGGGTGTTAAGACACACCATTCATTTCTAGATCAAAATCGAATAGGATAAAATAAGATAGCGGAAACGTTAATCAAAAGGAGAGAAAAAGTGTATGGTTAAGTTTACGAGAAAAGAAGTAGAAGAAGCATCAAAGAAAGAAAATGTCCGTTTCTTGAGACTAATGTTTACTGATATTTTAGGAGTTATCAAAAATGTTGAGGTACCCATTAGTCAATTAAAAAAAGTATTGGATAATGAATTGATGTTTGACGGCTCTTCAATTGAAGGATTTGTACGGATCGAAGAAAGTGATATGTATTTAAGACCCGATCTAGATACTTGGTTGATTTTTCCATGGGAAACGACTGAAGGGGCTGGTAAAATCGCTCGACTAATCTGTGATGTTTACAATCCGGATGGCACTCCTTTTGCTGGAGATCCTCGTTCTAACTTAAAGCGTACACTAAAAGAAATGAAAGAATTAGGGTTCACAGATTTTAACTTAGGACCTGAACCTGAATTTTTCCTTTTTAAATTAAATGAAAAAGATGAACCAACTTTAGAGTTGAATGATGCTGGAGGCTACTTTGATTTAGCTCCGACAGACTTAGGTGAAAATTGCCGTCGCGATATCGTATTGCAATTAGAAGATCTAGGTTTTGAAATCGAAGCGAGTCATCATGAAGTTGCACCAGGACAACATGAAATCGATTGGAAATACGCCAGTGCAATAGAAGCGTGTGACAACATTCAAACGTTTAAATTGATTGTTAAAACAGTCGCTCGCAAACATGGATTACACGCTACATTTATGCCTAAGCCACTATATGGCGTGAACGGATCAGGTATGCACTTTAACTTGTCTCTATTTACTAAAGAGGGAAATGCTTTTTATGATAAAGATGGTGACATGGAATTAAGCGAGACAGCACGTCAATTCTTAGCTGGAATTTTAGACCATGCTAGAGCATTTACAGCAATTGTGAATCCTACAGTGAACTCATATAAACGTCTTGTGCCAGGATATGAAGCGCCCGTCTACATCGCTTGGAGCGGTCGTAATCGTTCGCCGCTGATTCGCGTGCCGCAATCAAGAGGTCTGTCTACACGAGTGGAATTGCGTAGCGTCGATCCTAGTGCAAATCCATACCTATCTATGGCTGTTTTATTAAAAGCAGGATTAGATGGCATAAAAAAGGAAATGAAAGCACCAGAACCTATTAACCGTAATATTTATGCAATGAGCGAAAACGATCGTCATGAAAGTGGTATTCATGATCTTCCAGGGACGTTGCAAGAGGCATTAGGATACTTGGCTAATGACAGCATTATTAAAGATGGATTAGGTGGACACATCTACGAAAACTTCATGAATGCAAAGAAAATTGAATGGTCTGCATTCCGTGAGCAAGTCACTGAGTGGGAGAGAGATCAGTACTTAAAAATGTATTAAAATAGAATAGGAAAAAGGAGCTAGGAAAAATTTCCTAGCTCCTTTTCCCTATTTGATTTGGGTCTAAACGCTCTTATCACACTACAGTACTCTAAAGAATAGCGACAGCCAATGCTTGTTGGATAGTGGTAATGTGTTTATCGTTTGTAAACTGTAATGTGATAGCTGGTTCGTTGGCGCTCGAAATAAAAATTTTTAATTCAGCATCTAAATCAAAATGTCCGGTTGTTTCGACTAAAAATCGACTGATCGATTTATAAGGTAAAGAATGGTAAGTTGTTTTCTTACCCGTAACTCCTTGTTTATTGATGATGATTAGCCGTTTATTTGTAAATATGATCAGATCACGGACTAACTTAAAAGCTAAATCAATTTCTTCAGACTCTAAAATAACTCCAACTAATTTTTTTCTAGCTTCATTCTCACTGATATTTCCAGCATTTCCTAAAAGGCCACCAATTAATCCCATGAAAACCCTCCTTGTCTACTCTATGGACCCATTGTAAACCGAGGTTTTTCTAAATTCAACTGATTAAAATAACATTCTTTGCTAAAAATTAAATTAATTCGTAAAAAGTGTTGACTTTTTATTCATTTTTACCTATAATTAATTTTGTTGCTAGTACATGTCTCAGTAGCTCAGTTGGATAGAGCATCCGCCTTCTAAGCGGACGGTCGGGAGTTCGAATCTCTCCTGAGACATCGATTAAAAAGTTAGAAAAGTTGAACAGTCAGCTTTTCTAACTTTTTTTCATGTTGAAATTAAAAAATATATCGTTTAAATTATTCACCAAATAATCGTTACACTTATCTACATATTTCTAAAACAGTTTAAAAGAATTATTCAAAAAAATGTAAAAATATTCTATATTTTTTTGAAATGATGGATTAATTTACGGTAAAAAAAATAAATTTTTCTCATCTTTTTTTTTATTCTTTTTTAAATGTGAAAAATACACGAAACTACTTTTGAATACAATTCTACTCAGGGTTCTTTACGCTTTATTATTCACAAACAATATTGCGGAACACTACATATAGAAAAAAACAAATATGTCAATAGGAAAACCACTATATATAGTGGTTTATTTATTTGCCAGTAGAGAAGAATAAGTGTAGAATACAAATAGAGAAGTAGAAGAAAGATCATTAAAAAAAGAAGCATAAAGGAGAATGTATGATGGCTCAAAAAACGATTATTGTTTACTCTAAACCAAACTGTATGCAATGTAATTTCACTAAAAAATATTTAGAAGATAAAGGTGTATCTTACGAAGTAAAAGATATTTTTGAATCAGAAGAAGCGTTAAATGAAGTCAAAGAACTTGGGTTCAGCTCTGTTCCGGTTATTTCAGTTGAAGGACAAGAAGCATTTAATGGATTTCGCCCAGATCTCCTTGATCAATTAGTATGAAAGTTGTTTACATTAGTTTAACAGGCCAAACACGAAAGTTTGTTAAAAAATTAGATATGGATTCGCTGGAATTGACGCCAACGAATCCATATCTTGCTTTAAATGAACCATTTATCATCGTCACCCCTACCTATGATAAAGAAGCAACGGACATATTAAATGATTTTATTGAGACAGCTGATAATAAAAACAATTTTAAAGGAGTAGCAGGTGGTGGGAATTTAAATTTTGGTAAGCTTTTCGCTTTTACAGCCAAAGATCTAGCACATGATTATCAAGTTCCATTGCTACATACCTTTGAATTCCAAGGTAACGAAGAAGACGTTGCACAACTAAAGAAAGCGGTGAATGAAATTGGATAAACCTAAATTAGCATCAAAGCCAAAAGAAGTTACGTATTTTAAGTTAAACAATGAACTGAATAGACCTGTAGATGGAAAAATCCCTTTAAACAAGGATCGTGAAGCTGTACGAGCTTATTTTTTAGAACACGTAAATCCGAATACAGTTTTCTTCTACACACTAGATGAAAAATTGAATTATTTAATTGAAGAAGATTATATAGAAGAAGAATTTTTATTAAAATACGACAGAGCATTTGTGCGTGCGTTGTTTGATGACATCTATAGCCGTAAGTTTAGATTTCGTTCATTTATGTCTGCATTTAAATTTTATACTCAATATGCCCTTAAAACAAATGACGGAGAACGTTTCTTAGAACGCTATGAAGATCGGATCGTTTTCAATGCACTGTATTTAGCTGATGGAGACACTGAATTGGCGAGTAGACTTGCGGATGAAATCGTAAACCAACGATACCAGCCTGCTACTCCAACATTTTTAAATGCTGGACGTAAAAGACGTGGAGAATTGGTTTCTTGCTTCTTAATTCAAGCAACAGATGACATGAACAGTATTGGTCGCGTTGTGAATAGTGCGTTGCAATTGTCTCGTATTGGAGGCGGAGTTGGAGTGAATTTATCTAATTTACGTGCTTCTGGCGATCCCATCAAAAAAATCGACAATGCTTCCAGCGGAGTCGTTCCAGTAATGAAATTACTAGAAGATAGTTTCAGCTATTCCAATCAGCTGGGTCAACGTAATGGAGCAGGGGCCGTTTATTTAAATGTCTTCCATCCAGATATTGTTTCGTTTCTTTCAACAAAAAAAGAGAATGCGGATGAAAAAATTCGTGTAAAAACCCTTTCTCTTGGACTAGTTGTGCCAGACAAATTCTATGAATTAGCAGCACATGATGAGCAAATGTATTTGTTTAGTCCATATGATGTTGAACGTATCTATGGGGAACCATTTGCTTATATTGATATCACTAAAGAATACGACAACATGGTGAACAATGAAGAAATACGCAAATCAAAAATCAGTGCCCGTGAATTAGAAAATGAAATATCTAAATTGCAACAAGAATCTGGTTATCCTTATATTATTAACGTCGATACAGCAAATCGTGAAAACCCAGTTTATGGAACCATCACAATGAGCAACTTGTGTAGTGAAATTTTGCAAGTCCAAGAACCTTCACTGATCAACAACGATCAAACATATGAGCATTTAGGAACAGATATCAGCTGCAATCTTGGTTCAACTAATATTGTAAACTTGATGAAATCATCTGATTTTGGAAACTCAATCGACACAATGGTACGGGCTTTAACAATGGTTACTGATCAATCAAGTATTGACGCTGTACCGTCAATTAAAAACGGGAACGATAAATACCATACGATTGGTCTTGGCGCAATGGGACTGCACACGTATTTAGCATTAAATCAAATTCACTATGGTTCACCAGAATCCGTTGAATTTACGGATGTGTACTTTAAACTATTAAATTACTATACGTTAGTATCTAGTAATAAAGTGGCGAAAGAAAGAAACACAACTTTTTATAATTTTGAAAAATCATCGTATGCGAATGGTACTTATTTTGATAAGTACATCAATGAAAATTTTGTTTTTTCAAGTGAAAAAGTTCAACACTTATTCGATGGAATCCAAGTGCCTACTATAGAAGATTGGGCAGCTTTAAAAGAAGCTGTAATGAGAGATGGTTTATACCATCAGAATCGTTTAGCTGTAGCACCAACGGGTTCAATTAGTTACGTAAATGAAACATCATCTAGTTTGCATCCAATCACACGTTTAATCGAAGAACGTCAAGAGAAAAAGACAGGGAAAACTTACTACCCAGCACCTTTCTTATCAAATGACACAATGCCGTATTACACATCAGCTTACGATATGGATATGCGTAAAGTGATTGATGTTTATGCAGCAGCCCAAAAACACATTGATCAAGGTATGAGTTTAACGCTCTTCTTACGCTCTGAAATTCCTGAAGGGTTGTATGAGTGGAAAAATGGACGCACAACCAAACAAACGACACGTGATTTAAATATCTTACGTCATTATGCTTGGAAAAAAGGTGTGAAATCTATTTACTACGTTCGTACATTTACCGAAAATTCAGAAGAAATTGGTTCAAATGCTTGTGAGAGCTGTACCATCTAAAAGGAGAGAACTAGAATGACAACGAACTATACAGCCATTAACTGGAACAACATTGAAGACATGATTGATAAGTTAACATGGGAAAAATTAGTAGAACAATTTTGGACGGATACACGTATCCCATTATCGAATGACTTAGACGATTGGGCACGACTTCCAAAAAATGAAAAAGACATGGTTGGTAAAGTATTTGGCGGGTTAACCTTATTGGACACACTTCAATCGCAAGATGGAGTGCAGTCGTTAAAACAATCTATCCGTACTCAACATGAAGAAGCTGTCTACAACAATATCCAGTTTATGGAATCAATGCATGCGAAAAGTTACAGTGCGATTTTTAGTACGCTAAATAGCAAACTTGAAATTGATGAAATTTTTCAATGGACAAATACAGACGAGTTATTGCAACTAAAAGCATCAACCATTAATGATATCTACCATAATGGAACAGATTTGCAACGAAAAGTTGCTAGTGTCATGTTGGAATCTTTCTTATTCTATTCAGGCTTTTTTGCCCCACTGCATTATTTAGGAAACAATAAGTTGCCGAATGTAGCTGAAATCATTAAATTGATTTTACGGGATGAATCCGTTCATGGAACATACATTGGGTACAAGTTCCAAATTGCGTTTAATCAGTTGCCTGATGACGAAAAAGAAGAAATAAAAAATTGGACGTATGAATTGCTCTTTAAACTATATCAAAATGAAGTGAAGTATGCAGAATATCTGTATGATGAAATTGGATGGACAGAGCGTGTAAAAGTTTTTCTTAGATACAATGCAAATAAAGCATTGCAGAATCTTGGATTTGACCCGTTATTTCCAGATACAGCTAATGATGTAGATCCAGTTATTATGAACGGTATTTCTACAGGTACATCTAATCATGACTTCTTCTCGCAAGTCGGGAATGGGTATCTACTTGGTATGGTCGAGTCTATGGAGACTGATGATTACGAAAAATGGACTATTTAATAATAAATTAAGCTTTCATTTGGAATTTTCGAATGGACTGGTTTAAATAGAGTACACCTTTGTTAAATTCATCTGATATGAATTTAACAAGGGTGTTTTTTACTGTGGAAATGAAAACAAACAAATGACTGGTGGTTAATAATTGTGAAGAAATAAAGTTTCAGTTATGATAAGATTGTTATTAAGATTGGTAAAAAGGAGGAGAAAAAATGGAAAGACGTGAAATAAAGAGAACCGCGAAGAAATTATTAAAAGGAAATTGGAAAGTTGCTATTTTAAATTTAATTATTATTTCTGTTTTGACAGGTGCAATTAGCCAAGGTATTTTTGCTTTGATTGGTTCTGGAAGCTCATTTACAATGCTTGATTCTGTCATGCAAGGGAATTTAGATAATTCAACAATGGCTGTTGAACCAACAATTACAGCAAGTTTATTAACTTCACTTGTTAGTATATTGATTAGTTTTATTTCTGGGTTGCTGACTGCTGGTTATGCTTGGAATATTTTAGACATGGTAGATGGAGCAAAATTGTCTATAGAAGGCATGTTTCAAACATTCAAGAAAGAACGTATCTTTAAAACAACAGGTTTGATTATTGTAATGACTATTTTAATCACGCTATGGTCATTATTGTTTATCATACCAGGTATTATTAAAAGTTATAGTTACAGTCAAGCATTGAACCTAATGAAAGATAATCCTTCCATTAGTATTATGGAGGCATTAGATCAAAGTCGTAAAATGATGAAAGGTAATAAATGGAAATTTTTCCTATTACAACTCTCATTCATTTGGTGGTACATCGTACCGTTTGTTCTTTTTGGTTTGTTTACATTAGGGAGTATTCAAACGATTAATGCGAGACTAGAAGCCAATCCTAATGAAGGAATCGTTGTTATTTTAGGTTTTATATTGGCATTTTTAGCCATCTTGCTATTCGTTATTCTGATTTCTTTCTACATTGAACCTTACCGTATAACTTCTCAACAAGTCTTTTATCGCTCGTTAACAGATGGAGATGCTTACAACACTGTACATCCAACTAACAACAATAAGGATGATAATCACTATAATGAGGATTACGAAGGCAAACAATTAGATGACGTAGACTTTTAAAAGTCAAAATTTAAAAAACTAGCAAGAAATAAATGTTAAAAACATTATTTCTTGCTAGTTTTTTTGCTAAATAGTAAAATAAATAACGCTGTTTATGAGTATATCTTTTTGTTATCAAAGGAAGATAGGATACAATAAAATTAAATATAAGTTTTCACAAATATTTATGTTTAAAGATTACATCCTCTAGTTTCAAAAATCCAAAGAGAATGGAGGGAAGGTTAATTAGCATAAGATCATTTCTTGATGCTAATCAGTACTTAAGAAAGAATGAAAAGTTGGGATTTCTACTCGTTTTCATTGTTGTTTTGGCCGGATGCGGTGTTGGAAAACTGGTAGATAAATTAACAGAAGAAATTATGTCTAGTTCTGTGAGCAGTGAAAGCACTCAAGATAAGACAAGCACTCAATTAACTGCTTCTAGTGGAGAAGATTCAGTCGCAATTGAAAGTGCTATTGAAGACATCGCTATGAATGATATTCGTTATCCACTGAGTTACAGCAACAAAGATGGGGAAATGACATGGGATTAAGATGTTGTTATTTTGAAAGAAGATATATTCGGTTCGTTAAAACCAAATACCGTTCTTCCTATGACGATTCCAAAGGGGAAAGTAGGTTTGTTGTTGTCCATTACAAATGAGAATCTATCAATTAAGTTGGATGAATTTACTTTTGAAGAATAAAACAAGTAGGAATAAATTAGACTTAAAGGGTAATAGAGTGAAAAAAGGGGAAGGATGATTAAGATGAGAAAAATATTAACGCTTCTAGGAGCAGTAGTTTTGTTGGCAGGTTGTGATTTTATTGGAGGAGGTAGTGAGTCGACATCTTCTAGTGAAACGAGTTCGGCAGTAACGAGTGAAAGTATGATGAGCTCCGAAATGTCTTCAGAGTCTTCTGCAGTTGCTTCTTCTCAATCAAGTAGTATTGCTACAGAAGAATCTATGGTAGATTCTAGTGCAACAGGTGAGACAGCAACAGATATGGTTATTCCACTTGTGCCACAAAAAATGGAATTAGACCAAGGGTTGACACTTGAAAGTGATTCTGTATTGCAAGAAATAGAAATGAGAATGGCAGAATCAGAAGATATTGGTATCGAAAATGATGTAGCAATTCACTTCACAGGGATGTATTTAGGTGAGACTGGCGAGATGCAGGCCATTTTTATTATCGTTAACAGAATGGAAGTAGCCATGACAAATATCGAGATTACGATAAGCTTTAGTACTGTCGATGGAGATGTTATTTTAGACAAAGCAGCCTTCCATCTAACAGAAGAATCTTTTGGAGTGTTAGAACCGGATACAGCGATGCCGATTTACTTAAATATTCCACCTGAAAATGAAGAAGCATTTTTCAGTACATCTGATATCAATAATTTAGTTTACACAATTGACGAGTTTGATTTTGAAGAAAGATAATTCATTACTTTTTTAAACTAAAAGCGCCCGATGGAATGCAAATACACAGCATTCCATCGAGCGCTTTTTTTATTGACCAGAATTTTTTTGAAAAAATTCATAAAAGTAGTTTAAGTGGCAATAAAAGTGGTAGGATTAACTTAATACATAAGTAATTATGCTATGTGAGAGGTGATGTTAAATGAAACTACAAGCAAAAGATTTTCTAACCCTTCCAAATATTTTATCGTATGTTCGTCTATTGCTCATTCCGGTCTTTATGATGCAGTACTTGACAGCTACAGAGATTGGTGATTACTATATTGCAGGAATAATCATTATTTTTTCAGGATTGACGGACTTGCTAGATGGGTATATTGCTCGGAAATTTAATCAAATTACGGAGTTAGGAAAATTACTCGACCCGATTGCTGATAAGCTTACTCAGGTAGCCGTCATTATTTGTTTGCTAGTTCATTATGAAAAAATGTGGATCATTATTTCCTTGTTTGTAGCCAAAGAACTATTTATGACAGTGAATAATTTTTTACTTTATCGCCAAGGTAAGAAACTTGATGGTGCTAAATGGTTTGGGAAAGTATCTACCGCAGTATTCTATGCGTGCATGACGTTTTTGGTGGCATTTCCTAGTATCCAAACAACGACTGCAAATAGCCTAATGATTATTACTGGTTTTTTCTTAACACTCTCATTTGTCTTATATGGGCGTGAGTTCTTTACTATGTATCAAAAAAATTGAAAGTAAATTTAATGTGTGATTAAATCACGAAAGGAGAACCAAATGAATAATGCAGAACGTTTTATTGCTAGTTTTAATCGTATCCATAATTTCTTGAGTTTTTCAGATAACGAAAAAGAATATAAAAAGCCATTTTACCGTTTATTAGATGAAAATGAACACCGCAATCCTGCCGTAAAAAAATATAAGAATGATCTACAAATTTTTGCGGATCTTAGAAATGTTATGGTGCACAAAAAATTAATTCCGAATAGTTATATTGCTCAACCGACAGATAATGTAGTCAAACATATTGAACAAATTGAAGATGAAATAAAAAGTCCTGAAAAAGTCTATCCTTTATTTAAACGTGACGTCGTTCAGTTTAATTTCGATGATTTATTTACAAAAGTGTTAACAACCATTAGTGAAAGAAAATTTACTCATTTTCCGGTGTATAAAAATAAGGAATTGATTGGTTTATTAACGGAAAAAGGAATCACGATGTGGTTAGCGAATCAATTAGAAGATGAAACTATTTATTTGAAGAAAACTATGGTGGAAGAAATCGTCTTAGAAGATACGAGAAGAAATAACTATTTGTTTATTAAAAAAAATATGTCTGTTGACGTTGCTGCAGATCTATTGAAAAATGATAGGCGTTTGGATGCTTTACTCATAACTGAGAATGGCAAAGTATCAGAATCACCTTTAGGTATTATTACTCCTTCCGATTTATAAGAGAGTTAAAAGATATTAAATAAAATTTGTGGAGGGAATTCATGAAATTTGTACTTATATTTGGGCCTCAAGCTGTGGGTAAAATGACTGTAGGACAAGAGTTGGAAAAGAAAACGGATTTAAAATTATTTCACAATCATATGACAATTGAATTGCTAGAACCCTATTTTGGATTTAGTTCTGAAATGTGGAAACTATCCGATTTATTTAGATGGGAACTGTTTAAAGCAGTATCTGATATTCAGCAAGAGGGTTTAATATTCACGTATGTATGGGCGTTCGATCAAAAAAGGGATTGGGACTACGTAGAAAGTATTTGTGAACTATTTGAATCAAAAGGAGCAACGATTTATTTTGTTGAATTAGCATCCGAAATTGAAGAGAGATTAAAACGAAATAAGAGTTCAAATCGTTTAGAGCACAAGCCTACAAAAAGAAATGTTGATTTGTCAGAAAAAGAATTAAAGGCAACAATAAAAACACATCGCTTGAATTCATTTGAAGGTGAAATTAAAAGAGAACACTATATCAAACTAACGAATACTACCTTAAGTGCTAATGAAGCAGCAGAAATAATTAAAGTTAGGTTTAATTTATGATTGATTAATTTTCTTCAAAGTATAATGAAAACTTAAATGCTGCAAAACTCTCTTCTACAGTTAGGATAAGGATAAATAGAACAAGGAATTTCGGTTAAGGTAGATTAGTTGCAGCGTAAAATAGTTTGGACTATAGTTACTTTAAGTTAGTGGGTTAAGCGCATTCATTTAAGGAGGAGAACTAAATGATAAAAATTGGAATCATTACGGGTAGTACACGTCCTGGACGTAATAGCTTGCAAGTAGCTCAATGGGTAAAAGAATTAGCTGACAAACATGGAGATGCACATTACGAAATTGTGGACATTGCAGAATACCATTTACCTTTATATAATGAACCAATTCCTGCATCAAGTAGCCAAAATTATGTTACTCCAGAAGCTATTCCCTGGTCTAAAAAAATAACTGAATTAGATGGTTTTATCTTTATTACTCCTGAATACAATCATGGCATAACAGCGGCATTGAAAAATGCAATCGATTATCTTTATCCTGAATGGAACAACAAAGCAGCAGGAATCGTTAGTTATGGTTCGTCGGGTGGTGTACGTGCTACTGAAGCTTTACGTGTTGTTTTAGCTGAATTGCAAGTAGCGGATGTTCGCTCACATACAGCAATGTCTATCTTTACAGATTTTGTAAATATGCATGAATTTAAGCCGGCTTCTTTACATGAAAATGCAGTAAATACAATGTTAACTCAACTAAATACTTGGGCTACAGCCCTGCAACCAATAAGAAATAAAAGTTAGAATAAAGGATAAATTTCCGATCATTAAAGTTGAAATAAGAGCGTTTTCTTGTTATTATAATGGTGTAAAGAAGGACAAGGTACAATGTCTTCTTTATTAGAGTCAATAAACTATCGACTCTAAAGTTAATAGTAGATTCACCGCTATTAACTCAATTTCATAGAGTGGCTAAGTTCCTGAAATAGAATAAGTCAAGACTGAAGTATTCAAACCCCACATGAAGGAAATAGAGTTCATGTGCATAATGACAATTTAGCAAATAAAGCATAGAAAAATAGAAACAAAAATGGGACTAGCTACAAAATGAATGGAGGGCTTCTAACAAGAGGCTCTCCTTTTTTTTATCTAAATTTCAGGAGTCATTAATTGACGTGTTAGCGTTTACATGATATATTATATATGTAAAGAGAGACATGCATATAAAGAGAGCATGACGCTCTTTATAGAAGCTAGTGAAAGTGGCTTCTAGGAAAGATAGCCGAGTAAAGCTATCTTATCCAAGCTCATTCATTTAGTTGATTGCTAATGCATGACCATTCTAAATGAAAACCAATCAGAAGTACTGGATGAATGAGCGCTAATATATTCAGCATGTAGTTCTAGTTTAAAAGAATTGAAACGATCAACCTTTGTAGAAGTTGATATCAGAGATTCGCTAGAACCATGCTATCAGTTTTAAGAGGAATATCCTAATTTTTAGGATGTTCCTCTTTTTACTATATTTTTTAGCTGAGCCTGTATAGATTGACAATTCCTCGTTTTTAATGGTATATTTATCTCGAATTAAAGATAATTTCAGTTTTGAAAAAAGTATTTATAGATAAGTTCATAATGGAAGGTGATCCGATAAAATGGAAGACTCAACTAAAGCATTAAAAGCGTTAACCGTATTGTTAAAATCTTCTTCAAGCGTTCTAGATGTTATAAAAAAAGATATGATAAAATACGGATTAAATCCGACCGAATTTTCAGTTTTGGAGCTTCTTTACAGCAAGGGAGATCAGCCGATTCAATATATTGGGAAAAAAATATTATTAGCCAGCAGCAGTATCACATATGTTGTAGACAAGTTAGAAAATAAAGGCTTCATACAACGCTGTCCTTCTGTTAAAGATCGACGTGTAACAAATATTTCAATATCTGAAAAAGGAACGGCTTTTATGGAAAATGCTTTTCCAGAGCATGAAGGATTGATCTCAAATGTGTTTGGTGTACTTAATGAAGAAGAAATAACTACTTTAACAGAGTTATTAAAAAAAGTAGGGTACAATGCTAATTCATTTAAATAAAAAATAAATAAGATTATTGATACGAAAGCAGCGCAGACCTTTCCATGTTTAGGATCAAATGTAAAGACTCACTTGTACTAGAGCTTCATTTTATTGCCAAAATATGGTATAATCAATTTTAGCAGAACATTTTATTGGAATACGCTCAAATTAAGAACCAAAGAAATGAGGGGATTTACATGGGGAAAGTTATTACCGAAGAAATTCAATCTTTAGTAGAAGTTGAACTTCGAAAAGGTGCCAGCAAATCAAGAATTGCGACCCTTTTAGGCGTACCATATGACGAAGCAATCGTTATCATTGACGAAATAAAAGCTTCATTTAGACCAGATGTAGGAGATAAAATTATTTTTTCATTCCGAGACGAAAAAATGGCTGGAACAATCATCAAATTATTGAATAATAGTGCCGTTGTAGAAATCTATTGGGATAAATCTTCTGATAAAATGAAGGACATAATGGAAAGTAAAACCATTGTTAACTTTAAAGATATAGAAGAATTCGTATCTAGTGAAACAGAATAATAGAACAAAAAAAGAGTTGAGGCAAATTGTCTCAACTCTTTTTTTGTTCTAAATTTTCCTGAAATAAATTAAAAATAAGAATTTTCCATGATTTTTTAAAGAGAGTTTTTTTGTTTTTTTTGAAAAACTACTTTGATATTCAAAATAATTTTAATACTTATAGACATTGGTATTAAAAGGTTTTGATTGATGAGATGAAAATAATAATATATTTATTCTTGACACATTCACTAAAAAATAATATAGTTTGATGGTCAAACAATTTGATGTTCAAAGTAATTAACTTAATTGCTAATTTGAAAGAACGGAGGAGTTGGTGTGGACGAATTAATTCCTGAAATTAATTCTTACTTGGTAACGATATTTAATGAAATTCTGATAATTGAAGAAGGTGCACTTCAAAGTAGCACATTTAAAGATATTTCAATAAAAGAAATGCATACAATCGAAGCTATCGGCATGTATGGTGTTCATACGACAACTGAAGTTTCAAAAAAACTTTCGGTTACTGTGGGAACATTAACTGTTTCTGTTAATAATTTAGTGAAAAAAGGATACGTTGAACGCATTCGGAATGATAATGATCGTAGAGTCGTTAAGTTGGGCTTAACTAAAAAAGGGCGGCTACTTTATCGTCTTCACGACAAATTTCACCGAGATATGGTTAAAGAGACGTTAGAAGGCTTAAACCGAGAAGATGCAGAAATGTTGATTAAAGGCTTAGAAAATCTTCATATTTTCTTAGACCGCACAAAAAATAATTTATAAGAACAGAGTTGAATTCTAATGAAAGCAAAAATTATGGGTGCTGGAAGTTACACTCCACATAAAGTAGTTTCCAATGCGATGCTAGAAAAAATGATGGATACCAATGATGAATGGATTAGAACTCGTACAGGTATAGAAACACGTCACATTAGTGAGGGTGAAAATACTTCAGTACTTTGTGGTAAAGCCGCAATGGACATTCTTGAAAAAACAGGTGTTTCTGCTAAAGAAATAGATTTTATTATCGTTGCGACTATGACTCCAGATGGATTAAGTCCTTCAACAGCTTGTTTAGTACAAGATTATATAGGAGCAAACCCTATAATGGCTTTTGACGTAAATGCAGCATGTTCTGGTTTCATTTATGCTTTATCGATTGCTGAGAAGTTAATTCAAAGCGGTACTTTCAAATACGGAATGGTTCTTGGCGGAGAGGTCATGTCAAAAATCATTGATTGGCAGGATCGTAGTACAGCAGTTCTGTTCGGTGATGGTGCTGGAGGCGTATTGCTAGGTGCAACAGAAACAGAAAATAGCTTTTTAGGAGAAGATATCCATTCTGACGGAAGTCGTGGAGAATCTCTCACAGCGGGCAGTCACTTGGTCACAAATTTTCATACAAAAGAAGACGAAAAAAATAAGTATCTTCAAATGGATGGAAGATCAATTTTTGATTTTGCTATTCGAAGTGTTCCTGAAAGTATTCGAACTGTTGTGGAATCTTCAAATTATACTCTTGAAGAGATAGACTGTATTGTTGCTCATCAAGCAAATTACCGTATTTTAAAAGCTATTGCAAAAAAACTGAAAATTCCTGCTGAAACATTTGCAACAAATATTGCTGAATATGGCAATACTTCTGCTGCAAGTATTCCAATCTTGTTAGATGAACTTATAACAAATGGAGATTTAGTTTTGGGAAGCAAGAAAAAAATCGTTCTTACTGGATTTGGTGGAGGACTCACATGGGGTTCCATACTTATTCAAATTTAAAGAGGTTATACCAGCCCGCTTAGGCTTAAAAAAATAAGCAAAATAAAAAACAACTATAATGGAGGAATTACAAAATGACATTCGAAAAAATTCAAGCAATTATCGTGGACCAATTAGACAAAGAGGAAGAAGAAGTACAATTAGAAACAAACTTCCGTGAAGATTTAGAAGCAGATAGCTTAGACTTATTCCAAATCATCAATGATATTGAAGACGAATTTGATATTAAAATTGAATCTGAAGAAGGTTTAACAACTGTTCAAGATATCGTAACATTTGTTGAAGTTGAATTAGCTAAAAAATAAACACCCATAAGAAAGCAGGTACTGTATGCAGTCTGAATTAATTGAAAAACTTGGAATCAAATACCCTATTATACAAGGCGCAATGTCTTGGGTTGCTAATCCTAGTTTAGTGAGTGCAGTTTCAAATGCTGGCGGTCTAGGAATATTAGCTTGTGGATATGCTTCAAGTGAAATTGTACGAGAACTGATTAGAGAAACAAAAAGTTTAACAGACAAACCTTTCGGTATCAACGTACTATTAACATCACCTAACGTAGATGATGTTGTAAAAGTTATCTGTGAAGAACATGTTAAAGTTGTAACGACTGGTGCTGGTAGCCCTGGAAGATACATGAGCCAATTTAAAAATGCGGGTACAGTAGTTATCCCCGTAGTTGCTTCAGTTGCTTTAGCACGACGCATGGTAAATGAAGGAGCAGATGCAATCATTTGTGAAGGTATGGAAGCTGGTGGTCATATTGGTAAAACAACTACTATGAACTTAGTGCCACAAGTGGTTGATACTGTCTCTGTTCCAGTCATTGCGGCAGGAGGTATTGCTGACGGACGTGGTGTTGCAGCTGCGTTTATGTTAGGCGCTTCAGCTGTCCAATTAGGAACACGTTTTGTTGTTGCACACGAAAGTACTGTTCATCAAAATTTCAAAGATGCCATATTAAAAGCAAAAGATATTGATACTGTGGTTACTGGTCAGATTACTGGTCATCCAGTACGTGTCCTACGTAACAAACTAACTCGCCAATACTTAAAAATTGAAAAAGACATCACAAGTGATGAAAATCCAGATTTTAATCGTTTGGAAGAACTTGGAACAGGTGCTTTGAGACGAGCTGTCATAGATGGCGATAAAGAAACTGGATCATTTATGTCTGGTCAAAGTGCTGGATTAGTAAATAAAGAACAAAGTAGTCATGAAATCATCCAAGAATTAATGCATGAATATCAAGAAGTAATAAAAGAACAAGCCAACCTCATTTTAAAATAAGGTGAACTTAAGTGAAAAATAACTAGAAAGCTAAAAGGAGTTCTTTTCGCTTCAGATTAGTTTTTCTTAGTTTTTTTTCGATTATTTCTCTTATTGATTGAATGTTTATGGAATGGATGATTTTTTTTATAGACAAATTACAGTGTTAAAGGAGAAGAAACCTATGAAAATTGCCTTTGTATATAGTGGACAAGGCGCTCAATACTTTGGTATGGGGCAAGACTTGTATGAGAAGTATAGTGTAGTTCGAGAGGTTTTTGATCAAGCTGGACAATCTTTGAATTTAGATATGGCTGAACTCTGCTTTAAAGAAAATGACTTGCTGAATCAAACTACTTATACTCAGCCTGCTATCCTTACTGTAAGCTTGGCTATTGATGCATTGTTAAAAGAAAAAGGGATCCATCCTGAGGTTGTAGCTGGTTTAAGTCTAGGAGAGTACAGTGCATTTGTAAAAGCGAATGTGCTATCTTTTGAAGATGCTGTTAAATTGGTTAAAAAAAGAGGGCAATACATGACTGATGCTGTTCCTTTAGGCAAAGGTGCTATGAGTGCCGTGATGGGATCAGATCGCCAAACAATTATTGATGCTTGTGATGAAGCAAGTGTACTTGGTATCGTTTCTCCTGCAAACTATAATATGCCTGGACAAATTGCTATTGCTGGTCTTAAAGCAGCTGTAGAAAAGGCAGGGGAACTTCTTCTTGAAAGAGGAGCAAAACGAGTTGTTCCTTTGCAAGTCAGTGGACCATTTCATACACAGCTATTAGAGCCCGCGTCGATTCAATTGGAAGAAGCACTTAAATCTGTTTCAATTCATGATTCTGAACTGCCTGTTATTAGCAACACCATTGCTAAAGTCTTTGAAGACAAAGAGCAAATAAGAACAATGATGGTGAAACAAGTGATGTCTCCTGTTTACTGGGAAGACAGTGTAAGAACAATGATTGACTTAGGCGTTGATACTTTTATCGAAGTAGGTCCTGGTAAGACATTAAGCAGTTTTATCAAGAAAATCGATAAAACAGTTACTATTCTAAATGTTGAAAATGAAAAGACCTTAGAAAAAACTGTAAATAAACTGGCTGAGCTGAACGCTCTGGGCTAGTACATTAAAAGGAGTGAGCACATGACTTTAAAAGATCAAACCGTTATTGTTACAGGTAGTTCAAGAGGTATTGGAAAAGCAGTAGCTGTAGAATTTGCAAAAGCTGGAGCAAACGTTGTTTTAAATGGACGTAAACCTATTTCTGATGAGCTAATCAGCGAAATAGAAGGTTATGGAGTTAAAACGCACACTATTTTAGGTGATGTTAGTGATTTTGAGTTTGCTAAACAACTGATTGAAGAATCAAAAGAAGTTTTTGGGAGCGTTGATATCTTAGTGAACAATGCTGGTATCACAAACGATATGCTTTTAATGCGGATGTCAGAAGAAGACTTTGACCAAACGATTTCAGTTAACTTAAAAGGAACGTTTAATACTATTCGCCATGCATCTAAAGTTATGTTAAAACAAAAGAGCGGAACGATCATTAACATGGCAAGTGTAGTTGGACTTGTTGGAAACGTTGGACAAGCAAACTATGCTGCAAGTAAAGCCGGTGTTGTAGGGTTAACAAAATCTGCTGCAAGAGAACTAGCTACTAGAGGAATTACGGTAAACGCTATTGCTCCAGGTTTTATTGATACAGAAATGACCGATGTATTGTCTGATAAGATGAAAGAACAAGCGGTTAGTCAGATACCTTTGAAACATTTAGGTAACGTAGAAGATGTTGCGAGAGCAGCGGTTTTCTTAAGCGAAAATAAATACATTACAGGTCAAGTCATCAATGTAGATGGCGGAATGGTTATGAATGGTTAAAAAGGAGGAAAAACAATGACGAATCGTGTAGTAATTACTGGAATGGGTGCTGTGACACCTTTAGGAAATACGGTTGATGAATTTTGGAATGGGCTTAAAGCTGGAAAAAACGGTATTGCTCCTATCACAAAATTTGATGCAACAGAGACAGGTATTACTGTTGCTGGTGAATTGAAAGACTTTGATGCAACAAACTATATGCAACGTAAAATTTCAAAACGTATGGACGAATTTTCAAGATATGGTGTCGCAGCAGCTGTACAAGCTGTAGAAGAAAGTGGTATTGATCGTGAAAAAACTGATATGAACCGTTTTGGTGTTATTGTTGGTTCTGGTATCGGCGGATTGAACGCTATGCAAGAGCAAATCATTAAGATGAACACAAAAGGACCTCAACGTGTAGCACCTTTCTTTGTGCCGATGGCAATCGGAAATATGGCCGCTGGGAATATTTCAATTGCTATTGGAACTAAAGGGATCAACACATCTATCGTAACAGCTTGTGCTTCTGGAAATAATTCTATTGGAGAAGCTTACCGTAATATTAAACACGGTTACTCAGACGTGATTCTTGCTGGAGGAGCAGAAGGTACGATCAATGAAATCGGTATCGCTGGTTTTGCTGCATTAACGGCTCTATCAAAAAGTACAGATCCTGACCGTGCTTCAATTCCTTTTGATAAAGAGCGTACTGGTTTTGTTATGGGTGAAGGCGCAGCTGTACTGATGCTTGAAAGTCTAGACCATGCTTTAGAACGTGGAGCAACAATCTACGCTGAGGTCGTTGGTTACGGTTCTACAGGTGACGGGTATCATATGACTGCACCAACACCAGACGGAAGTGGCGCAGGTCGTGCAATGCAAGACGCAATGGCTGAAGCCGGTATTACACCTGCTGATGTGGGCTATATCAATGCTCATGGAACGAGTACTGGAGCAAACGATTCTGCTGAGACAATGGCTATTAAATATGCATTTGGCGATGAGGCTAAAAATGTTGCAATTTCAAGTACGAAAAGTATGACCGGACACTTATTAGGTGCTGCAGGAGCCATTGAAGCAGTAGCATGTGTGAAAGCTCTTCAAGATGGTTTCTTACCTCCGACTATCGGACTTCAAGTACCAGATGAAGCGTGCGATTTGGATTATATTCCTAACGTTGGACGTGAAGCTGATGTTAAATACACACTAAACAATTCTTTAGGCTTTGGCGGACACAATGCCGTAACATGCTTTAAGAAATGGGAGGGGCAATAAAATGGATTTTGGTCAAGTGAAAGAAATTCTTGATCTAGTCAATCAATCAGAATTAACTGAATTTGATTTGCAAATGGATAATGTAACTTTACGTATGAGTAAAAATACATCTAGCCAACAAATCAGCAATCAAACGGTTCTTACTGATTCAGAAACTAGATTTAACGAACCTGTTCGTAAAGAGAATATACAAACTTCTTCTCCAGTTTTCGAAGAAGTATCCAATTCTGCTCCAATTGCAGAGATCGTTGCCGATGGTGCACTAGTTAATTCTCCAATTGTTGGAGTAATTTACACTGCGCCTTCACCTGATCAACCAGCCTTTAAAAAAGTGGGCGATAAAGTAACTGTTGGGGAAACACTTTGTATTATAGAAGCTATGAAATTGATGAATGAAATTAAAAGTGAAGTAGATGGAACGATTACTGAAATACTAATAGAAGATGAACAAGTTGTTGAATTTAATCAACCTTTGTTCAGAATTGCCTAGGAGGAAATACCAATGACAAAAATGAATATTAAAGAAATCCAAGAATTGATCCCGAACCGCTACCCAATCTACTTTATTGACCGTGTAGACGAAATGATTCCAGGTGAACATGTTGTAGCACTTAAAAATGTAACAATCAATGAAGAAGTATTCCAAGGTCACTTTCCAGGTGAACCGGTATTACCAGGAGTATACATTTTAGAAGCTCTAGCTCAAGCAGGATCGATTCCTTTATTGACACTAGACCGTTTTAAAGGACAAACAGCTTATTTAGGTGGAATGAACAAAGTAAAATTCCGTAAAAAGGTTGTTCCTGGTGACCAATTGATGTTGCAAGTCGACATTGTTAAATTGAAAGATTACGCTGGTATCGGAAAAGGTGTAGCATACGTAGATGGAAAAAAAGTTTGTGAAGCTGAATTAACTTTCATCATTGGTAGATAAGCCTATGTTTAATAAGATATTAATTGCCAATCGAGGAGAAATTGCTGTTCGAATTATTCGAGCTTGTCGTGAAATGGGAATCAAAACGGTTGCCGTTTATTCCGAAGCGGATCGTGATGCTTTGCATATGCAGTTAGCAGATGAAGCGATTTGTATTGGCCCAGCAAAAGCTACTGACTCTTACTTGAATATGCAAAGTATTTTAAGTGCAGCGGTTGTGACGAATGCTCAAGCGATTCACCCAGGTTTTGGGTTCTTATCTGAAAATAGTACATTTGCGACCATGTGTAAGGAAATGAATGTTACGTTCATTGGTCCAGATGCGGTTACTATTGATCAAATGGGAAATAAAGCGAATGCGCGTGCTCTTATGATTGAAGCAAATGTACCGGTTATTCCAGGAAGTGAAGGTTTCATTACCGATACTAATGAAGCTAAACAACTGGCAGATCAATTAGGTTATCCAGTAATGGTCAAAGCTGCAGCTGGTGGTGGCGGAAAAGGGATGCGTAAGGTCCTAAGAACCGAAGATCTAACTGCTGCATTTAATAGTGCAAAAAACGAAGCAAAAGCAGCTTTTGGCGATGATCAAATGTATATGGAGAAAATCATTGAACATGCACGCCATATTGAGGTACAATTATTAGGTGATCATTACGGAAATGTTATCCATTTAGGAGAACGCGATTGTTCTTTGCAACGCAATAATCAAAAAGTAATTGAAGAATCTCCTTCTGTAGCGATTAATGAAGAGCAAAGAAAAAATCTTGGTGAAACAGCTATTCGTGCTGCAAAGTATGTCGGTTATAAAAATGCAGGTACGATTGAGTTTTTATTGGATCAAAATGGAGAGTTTTATTTCATGGAAATGAACACTCGTATTCAAGTTGAACATCCAGTAACGGAGATGGCTACTGAATTTGATATTGTTAAAGAACAATTACTGATTGCAAGTGGAGTAGAGTTATCGATTCAACAAAGTGACGTTCGTTTGACTGGACACACTATTGAATGTAGAATCAATGCTGAAAATCCTGCTTTTAACTTTGCACCTTCTCCTGGAACGATTCAATACTTAATGATGCCGAGTGGCGGAAACGGCTTGAGAGTCGATAGTGCCATGTTTGCTGGAGCAGATATTCCACCTTATTATGATGCAATGATTGCAAAAATCATTACAAAAGGTGCCAATCGTGCTGAAGCCATCGCTAAAATGCAACGTGCTCTAGGTGAAATGGTAATCGATGGAATTATTAGCAACCAGTTTTTCCAAGAAGATTTGTTAATGGATAAACGCTTTGTTAATGGAGAGTATGATACAAGCTTTTTACAAGATGTCTTTCTTAAAGAATGGAAACCTCGTATTGAATAAGTTTGTTTTGAAGTAACAAAACCATCTTACTAAAAATGCAGTAAATAAAAGAGGTGACAACGTGCAGTTATTTAAAAAAAGAGCTTACATCCCTATTACGAAACGCTCACAAATCGATGAAGAAACAGATAATCCTATGGTGCCAGATGGCATGTTCGCACAATGTCCAAGTTGTAAAAAAGCCATTTATACAAAGGATTTAGGAGCAGAAAAAATCTGTCCTGAATGTGGCTATACCTTTAGAATACGGGCACAAAAGCGAATTGAATTAACCATTGATGAAGCTAGTTTTGAAGAGTGGTATCACGATATTCCATTTGAAAATCCTTTAAATTTCCCAGACTATGATAAAAAAATAGAATTAGCTCAGAAAAAGACAGATCTTCATGAAGCTGTTTTAACTGGAAAAGGTACGATCAATGGAATCGAAACAGCCATTTGTGTAATGGATTCTCATTTTATTATGGGAAGCATGGGGAAAATAGTTGGTGAAAAAATAACAAGAACATTTGAAAAAGCAACAGAAGAAAAATTACCTGTCATCATTTTTACTGCCTCAGGTGGAGCTCGTATGCAAGAAAGTATTTTATCTCTGATGCAGATGGCTAAAATTAGTGGTGCTGTAGCTCGTCACAGTGATGCCGGTTTACTTTACGTAACGGTCTTGACAGATCCGACTACTGGTGGGGTAACGGCTAGTTTTGCCATGCAAGGTGATATCATCTTATCGGAACCTCAAGCACTAGTTGGGTTTGCTGGCAGACGTGTAATTGAGCAGACGATAAATGAAGAACTTCCTGATGATTTTCAACTTGCTGAATCTGTTTTAGAGAACGGGTTTATTGATAAGATTGTACCAAGAAAAGAATTGAAACAGATTCTAAGCGATATCTTACACATGCATCAGTAAAATAGACAGGCAAGTATTTTATAAAGAAGGTGAACGAGTTGAAAGAAGCTATGGAAATCGTTGCTTTATCAAGGAAAACATCACGATTAACTGCTTTAGAAATAATGAAATCTGTTTTTGACGATTTTATTGAATTCCATGGCGATCGTTCTTTTCATGATGATAAAGCCATTGTCGGGGGCATAGCATCCTTAAATGGACAACCTGTAACGGTGATAGGCAATCAAAAAGGTCATGAAGTTAAAGAAAATATTATGCGTAATTTTGGATCTCCTCATCCAGAAGGTTACCGAAAAGCATTGCGTTTAATGAAACAAGCTGAAAAATTTAATAGACCGATAATAACGTTTGTTAATACTGCTGGTGCTTATTGTGGCGTCGAGGCTGAAAATAGAGGACAAGGTGAAGCTATTGCTCGTAATTTAATCGAAATGAGTAAATTAAAAGTACCGGTTCTTTCCATTATTATCGGTGAAGGCGGTAGTGGAGGAGCTTTAGCTTTGGCTATGGGGAATCAAGTCTGGATGATGGAACACACGATGTATTCTGTACTTTCACCTGAAGGGTTTTCTTCTATTTTATGGAAAGATTCAACAAGATCGAAGGAAGCAGCAGAATTGATGAAATTAACTGCTCAAGATTTATTTGGGCTTGATATAATTGACTTTATTTTGCCGGAAACAAATTCAGAAGGTTTGTTGTCTCAAGAGCAAATTCTGAAAGATATGAAAGATAATATAGGTTCGACCATAAAAGAACTTTCTACAAAAACACCTGATCAACTTGTTGAAGAACGCTATCAACGATTTAGAAAATATTGATTTCTACTAAATAATTAACAAAAAAAGAGCAAGTTAGTTGAAATCAACTGACTTGCTCTTTTTCTAGTTGTGGGAGATTAATTGTTGGTATTTTTACTGTAGAAGATTGATAAAGATATTTGCTATCATTTGTTTCAATCAAGATACTGTATCGATGATCGTCTAAAAGTAATTTTCCAAGCATTTCTCTAGAATAGATTCGTCCTAAAGGAAAATCCTCCGGTAATGTGACGGTCACTTTTTTCAATTCATAAAAACCATTTGCAATCGTTTCTACAAAGATAATATTTGCTAGAGATTGTAATTCAGTTTGTTCTTCACTAGTGAGGTCTTTTACAAAACCTTGATTCATTGAAGGATCCTCCTTAAAAGTTTTATTTGTTTTTTATATCAGCGCACCCGAAATAGTTTACCATATTTTATATCGTGTAGTATATAATTTTTTGAAAATAAGGCCACAATTTGTAAGCCCGGTGTAAGAGGAAATTTAGTTGTTTAAATTCCACTAATAGCTTCAACATAATCAACTTTAGCGAACAAATGTATGCTAAAATAAAGACTGAATAAAAAAAACAAAATGAATTTCTTTTTATTGAATGACATGAATGCAGGAGAGTGACAATATGGGAGAAACAGTACCCTTTCCAAAGAATTACGACTGGTATAAAAAAGAAGCGATGGAATATTTTTTATCAGGAAGAATGGAAGAAGCTATCCCGTTTTTCGAGGAAGCTTATCGGTTAGAACAAGATGAGTTATTAAATACAAATTATACAACTGCGTTATATCAAGTTGGAGATTATCAAAAAGCCAAAGAGATAGCAGATGATAAATATTCTTTTTATGAACAAGAAGAGTCGTTGGCTCTTTTTTATACAGCCATTTTAATAAAATGTCATCTGTTTCTCCAAGCAGAACAAGCCATTGTGTTTCGAAAGAAAAAATTTCCATTAACCGAAACTTCTGAAGAAAATTGGTCAGCTGTTCAAGAATTGTTAGAAGAAGAACAAACAAAAATTGAACTTGAGAAACAAAAAAAGGTCGACTATTTGCTAAAAGAATCTTACTCGCTAGGGAATAAATCTTTTACAGAACAATCTGCTATTATGAAAGAATTAGAAGAGATTCCATCAGAACCGTTTATCCAAGCTGTAAAACCAATATTATCTAATCCTTATGTGAATGGCATTATTAAGGCGACCGCAATAGAACGGTTAGCCATTGAAAAAGTATCAGGAGAATTTGATATTTACTGGATGAAAGAAAAAAAAGTTATCCAACCAACTTTATTGACTTCAATCAAGAATCATACGATTGTTCAAGAAGTGTTGTCGCTATTATCTGAGCGTGTTGAACAAAATGATCCGACTCTTTATCAAGCTATGGTCCAAGAAGTATCGCTTCATTTCTTTGTACTGTACCCTTTTATAGATGACGTGATCACCTCTCCAGTAGAATGGGTTGAACTGTATCAAAAACGCTACGACAATTCTTTTGCAGAAACGAATGAATCTAGTTTGGATAGTAAAAAGATGGAAGTCTGGATGCAAAGGATTGACCAAGAATTAATAGATTTAGTTTAAATAGTCATTCGTTAATTGAATGAGACCTTAGACAGAGTTTAATCAGATTTACCTTTAATTCGTTGTTTTTATTTACAAATTTCAGCCTTTAGTGTACTATTAATGAGTATGCAATTGCTTTTTTATTGCGAAAAATAGAGTGTTTCGGAGGGAAATATAATATGACTGCAAAATGGGAAAAAAAAGGCACAAATGATGGTGTCTTAACATTTGAAATTTCAGAAGAAAAAATTAAAGAAGGTTTAGATACAGCTTTCAACAAAGTGAAATCTACCTTAAGTGTACCAGGGTTCCGTAAAGGGAAGGTTCCTCGTACAATCTTTAACAAACAATACGGAGAAGAAGCTTTGTATGAAGATGCTTTAAATGCTGTATTGCCTGAAGCATATGATGCTGCAGTAGCAGAAGCTGGTCTTGATCCAGTTGCACAACCAAAAATCGATGTTAAATCTATGGAAAAAGGCGAAGCTTGGGTTGTCGAAGCTGAAGTTACTGTAAAACCTGAAGTTGAATTAGGGGAATACAAAGGCCTAACAGTTGAAAAACAAGACCGTGAAGTAACAGGTGAAGACGTTGAAAAAAATATTGAAGAAAAACGTGCTGCACAAGCTGAACTAGTATTGAAAGAAGATGCTGCAGTTGAAGGCGATACTGTTGTTATCGATTATGAAGGATTTAAAGACGGCGTTGCTTTCGAAGGCGGCAAAGGCGAAAATCATTCATTAGAATTAGGTTCAAACTCATTCATTCCAGGTTTTGAAGAAAAACTTGTAGGTGTTAAAGCTGAAGATGAATTAGATGTTGACTTAACTTTCCCTGAAGACTACCATGCTGAAGATTTAAAAGGTGCTTCTGTAACATTTAAAGTTAAAGTACACGAAGTTAAAGCAAAAGAATTACCAGCTTTAGATGATGAATTTGCTAAAGATGTTGATGAAGAAGTTGAAACATTAGCAGAATTAAAAGAAAAAATCAAAACTCAATTAACAGAAGCTAAAAATGCATCTGCTGATGAAGCAGTTGAAGAATCAGCTATTCGTCAAGCAGTAGACAATGCTAAAATTGAAGATCTTCCATGGGCAATGGTTCATGACGAAGTTCACCGTCAAATGGATGTCTTCTTAAACGATATGCAACGTCAAGGTGTTTCTCCTGAAATGTACTACCAAATTACTGGTACGACAGAAAAAGATCTACACAAACAAATGGAAGCTGATGCTGATTTAAGAACTCGTACTAACTTAGTTCTTGAAGCAATCGTTGAAGCAGAATCTTTTGAAACAACTGAAGAAGAAGTAAACGAAGAAATCAAAAACTTGGGCGAACAATATGGTATGGATGAAAAAGCTGTCCGTGCTGCATTGACTCCTGAAATGTTGAAACACGATATTGCAATGAAAAAAGCTATTGATCTAATTACTGAAACAGCTGAAGAAAAATAATCACTGTTCCGCTAATGATAAATAGTACCGACAAAAAGGAAGGACTTCAAAAAGGAACATCTTTTGAAGCTCCTTCTTTTTGTATGAAAGAGAAACAGTTTAAATTCTAGCATTAAAGGAAATATTATGCTATGCTATTTAAGATTTGAACGATTCTCATTGTAATATGAGTGACAAATCTGCTACTATTATAAGTGGTATGAATGAGAATAGAGGTGGACACGAATGTTTAATGATGAAGAAGCAAAAGGACCTGTGAGTTGCTCATTTTGTGGCAAATCACAAGACCAAGTAAAAAAAATTGTTGCTGGTCCAGGTGTATATATTTGTAACGAGTGCATTGATTTGTGTAAAGAGATTATTGACGAAGAGTTCAATGATGCAGGCTATGGTGAATTTTTAGAAGTGCCTAAACCTCATGAAATCAGAGGAATATTAAATGATTATGTTATTGGGCAAGAACAAGCGAAAAAATCGCTATCGGTAGCAGTATACAATCATTATAAACGTGTAAATCAAATGGGTGGCGAAGAAAAAGACGGCATCGAATTGCAAAAAAGTAATATTTGTTTGATTGGACCAACTGGTTCTGGGAAAACTTTCCTTGCTCAAAGTTTGGCTCGTATTCTAAATGTTCCATTTGCAATAGCAGATGCTACAAGTTTAACAGAAGCAGGCTATGTTGGAGAAGATGTTGAAAATATTCTTCTAAAACTAATGCAAGCAGCTGATTATGATGTAGAACGAGCTCAAAAAGGAATTATTTATATCGACGAAATTGATAAAATTGCGCGTAAAGGCGAAAATGTATCAATAACACGTGATGTAAGTGGAGAAGGCGTTCAACAAGCCTTGCTTAAGATCCTAGAAGGAACCGTAGCTAATGTTCCTCCACAAGGTGGAAGAAAGCACCCTCATCAAGAATTCATTCAATTAGACACAAGCAATATCTTATTTATTGTAGGTGGTGCTTTTGACGGAATTGAAACGATCGTTAAAAATCGTATGGGAGAAAAAGTAATTGGTTTTGGTTCTGCTAAGAAAAAATTAGATGAAAGCCAAAGTGTTATGCAACAAATTATCCCAGAAGATCTATTGAAATTTGGTTTAATTCCAGAATTCATCGGACGCTTGCCAGTAATGGCTGCGTTAGAAAAATTGACTGAAGATGATTTGGTTCATATCTTAACAAAACCGAAAAATGCTCTTGTAAAACAATACAAGAAATTGTTAGCATTGGATGAGGTTGAGTTGGAATTTGAAGATGATTCTTTAACAGAAATCGCTAAAAAAGCTATTGAGCGCAATACTGGTGCACGTGGTTTACGTTCTATCATTGAATCAATTATGTTAGAAATTATGTTTGACTTACCAAGTCGTCCAGAAATTGTTAAATGTGTGATCACAAAAGATACAGTAAGTGGTTCAGGAAATCCTGATTTCTTTGATATCGAAGGTAAAAAAATCAGCTAATTTTAATTGAAAAGTTAGTTTGAAGCAGTTAAAAAAATAAGCGAAGTTGGGCAGCTGTCCTAGCTTCGTTTATTTTTTTTAATTTGTGCTTTATTTTAAGAATAACATTAGACTCTATAGATAAAGTCGAGAAGGATTCAAATTTGGAATGTCATTGAGTGCTTTAATATGTTAGAATGATAAAAGAATTTATAATTAGAGATGGAGATTAAATCATGAAAGTAAATAAAGCTGATATTGTCATAAGTGCGGTTTCGCCTGCTCAATATCCAAATACTGGATTACCCGAGATTGCTTTAGCTGGACGTTCAAATGTTGGGAAATCATCGTTTATCAATACAATGATTAACCGAAAAGGTCTGGCTAGAACTTCAGGAAAACCTGGAAAAACGCAAACATTGAATTACTACATAATAGAAGATACATTCTATTTTGTTGACGTTCCAGGATATGGGTATGCTAAGGTATCTAAAACAGAACGTGCCAAATGGGGGCAAATGCTAGAAACTTATTTTACTCAAAGAGATACATTGAAAGCAGCTCTTTCTGTAGTAGATTTAAGACACCCGCCAACAGAAGATGATGTGCAAATGTACGAGTTTTTAAAATATCACTCTATTCCTGTGATCGTAATTGCTACAAAAGCTGATAAGATTCCTAGAAGCAAATGGAACAAACACATTAAAGTTGTTAAAGATAAATTGAACTTAAGAGAAGAAGACGAGTTTGTTCTTTTTTCATCTGAAACTGGAGAAGGAAAAGACAAAGCTTGGAGTTTAATCGAAAGCTACATTAAACTTTAGCAGTTTTAACGAATACAAATTTAAAATAGTTGATAAGTGAACCATAGAAAGGGTAGAAAGTTAGTTTTATTCTATCTTTTCTATTTATTATCAGTTAGAACGATGAAAAATAAGAGGATGGTACTATTGAAAATCTTATTATATGGGGTTAGTCATAAAACAACACCGATAGAAATTAGAGAACATTACACAATTGAAGAAAACAAAATACCAGAACAACTTGCTGAAGTACTCTCTTTTTCAGGAGTTAAAGAGGCTGTTATTCTTTCAACGTGCAATCGAACAGAATATTATCTTTACATTGACCAAAATGAATTTATGCATGGGGATATGCTTCGTTATCTTTCAAATCATACAGGATATGAAATATCTGAAGTTATTTCAACAAGTTATGGAAAATCAAATCTAGATGCTGCAAAACATCTTTTTAATGTAGCTACGGGACTTGATTCATTGATCATTGGAGAGACCCAAATTCTTAGTCAAGTAAAACAGGCTCTTGCAATAGCTATTGAACAGCACACATCTGGTCCAATTTTAAATTCTTTATTTCATAAGTCTATTTCTTTTTCAAAAAAAATGCATACTAAAACAAACTTAGATCAACTATCTTATAATCCTGGATCAGCTGCAGTTAAACTCTTTAAAGAAGAGTGGGAAAGTATAAGTGATAAACGTTTTCTTCTAATTGGATCAGGAAAAATGATTCGTTTAGCAGCAAAAACGTTATTTCATCAAGGTGCTACTCATATAACGCTCATTGGTCGAAATGAACAAAAAGTGAATGATTTAGCCCATGAAATGAATGTATGGGCTAAAACGAAGCGTAACACAGATATACTGAACCGTTGTTTCTTTACTGCAGACTTCAATCATCTGCCAATGTCATTAGCTGTTGCTGATGGAGTTATCATTGCTACCAAAGCGCAACATTACCTAGTTACAGAAAAAACAATTGAGGAAATGGCTACGATTCGTTTAACAAAGAAAAAACAACTTTTCATGGATTTAGCAGTTCCACGAAATATCGAACCTAGTCTTCAATATATTGAAGGCATTCAAGTTTTTGATATGGATCAAATTAGTTTTCGTTTAGATGAGGTTGATCTAGATAAAGATAAAATCGTGAAAAAAATTACTTCCGATTTAATTGAAGAAGTAATGGCCTTTGATCATTGGTACCAGGAAAGACAAGCTGTTCCCTATTTACATGAGCTCCACGACCAAGTGATAGAGCTAAAAGAAAAGACGCTCTCCAGCTTAGAAAGAAAATTGCCTGACTTAACAGAACACCAGATGCTTTTAATCGATAAGCATGTTCAAAGTGTCATTAACCAAATGAAACGCAAACCAATTGAATCATTAAAGGGTTTGGCGAGAAAAAAATCTTCAAGAAATTCAAGGAAAGAATTGAATTTTTTTGCTAAAGCATTAGGTTTTTCGGTTGAATCTGAAAATACAGAAGAAACAACTGAAGTTCTTACAGCAGAAAGTGAGGAGAATATCGTTGAGAATAACAACACGATCTGAGGAGGCTTTTGAAAAAGCCGTCCATTTAATGCCGGGAGGAGTTAACAGCCCAGTAAGAGCATTTAAATCAGTTGACGTTCCTCCTGTATTTATTCAAAAAGGTAAAGGTAGTCACATCCATGATATAGATGGTAATGAATACATTGATTATGTTTTAGGATGGGGCCCACTGATTCTAGGTCATGCAAATGACCTTGTAATAAGTGAAATTCAGCGTACAGCAAGTTTTGGAACTAGTTTTGGAATGCCAACTCTTTTAGAAAATCAATTGGCGGAATTGGTCATCCAACGCGTACCTTCTGTAGAAATGGTTCGTTTTGTAAACTCAGGCACGGAAGCGACAATGAGTGCTTTACGTTTAGCAAGGGGTTTTACAAGTAGAGATAAAATAGTCAAACTAGAAGGAAGCTATCATGGTCATGACGATGCTCTATTAGTAAAAGTAGGTTCTGGGGTTGCAACGTTAGGTTTGCCAGATTCACCCGGAGTTCCAAAAAGTACGACATCAAATACTTTAGTTGCCCCTTATAACGATTTAGAAGCGATTAAAGCGTTGTTTCAAACTTATCCTGGAGAGATTGCGGCTGTGATTGTTGAACCTGTAGCGGGAAATATGGGCGTTATTCCACCACTAAAAGGATTTTTAGAAGGATTGCGCACAATTACAAAAGATGACGGTGCATTATTAATCTTTGATGAAGTAATGAGCGGATTTAGAGTAGGTTACCACAGTGCTCAGGGGTACTATAATGTATTGCCAGATTTAACTTGTTTAGGAAAAGTGATTGGTGGAGGTGTACCTGTAGGAGCCTATGGTGGAAGAAAAGATATCATGGAACAAATTGCTCCAGCAGGTAGCGTTTATCAAGCAGGTACTTTATCTGGAAATCCAATCGCAATGTCTGCTGGGATAGCTACACTGTCTCAGTTAACAGAAAAAGATTATATTTACTTTGAGACTTTAGGGGATGCACTTGAAAAAGGAATTCTTTCATTAAGTGCTTTGTACAGTGTACCGATTACGATCAATCGTGCGGGGAGTATGATCGGTTTATTCTTTAATGATGGACCCGTGACCAACTATGCGCAAAGTAAAGCAAGTGATACACTATTTTTTGCTGACTATTATAAAGAAATGATTAATCAGGGTATATTGTTGCCTCCGTCTCAATTCGAAGGAATATTTTTATCCACTACTCATACTATAGAAGATATCGAACGAACTTTAGATGCTATGGAAGCGAGCTTTAAAGTATTGAAAAACGTAAAATAGAAAGACTAAAGGAGTTATTTCAAGATGGAATTTAATGAATATCAAAAATTAGCCAATCGTACTTTATATGGAAATGAACAAGTCTTAACCAATTGCGCTTTAGGTGTAGCCAGTGAAGCTGGTGAGTTGGTCGATTTAGTTAAAAAGTATACCTTTCATGGTCATGATTTAGATAAGAAAGAGCTAACCAAAGAACTGGGTGACGTTTTATGGTACTTATCTCAAATTGCGGAGTGGGCTGATATTCCTTTTGAAGAAGCAGCAGTACAAAACATCGAAAAATTGAAACGTCGCTATCCAGATGGATTTTCTACAGAGCGAAGTCGCAATCGTATTGAATAAAAAAATAGAAATGCTGAAAGCACATGTGCTATTCAGCATTTCTATTTTTTTTATCGAATAAACTTTTTTTTCTTTTCATCATCTATCAATTGTTCTTTTTCAGGTGCTGGAAAAACAAGTTCGTCTTCAGGATCAACCGCAAATTTACTGAATAAATCATCTAAACTTGTTTCATTTTTATGAATTTGTCCCATAATAAACCTCCTTTTTCTGTAATCTCATAGTAGACCCAAACTGCAAATAAAACAACTCTTTCTTAGAAAAAATCATTTTAACCTTAATATATACATTTAAAA
The DNA here is from genome assembly GCF_000195575.1 of Carnobacterium sp. 17-4. Classification (NCBI taxonomy): domain Bacteria; kingdom Bacillati; phylum Bacillota; class Bacilli; order Lactobacillales; family Carnobacteriaceae; genus Carnobacterium; species Carnobacterium sp. 17-4. Next base: position 1,321,259 of record NC_015391.1, on the reverse strand, counting down.
ATGTATATATTAAGGTTAAAAGACTAAAAAAGTAAATATTCGTAAAAAATATTGTATAAATATTCCTAATCTGTTATGATGTTTTATAAGTCAAAAAGAAGAGATCATCAGGAAAGAGGAAGAGATATGAAAAAGAACTCATTTTATTTAATTGTACTTAGTTTATTAACTGTATTTGGTCTATTTGCACCAGTTGAAACAGTATCAGCCGCAGATACCGGCTTAGAAGATGTTCAAGAAAAAGGAACCTTAGTCATCGGAACCAGTGCTGATTTTCCACCTTACGAATTTCATAGTACGGTCGATGGAAAAGACACGATTGTAGGGATGGATATTTCCATTGCTCAAAAAATTGCAGAGGATCTTGGTGTAGAGCTAAAGATTGAAGATATCGGTTTCGATAGCCTATTACCAGCATTAGAATCAGAAAAAGTCGATATGGTCATTTCAGGTATGAGTCCTACCGATGAACGTAAAAAAAGCGTTGAATTCTCCGATGTTTACTATACAGGAGGACAAAATATTGTTGTAAGAGATGCGGATAAAGAAATTTATACAAACGTTGACGATTTAACAGGAATGAAAGTTGGTGTCCAAACAGGCTCTCTACAAGAAACACTTGCTAAGGAACAAATGCCTGATTCAGAATTGTTGAGTTTATCAAAAATCACCGATCTAATTCTGGCTTTAAAAACAAATAAAATTGAAGCTATTTTAATGGAAAAACCTAGTGCAGAAGCTTATATAGGAAATGATGATCAATTAGTAACCTTTGATGGAGGTTTCCTTTTAGAAGATGGTGAGCAGGGATCAGCAATTGCCTTTAAAAAAGACACACAGTCGTTAGTAGATGCTGTAAATGCTTCACTAGCAGAAATTAATGAACAAGACTTAATTACTGACTATTTAGAAGAAGCTGGAACTCATCTTCAAGCTGCTCAACAAGAAACGAGTGGTGAAGGTAGTAATAGTATTTTTAATTATTGGCAGTACTTTTTAAGAGGTACAGGATATACGATTCTTATTTCAGTAGTGAGTGTATTTTTTGGTTCAATATTAGGAATTGGTTTATCCTTTATGAGAATGAGTAAGAATAAAATCATGCATTTTGTAGCAACAGCCTATGTTGAATTTGTTCGTGGAACACCTATGATGATTCAAGTAATGTTTATCTATTTTGCTGTAGGTTACCTTATTAATATTCCAGCACTAGCTTCTGGGATTATAGCCGTTTCCTTAAACAGTGCAGCCTATATTTGTGAAATTATCCGTTCTGGTTTAAACTCTGTACCTAAAGGACAAGCTGAAGCAGCAAGAAGCTTAGGAATGAGTAAAAAGATTTCTATGCGTCAAATTATTTTCCCACAAGCACTTAAGAATATTTGGCCAGCATTAGGTAATGAGTTTATAACTGTTATTAAAGAAAGTTCGATCGTATCTATTATCGGTGTAAGTGATTTGATCTTCCAAACAAAAGTTGTGACATCTGTTTCATACAGAGGGATCGCACCATTAGTGGTTACCATGATTATCTACTTTATCTTAACATTTAGTTTAACTAAGTTATTAAATCACTATGAAGGGAAGATGAATCATGATTAAGATAGATCATTTGAAAAAAGTCTTTGGTGACAATGAAGTTTTGACAGATATCAACCAGGAAGTAAAAAAAGGGGAAGTAGTGGTTATTATAGGTCCTTCTGGATCAGGTAAGAGCACTTTGCTTCGTTGCTTAAATTTATTAGAAAAGCCAACTAGTGGAGAAATCGTTTTTGAAGGAACTGCTTTAACAGGTCTAAAGGAAACAAAATTAAATCAACTACGTGAAAAAATGGGAATGGTTTTTCAAAGTTTTAATCTTTTCCCTCATATGACCGTCTTAGAAAACCTAAAAGTAGCACCGGTAAAAGTTAAAGGTGTCCCTGATAAAGAAGCTCAAGAACAAGCCATTCGACTATTACAACAAGTCGGACTATCCGATAAAGCTGATGCTTATCCATCAAGTCTATCAGGTGGACAACAGCAAAGGGTAGCTATTGCTCGTGCTTTAGCGATGGATCCAGACGTTATGCTTTTTGATGAGCCAACTTCAGCATTAGATCCTGAAATGGTTGGTGAAGTGCTTAAAGTGATGCAAGACTTAGTTGAAAGTGGTATGACGATGGTCGTTGTAACACATGAAATGGGCTTTGCTAAAGAAATGGCAGACCGTGTAATCTTTATGGATGGCGGTTATATCGTTGAAGAAGGCAAACCTGATGAGCTGTTCAATAAGCCACAGCATCAAAGAACACAAGACTTTTTAGCTAAAATATTATAACCAATAAGAGACTGTGTTTATCAGTTAAAGCCATACAAAAAGGAACCTGCGATAATTCTATCGTAAGTTCCTTTTTGAGTTGTCTATTGTCTTATTCACTTGGTTCAACATGAACTTTTGTATCGAAGACGCCAAAATCATCTGCTAATAATTGTTCGACCTGTTCCGTTAATTCATGGCTTCTTTTAACAGTCATCTCTGGGTTTGTTTTTATAATAACATCTACATGAATAATGGTCCCATAAGTTCTGCCTTTAATGGATTCAACTTTCAAAACTTCAGGCAAAGTGAGTATCGTTTGCTTGAATTCTTTTAAATCATTTTCATTAAAACCATCAGATAACTCGAAAGCACTTTCTCTGAAAATTTCAAATGCTGTCTTCAAGATGATAAGAGAGACGATAATAGCCATTACACTATCTAACCAAGGCATATTAAAATTAGAAGCAAAAATAGCTATAGCAGTTGATAAACTGATTAGACTATCATTGAAAGTATCTTTAGATGCAGCTTGTAATGATTTACTTTTTTGTTTTTTTGCGAGCTTATTATTGTATATATAAATAGCCATCAAGATAATGCTGGAGAATAATCCTACATAACCTGCAATTAAGTCTGGTGAATTTCTTTCGGGTGCAAAAAGATGCTTTACAGCAGAAATAAGAACTTCTAGTCCAACAGCTAGCATGATGAATGAAGTAACCATGCTTGCAACAGTTTCAGCTTTCCAATGTCCATAAGGATGATTGTCGTCTGGCGGTCGTCTAGCTAGCCTTAAACCAATCAGAACAGCAATCGAGGCAATTGTGTCCGTCGTATTGTTTAAACCATCCGCTCTCAAAGCGCTTGAGCCAGAATAGTTGGCAATAATTAATTTTAGTGTAGCAATAAAAAGATAGGTCACAATGCTAAGCACCGCTCCACGTTCAGCAAGTTTTAATTCCTCATAACGATCTTTTATCATCGTCAAACTGTTCGACGTCCTTTCAAAATGAAATTAAGTAATAGCATTTAGTTTACCTAAAGTTAAGATGAATAGCAATTAGTTTTTATTTGGACAAAAAAACTGAGATTAGGGCATAACGCCTTAACCTCAGTTCAAAATGTAACTACTTTTTCAAAACTATGCTTCTAAAAGTATGCTTATTTAAGCAATCCTTCAGTTGTAACAGGCTTTCTCCAAAGACCAAGGATAACAGCTGAAATGATTGTTCCAATAGCTAAGGCTACTAAAAATAAGAACCAGTGATTTGAAAGTGCTACAACGAATATCCCACCATGTGGTGCTGGGATAGTAATCCCCCATAATTGAGTTAGTCCACCAGCAATTGCTGCTCCCACAACAGATGATCCGATTGTACGAAGTGGATCAGCAGCTGCAAAAGGAATAGCTCCTTCAGTAATAAATGACAGTCCCATTACGTAATTTGTAAGAGCAGATTTCTTTTCATTGTCGTTAAATTTATTTTTAAAGAAAGTACTTGCTAAAGCGATTGCTAAAGGTGGAACCATACCACCGGCCATAACTGCAGCCATCAAGCTTCCGTCTCCAGTATCAGTAAAAATTCCAATTGAAAAAGCATAAGCTGCTTTATTGAATGGGCCACCCATATCGATTGCCATCATTCCTCCTAATAACGCACCTAAAATAACTGCGTTAGCCGTACCTAAGTTTTCTAAGAAAGTAATCATTGCAAGATTAATTGTTGCGAAGATAGGTCCAACAATAAAGAACATAAGAGCACCAGTAATCAACAACCCAAGAATAGGGTAGAAGAGAATTGCTTTTAAACCGTTAAGTGATTTTGGTAATCCATTTAACGCTTTTTTCAAAGCTAAAATCGTATAACCAGCTAAGAAACCTGCAGCAAGACCGCCTAGGAAACCAGCATTACTATTGACAGCAAGTAATCCACCAACCATACCAGGCATTAAACCAGGTCGATCTGCAATGCTTAACGCAATGTAACCAGCTAAAATAGGAATTAAGAAATTAAAGGCATTAGACCCAACAGTATTTAAGAATAAGAAGAGAGCATTTGTATCACCTAAAAAGCTTTCTACTAGGAAAGAGATGGCCATCAATATTCCGCCACCGATAACAAATGGCAACATAGTAGATATCCCATTCATTAAATCTTTATAGACGCGATTGACCCAGGTTCCTGTTTCTTCTTCAGTCGATTCATCTTTTTCTCCATTTGAAGAAAAGATTGGTGCTTGTTTGTTCATTGCTTTTGTAATTAATTCTTCAGTTTTACGAATACCGTCACTGACTGGACGTTGTAAGACAGGTTTTCCATTAAAACGAGCTAATTCAACTTTTTTATCAGCAGCAATAATTACACCATCAGCTCTTTTAATATCTTCAGCTGTTAATTTGTTCTTGATTCCGTCAGAACCGTTTGTTTCAACTTTAATTTCCACGCCCATTTCAGCGGCTTTCTTCTTTAATGCATCCTCAGCCATGTATGTGTGTGCAATTCCAGTCGGACAAGCCGTTACAGCTATAACAAAAGGTTTTTTACCCTCCTGATCTAGAGATGGAGAAGTCGTTTCTTTGATTTCAGCTGCAGCTTCTTTTTCTTGTACTTCTTGAGCAGCTGCAAAAAGAGAACGAACTTCTTCAGCAGTTTTTGCTTCTTTTAAAGATAGAACGAAGTCTGGGTGGATCAATAAACGAGAAAGGTTAGCTAACGCTTGTAAATGAGTATCGTTTGCGCCTTCAGGAGCTGCGATCATAAAGAACAAATGAGCAGGTTGGCCATCTAATGAATCGTAGTCAACACCATTTGTACTTTTAGCGAATAAAACAGTTGCTTCATTTACAGCAGTTGTTTTAGCATGTGGCATAGCAATTCCGTCTCCTAAACCTGTAGAGGTTAGAGATTCACGGTGCATGATTCCTTTCTTAAATAGGTCAGCATCATTAATACGATCGTTTGCTTTTAAGCTCGCAATCATTTCATCTATAACACCTTCTTTAGTTGTTGATTGTAAATCCATTATCATGACATCTTTAATCAATAAATCGTTGATATCCATAGTTGTTTTCCTCCTAAATTAATTTTATAAAGTTAATTCTGTAATTGTAACGTTGGTTAATAAAGCTTCTATTTCCATTTTAGTTGCTAGGTCATCTGAAAATGCTGTAGCACTTCCAGTGGCCACACTTTTTTGAAAAGCTTTTAACGGATCTTTCGTATCAACTAATGCTCCAACAAAACCGGCAATCATAGAATCTCCAGCTCCTACAGAATTTTTTACGATTCCTTTAGGGACAGTCGCTTGATAAACTCGTTCGTTTGTAAAGAATAAAGCTCCATCGCCAGCCATTGAAACTAAGGCATATTGAGCACCTAAATCAATTAGTTTTTTGCCATGCACGATAATATCTTCCAATGAATGGAATGTAGTATTAAACAACTCGGCTAACTCATGATGGTTTGGTTTAACTAATAACGGTTTATGCACTAAGGCATTTAATAATTCAGAACCGGTTGTATCAATTACGAAATCTGCTTGTTTTAAAACAACTTTTGCAATTAGTTTTTGATAAAAATCTTCAGGTAGAGAAGGGGGCTTGTTTCCTGAAAGAATGATGATGTCGTCAGCTGTTATTAGATCGACTTGACTGATTAATTGATCTGCTTCGGCTTGTGTAATAACCGGACCTTGAGCATTTAACTCTGTCTCAGTATCTGACTTTAATTTAACGTTGATACGTGTATCGCCTTCAATAGAAATAAACTGCGTGTGAACGCCTTCTTTTTCTAACCAATTAGCAATAAAACCACCTGTGAAACCGCCTAAAAAACCTAAAGCCGTTGAGGGTTGATTAATGTGATTTAACACACGAGAAACATTGATTCCTTTTCCACCAGGAAGTTTTATATCTTTATCCATACGATTCAATTCACCTAATTGTACGGACGGGACATGTACAATATAGTCGATTGATGGATTTAGTGTTACTGTATAAATCATGATTTTGCCTCCAATATTGTTGTTGTATTAAAATAACTTTCATAATTATTTGTAGATAGACCATCTGTGATAATCAATGCGTCATCAATATTACAAACCTTTACAAAAGTAACTTTATTAAATTTTGTTTCATCAGCGAGAATATACGTCTTCGAACTGTTCATAAATGCTTGTTGTTTAACGTTAGCTTCTTCCGGATCAGGAGTAGTAAATCCATAATCTTTATCGATACCATTCATTCCCAAAAAAGACTTATTAAAACGATAACGAGATAATTGTTCAACACTGGTAGTTCCAACAATCGCTTGTGTAGTGTTTTTTAGCTTTCCTCCAATGAGCAAAACATCATTATTTTGATTGGCAAGTAAAAGAGCATGTTGAACAGCATTGGTTACAATACGAATATTTTTTTCTTTTAAAAAAGGGACCATAAAAAAAGTAGTTGATCCTGCATCTAAGAAAATAGTGTCTCCATCTTCAACAAAAGAAGCGGCTAATTTTGCAATTTTTTCTTTGTTGTGAATGTTTTTGACTGATTTCTCAGTAAGAGATTGCTCTTGTTCAATCGTGTAAACTCTTTTTGCGCCACCGTGCACACGTACAAGTTTGCCTTGTTCTTCAAGTGAAGCGAGATCACGTCGTATAGTGGATTCTGAACAATCCATTTCTAACATAAGTTCTTGGGACTTAATAACTCCATATTGGTTTAATTTTTCTAATATGAAGTTGTAACGTTCTTCAGTAAGCATTATATCCCTCCAATAGCGCTACTTTACCACCAAAAACAGTCAAAAGCAATCAAAAGTAAACCGATTTCATCATTTTTTAATTGCTTTGCAAGTAGGATAATATTAAAGAGAAATATAATCAACATATACCAGATAGAGCAATAAAAATAAAACGCTAGTGTTTTCAGAATGCAGTCTAGTATACCAGTTCAGCGTTACCAAAAGTAGATAGGGAAAAACCAACACAAAAAAAGAAAGAAATCATTTAGATTCCTTTCTTAACTTAATGACTGTTTAATTGTGTCAACTATCATTGCTATAGTTTTTAGTCTATTACTTCAATAGATTCAATTTTAACCTCTTGCAAAGGTTTATCAAGTGAATCAGTTTCAATTTCACTTATGGCATCAATTACATCCATACCTTCAATTACTTGACCAAAAACGGTGTAATGCTGATCAAGGGAAGGATAGCCTCCTGAAGTATAGGCCTCTAATATATCATCAGGAGTAGTAGAAGGGTCAGCCGACGCGCTCACATCTACTGGATTTTGAACAATGTAAAATTGACTGCCTATTGAAACGGGAGCATTTGTTTTAGCCATTGCTAAAGCACCACGGATATGGAATAACTGAGGTGAGATTTCTGTTTCAAACGGTTCGCCCCAGATACTCTCCCCACCAGTACCGTCTCCTTTAGGATCACCGCCTTGAATCATAAAGTTTGCTAAGACCCGATGGAAGGTTGTCTCATCATAGTAACCATCTTTACTATGCGTAATAAAATTTTCTACTGCTTTTGGTGCCAAATCCGGAAAGACTTTAACTTTGATCAGACCAAGAGTGGTGGTGATATGAACTTCAATCTCATTTTTACTTACTTCATTAGTCAGTTGTGGCAAATTTACCGGATGTTCATTAGTAGAAGAAGTATGATTAAGAGAACTTTCAGGATTAAACATAGTCGTGAAACTTGCTCCAGTACTCTTTGATAAAGTATGGATTCCGAAAATCACTAAACTTATTGCAATTATAAATAATGTAGATCCGACAATGTAACTTTTCTTTCTTTTCATGGTGCACGCCCTTTTAGTCTTTAAGCTGTTTCGCTTAATATTAAAAATTCATCTTTCTATCTAAATGAGTATCCAAATAGAAAATGTCTTAGTAAATCATACTACAAATGAGAGAATAATTAAATAGTTAAAATGAAATGATGGTATAATGAGTAAATTGGAACCGAAAAGATGTAGTTTGAGTTATACAGAAGCAAATCTGACTGTATCCTCATTTAAAAATAGACAAATGCATCAATTAGACGTACAATAGATAATGGACTAAAATTGGGTACACTGAACGTATTTCATTTTTAGAGGATATGTGATAATTGGCTTTCTTGTTTACATCTTGGAACAAATGTAATATTAAGATTCAGCGCCAGATCCATTGTGTAACCTAGAAAATAACTAAATCTCATACACTTAAAAATGAGGAGGAAAATAAAAATGTCAATGTTTTTAGATCAAGTAACAATTAACGTAAAAGCCGGAGATGGCGGTAATGGAATGGTAGCTTTCCGCCGCGAAAAATTTGTGCCCGATGGAGGCCCAGCTGGTGGAGATGGTGGTAAAGGTGGGGATGTCGTTTTTATCGTAGACGAAGGTTTACGTACATTAATGGATTTCCGATTTAACCGTCACTTTAAAGCAGAAGATGGCGAAAATGGCATGAGTAAAAACATGCATGGCCGTGGAGCAGGAGACAATGTCATTAAAGTACCACCTGGTACAACGGTTATAGAAGCAGAGACGGGCAAAGTTTTAGGCGATTTAGTTCATCATGGACACAAAATTGTTGTAGCTAAAGGTGGACGTGGCGGACGTGGAAACAGCCGTTTTGCTACACCTAGAAATCCAGCTCCTGAAATTGCTGAAAACGGTGAACCAGGAGAAGATTATAAAATTGAAATGGAATTAAAGGTTTTAGCTGATGTAGGATTAGTTGGTTTCCCTTCTGTTGGAAAATCTACACTGTTGTCAGTTGTTTCAGCTGCTCGTCCTAAGATTGGAGCTTATCATTTCACAACTTTAGTGCCAAATTTAGGAATGGTTCAAACGCCAGACGGACGTAGCTTTGTTATGGCAGATTTACCAGGATTAATTGAAGGAGCTTCTCAAGGAATTGGCTTAGGAACACAATTCTTACGTCACATAGAGCGTACTCGTGTTATTTTACATGTTATCGATATGAGTGGAAGCGAAGGCCGTGATCCATATGACGATTACGTTGCCATCAACAAAGAATTAGAAACGCATAATCTACGTTTAATGGAGCGTCCACAAATTATTGTTGCTAATAAAATGGATATGCCAGGAGCAGAAGAACATTTAGTTGAATTTAAAGAAAAAATAAAAGCTCTTAAAAAAGATGAGTATGATGAGTATGAAGAAGACCTTCAAATATTTGCTATTTCAGCTATTACACATAAAGGAACACAAAACTTATTAAACGCAACAGCTGATGTATTAGATGTAACACCAGAATTTCCTTTATATGAGTTGGATCAAGAAGAAGATACCGTTATGTATAAACATACTGCTGAAGAAAAAGGATATGCTATTACAAGAGATCCCGACGCTACATGGGTATTGAGCGGTGATAAACTTGAAAAGCTATTCAAGATGACCAATTTTGATCACGATGCTTCTGTTTTAAGATTTGCTCGTCAGTTAAGAACGATGGGAATTGATGAAGAGATGCGTGAACGTGGCGCGAAAGATGGAGACTTAGTACGTATCTTGAAATACGAATTTGAGTTTGTTGAATAAAAATCAAACTAAAACGACCAAGCAATCAAAAAGTTGATTGCTTGGTCGTTTCTTTTTCACCTCATTATCGCTTATTTGAGAAAAGTTTGGTAAAATATATCGAACGGTCAAGTACAATTTTGGAGTTAAATGAACGATACTTTAATGGTTAGGACAGGATGAAATGGAATTATTATTTTTAGGTACAGGTGCAGGAGTACCGGCAAAGCAACGAAATGTAACTAGTATTGCACTAAAATTATTAGAAGAACGGAATACAATTTGGCTTTTTGATTGTGGAGAAGCAACTCAGCAACAAATTTTACACACCACTTTAAAGCCACGTAAAGTCGATAAGATCTTTATTACACATTTACACGGAGATCATATTTTTGGATTGCCTGGTTTCTTAAGCAGTCGTTCTTTTCAAGGAGGAGACGGTCCATTAACCATTTATGGTCCTGTAGGAATTAAGAATTATGTCCAAGTGTGCTTAAAAACTTCAGGAACTGTTTTGAAGTATCCGCTGCATTTTCATGAAATTATCGAAGAAGGTGTGATTTTTGAAGATCGGTATTTTAAAGTCATTTGCCGTAAATTAAAGCATGGGATTCAGTCTTTTGGCTATCGTATTGAAGAAGCAGATCACCAAGGAATGTTACAAGCAGATAAGGTAAAAGAAGCCGGTATTCCTTTTGGTCCGTTGTACGGAAAATTAAAACAAGGTGAAACGATTACCTTAAAAGATGGTCGAACATTTAATGGAAAAGATTTCATCGGAGAAACTCAAAAAGGTCGTATTGTGACCATTTTAGGTGACACTAAGAAAACAAAAAATAATGTATTGCTTGCTGAAAATGCCTCTATTTTGGTTCATGAAAGTACATTTGACGGAGCGAATCGTAAAATGGCAAGAGATTATAACCATTCTACAAATTTAGACGCTGCAGAAGTTGCTAAAGAAGCAAATGTTGCTAAATTAGTGTTGACTCATATCAGCGCTCGCTATTTAGGTAGAGATGTTTATTTATTAGAAAAGGAAGCACGAAAAGTATTTCCTAATACTCAAATTGCGAACGATTTTGATGAAATTGATATCCCGCTTATTAGAACGGATAAATAAATAAAAAAGGAGCTTATGATGAAAAAAATATGGATACACTTAAAGATAAAGTTGTTTTTATTACTGGTGCTTCAACTGGATTAGGTGAAAAAATCGCTTATGAAGCTGCAAAAAAAGGGGCTATTGTGGTCGTTACCGCAAGGAGAAAAGATTTACTTTTACAAGTTAAAGCAAATTGCGAGCAACTATCAAATAAATCAGCTTTTGCTTTTGAGTTAGATGTTTCAGATCCTGAGCAAGTAAAAAAAGTGATCAACGAAATTTATCAGACTGTCGGAACAGTAGATGTTCTTGTCAACAATGCAGGATTTGGACATTTTGAAAATGCATTAACTTTTGATATGGATGTAGCAGAAAGAATGTTTCGTGTAAATGTTCTAGGTCTAATGTATGTGACTCAATTAGTTGCAATTGAAATGGCTGAAAGGCAACAAGGTCACATTATTAATATTGCTTCTCAAGCTGGAAAAATGGCTACACCTAAATCAACTATTTATTCTGCAAGTAAATTTGCAGTTATTGGTTATTCAAATGCATTGCGTTTAGAATTAAAACCGTTAAATATTTTTGTAACAACAGTCAACCCAGGTCCTATTGAAACAAACTTTTTTGATATCGCAGATGAAAGTGGAGACTACTTAGAAAAAGTGGGAAATATGGTATTAAATGCTGAAGTTGTTGCAGGTCGTATTGTTTCTTTAATGGGGACACCTAGGAGAGAATTAAACATGCCTGCACTATTAGAAATTGCAGGGAGATTTTATAACCTCTTCCCTCGTATTGGAGATTACTTAGCTGGAGATTTGTTTAACAATAAATAAAGCGCACAAGCATTTTCATAGTGTTCTTACGGACTATTGTGTTAAAATAACACCATACAATAGAATGAATGAGTCTATTTGAAAGGGGATATACGCTTTATGAAAAAACAATGGGGAACAATTGTAGCACTTATACTTATTGTGATCGTAGCATTTTTTGCTGTTTTAAATGTTGAGTCCGTTCCAGTTAGTTTTGGTTTTACAGAAGTAACTTGGCCTTTAATTATGATTATTTTAGGATCGTTATTTATTGGAGCTTTAACGACTGTTCTAATTTCTACTAGTACGACTTATAGAAACAAAAAAGAGTTAAAGAATGGTAAAAAAGAATTAGAAAATGCAGAAAACAGAAAAGAAGAAGCTATTGCTCAAATCAAAGCAGAATATGAGGATAAATTAACTCAAAAAGATTTTATCATTAGTGAAAAAACAGATAAAATAAGCAGTCTAGAAAGAGAATTGGTCAATCGAATGACACAAACAACGGTCACCTCTTCAAACGTACCGACTGATTCAGTACCAAAACAATAAAAGATAGTATGTTGATGAAAAAAGAATAAACTTTGGGGTTTATTCTTTTTTTATTTGTACTGAATTCATTTTTAATTCCGTCATCTAGTATGTAAAACTAGTTTGTCTAGTGAATGTAATTGTGTTAAACTATTACTAACAGAAATGAGATAAAAAGGTGATTATATGCATAAAATTGAGGAAGATCTATTAGAGTGGTCAAATGAAATAAGCCAATATACTTTTCCAAGATGGGAAGAATTACCTGATTTTGATCTTTATATGGACCAAGTGTTAAATCTAATTGAACGCTATTTAGCTATTTTTAAAGTAAATGATGAAAAACAAATTGTTACTTCGTCGATGATTAATAACTATGTCAAGTTAGGGTTAATTCCTCCTCCAGTGAAGAAACGATACACAAAAAAACATTTAGCCTATTTAATTGCTATTTCAATTTTAAAACAAGTTGTCACGATACCTGAAGTAAAAGAAGGTATCCTCTATCAAGCATCCATAAGTGGGATTAGAGAGGCATATGATTTATTTTGTACCGAGCAAGAGTATGCATTAAGAGCTGTTGCTTCTCATATAAAACAAGTTGATAAGAAGCCATTATTGCCCGATAGTACAGACAATACAACTCTGATCGTTCGAACAGCCACAATAGCTGTCGCTACAAAAATTGTTACTGAAAAAGTTCTCTATTTTGCTCATATACAGCAAGAAGAGAGTGAAAAGAAAAAAAATAAAACAAAAAAGGTGGAGGAGTAAGTTATGAACAAACAAAAAATAGGGTTCTTAGTTGATTCAGGTTCGGATGTTCCTATAGAGATTATTAATAAAGCTGATATGAAAGTCATTCCTTTAAAAATCATCTATAAGGATAAAGAATACACCGATAAAGTAGATATTCATGCGCAAGATGTATACGATCGTTTAGAACAAGAGATACCAAAAACTTCTTTACCAAGTGGTGAAGTAATTAGTCAGATGTTACAAGAGTTCAAAAACGAAGGCTATGAAAAGGTTATTGCTGTTACCATTTCAAGCGGACTAAGCGGCACAAACAATATGGTTCGTTTAATGGCTGAAAATGTTGAAGAACTAGACGTTTTTACTTTAGATACCAAGAACATTGGTATCGGCAGTGGTTTTTTAGCTATTCAGGCTGCAGAATACGTTGGAAAAGAGTTGGAATGGGAAGTTATTAAAGAAAAATTAAAGCAAGATGTAAAAAAATCTAAAATATTTTTCCATGTACCCACTCTAGAATACTTGCAAAAAGGCGGACGAATCGGATTAGTATCTTCTATCTTAGGAAATGTTTTAAATTTAAAACCAGTTATTTCTTGTAATGATAATGGGATCTATCATACAGTTGCAAAAGTGCGTGGAAATAAAAAGAGTATTCAACGAGCTATTGACTTAGCAACAGAATTTGCAGGAGATGCCAAAAGATACCATTTAGCCATTGCTTATGGTGGTAAGACAGCGGAAGTTCAAGTTGACGATATTCGACTAGAACTTAAAAAGAAATTACCAAACTTTGTTACAATATTTGAAGATCAAGTCAGTCCAGCTTTAGGAGTGCATACTGGTCCTGGATTAATTGGGATTGGTGTTCATATTATTGAAGGTTAATACTGGGTTAAATCAGTCAATTAAAAGATCGGGACAACTTGTCCGATCTTTTTTGCTGTTCAATTGATGACCAATTGGATAACTGAGTTAAGCTGAGGTTGTTCAATAACAATTTTGTTCTGTTTTAAAAGGAAGAAATACTATATCTATACCTATAATTTTTGATATAATGGTGCAGTTAGGAGTGAGGTACTTTGTTGAAATCACGTACAAAATGGAAATTAAAAGAACAAAACAGTAACATTGATGTAGCAACTGATCTAAGTAAAGCATTAAGCTTGTCTCCCTTGTTTATTGAATTGTGTTTACAAAGAGGCCTAGATTCTAAAGAAAAAATAGAACGATTCATTAAGCCTGATGAATCATGGATCTATGACCCTTATTTGATATATGGCATGGAAAGTGCGGTTTCTCGGATCACAGATGCCGTTGAACAAGGAGAGCAGATAACAATTTATGGCGACTATGATGCAGGTGCGATACGTTCACAAGTGAAAAGTTTGTGCACATGTCTTTAGTTTACTAAGACATGGAGAACTGATCAAATGAGAGTTGGAATGAGAGAGTAACGACTTGAAACGACTCCCCTAATCCTCCGATATGCTTTTGGATAGGTAAAAATCCAACAAAGTATAAAGCTCGGTGAAGTCAGCTGAAAAAAGCCGTAAGTAAGGCAAGTTTCTTACACGAAAAAAGTCCAGAGGTGGATTGTGCTTTTGATAGGCTGGGGGTCTTATAAATTATCTATGGTTAGAATGTTTCTCAAAAGGAAACTGACGAATTTTCGAATGTACGAGTCGATACGTAGGCGCTGTAGAAATGCAGCGCTAAGATTGCGCCTTAAGCCAATCTTATTGCATGTGGTAGAGTAAAAATCTGACGTTATGAAATACCATATTATCTTAAAGGGATAATCAAGTGCAACGGCCCATAGAAGAAACCTAAGGGTATATAGAACAAGATAATTTGATTGGAACGTATGAAGCTTAGGATGTGGATGCTTTTACCAGCAAACGAAACAGTTTAGACGAAAATCTCGTAAGAGTACAATAAGCTAATTTACCTAAGTGAAAGTAGAGCCATAGTACCAGTGAAGCTATGATAATAAATAGTGGAGGGAGGGGCTCAAATCGATTTAGGGTGTCTTTATAAACTAGAGTAGCAGCAACAATTAGATAACTTCATTTCAGTTAAAAGAAATTTTTTCTAGTGATAAATTTGTAGCATTTATACCTTTTATCTAATGTGCGATAGCAACTTTAAGTTCAGACAGTCTAGAACGATGGAACGCCGTGTGAGGTGAAAGTCTCACGCACGGTGTGGAGTGGGGGAAAACCTGGAGATCAGTTCAAAAGGTTACCTATCACTATATGGTGTCACAAGTACAGCTGTGTTAAAAGAAACAATTGAAATGATTGGTGGAGAAGTCAACTACTACATTCCAAATCGTTTCACAGATGGATACGGACCTAATGTAGCAGCCTTTGAACGCTTAATTGAACAAGGTACACAATTGATTGTCACTTGTGACAATGGTGTTGCTGGACATGATGCGATCGAACGGGCGAAAGCATTAGGAATAGATGTCATTGTAACGGATCACCATGAATTGCCAAGTACTTTGCCCGCGGCTTATGCTGTCATTCACCCTAGACACCCGAAAGGTTCTTACCCCTTTGGAGAACTATCTGGAGTGGGCGTTGCTTTCAAATTAGCAACGGCATTATTAGGAGAAATACCGGTAGAATTATTGGATTTAGTTGCGTTAGGAACGATAGCCGACCTAGTCTCGTTAACGGATGAGAATCGTGCTTTAGTGATGCAAGGATTGGTTGTTTTACAAAATACCCAACGCATCGGCTTATCCGCTTTATTTAAATTAGCAAAAATAAAGCGTGAAGAAATTGATGAAGAAACAGTTGGATTTATTATAGGACCTCGCTTGAATGCCGTTGGAAGATTAGGGGATGCTTCTCCAGCTGTAGAGTTGCTGACAACATTTGACGATGATGTAGCAGCCTCATTAGCTCAATTGGTCCAAGAAAAAAATATCGAACGTCAAGCATATGTTTCTACTATAACGAATGAAGCATTTGATATGATTGAAAAAAGTGATGTAGATTCAGATGTCTATGTTTTAGCAAAAGAAGATTGGCATGAAGGCGTCTTAGGTATTGTAGCTAGTAAAATTGTAGGCAAAACTGGAAAACCTGCTCTAGTCATGAACATTGATCCAGCTAAAGGTTTGGCTAAAGGTTCTGGTAGGAGTATACCAGCATTCCATCTGTATAATGCGTTGGATAATGTCCGAGAATTTACGACTACGTTTGGTGGACATCATATGGCCGCTGGTTTAACCGTTCCTTTAGAAAATATTGACCGCATTCAAAGTGAACTCAATCAATATGCTATTGAAAATGGAGCTTCACAAGAATTGGGTGAAGAAACACAAATAGACGGCCAGTTGAGCATCAAAGAAGCAACTGTAGAAGTAGTGGAAGAACTGAACCGTTTAGCTCCATTTGGTACGGATAATCTTAAACCAACCTTTCTTTTTAAAAATGTTGAGTCTCAAGATGTTCGCCGAATTGGTGGAGATCAAGCTCACTTAAAAATGAAACTTGCGGAAGATAACGCTTTTCTAGACGTGATTGGTTTTCAATTTGGCCCTGTTGCGGAGGAAATAGGACTACATTCAGCTATTTCTGTAGTAGGAAAATTAGCTATCAACGAATGGAATGGTTCGCGTAAAACACAAATAATGTTAGAAGATTTAGCCATTGAAGGTGTACAAGTCTTTGATTCTAGAAGTACTCATATACCATCATCATTATGGAAAATTGAAGAAGCAGACTTTGTCTTTTTTGATCAACTTAATGTTGAAAAATACGCTCATCTTTTATCAGAGAAGAGTTATAGTCACGCATTAACGACTCCTGAATCCTTTTCACAATTTGAAATGAGAACGACTCAATTGATTTTTGTCGACTGTCCTTCTGATATTGATTCGATCAAAGAACTTTTAGCTCAGTCTAGTCCTGAAAAAATTATTGCTTGTTTTTATAGCCGAGAAGAATTGTATTTAAATGGAATGCCAAATCGTAGTCAATTTGGACAAGTTTTTAAGTACACGGCAACACATGTCGATATTGATGTTCGTAATAAACTGAATTTATTAGCTTCTCATTTAAAAATAAAAGAAAATAATTTAATTTTTATTATTTCAGTGTTTTTAGAGATTGGATTTGTTACAATAACAGATGGTGTTATGAATGTCGTTACAGACGTTCAGAAAAAAGAATTAGAGCAAGCAGCAGCTTATCAAAAACGACTAAAACAAATTCAATCTGAAAACTTTTTTGTTTACAGTCATTTTTCTGAGTTGGAGAATTGGATGAAACAACAAATAAAAGCAACACCTTAAAATTGAATGGAGGAAAAGTTTCAATGGATTTAAAAAAATATATTGCAGATGTCCCTGATTTTCCTGAAAAAGGCATTATTTTTCGTGACATTTCTCCTTTAATGGCGGATGGAGAGGCATACCGTTTTGCCACGAACGAAATTGTGAAATATGCTAAAGACAAAGGCGTTGAAATGATCGTTGGCCCTGAAGCGCGCGGCTTTATTGTTGGCTGCCCGGTAGCTTATGAAATGGGAATCGGCTTCGCTCCTGCACGTAAAAAAGGGAAGTTGCCTCGTGAAACAATTGAAGTTACGTATGGTTTAGAATACGGAAAAGATACCTTGCAGATCCATCAAGATGCCATCAAACCTGGTCAAAAAGTTCTTGTTTGTGATGATTTATTAGCAACGGGTGGAACGATTGCTGCAACAATCGAGTTGATTGAAAAACTTGGTGGAATAGTTGTTGGAACTGCTTTTCTAGTTGAATTAAAAGACTTAAATGGTCGTGACAAAATTAAAGGATACGATATTTTAGCTTTAATGGAGTATTAATACCATTTAGCAAAAAAGGAGAGTGGTACAAAAAGCGTTTAGGCCCGAATAATTGGAACGAATACGCGCAGTATGGTCATTGACCATCGAGCATTATTCGTGAAATGGACGTCGGGTCTGCTTTTTGGAGCACGTTTTAGAATAGATATTCGTATATAGAGAAGAGGCTGGGATTTTTGTTCCAGCCTTTTTTTTGCGTTATTTTTTTGTAAAAAATGACATCCTTCTTTAATTGCGGAAATTATCTATAGAATATGAACATTTCGCAATAGAAAAGGAGAGTGTGACATGCAAACAACAAGTCTAAATCAGATGCTATTTCATTTAACTTTATGTAAAGGAATTGGTGCAACGAGCCGCATTCGTATGCTCTCAGCCTTAATAGATAACCCTTATTTAACCGCTTATGAACTAGCTAGTTGTGCCCAACTAAATTCAACAAAGACAAGATTATTTATAGATAGTTTTGCTGCTGTTGATTTAGAGAAAAACTTGGACGAGTACGATAATAAGCAAATCAAATGGATTTCTATTTTGGATAAAACGTATCCTGAATACTTAAAGAACATCTATAATCCACCGGCATTGTTATTCTATCAAGGAGATCTTTCGTTGCTCAATCAGCAATTACTTGGCATCGTTGGATCTCGCTTGACTAGTTCGTATGGCGAAAAAGCATTAACACTTTTATTGCCTGAATTGATTAGTCATGAGATTACAACGGTAAGTGGGTTAGCTAAAGGAATTGATAAAGCAGTTCACCAGAAAACCATTGAACTAGGCGGACGGACGATTGGCATCATAGGGACGGGGTTAGATCACTACTACCCTTTTGAAAATGAATCGCTGCAAAGAGAAATCGCTAAGAATCATTTACTAATCTCTGAGTACCCATTAGGAACTAAGCCATTGAAACACCATTTTCCGATGCGCAACCGAATTATTGCGGGCCTTTCATTAGGCACATTGGTCATTGAAGCTAAGTATCGCAGTGGCAGTTTGATCACAGCTAATTTAGCCCTGCAAGAGGGCCGTGAAGTTTTTGCTGTGCCTGGAAACATCACAAATCCTTATTCAGAAGGTACCAATGATCTAATCCTACATGGTGCAAAATGCGTCTTAACGCCACAGCATATCTTAGAAGAACTAAATAGATAAAAAAGTAAAAGCGCGCTTCAAAGAAACAGCTCAACTGTTTTTTTGAAGTTTTTTTTAGTGCCAAGAATAAAAGTGTGAAATGGTAAAAAAGGAAAGGTTTTCAATGGGAGAAAACTGTTTTTTTCTTCTATTATATGCCATCTATTTTCACAAATATAAATAAGGATGGTTGACAAAGTGCCTAAAGATAGCATAAGATGATTAACGATTTCAATTATAGATTAGAGAACGACTGAATTAGTAAAAAATTACGCTCATTTGAGAGGAGCATTTCATTGGCATATAAATACCTGGTGATTGTAGAATCACCTGCTAAAGCAAAAACAATTGAAAAATATTTAGGTCGAAATTATAAAGTTGTAGCTAGCCTAGGACATATTCGTGATCTTCCTAAAAGTCGTATGGCAGTGGATGTTGAAAATAATTACCAACCTGAGTACATTTCTATACGAGGAAAAGGTCCGTTAATCAAGGAATTAAAAAAATACGCAAAAAAAGCTGAAAAAGTTTTTCTCGCAGCTGACCCGGATAGAGAAGGGGAAGCAATTGCATGGCATCTAAGCTTTTTATTAGGACTTGATGTAGAAGACAAAAATCGTGTGGTTTTTAATGAAATTACAAAGGACGCTGTAAAAAATGCCTTCAAAGAACCACGTTCCATTAATATGGACTTGGTAAATTCACAACAAGCTCGAAGAATATTAGATAGACTTGTTGGATATACCATCAGTCCAATTTTGTGGAAAAAGTTAAAAAAGGTTTAAGTGCAGGGAGAGTACAATCTGTAGCGTTAAAGCTGATTTGTGAACGAGAAGATGAAATCAATCGATTTGAACCGGAAGAGTATTGGTCAATCGGTGCTAATTTCAAAAAAGATAAGAAAAAATTCAAAGCTAATTTTTATGGTTTAAAAGGAAAAAAACAAGCCTTGAGCAATGCTGAAGATGTCCAAAAAATTATTAAAGAATTGGATGGCGATCAGTTCGAAGTCATGTCAGTTACGAAAAAGGAACGGTTAAGAAATCCGGCGCTTCCGTTTAAGACAAGTAGTTTGCAACAAGAAGCCGCAAGAAAATTAAATTTTAGAACACGTAAAACAATGATGGTTGCTCAACAACTTTATGAAGGAATTTCGTTAGGCCGTGGTGGGGCTGTCGGTTTGATTACGTATATGCGTACCGATTCCACCAGAATCGCTCTTTCGGCTAAAAATGAAGCCGCGGAATACATTATCAAAGAATTTGGACCAGAATACGCAGCATCTAAACCTCGAATTGGAAAAAAAGCTGAAGGCGACCAAGATGCTCATGAAGGTATTCGTCCTTCCAGCGTGTTACGGACACCAAAAGAAGTTGAAAAGTATCTGACAAAAGACCAGTATAAATTGTATAATCTGATTTGGTCACGATTGGTAGCCAGTCAAATGACACCTGCTGTATTTGATACCATGAAGGTCGATATTGCTCAAAAAGATGTTTACTTTAGAGCGAATGGGTCTAAAGTGAAATTTCCTGGTTATCAAAAAGTCTATATTGAAGGCAATGATGAAGGTAAAGAAGAAAAAGATAACTTGCTACCAGAGATGGAAAAAGGCGATAAAGTTAAGTCGATCGATATCGAGCCAAAACAACATTTCACTCAACCACCTGCTCGCTTCTCTGAATCGACATTGATTCGTGTGCTGGAAGATAACGGTGTAGGTCGTCCTTCTACGTATGCTCCAACATTGGAAACCATTCAACGTAGGTATTATGTTAAACTCCAAAACAAACGTTTTGAAGTAACCGAACTGGGGGGGATTGTGAATGGGCTTATTAATGAGTTCTTCCCTCAGATCGTGGATGTTCACTTTACTGCAGATATGGAAAAAAATCTGGATGAAGTCGAAGAAGGCAATAAAGAATGGGAAAAAGTTATTGATCAATTCTATCAACCATTTGCTGTGGAAGTCGAAAAAGCAGAAGAGAATATGGAAAAAGTTCAGATCAAAGATGAGCCAGCCGGATTTGACTGTGAGCTTTGCGGACATCCAATGGTGATTAAGTTGGGTCGTTATGGAAAATTTTATGCATGCAGTAATTTTCCGGATTGCCGTAACACTAAACCCATTGTGAAAGAAATAGGTGTAGCTTGTCCAGTATGTGGTGAAGGGCATGTAATTGAACGGAAATCAAAGAAAAATCGTATTTTTTATGGCTGTGACCGTTACCCAACATGCGAATTTGTATCATGGGATAAACCAGTTGGACGCAGCTGTCCGAAATGCGAACATTATTTAGTAGAGAAAAAAGCAAAAGGCAGCAAGCAAGTCATCTGCAGCAATTGTGATTATAAAGAAGAAGTCCAAAAATAAAATAGCTAAATAAAATAAATACTAGTTAAGTTTGAGTAGAAATGGCTCTCACTTAACTAGTATTTTTGCATCTAAGTCAAGAGTCCTTCATAAATTCATCCATATTTAATAACGATTGTTTAAAAATAGCTGAATTGTTTTAAAATTCAATTAATTTAAATCTTAATCGATTGTAATCTAAATATTTGTATGATAAAGTAGCTTTGTTGTAGGAGTGGAGGGATTATTCTTGATAGATCAAACGATTAAAGAGACATTCTTACAGTATTTGATTATTGAAAGACACTATTCTGAGCTGACTAAAAAAGCGTATCAAGAAGATATCACTCATTTTGAATTATTTTTAAATCAAACAGGGGATACGGATTTTAATAGCGTGACTCTTCAGGATGTACGTATCTATTTAGGTGAATTAAATGAACAAGGGTTAAGTCGAAACAGTATTTCAAGAAAGATTTCGAGCTTACGCGCATTTTTATCAATTCTTATTAAAAAATCAGCTAGTTAAAGACAATCCGTTTTCTTATGTCCATCTCAAAAAGAAAACGCTTCGTTTGCCTAAGTTTTTTTATGAAAAAGAAATGGATGCTTTATTTGAAGCAGTAAAAGGAGATGGCCCGCTAGATTTTCGTAATGAAGCCATCCTCGAAGTGCTGTATGGTACTGGTATACGAGTGAGCGAATGTAGTGGCATTAAGTTAAAAGACATTGATTTTGAATTAAGTGTCTTATTGATCCGTGGTAAGGGGAATAAAGAGCGTTATGTTCCATTTGGCCATTATGCGGCTGTTGCTATTCGCGATTATATGGAAAAGAGCCGTACTCCTTTAATGACAAAACACAAACGGATTCATGATTTTTTATTTGTTAATCATCATGGTGACCCAATAACGGCTACTGGTATCGAATATGTCCTAAACCAAGTAATTAAAAGAAGCAGCTTAACTTCTGATATCCATCCGCATATGTTGCGTCATTCCTTTGCGACCCATTTATTGAATAATGGAGCTGATATGCGGACTGTTCAAGAACTATTGGGCCATGCGAGTTTATCTTCAACTCAGATTTATGCTCATGTGACTAAGGATCTTTTACAAAAAAATTATCGCCAATTTCATCCAAGAGCCTAAGGTTTGGATAATTGACTGGAGGAAAAAAACAATGACAGAATTTCATGCAACAACTATTTTTGCTATTCAGCATAATGGAAAATGTGCAATGGCCGGAGACGGTCAAGTAACTATGGGCGAACAAGTAATCATGAAAGGCACTGCTCGAAAAGTTCGTCGCATTTATAACGATGAAGTGTTGGTCGGGTTTGCTGGGAGTGTTGCGGATGCTTTTACTCTAGAAGAAAAATTCGAAGCCAAATTACATGAATACAAGGGAAATCTAACTCGTGCAGCTGTAGAATTGGCTCAAGAATGGCGTTCTGATCGTGCAATGCAAAAACTTGAAGCGTTACTGATCGTAATGAACAAAGAAGAGATGTTGATGGTATCAGGTGGCGGAGAAGTTATCCAGCCAGACGATGGAATATTAGCCATTGGGTCAGGTGGAAACTTTGCACTTGCTGCTGGACGAGCGTTAAAAAAACTTGGGAAAGATTTAACAGCAGCTCAAATTGCTCAAGAAAGCTTAACAACTGCTGCAGACATCTGTGTATTTACGAATCACAATATTATTGTTGAAGAACTATAAGGAGTGAACTAAATGATGACTAAAGAAGACATGACTCCAAGAGAGATCGTTGCTGAGTTAGATAAATACATTATTGGACAAACAATGGCTAAAAAGTCAGTTGCTGTCGCCTTACGCAATCGACAAAGACGTTTAAAATTAGATGAAGCTATGCAAAAAGAAATCACACCTAAAAATTTGTTAATGATTGGTGCAACAGGGGTTGGTAAAACAGAGATTGCTCGACGTTTAGCTACCATTGTTCGAGCGCCATTTGTAAAAGTGGAAGCCACTAAATTTACAGAAGTCGGCTACATCGGACGAGACGTTGAATCTATGGTGCGCGATTTAGTAGAAGCTTCGATTCAAATTGTAGAAAAACAACAATACTCACAAGTCTATTCTCGAGCAGAAAAAAATGCAATCGAGCGTATTGTAAAAATACTGATACCGGGGATAAAAAAAGAAAAACGACAAAGCACTAGTAGTAACCCTCTTGAGTCGATGTTTAAAAATATGGGAGTAGATCCTAATCAATTAGCTCCACAAGCTGAAGAAGAGGAAGAAGAAGTAACGGAAGCCATTTCGACAGACCGTGAAACAATGAAACAACAAATTCGTAATGGCCTTTTAGATGAAAGGGAACTGACGATACAAGTAGAAAGTCAAAAAAAATCAATGAACTCTCCTATGGGTGCCGGATTGGAACAAATGGGTATTGATTTAAATGAAACTTTAGGTGCTTTACGTCCAAAGTCAAAAGTTAAACGTACGGTTACTGTAAAGAAAGCCATTGAACTGTTTATCCAAGAAGAATCAGCTAAATTAGTCAATCAAGAAGACATTCAATCGATGGCTGTAGATCTGGCACAAAATGCCGGCATTATCTTCATTGACGAGTTTGATAAAATCACCTCTAAAAATGAAAATAGTGGGACTGTCTCTCGAGAAGGTGTCCAACGAGACATATTGCCAATCGTTGAGGGGTCACAAGTTAGCACAAAATATGGTCCAATTCAAACCGACCATATCTTATTTATTGCTTCTGGAGCGTTCCATGTCTCTAAACCAAGTGATTTAATTCCTGAATTGCAAGGAAGATTCCCTATTCGTGTAGAGTTAGATGATTTAACTAAAGAAGATTTTGTAAAAATTCTAACAGAACCAGATAATGCGTTACTCAAACAATATATTGCGATGTTAGGGACTGAAAATGTCAACATCACTTTTACGTATGAGTCGATTGAACGGTTAGCTGACATTGCTTATCAAGTAAACCATGAGACGGATAATATCGGAGCCAGACGTTTGCATACGATTTTAGAAAAATTACTAGAAGATTTATTATTTGAAGCACCTGATATGCAAATGGGAGACATTACCATTACTGAAAATTATGTCAACGAAAAAATTGAACACATTGTAGAAGACAAAGATTTAAGTCGCTACATTTTATAAAAAGAATGATGGAGGCTTCTCATGAATGATTTACTGCAAAAAATGCGCAAAATTAATTACCTATTACAAACAAAGGGTGGCGTTGTAAAGAAGGATTCGTCAACGGATGGAAAATTAGCTTTCACTGATATGGCGATTGTATTAGGCGATATTCTTAATGCAAACACGTATTTGATTGATGACGCTGGAAACTTGCTCGGCTATCATGAAAAACATGAAATCAATAACGAACGTGTGAAACAAATGCTCGTGGATGAAAAATTCTCCGAAAAGTATACACGCAGTATGTTAGAAATTTATGAAACAAGAGCCAATATTGATATTGAAAGTGACTATACCGTCTTTCCAATTGAAACAAGAGATATGTTTGTAGAAGGCTTGACAACAGTCATTCCTGTTTTTGTAGCAGGGCAGCGATTAGGGACACTTTTACTCGCACGTTTGCAACCAGTGTTTGACGACGCTGATTTAATCTTGGGTGAGCATGCAGCAACGGTTGTTGGAATAGAGATTTTATTTAAGAAGTCTACTCAAATCGCTGAATCTGCTCGCAATACGGCAACTGTTCAGATGGCGATCAAGACGCTGTCTTATAGTGAACTAAAGGCTATCAAGGCTATTTTTGAAGAATTAGATGGTACTGAAGGTCGCATAACAGCTTCTAATGTGGCGGATAAAGTTGGAATCACCCGTTCGGTCATTGTTAATGCCTTGCGTAAGTTAGAATCTGGCGGCATTATTGAATCCAGATCATTAGGAATGAAAGGCACCTATATTAAAGTACAGAATGAAAAATTTATTGATGCATTAGAGAAAGAATCGATCTATTAATGAATTTTAAAGTATAAAAAGTAATCCTTTAACTTAACAGTATTAAAGGATTGCTTTTTTACATCCGTATAATTCCGTAACAATAGAAAGAATGAGTTGCAAATGAGGAGGCAGATAAAATTGATCACATTAAAGAATGAGCTGTTAACGGTATCTATTTCTACAAAGGGTGCTGAACTTCAAAGTATCAAACGTACAGATGAAGGGTTAGAATACTTATGGCAAGGAGACCCAGATTTTTGGGGTAGAAAAGCTCCTGTTTTATTTCCAATTGTTGGGCGTTTAAAAAATGATGAATATCGTTACAATGGAAAAACCTATGCATTAAATCAACACGGATTTGCAAGAGACAGTGATTTTCAAGTAGAAGAACAAACAGAGACGACTGTGCGGTTAACGACCACTTCTTCATTGCAAACAAAAGAACACTATCCATTTGATTTTCAATTATCGTTAACGTATACCCTGAAAAAAAACACGGTTAACGTCAGCTATTTTGTAAAAAACACAGACGAATCTGAAGTAATGTATTTTTCTATTGGAGGCCATCCTGGATTCAATGTTCCACTGACTAGTAATACCACGTTTGAAGATTACTATTTAGCTTTCTTACCTAGACGATCTCGCCGTCAAATTCCATTAGTCGGTCCATACTTAGACTTAGAAAGTACCACATTAGCTCAAACCAATACAGAGATCGACTTAAAAAGAGCTTTATTTGATAATGACGCTTTGATTTATGAAACCAAAGGAAAAAATGTTTTTTCAATCAACTCTGAAAAAACAACTCATTCCGTATCAATCACTTTTGAAGGCTTTCCCTATACAGGTATTTGGTCCCCTCCTAAAAAAGAGGCTCCTTTTGTTTGTATTGAGCCGTGGTATGGGATTGCAGATTCAAGTGAGTTTACAGGTGAGTTGAATGACAAACTTGGTATACAACAACTAGAGGGTGCAGAGTCATTTTCTGCTAACTATACGATCTCTCTAACTTAAATGCAGACAAAAAGGAACTGAGACATGATGTCCCAGTTCCTTTGATGTTACGTTCTATTAAAAAGAATCTTTCTCGTCTTTTTTATACCCTAAACCAAATGGAACTTTACTTTCTGTACCATTCCGGATACGTTTAATATTTTCTCGATGTCTATAAATAATAAAGAGGGTCAAGATAAACGCAATTGTTGTTAAGATCCAATCCCCGATAAATAAACTCGAAAGGGTAATGAGTGGTAATGAGATCATACTTGACAGACTTACCATTCTGGTTAAGAATAATAAGACTAAGAATAGACACACACTGTAAATAAAGAATGGTGGGTTGTAGGCTAATAAAACACCTGCACTTGTAGCCACCGCTTTGCCACCTTTAAATTGAGCAAATAAGGGGTAAGTATGACCAACTATAGCTCCTAAACCGATAACCATTGGATTGATTGGCACATGAAACAATAAAGGCAAACAAGCAGCCAGTGTTCCTTTTAATACATCAGCCAACAATACGACTGTTCCAGCAGTTTTTCCTAATACTCTAAATGTATTTGTTGTTCCAGAGTTTCCACTGCCAAACTGACGGATATCTTTTCCGTAAATCTTTTTCCCAACCCAAACACCTGAAGGAATTGAACCTAGTAAATAAGCAATAATAAACATGAGTATGATTTTAATCAACAAACTTCTCTCCTTGAAATGCAGTATACATAGATTAACGTATTCATCATTTTACCATTTATCGTATTAGAAGGCTAGATAAAAACCGTTTTATTCACAAAGGCCAATGAACGCTAAATAAGGACCTTTTCTCCGCTGGCTTGCAATTCAAAAAAATAAATAGTTTAATGAGAAGAGAATTCTTCTTGTTTTAAGGCGAACGTATTTTCGGTTTTTATAAAAAAAACTACTGTTTAGTGCTTTCTATTCCTTAAAATATAGAGTATGATTAAAAAGGTGCTTCACTAAAATGAAGCAGTTGATTGATGCTAGTATGGGTTAACCTTACTGGAGAATTAAAAAGAGACTAGAGAAAACTTTAAGATAAAGCAAGAAACTACTTGTGTCCAGCTAAAATAATACCCATTGTTTTGTTGAATAGATAAGTAGGAATCACTTTATGTTTAAAGCCTTAAGGAGTTTTAGTATGCCAAAAGAGTTAAATAAAGAGTATAACGATGATTCGATCCAAGTACTAGAAGGATTAGAAGCGGTAAGAAAAAGACCGGGTATGTACATTGGATCTACGGATGCACGTGGTTTGCACCATTTAGTTTATGAAATAGTGGATAATTCAGTTGATGAAGCATTATCTGGCTTTGGAACTGAAATCGATGTAACATTGCATAAAGACAATAGCATCAGTGTCAAAGATAATGGGCGCGGTATGCCAATTGGAATGCATTCATCTGGCATCCCTACTGTCCAAGTTATTTTCACGGTATTGCATGCAGGAGGTAAGTTTGGCCAAGGCGGCTACAAGACTTCAGGAGGTCTGCATGGTGTGGGAGCAAGTGTGGTTAACGCATTATCTGAATGGCTTACCGTTACCATCATTCGTGAAGGCGTCCATTACCAACAAAAATTTGTTGAAGGTGGAAAAGCCAAAGGATCTCTAAAGAAAATTAAAACCAATAATGAAAAAAATGGAACCATTGTGCACTTCAAGCCTGATCCTACGATTTTTACCACGACTAATTTATCGTACGATGTATTGGCAGAACGTTTAAGAGAATCGGCTTTCTTATTAAAAGGTTTGCGCATAACCCTAACCGATGAACGAAACGAACAATCAGAAGTTTTTTATTACGAAGAAGGAATTAAAGAATTTGTCAGCTATTTGAATGAAGACAAAGACAATTTAACACCCGTAGCTTACTTTGAAGGCGAAAATAACGAGATTGAAGTTGAATTTTCTTTTCAATACAATGACGGCTATTCTGAAACGATTTTATCTTTTGTTAACAACGTACGGACAAAAGATGGTGGTACCCATGAAGCGGGTATGAAGACAGCTATCACGAAGACTTTTAATGAGTACGCGCGTAAAGTTAATTTACTGAAAGAAAAAGAGAAAAATTTAGAAGGTACAGACTTTAGAGAAGGTCTAGCAGCCGTTATTTCCATTCGTATACCAGAGAATCTTTTGCAATTTGAAGGTCAAACGAAAAGTAAATTGGGTACTCCGCAAGCAAGGTCGGCTGTAGAGACGGTTGTAAGTGATCAACTAAACTTTTATTTGATCGAAAATGGCGATCTTAGCCAACAATTGATCCGTAAGGCACTAAAAGCAAGAGAAGCGCGTGACGCAGCTAGAAAAGCGCGTGAAGAAAGTCGTAATGGAAAAAAACGCAAAAAAAATGACACCCTTTTGTCTGGCAAACTAACGCCAGCTCAAAGTAAGAATGCTAAGCGTAATGAATTGTACTTGGTTGAGGGAGATTCAGCTGGTGGTTCGGCAAAACAAGGCCGAGACCGTAAATTTCAAGCCATCTTACCTCTTCGTGGGAAAGTAATCAACACGGAAAAAGCTAAATTGCAAGACGTTATGAAAAATGAAGAAATCAGCACTATGATCTATACGATCGGTGCAGGTGTTGGACCAGAATTTGATATTGCAGACTGCAACTACGATAAAATCATCATCATGACCGATGCGGATACCGATGGAGCGCATATTCAAACACTGTTGCTAACGTTCTTTTATCGTTACATGAAACCTCTTTTTGAAGCGGGAAAAGTCTATTTAGCTTTACCACCGTTATATAAATTATCAAGGGGTATTGGTAAAAAAGAAAAAATTGCTTATGCATGGACAGATGACGAGTTAGTTCAAGTCACAAAAGATTTTGGCAAAAATTATATTTTGCAACGCTACAAAGGGCTAGGTGAAATGAATGCGGACCAACTATGGGATACAACAATGAACCCAGAAACTCGCACATTAATCCGAGTGAAAATTGACGATGCTGCCCAAGCTGAAAAACGTGTCTCCGTCTTAATGGGAGATAAAGTAGAACCTAGACGTAAATGGATCGAATCTCACGTAGAGTTTACTTTCGAAGAAGGCGGCAGTATTTTAGAAAACAGTCAAATTATGGATCAAATTGAAACAGTAGATGAAGGAAGTGTCGAAGATGGAGAATAGAGCGGATATTCAGGAATTGACCCTGGAAGAAGTAATGGGAGATCGTTTTGGACGCTATTCAAAATATATTATTCAAGAACGAGCTTTACCAGATATTCGGGATGGTTTAAAACCGGTTCAACGTCGCATTTTATATGCAATGAACGTAGAAGGCAATACGTCAGACAAAGGATTTAGAAAATCGGCTAAGACAGTGGGAAACGTAATCGGGAATTATCACCCGCATGGGGACAGCAGTGTCTATGAGGCGATGGTCCGATTGAGTCAAAATTGGAAACAACGAGAAGTTTTGATTGAAATGCACGGGAACAACGGGAGTATGGATGGAGATCCACCTGCAGCTATGCGGTATACTGAAGCACGTTTATCAAAAATATCTGCTGAGTTAGTAAGGGATATCGACAAAGAAACCGTTGATTTTGTTTTAAACTTTGATGATACAGACGAAGAACCAACCGTATTTCCAGCTAGCTACCCTAATTTACTTGTAAATGGGGCTACTGGAATCTCTGCAGGTTATGCAACAGATATCCCTCCTCATAATTTAGGAGAGGTAATTGATGCAACGGTTCACTTAATTGATCATCCAGATGCATCTGTATCAGATTTAATGCAGCATATTAAAGGACCTGATTTTCCAACTGGAGCTATTCTACAAGGTGTAGCTGGAATAAAACAAGCTTATGAAACTGGAAAAGGAAAAATCATTGTCCGTTCTAAAACCCGAATCGAGGAAGTTAGAGGCGGTAAAGAACAGATCGTTATCAATGAAATTCCTTATGAAGTAAATAAAGCTGTTTTAGTTCGTAAAATGGATGAAATTCGGTTGAATAAAAAAGTTGACGGTATTGCCGAAGTCCGTGATGAATCCGATCGTAACGGTCTTCAAATTGTAGTTGAATTAAAAAAAGAAGCAAATGCAAAAGGAATTTTAAATTATTTATTGAAAAATACTGATTTACAAGTTGCTTACAATTTTAATATGGTTGCCATTGATAAAAAAAAGACCTAAGCAATCTGGAATCAATAGAATGATTGAGGCCTATCTAGAGCATAAACGAGAAGTGCTTACTAGAAGAACGAATTACAATCTTCGTAAAGCTGAAAGTAGACAACACATCGTTTCTGGACTAATTAAAGCTTTATCTATTTTAGATCAAGTAATTGACGCTATTCGCAGCAGTAAAGATAAAAAAAATGCAAAAGAAAATTTGATTGAACGTTTTGATTTCACTGAAATCCAAGCTGAAGCGATTGTTTCTTTGCAACTGTACCGATTGACTAATACCGATATCACAGCGTTAGAGAATGAAGCAGCTGCTTTAAGCAGAGCTATCATATCTTATAACAAAATTTTATCAAGTTCTAAAGAGTTAGATAAAGTGATGAAAAAGGAATTAGCTGAAGTGAAGAAAAATTACGCTTCACCTCGACTTACTGTTATTCAAGATCAAATCGAAGAATTGAAAATTGATACTGAAGTTTTGATTGCTTCAGAAGAGGTTATTGTTTCAGTTACAAAAGAAGGATACATTAAGAGAACCAGTCTGCGTTCATATGGTGCTTCTAAACCTAATGAGTTAGGAATTAAAGAAGGAGATTACCCACTCTATATTCAACAGCTGAATACATTGAATCATCTTTTGATATTTACTAGCAAAGGGAATATCATTTACCGTCCAGTTAATGAAATTTCTGATTTAAGATGGAAGGACATGGGAGAGCATTTATCACAAAATATTGCTTTTTCTGCCGATGAAA
This sequence comes from Carnobacterium sp. 17-4, assembly GCF_000195575.1. NCBI lineage: Bacteria > Bacillati > Bacillota > Bacilli > Lactobacillales > Carnobacteriaceae > Carnobacterium > Carnobacterium sp. 17-4. Next base: position 1,289,981 of record NC_015391.1, on the reverse strand, counting down.
CAGTTGTGAAAGTTTTTGGTATTACGCAGCAACTACCTCAAGCAACATTTACCTTTATTACTAAAGAGGGGTACATTAAACAAACAGCTGTTTCAGAATACGTTATTGGGCGTAATTATAAGAATAAATCTTTTTCAGCAATAAAACTTAAAACAGCTACGGATGAACTGATAAATATTATTCATACAGAAAATCCATTGTTAAAAGATGTCTTCTTAGTCACTCATAGAGGATTTGGCTTGCGTTATTCTTTAGAAGAAGTTCCAGTTGTCGGTTCAAAAGCGGCTGGTGTAAAATCAATCAATCTTAAAGAGGGCGACTATGTTATAAATGGCGTTTTAATAGATGTTGAAGCTTCTAAAAAAGAGTTAATGATTTTAACGCATCGTGGATCAATTAAAAAAATGAACATTCTTGATTTTGAATCACTAGGCAGAGCTAAACGAGGGTTACTGCTCTTAAGAGAATTAAAGAAAAATCCTCATCGTGTAGCTTTTGCTTTTGAAGTATCTAAAGAAGACCATTATGTTATCTTAACCTCAAAAGGGAAAGAAATTCCGTTATCTAGTGCATCCTATGCCATAAGTGATCGTTATTCAAATGGATCATTTATTTTGGATGAAGTAGCCGATGGAACACCTATCGAGATCAAAAAAGATTTATTAGTTAAAGAAACGAAGTAGAGAAAAGGTGTAGCCTAACAGCTACACCTTTTTTGGTCTGTTTTATAATTTAGTAGTACAGTTTGTATTTTTGTGAAAAAGTGTACAAAAATAAAAAGATATTAAAAACAACAAAAATACCTTTAAACCCTTTAAATTAATGTTTATTAATGATTAAATATCATTTTAGTAACTAAAATCAATTGATTTGTTTTTAGTTCGTGTTATAATGAGCATGAAGAATCTGTTAGATTAGTTCAACAGATAAAAAGGAGGATGTTTGAATATGGAACAATGGAAAGGCTTTAAAGGAAGAGTATGGCAAGAAGAAATCAATGTACGTGACTTCATTCAACAGAATTACAAACCTTATGATGGGACAGATGAATTTTTAGAAGGTCCTACAGAAGCTACTGAATTATTATGGAAACAAGTAATGGAACTGAATACTAAAGAACGTGATGCAGGCGGAGTATTAGATATGGATACTAAAGTTGTTTCCTCTATCACTTCTCATGAAGCCGGTTACTTAAATAAAGAACTAGAACGTATTACAGGATTCCAAACCGATAAACCTTTTAAACGTGGGCTACAACCCTTTGGTGGTATCCGAATGAGTGAACTAGCAGCAGAATCATATGGGTATGAAATCGATCCGGAAGTTTCTCATATTTTTAGAGATTACCGTAAAACACATAACCAAGGAGTATTCGATGCTTACACACCTGAAATTCGTGCTGCAAGACGTAGTGGTGTAATTACCGGTTTACCAGATGCCTACGGACGTGGACGTATCATTGGTGACTATAGACGAGTTGCTTTGTATGGTGTTGATCGTTTGATTGAAGAAAAGAAAAAAGATTTAGCCGATAAAGGATACGGCACTATGAGTGAAGACATCATACGCGATCGTGAAGAATTAAATGAGCAGACTCGTGCTTTGAATGAATTGAATGAGTTAGGAAGAATTTATGGATTTGATATTTCACGACCAGCTCAAACTGCACAAGAAGCTTTCCAATGGTTATATCTTGGTTATTTAGCTGCTGTAAAAGAACAAAATGGAGCTGCAATGTCTCTAGGACGTACATCTACATTTTTGGATATCTACATTGAACGTGATCTAGCACAAGGCATCCTTACTGAAGCTGAAGCACAAGAGATCACAGACCATTTTATTATGAAATTACGTTTAGTAAAATTTGCACGTACTCCAGAATACAATGATTTATTCTCAGGTGATCCTACATGGGTGACGGAAGCAATTGCTGGATTAGGTGATGACGGAAGACATCTGGTAACAAAAAACAGTTACCGTTTCTTACACACACTCTCTAACTTAGGACCTGCTCCAGAACCAAACTTAACAGTATTATGGTCTACAAGACTTCCTGAGAACTTTAAAAAGTTTTGTGCAAAAGCTTCTATTACGTCAAGTGCGATCCAATATGAAAATGATGACATCATGCGCTTAGAGTGGGGCGATGATTATGGAATTGCTTGTTGTGTTTCAGCTATGCGTATTGGGAAACAAATGCAGTTCTTCGGAGCACGTGCTAACTTAGCCAAAACGCTCTTGTATGCAATCAATGGTGGGGTAGATGAAAAAACAAAAGATCAAGTTGCTCCAAAATACCAATCAATTACTTCAGAGTACTTAGACTATGACGAAGTAATGGAAAAATACGATGTATTATTAGAATGGATTGCCGGATTGTATTTAAATACTTTAAATATCATTCACTTTATGCATGATAAATATTCATATGAACGCATTGAAATGGCGTTACATGACAGTGATATTATGAGAACAATGGCAACAGGTATTGCAGGTTTCTCCGTAGCAGTTGACTCATTATCTGCAATCAAACACTCAAAAGTAAAAACAATCCGTGATGAAAATGGCTTGGTAGTCGATTATGAAATCGAAGGCGATTATCCTAAATTCGGGAACAATGATGACAGTGTAGATGATATCGGAATTTGGTTGTTAAAAACATTCATGTCAAAAGTGAAAAAACATCCAGCATATCGTAATGCCGTTCATACTACTTCAATTTTAACGATTACATCTAATGTAGTTTATGGTAAAAAGACAGGAAATACACCTGACGGACGTCGTTCTGGAGAACCATTTGCACCAGGTGCGAACCCAATGCATGGCAGAGATACACATGGAGCTTTAGCAAGTTTAACTTCTGTAGCTAAAATTCCTTATAAATACTCACTAGATGGTATTTCAAATACGTTCTCTATTATTCCTAAAGCTTTAGGTAAAGAAGACGACATCCAACAAGAAAACTTAGCAAGTCTATTAGATGGTTATGCTAAAAAAGGCGGTCACCATTTGAATGTTAATGTCTTTAACCGCGAAACATTAGTTGACGCGATGGATCATCCGGAAAATTATCCACAATTAACTATCCGTGTGTCAGGTTATGCAGTTAACTTTATTAAACTAACGCGTGAACAACAATTAGATGTTATTAATCGTACAATGCATGATAGCATGTAACGTTTAAAATAAAAAAAGGAGTCGTCGACATGACTGAGCC